>JAKPUQ010000084.1 GCA_029572815.1 Bacillota bacterium | reverse complement strand
GAAGCGTATGCTGCTTAGCTGGTCGGTGCTTGCCATTTGCTAACAACAAAGCAGCCTGCACAAATTGCACAGACTGCTTTTAGTCACAACATAGAATATTTTTGTTTTTTGCGCTGTCTACTTGACAGGGGGCGGGTCAGTGAGAGCACCGACCACTGTATTTATATATGAATGTTCCGTTATACGGAAAACAAGAATGCAATATATGCGGCTGCCGGAAACATCAGCATAAGCATGAACTCTCCTTCTCATTTTTTATAGTCAGTATATCTAAAAATGAAAGCCCTCGATGCCTAAATGGATCAGGACCAGAAGAACTACAGTTATCAGCAATACTGCGAAGGACTTCCGCTTTCGTGCTATGAACTCACCGGGAACTATATACTCTTCGGGGAATACGGGATTTATCCTGAGAATGATCGAGTCGTCTTTATCATAGATCGAGGAATTCGACCTGACGATATGCTGATACTCGACGCCGCTGTAAGTATAGACAAAGGTGTATGTGAAGGTAAACCTTCTTTCCTCGCCGGGGATCTTCAGAGTGCTTGTATCCACATCTCTGAGTGTGGCTTCCACCTCATCGGTGTAGCACCTGTATTTATAGAATACATCCAGCCCATGATAGATAAATAAGCCAACAACAGCTACATCAGCAATAATTGTCTGCATACCCACAGTAATCCCCTCCTTTACATTCTCTTTCCGATTTAACTTTATTATTGTCATTGTATCACAGATCGTGGTTTTTTTCAATATTTTTCAGCAAACAAATGCCGCAAGCCGCTTGACAATTCATATAAAAGTGGTATAATAATAAAAAAAGGGAGCTTGTGAACAGGCTGAGAGGGAGTTGTAAACTCCGACCTTACCTGATTTGGATAATGCCAACGGAGGGAAATACTTTTGCAATGAAGGTGTGTCTCTCTTTGCGGGCACACCTTTTTTCAATTCATAATTAAAAATCCATAATTCATAATTTTGGTGTCCGCTTACGCGGACAGAACATAATTATGCCTTTAATATCGTATCGGCGACATTTATTATGAATTATGAATTATGCATTATGAATTATCAAAAGCGGGACACCGGGGGGCACCACCTTGTCTCGCTATACAAAATTAATGCTGGGGAGAGATCCCGAAATTACCGAAAAGGAGAAATGTACATGAAAACAGCATTAACGATCGCAGGAAGCGACTCCTGCGGAGGCGCCGGCATTCAGGCGGACATTAAAACAATGACCATGAATGGTGTTTACGCTATGAGCGCTATAACCGCTCTCACAGCCCAGAACACGACCGGCGTAACAGGTATTATGGAGGTAACGCCTGAATTTCTATCCATGCAGCTTGACGCTGTGTTTACGGACATACGTCCCGACGCAGTAAAGACAGGCATGGTCTCCTCCGACAAGCTTATACGCACCATTGCTGCAAAGCTCCGCGAATACAAGGCGGAGAACATCGTTGTAGACCCCGTTATGGTGGCTACCAGCGGCTCAAGGCTCATCGCCGAGGAGG
Source organism: Bacillota bacterium (assembly GCA_029572815.1). GTDB lineage: Bacteria > Bacillota > Clostridia > Oscillospirales > Ruminococcaceae > Ruminococcus. The sequence goes on along the minus strand of JAKPUQ010000084.1, from coordinate 18,897 downwards.
CTGTGGAGACTCTCAGGTCGGAGCTTCTCCCCATTGCCACTGTGGTGACTCCAAATATCCCCGAGGCGGAGATACTGGCGGATATGAAAATATCCTCGCAGGAGGACATGGTAAAAGCCGCAGAGATCATAGGCAGCAAATACAGCTGTGCAGTGCTCTGCAAGGGCGGTCACAGTCTCAGCGACGCAAATGACCTGCTCTGGAATAACGGCAAAACTGCATGGTTCAACGGAAAACGTATCGACAATCCAAACACCCACGGCACAGGCTGCACTCTTTCCAGCGCCATAGCCTCAAATCTGGCTAAGGGTTTCGGCCTTGAGGAGTCTGTAGAGAGGGCTAAGGAATACATATCGGGGGCTCTGGCTGCAATGCTGGACCTCGGAAAGGGCAGCGGTTCCATGGCTCACGCTTTCGCTCTTACAGGCAGATTTGCCCTGGAGGCTGAGTGATGGAACAGAAGCGCACCTCAATATATGAAAACGGACTTATCTGGTTCGGCGCAGGTGTATCCATTGCCGAGATAATCACGGGAACATATTTCGCTCCCCTGGGCTTCGGAAAAGGTCTCCTGGCAGTCATCATCGGTCACGTCATCGGCTGCACCATGCTTTTCCTTGCGGGACTCATCGGCGGCAGAACCCGCAGAAGCGCTATGGAGACCGTAAAGATGAGCTTCGGCAGCAAGGGCGGTATCTTCTTCTCAGCCCTGAACGTGCTGCAGCTGGTTGGCTGGACGGCTATCATGATATACGACGGCGCTCTGGCCGCAAACGGCATTTTCGGCGCAGGACGCTGGGTGTGGTGTCTGGTCATTGGCGGACTTATCATACTCTGGATACTCATCGGCATAAAAAATCTGGGCAAGGTAAATACTGTCGCCATGGCTGCTCTGTTCGTACTTACGCTCATACTCTGCAAGATAATATTCTTTGACGGCAGCGAGCTCCCCATCTCCGAGGAGAGCATGAGCTTCGGCGCAGCTGTGGAGCTATCCGTGGCTATGCCCCTTTCATGGCTGCCACTCATAAGCGACTACACGAGAGAGGCTGAAAAGCCTGTGGCAGCTACAGCTGTCAGCGCCATCGTCTACGGCATTATAAGCTGCTGGATGTACGTTATCGGCATGGGAGCTGCTATATTCACAGGCGAATATGACATCGCTCAGATAATGGTGAAGGCAAGCCTCGGCATTGCGGGTCTCCTCATCGTGGTATTCTCAACAGTTACCACCACCTTCCTTGATGCCTATTCCGCAGGTATCTCGGGAGAGTCAATCTTCGCAAAGCTCAAGGGCAAATGGATAGCTGTAGCAGCTGCGGTCATCGGTACTGCGGGGGCTATTATCTTCCCCATGGACGATATCACTGACTTCCTCTATCTCATCGGCTCGGTGTTCGCGCCTATGATAGCCGTTCAGATAGCAGACCATTTCATTCTGAAAAAGGACAGCTCAGACAAGAGCTTCGACATAATAAGCTGTATCGTGTGGGTGCTGGGATTTGCGCTGTACAGGGTACTTATGAGGGTGGACATTCCCGTGGGAAATACTCTGCCCGACATGGCGGCTACTATTATAATGTGTGTTGCCGCAAAGAAGATATTTGCAAAAAAACAATAACTGGAAGCCGGGAGACAGGAGCATGACATGCTCCCCCGCGCTCCCGGCTCCATACTATATGGAGGAAATAAAAATGAGAAACTACAGTACACAGATGGAAGCGGCAAAGAAGGGCATTATCACTCCCGAGATGAAGATAGTCGCTGAAAAGGAATATATAAGCGCCGAGGAGCTCCGCGAGCTGGTGGCAAAGGGCGAGGTCTGCATCCCATGTAATATCAATCACAAGTCCATTTCTCCCGAGGGTATCGGCACAAGAATGCGTACCAAGATAAACGTGAACCTGGGTATCTCCGGCGACGCCAAAAACTATGACGTAGAGATGGAAAAGGTTGATATGGCGCTTAAATTCGGTGCCGAGGCTATCATGGATCTCTCCAACTACGGCAAGACCAATACATTCCGCACCGCTCTCATAGAAAAGTCGCCTGCTATGATAGGCACAGTTCCCATGTATGACGCTATCGGCTACCTGGAAAAGGACCTCCTTGAGATAACTGCCGAGGACTTCCTGAGAGTTGTCCGCGCTCACGCTGAGGAAGGCGTTGACTTCATGACTATCCATGCAGGTATCAACCGCCGCGCTGTTGAGGCATTCCGCAGAGACAAGCGCAAGATGAACATAGTTTCAAGAGGCGGCTCACTCCTGTTCGCATGGATGATGATGACAGGCAACGAGAACCCCTTCTACGAGCACTATGACGAGGTACTGGATATACTCCGCGAGTTCGACTGCACTATCTCCCTGGGAGACGCTCTCCGCCCCGGATGTATCGACGACGCTACAGACGCAGGACAGATCTCCGAGCTCATCGAGCTGGGCGCTCTCACAGAAAGAGCCTGGGCTAAGGACGTTCAGGTAATGGTAGAGGGCCCCGGTCACATGGCTATGAACGAGATCGCCGCAAATATGAAGCTCCAGAAGCGTATCTGCCACAACGCTCCATTCTACGTCCTGGGACCTCTGGTAACCGATATCTTCCCCGGATATGACCACATCACCTCCGCTATCGGCGGTGCTATCGCTGCTGCAAGCGGTGCGGACTTCCTCTGCTATGTAACTCCCGCAGAGCACCTCCGCCTTCCCGATACAAATGACGTTAAGGAGGGTATAATCGCAAGCCGCATAGCTGCTCACGCTGCCGACATCGCAAAGGGCATACCCCACGCAACAGACCGCGATAACGCTATGGCTGAGGCTCGTCACGAGGTAGACTGGGACAAGATGTTCGAGATAGCCGTTGACGGCGAAAAGGCAAGAGCCTACTTCGAGAGCACTCCCCCCGCTGACAGACACACCTGCTCCATGTGCGGAAAGATGTGCGCGGTAAGGACTACAAATATGATCCTCAACGGCGAAAAGGTAGAGTTCTGCTCTGAAAAGTAAATACCCAAAGCACACCTGACTTTTGTGCTGATATGGAAGTTCTGCCCCTGAGCGCTGAAAAGTGTCCGGGGGCATTATGTTTCTCTGAAGCCATTAGCCTTTAGCTTTTAGCCATCAGGAAGCGGCCTTGCCGTTTTATTATCGGGCGGATAATATCCACCCCTGCATTATGCTAACGGCTAAGTGCTTAACTCAGTTTTTTCTTTGCACAGGCAGGCTCAGACTTCGTGCAAGAGCACAATTTTGTCTGTTCGTTTTTGTAGGAATTGCATCAAATTCCCGGCTCTTGTGCAAAAATGAACTTCCTTCCCTTGATTATTCTTCACCAATGTGCTATAATGTAATTTATACTATGGATAGTTATGCTCTTTTCTGAACAGCTGTCCCGAAAAATTCTCACCTGAGGGTGAGAGTTTTCAGGCGCTCATGCGTCTAATTATTATAAGACTGTTTTCGGAGCTTACTGCTCCGTGGAAGGGAAAAGGTAATAAAACATGAAAAAAGTCATTATTATCGGTGCGGGACCTGCGGGTCTTACCGCTGCCTATGAGCTTCTCAAGGACGGCTCAGGCGAATACGATGTCACTGTACTCGAAGAGACCTCTGCTATCGGCGGTATCTCAAAGACCGTAAACTACAAGGGCAACCGTATGGATATGGGCGGCCACCGTTTCTTCTCAAAAATACCCGAGGTAAATCAGTGGTGGAACAATATGCTTCCCGTTCAGGGCGTTCCCTCATCGGACGATAAGTTCCTCAAGAGACACGTAAACGTTGAGGAAGGCGGTCCCGACCCCAAGCACACTGACCGCGTTATGCTCAAGAGACACAGAGTGTCACGTATCCTTTTCAACGACAAGTTCTATGATTACCCCGTTTCGCTCAAGCCCGAGACTATCAAGAATTTCGGCTTCTTCACAACTATGAAGGTGGGCTTCAGCTACCTCAAGGCTGCTATCCACAAGCGTCCCGAGAACAATCTGGAGAACTTCTACATCAACTGCTTCGGTAAGGAGCTCTACTCCATGTTTTTCGAGTACTACACCGAAAACCTCTGGGGCAGACACCCCAGCGAGATCGACGCTTCATGGGGCGCACAGCGTACCAAGGGTCTGTCTATCGTGGGTATCATCAAGGACTTCTTCGGAAAGCTCTTCAAGGTAAAGAACCGTAAGGTAAATACCTCTCTCATCGAGGAGTTCAAGTACCCCAAGCTTGGTCCCGGACAGCTCTGGGAGGTAACTGCCGATGAAGTCAAGAAGCTGGGCGGTACCATCATCATGGAGGCTGCCGTTAAGAAGCTCCACAAGGACGAAAACAACAACCTCACAGGCGTTACTTATATAAAGGACGGCAAGGAGGTAGAGCTCAGCGGCGACTGCATTATCTCCTCAATGCCTGTCAAGGACCTTGTTGCAGGCATGAACGATGTTCCCGAGGACGCTGCAAGGATCGCCGCAGGTCTTCCCTACCGTGACTACATGACCCTCGGTGTTCTCGTTCCCAAGCTCAAGCTCAAGAACAAGACCAATATGAAGACCGTCGGCAATATCGTGCCCGACTGCTGGGTATACGTTCAGGACAGACGTGTAAAGATGGGACGTTTCCAGATCTATAACAACTGGTCTCCTTACATGGTAAAGGACCTTGGCCATACCGTATGGGCAGGTCTTGAGTACTTCGTTACCGAGGGCGACAAGTTCTGGAACATGACCGAGGAGCAGTTCTCTGATTTCTGCGTAAAGGAAATGGTAAAGCTGGGTCTTATCGACAGCGCAGACCAGGTCATCGACACCCACATGGAAAAGGTGAAGAAGGCTTACCCTGCTTATTTCGATACCTACGACGAGATGGACAAGCTCATCGAGTACCTCGATACTATCCCCAACCTCTACTGCGTAGGACGTAACGGTCAGCACAGATATAACAATATCGACCACTCTATGGTCACCTCCTTCGAGGCTGTCAAGGCTATCAAGAGCGGCAGCACCGATAAGTCCGCTATCTGGAACGTAAATACAGAGAAGGAATACCACGAGGAGAAGCAGAAGTAATGAACGAGATAAAACAAATCTTCCGCGACAAGGACTTCAAGAAGCTCTTTGTGGGAGATACAGACAATACCCTCATACAGTTCTTCCGCTATATCTTCGTCGGCGGTCTTGCGACTGTCGTTGACTGGGGACTTTCCTTCGTTCTTTTCAAGTTCGTCTTCGGTGAGCGCTTCGCCGTCGCAGCAAATTCCCTGTCATTCGTGGCAGGTCTCATCGTCAACTATCTCATCAGCACCTTCTGGATATTCAAGACCTCCAACGTCAAGAACAAATTCGTGGAGTTCCTCGGATTTGCTGCCATAGGTGTTGTGGGACTCATCATAACCATGGGTATAACCAAGGGCTTTGAGGTATGGCTCAGCGATAAGACCAGCGCTTATCAGATGATAGCAAAGGTAGTTTCTACTGCCGTATCCTTCCTGTGGAACTTCTTCGCAAGAAAGATACTGCTCTACACTAAAAAGGACAAGACATAATTTATTATAGCGGGGCGGCGTGATGCGCCCCCCTGCCTTTTATGGAGGAAAAATATGGACGACAAGACTAAAAAGGCTGCCGACAGCGTAAAGGACGCAGCTGAGGAGGTACTTGACTTCACCGAAACTGCTTCAGATGCAGCCGAGGAAGTCATCGACCTTACCGAGACTGCTGCCGAAGAAGCTGCGGAAAAGGCAGAAAAGGTCGAAGAAGCAGCCGAAAAGGCAGTGAAAAAGGCTGCCGGAAAGGCTGAAAAGGCTGCGGAAGGTGCTAAAAAGAAAAGCAGCGACAGCAGCAAGAACAAAAACGGCAGCAAAAAGAGCTCTGACACCAAGAAGTCCGGTAAAAACACCGATGATAAAAACAAGAGCGGCAAGTCCGACAAGAAGACCGAGGAGCCTGCCGAAACAGATGAGCCCAAGACACTGGCAGAAAAGCTGACAGCTCTCAAAAGCCGTCTCCGCCTTGATATTCTGGGCAAGATAGCTGTCTGGGTGCTCACAGCTGCACTGTTCCTGGGTGTCTGCGCTGTGACTATCTACTACGTTACCACTGCTTCAAAGGCTGAATTCCACGCCGACTGCACCGACACCATCGTATGGGCTGAGGCTTCCGTGGAAAGCGGCCGCACCTATGATAAGGATTTCTCTTATGCCTGCTTCCTGCCCTTCAGCACAAGCACCATAATGATACCCCTTATCCATATGTTCGGCTACGGAATGACTGCTCATATCGTGGGAATGATGTGCTTCTTCGTACTGCTCACGGTATTCATGCTGTTCATGATAAGAGAGACGACGGGAAGCTTCCCGCTTTCAATGGTGGGAACAGCAATATTCCTTTCCATCACCCTCTCCACCAAGAAAATGCGAGAGATATTCTGGGGACACACAATTTACTACTCCCTGGGAATACTCTTCCTTCTCATAGGCGCATTCCTATACTTCAGGCTACTTACTGTTGGCGGCAAGTCGTCCGCTCTGAGAAAAGAGGGCAAGGACGCCAAGAAGACATTTATCCACAGGATCATCATATTCCTTCTTATCTGCGCATTCATGGTATGCACAGGTCTGGACGGCATCACAGGCTTCACCCTGTTCGTTCTCCCCTTCGCAGGCGCTATATTCGCAGAACAGTTCGTTGATGCAAAGACCAAGCTTTTAAGCAGCAAGACCGCTCTGGTAGCTTTCAGAGCAGTTGTGTTCCTTGTAATGGCTGTTATCGGCAATCATATCAACGGCAAGCTCCTGGGCGATATGACCGCAGGCTATCAGGAAGCAAACTCCAATTTCTCACCTATGGAGGAATGGCTTGAGCACTTCCAGAAGCTCCCCTTCGCATGGATGAGGCTTCTGGGCGTTGAGAGCCTTACAAACGTCAAGTTCGCCAGCAAGGAAGGCATTCCCAATATGCTCTGCCTTATGACATCTATCCTCATTGCTGTGCTCCCCATCGTTGCGACCTGCTTCTACAAGAAGTTCGGCGACGACCGCAGAGCAAGAATGATGCGCATCTGGATATGGATGCACTGGGCTGTTACAGCTGTAAACATCATGGGCTATGTATTCGGCGTTCTCTCAGCTGCTGACTGGAGAATAATCCCCATGATAGGCACCTCACTCATCGTAAGCATACTCTTCCTCACCTGGGCTGTCTCCAGAAAGGCAGACGTTGCAAGACTTGCAGTGGTGCTCTTCGTTCCCATCTTCGTAACCGGCCTCGTTCACTGCAATGACGTCAGAAAGATGAAGAAGGACGCATACAAGACTACCACACAGTTCATGCTGGCTGACTTCCTTGAGGAACAGGGCGTTACAAAGGGCTATGCTACATTCTGGAATGCTAACTCAGTTACTCTTATCACCAACAACAAGATCAAGGTCTATGATATAGATGTAAACGAGAACGGCGCAAGCATGAGAACATACCAGTCCTCAAGAAGATGGTATGAGACAGATCCTTACCAGAAGGATTACTTCCTCCTTCTCTCGGATTATGAGTACAGCCTGTTCCAGCAGTCCAACTCCTACGCATTCGATCCGCCTCAGCGTATCGCCAATACAGTTATCAACAATGTTGGCTATACACTTCTGGTATACGATCACAATATCATCGAGATATAAAAGAAAAAAAGGCACCTTCGGGTGCCTTTTCCTTATCATATCAGCCTGAAAAATTATTCAGCAAGCTTCTTGTTGATAGCATCAACAAGCTCGTCTGCATTCACGCCGTGTACCATTGCTGCTTCTTCAATGGACTCGCCCTGTGATGCAGGACATCCGAGACAGTGCATTCCTATGCTGAAAAGAATAGGTGATACGTCCTTGTCAAGCTGGAGAAGCTCGCCTATCTTTGTATCCTTTGTAACCTGTGCCATTTTAACGACCTCCGTTATTTTTTACTTCAGGGACTTGACAAATGTCCGCCCCTTTGTTATAATATTATCATAGTATTTGACAATTGTCAAGGAGCTTGAACCAACTTTTACAAAGCGAGGTATTTTGTCCATGTATCAGGGAAGCAACAAATCAGCATTACTCTCTCAGAAACTCATCTCAGAGGCCCTTCTGCGGCTTCTTGAGGAGAAATCCTTCAGCGAAATAAGCGTCAGCGACCTCTGCCGCGAGGCTCAGGTATCACGCCAGACCTTCTATTCCCTGTTCGGTACAAAGGAAAATGTTATAATGTATGAGCTCAGCCATAACTGCTGCTTCCTCCCCGAGGAAAACGATACATCCTGCCACTCCGCTGTGTTCCGCAGCTTCTGCGAGGGCTACAGCCGCTATATAGTGGATAAAAAGCACATTATCGGGCTCCTTGTAAAAAATGACATGATACACTTCCTCTATGACGTGCAGTACAAGTCACTGATGGACTGCAAACACTTCATCAGCGATGTCCCCGATGACAGCAGAGTATTCATCGTGGACTTCATTGCCAGCGGCATGAACAGCATCGCAAAAAACTATATCCTCACAGGTGCTAAAGCGGACATCGCCTTCCTTGAAAAGCTCATGTTCAGCCTCTACGGCGGTCTTTACTTCAAGAATTACAAATAACCGTTCATTACAAGCCCGCGGCAGTCTCACTGCCTGCGGGTATTTTTTCGGCTTAAAAATTTGCAACACAGCCGCAGCCGTGCTATAATATATGTATGACACGGAGATGATAACATGAAAAAAGATTTTTCGGAAGGACCGGTCTGGAAGATAATCCTGGCTCAGGCTGTACCTCTGATGCTTGCCCAGCTGATACAGCTGCTGTATAACGTTGTTGACAGAATTTACATCGGACATATGAACGGCGGTGACGGTACCGCTCTCACAGGCATAGGCCTCACCTTTCCCGTGGTGACATTTATAGTGGCTTTTGCTGCGCTTTTCGGAATGGGAGGCGTGCCGCTGTTCTCTATCGCAAACGGTGCAGGAAAGAACAACAGGGCTGAAAGGATACTCGGCAGCTCATTCCTGCTGCTCATCATCAGCGCTGCGCTGCTCACCGCAGTCGGTGAGATATTCTGCAAGCCCATTCTCTACTTCCTCGGTGCCAGCGACAGCTCCTACGGCTACGCTGCAGAGTACCTAAGATACTATCTGGCAGGTACGGTATTCTCAATGCTCAATACGGGACTGAATGGATACATAAGCGCCCAGGGCTTCCCTAAAACAGGCATGATGACAGTGGTCATAGGTGCGGTGCTGAATATAGTCCTTGGCCCTCTCTTTATTTTCGTCTGCGGACTTGGCGTTGCAGGCGCCGCTATAGCTACGGTGATAAGTCAAGCGGCATCGGCACTGTGGATACTCCGCTTTCTCACAGGCAGAAAAGCAGCCCTGAGGCTCAGGCGGAATAATATACGCTTTTCACCTGACATCGCCCTGAGCATAGTCAAGCTGGGAGCCTCAAATTTTGTTATGCAGGGCACCACCTGCTTCGTGCAGGCTGCCTGCAACTCTACCCTTCAGATCTACGGCGGCGATGTTTACGTCGGCATCATGACAGTACTCAACTCTATCAGGGATATATTTATGCTGCCCGTTCACGGACTTATCAGCGGCTCTCAGCCTGTTATGAGCTTCAATTACGGGGCAGGCAAAAATCAACGTGTAAGGGCTGCAATCCGCTTCAACACCCTTGCAGGAGCCGTTTACACTATGGCCGCATGGCTGGCTGTGCTGATTTTTCCGCGGTTCTGGTTCATGATCTTTTCAAACGACGCCTCATTCCTTGAACACGGTATCTCCGCTATCAGGATATACTTCTTCGGATTTGTATTCATGTCATTCCAGTTTGCGGGACAATCGGTATTCCAGGCTGTGGGCGACGCAAAACACGCCATTTTCTTCTCGCTGCTCAGAAAGGCAGTAATAGTAGTACCGCTGACCCTGCTGCTGCCACGTCTTGGGCTCGGAGTTGACGGTGTGTTCATTGCGGAACCTGTCTCAAACACTATCGGCGGTCTCGCCTGCTTCATAACCATGCGGCAGACAGTATACAAAAGACTCAGAAAAGGCTGCTGAGTTCTTCATCTGCATTTTATCCACCAAGCATAATAATATTATCCATACAGGCTTATGTGCTCCCGTTGATGACGGGAGCTTTTCTTTTCAGCACAAAAGTTATATTTTTTCGTACACAAAGCGATAATTTAAGGTATATAAAGAAAAGCTCTCCTGTAAGTTCCAGTTCAAAAGCAATATTATTTAAGAAAATGTTATAATTATATAATAATCATTCGCAGTCATTTTGTCCACCTCGCAATTTTTGGGCAGTACAAGTAAACAAATTATCATCGCAGTCGAGTACAAAGTAAAAATATTGGTAAAATGCTTTGATGAACAGCAAGAAATTGCGGTTTTTCTGACCAAATCTTGCTGAGAAGTAGTCAAAAATTGCCGTCTTGTTAATAATTACTTTACAAATTCACGGTTTTATTGTATATTAACATCAAAGATAATAAACAATAATGCCAAACTAACCGAAGGAAAATTATCTATTTTCACCTAACATTTATGATGAGGAGGGATCGTAAAAACAAACTTCACGGCATTATTCAATGAGGATGTTTTTAATTAAATTATTCAGGAGGGAATTATGAAATCCAAGAAAATCACTTCGCTTTGTCTCGCAGCTCTGGTCACTTCCGCTGTTTTCGGCAGCTCAACCGCTGCAAGTCTGGCAGCTGATGACGAAATCGCGACTCTCATCGGAAGCAGCTTTGAAAGCGGCGAGGACGGCTGGTCGGGACGAGGCGCCGCTTCCGTTTCGGTAAGCAAGTCTGTTGCACATGAAGGCTCAGCTTCTCTTGCAGTCACAAGCAGAACCGCCGCATGGAACGGTGCTACCATACCGCTGGATTATTCTTTCTCGGCAGGCAGCACCTACGGCTTTGAGGCTTATGTAAGATTCGACTCCGGCACCGACTCCGACAACTTCAAGCTGTCGCTCCAGTACAACGACGGCACTACCACACAGTACGCCGACATCGCAAAGGGCGTCGTAAAGAAGGGCGAGTGGACAAAGCTCTCCAACGATAAGTACACTATCCCCGCAGGTGCTTCGGATATGTCATTCTATGTTGAAACTGAGGACAGCACTATTGATTTCTTTGTTGATGATGTGAAGGTAACAGGCGCTAAGGGCGCTGCTCCTTCCATACCGTCAACACCGACAGTATCCTCATCGGGCAAGCCACAGCGCGGTGATATGAACAAGGACGGAGTCGTTGACTGCTTCGACCTCATTACTATGAGGCGCATAGCTCTCCAGTCCGAGTACGACAAGGACTCACTCAAGCTGGGCGACCTCAATAACGACGAAAAGATCGACGGCTCAGACATCAAGGAGCTCTCCTCATTCGTCAGCGGCGATGAAATAGAGTTCCAGCCCACTAATATACAGGACGGTCCCGGGGATTATCCCAAGAGCTACGACTTCCCTGCTGTAAGCCAGCTGAAGAGCTCCAATGACGTTCCCGATCCCTTCATCTTCATGGACGGCTCAAAGGTACAGTCCGAGGAGGACTGGTGGAGACGTCAGGCTGAGATCAGCTGTATGTACGAATACTATATGTACGGCAAGTGGATCGACGGCTCAGACGACGAAACCTCCTACAAGATCAGCGGCAACAAGATGACTATCACAGTTAAGCGCAAGAGCACAGGCAAGACCGCTTCCTTCAACATGGTCATCAACAAGCCCGCAACTGTACGCCACGAGGGCGGTGCTCCCGTTATCCTCGGTATGCACAAGGGTATCGCAGAAAGCACTGCTACCTCAAAGGGATATGCAGTTATCACCTATGATGCTGACGGTATGTTCTCAGCTCCCGGTACTGCACAGGACAACAACCAGCACAAGGGCGCATTCTACGACCTCTATCCCTACGGAAACAGCTTCGACACCCAGACAGGTGAGCTCATGGCATGGTCATGGGGACTCAGTCGCTGCCTTGACGCTCTCTATGCAGGCGCCGCAAAGGAACTGAACATCAACCCCGAGAATGCTATCTGTACAGGCGTTTCAAGATACGGCAAGGCTACTGCTGTATGCGGAGCTTTTGAAAAGCGTTTCAAGATGTGTGCTCCTTCCTGCTCAGGTGCAGGCGGTATCGCTCTGTATCGTTACACATCACAGGGCAAGACCTACGACTTCAGCTCAAAGGGTGCTTCAAGCTCCTACAGATACACTGAGAACGAGCCTCTCGGAAGTCTCCAGGCTTCAGGCGAGCAGGCATGGTTCAACGGAAAGTTCATGGAATTCAGGAACGTAAATCAGCTCCCCATGGATCAGCATATGCTGGGTTCGCTCTGCTGTGATCCCGACAGATACCTTTTCATCATCGGCTCTTGTGTTGGTGAGGACTGGGTAAATGCTCCTTCAATGTGGATGAGCTACTGCGGTATGAGACACATATGGGATTACGTTGGTCTCAGCGATCACCTTGCTATCAATATACATAAGGAAGGTCACGCAGTAATTGCCGAGGACGTTGAGAAAATGATCCAGTTCTTCGATTACCACGTTTACGGTATCCAGCCCAAGATGGACCTCAAGGAGCTCCAGACCTCAGTTTTCGAGCTTCCCAAGAACAAGGATCCCTATCAGGATACCTTCACATCAAAATGGCTTTATTAATAGAGACATTTAGCCTAAGTAGAAAGTTTCTGCATATAATGTAACAGTTTTACCGCTTTTAAGGTTAGTTTAAGATTATTTTAAGAATTATTTATTATTATATAATCATCTATTAATAATAGCCCCCATAGCTATTTAGGAGGATGATTGAAATGAAAAAGAAAAGTTTACTGGCAGGCATCCTGTCTGCCTGTATCCTCAGCTCGGCAGCCGTGGCTGTTACCTCGGCTGCAGGAGCGCCCAATGATATAGTATACGGCGACGCAAACTGCAACGGCACACTTGAGCTGTCAGACGCTATACTTATCATGCAGAGCCTTGCTAATCCCTCAAGATACGGCCTGGCAAGCACTGAGGAGGGTCATCTCACCCAGGAGGGCAAGCTCAACGGCGACGTTTATGAGCGCGGCGGCGGTATAACTGCCAATGACGCTCTCTCCATCCAGCGCCGTCTGCTTAACCTGATCCCCAGTCTGCCCGAGTCATATGACCCCGGCTACTCAGGTGAGATCACCACTACCGCTCCCATAGTAACAACGACACCTGTCACAACTACAGAGCCCATCGTTACCGTTCCAAAGGAGGACGTGGAGACAAAGATCCACCTCAATGGTTCATCGGCTACAGTTGAAGGTAAGTACGCTACAGCCAACGACTCAAACGTTGCTATCTCACATTCGGGAAGCTACTACATCGACGGTACTCTCAACAACGGACAGATCTACGTTGAGGTCCCCGATGACCAGGCTGATCCCGACACGGTAAAGCTCATCTTCAACGGCGTAAATATCACAGGAAACAGTGCTCCTGCTATCCTGATCAAGAACGCTGACAAGACCTCTATCACCGTTTCCGACGGCACAGAGAATACTGTCTCTGACGGCACTTCGGCTTATACAGGCGACAACGAGGGCTGCGCTGTTATCGAAGCCAAGGACGATCTCACTATCAAGGGCGGCGACGCAGGTACAGGTACTCTGAACATAAATGCTAATGTTCAGCCCGGCGTTGTCTGCAACAACGATCTCAAGATCACCGGCGGCAACATCAATATCAATACCCTTAACGAGACAGAGGGTCAGGACGCCATCAAGGGCAAGACCTCAGTTACAGTAAAGGGCGGCACTGTCATCATCGACTCTAAGGGCGACGGTATCAAGTCCTCAAAGGGCAACGTTGACATCGAAGCAGGTACAGTAAGCATAAAATCAAGCAAGGACGCTATCCAGGCTGAGACCGACCTCAACATCTCGGGCGGTAATATCGGAGCATTCGGAGACAGAGGTCTCACAAGCGTTGGTACTATCAACGTTACAGGAGGCAGCCTCCTTGCTACAGCTACAGATAATCAGTACGAGGGAACTCTTACCGCTCAGCAGTCAGTGCTGGCATTTGACTTCGTAAAGGAGTGGTCAAAGAACAATCCTATCGCTCTGACAGATCCCTCCAAGAAGATATTCTTTGAGGAGAACACACTCAAAAAGTACAGATATGCAGTGGTTTCATCTCCCGACCTCAGCACCTCGGGCGACTATAAGCTTTTTGCAGGCGGTATCAAGATGAAGCACAGCACAGGCAATACCTTCAAGGGCGGCACTCCTGCAAGCTATACCGAAGTAAACAACGATATGGACGATCAGGATCAGCTCTACGGCAGCCTCTTCAACCAGAAGCTGGTACACAAGATCGAAGTTAAAATGTCAGATAATGACTGGAACAACTTCACGAAGGTGGCTCAGAATGAAGAGTGGGCTCCCTGTGATGTTGTCATCGACGGCGAGGAGTTCAAGAATGTCGGCATCAGAACCAAGGGCAACAGCTCTCGTATGATGGTAAACAACGGCAAGTACAGCTTCCGCTTCAAGATGGATAAGTACGATAAGTACACCAACTATCACGGTCTTACAGAATTCTGTCTGAATAACTTCTATTCAGATGCTTCATGCATGAGAGATACTATCTGCTATGACGCAATGTACGCTCTCGACGGCGTTGCTCCCAAGACCAGCTATTCCGATATGTACCTCAACGGCAAGCTCTACAGCTTCTATCTCGCTTGTGAGCAGCCCGGTACAACCCTGGCAGAGCGTTATGCTATCGACGATGACTCAAACCTCTACAAGGCCACTGAGAGAAGCAATCAGGGCGGCGGTATGTTCATGATGGGCGGCGACAGCTACAGCACATTCACACAGAATATGCCCGTAAGCAACCTGGACCTCAAGTTCGGCAATGATGAGCAGCTGACTCACCTTGAAGAGCTCAAGACTGAGATCAACAAGCTGACAAGCTCAAACTACAAGTTCATCGAGAATATCATGGACGTTCCCAGCTTCCTCAAGGGCTTCGCAGTTAACTCGGTAATGTGCAACTACGACAGCTATAACGGCTCACTTGCACATAACTATTACCTTATCTACACAGGCGGCAAGCACTACTTCGTAGGCTGGGACTACAACCTTAGCCTCGGTGCTTTCCAGGGCGGTACAGACGCTGTAAATTCAGACGTCAAGACAAGCCTCTATCAGGCCGAGCTCAAGGATCGTCCTTTCGCTAAGCTTCTTCAGGTGCCCGAGTACTACGATATGTATGTAGGCTACGTTAGAGAGATCCTTGACACATTCAGCAATCCCGAGCAGTACGCTGCTAATTATGTTTCTCTGATCCGTCCTCACGTTCAGGCAGATCCCCCTGTACTTCTTTACTCTCGATCAGTTCGACAACACAACAAAGAAGACAGCTCAGGGTCTCCAGGTAAGCGGCAGCACTCAGACAAATCCCTGGGGTCAGCAGGATCCCGGTCAGCAGCAGAACCCTTGGGGTCAGCAGGGCTGGGGCTGGAACTGGCAGTCCGATGAAGCAGAAGACGGTACAGTCGTTACAGACGAAAGCTGGGCATTTGAAGGCGGCTTCGACTGGGGCGGCGGCGGCGCTCAGTGGGGCGGCGGCGGCTGGGGCGGAGGCGGCTTCGGCGGCGGCGGAATGATGTGGGGTTCAGAGAGTATCTCTGTTGTAGACTTCCTCATCAAGCGCTTTGAGATAATCCACTCCGCACTTAACTTCTGAGCCATATAAAGCGCATACCCTATAACAAACAAAGCCATAGTGCTTCCCGAAAGAGAAGTACTATGGCTTTTTCTTGACATTATATATATATCTGCTATAATGAATGTAGAACATTCATTATAAATTATCTGAAAGCCCTTGCAGAAACGCAGATCAAAGATCTGCTCCCTGCAATCGGGAAATTATAGCATAACGCTACGCTTATATGCTATAAGCGGCGAGCCGCCGCCCCCTGTTTCGCGGCAAAGCTCTTGTGCAAGGCAGCATTTTCTCCGCGTACCTTGCCTTTTTGAAGCTTTTATGCTATGATGAAAGTGACGGATATGATACGGACATTAAAATGAAAAGGAGGTTTTGATATGAAGAAGTCTATCGCTTTATTTACGGGAGCTTTAATGCTGTGCGCTCCCCTTTCGGGACTTGTGTCAGGCAGCCGTGCAGCCGCCTATCCTTCGTACTATTACGAGGGGCTGTGGGACAATTTCCTCAGGTATGACCTGCGCATCACCGACTATGACTCCCTCACTGAGGAGCAGCAGGAGCTGTGTCACTTCATCTTCGACACGGAGACGTCCCAGAATGATGACATAGTCTGCGAAAGAGCAAGACGTATCCTTGCAGGCGATGACGTTGGTCAGCGCCTTACCCTGGAGCAGCTGGAAAATGCCTACGGTATTTCGGACCAGATGTCCTACTATAAGACCGACAGCTGGCTGACGTATATCAATTGCGTCCCCGATGTTGTCCATCTGGAGCTTGGTGACCTGCGGAATAATATCGTCGATCAGACCATCGAATACTGGCTTGACGATGAGCGGAACAGCTATGTGGTCTATCGTATGCAGACCTCCCCTGATACCAAGGGCTGTTTTGAGGTCTATAACAAAAAAGACGAGCTGATCGAGACTATCCCCACCGTATTCGACTGTCCCATGAGGGATTTCAGAGGCGATGCCGAGTATATGGAGAAGTTCGGCTTCATTGAGAAAAACGGCGGCTACTACTACACAAGACCTGACGGTACGGCTGTTCTGGCGTGGACGGACTATACATATACATACAGCGATACCCCCATCACAAAGCCCTTTACTGTTGAAAAAGAGATAGACGGCTGTCCTGTGACAGCCGTAGAAAAGTATGCCCTTGCACAGACCCCGTTTACTGAGATAAGACTCCCCGATACTATCGAGATCATTGACAATAATGCATTTGCACAATGCAAATATCTTAAAAGTATAAACTTCCCTTCAGCTCTGAAATACTTGGGAATGTTCAGCTTTATAGACTGTCACTCACTAACCGGGATAACGGTGCTCTGCCCCGAGCTCAACATTGAACGCTATTCTTTCTATAACTGTACCGGACTTAAAACAGCGCAGCTTCTTGTCAGTGAGATCGGCGAGAACGCCTTTGACAGCTGCACTTCCCTCGAAAAAATTGACTTAATTAACGGCATAAAGCGTATAGACTCACAGGCGTTCAAAAATGCCCCCCTGCTTAATGAGCTTACTATCCCCCGAAGCGTAAAAGCTATCGAACAGGACGCTTTTCAGAGCAATATAACCTCTGTGACCATACCTCCCGGAGTCGAAGTCATTGGCGCATATCCGCATAAAACATTTCAGGAGTTCACTTCGGGCATCGAGCCACCTCCCCCAAGACGTCCACTGACAGATGAGCCCAAATGCGCTTTCGACAGCAGCTGCGTCATAAAGGGCTGCAAGGGCACGGAAGCGGAGCGCTATGCCAACGAGTGGGGTCTGGAATTCGTTCCACTTGACTTCATCAAGGGCGACGCAAACTTCGACGGTACCGTAAGTATCGCCGATGTGGTAACTGTACAGAGCTACCTGCTGAATAAACACGGCTCAAAGCTTAACTGCTATGAGGCTGCCGACGTCACCGGGGACGGCGTCATTGATGTGTTCGATCTGCGCAGTCTGAGAAGCTCCCTCGTCAGAAAGCTGAACAGCCGCAGTATCGAAATTTTCGGTCTTACTCCCTCCGATGATGGCGTGGAGGAGTTTCTTAAAACCGCTGTCATTCCGAAGTACATATCCGAAAAAGAAGACTGCTTCAACGTGACGCCCGTGGAAATAACCGAAAAGTACAGATTCCGCATCTTCAAGTTCGAGAGCAGCTGCGAGAGCTTCCTCGTCTATAACGGCGAGATGTACGTCCTTGGCATGGGCTTCGGCGGCAACGGAACGGAATCCTTTGCCGCTGCCGATATTAACGGAGACGGCGCAGAGGAGCTTTACTTCACATACTCCTGCGGCTCGGGCCTCCATCACTCCTCTGTCGGTTACTTTGATACCGCTACAAGAGAAACAGGCGGCTTTGAATTCTCGTCCCTTATCGACGATCTTACATTTGACCTCCGCGACGGCAGGCTGGAGCTCTGCAAAGCGAAACTGAACGTCCGCTCTTTCGTTGATATTAAAGCGACTCCCGAAGAAGAGCTAGGCGAGATAGTCTGCGAAAACGGTTCCATCGTACTGAAAACCGTGGACGCTCCCCAATAACGATAAAGCGGTCTCTGAGAAATACTCAGGGACTGCTTTGCTTTAATTAAAACATAAATTTTTCTTAAAACTGTTGACAAGTCCTCCACTATCTGGTATAATTATTGTGTTGCAGTCAGCAACGATAATAAATAGGGGTATAGCTCAGTTGGTAGAGCAGCGGTCTCCAAAACCGCGGGTCGCAGGTTCGAGTCCTGTCTCACCTGCCATCCTTCCGAGTGTAGGCTCCGGCTGTCGCCCGCCCAGGATGGAAAGTTGCACACCCGATGAAGAATCCGATCCATTCCATCCGCACGTTCTACCAGGACACGGTTGCGGAGCTGAAGAAGTGCACGTGGTCGACGTGGCGTGAGCTGAGCGAATCGACCTTTGTCGTGATTGTCGCCTCGCTCGTGCTGGCGCTGCTGGTGCTGGCGATGGACGTGATTGTCCGCCATGTCATCCGCTTCGTAACCTGAGGCCGGTCGGGAACGCCGAACCCAATGGTCATGGAACAGACTGTCCAAGCGAAGTGGTACGTGGTGCACACCCTCTCCGGGCAGGAGTACCGGGTGCAGGAACGGCTCATGAACGCCAAGCGGCTGCACGCCGACGGCGTGGAGCAGGACATCCTGGCCGTCGAGGTGCCCA
>JAKPUQ010000066.1 GCA_029572815.1 Bacillota bacterium | reverse complement strand
TCTGGCCAGTGTCTCCTGCGCTCGTGCGAGTTTGAGCTGTGCCTTTTCGTAGTTATTGCTTGCAAGTTCTGCCTGTGAGCTGCCCTCGCCGTACTTGCTGATTGCATCATTCAGCTTGATCTGTGCGCTGTCAAGAGAAATAGTCGCATCCTCGACAGCCTGTTCCGCCTTTTCGACCTTGGTAAAGTCGATTTTCTGAATGGTCTCGGTGCTGATAAAGCCGAGCTGCTGCATCGCCGCCGCTTGCTGTTTGGTCGGTTTCGTGAGATTGACCAGAGCATTTTTCAGAGAGTTACCAGCCTGACTGCCCTTGATACCGCTGTTAGCCATCAGACCGAGTGCAATGGACAAGTCTTCCGCAGATGCACCCATCGCACCCGCAACAGGCGCAACATACTTGAAACTCTCGCCCATGAGAGCCACATTGGTATTGGCATTACTCGATGCCGCTGCAAGGATATCCGCAAAATGTGCGGAATCATCGGCGGTCATACCGAGCGCCGTCAGAGCGTCCGTGACAATATCCGATGTCGATGCGAGATCTTCGCCGGATGCAGCTGCAAGGTTCATAATGCCCTCGACACCGTTCAGCATATCCTCGGTTTTCCAGCCTGCCATAGCCATATAGTTCATGGCATCAGCAGCTTCTGATGCGGAGAATTTCGTCTGACTGCCCATCTCACGGGCTTTATCTCTCAGTGCCTGAAGATCCTCACCGGTCGCACCGGATACAGCAGAGACCTTGCTCATGGATGCATCAAAATCCGCTGTTGTTTTGACTGCAGCAGTACTGAGTCCGAGGGTCGGCACAGTCACATATTTTGTCAGGTTTGTGCCGACCGTTGCGATCTTATCGCCGACCTTTTCGATAGATGCTCCCGCTTCACCGATCTTTACAAGTGCCGTCTGAGAATTTACAGCTTCCCGCTGCAGATTTTGCAGTTCCTGTTCTGTATCAACAATTTCACGCTGAAGGGCATCGTACTGCTCCGGTGGGATCGGATGTCCGAATTTATCAGAGACATCCTTTGCCTGCTGTTTCAGAGAAGTCAGCTCATCGGTGGTCTGCTTGATCTCACTTTGCAGAGCATTATATTTCTCCTGCGAGATCTCACCGCGGGAGAGCTGTTCATCGGCGATGCGGCTCTGCTCCTTCAGTTCCCGGAGTTTTGTCTCAGTCTCGCCAATCTTTTGTTTAATAGGATCGTACTTTGCCTTCCACGCATCGTAGTTGTCTTTGGTTTTGGCGGCCTGTTCGCTGGCTTTTTTCAGCGTTTCTAGCTTATCACTGGTCGATGATACGGCATCGGCAAGCAATCGCTGTTTCTGCGACAGCAGTTCCGTATTGGTCGGGTCGAGCTTCAGCAGCTTTTCCACATCCTTGAGCTGTGTCTGCGTGCTTTTGATATTCTTATTGACACCTTCAAGGGCTTTGCTGAGTTTCGTGGTATCGCCGCCGATCTCAACGGTAATACCCTTGATTCTGTTTGCCATGCGGATCACCTGCCTTTCTGATTATTCAGTATTTCATGAATTTTTCTTCTTTTGGATACAATTACCTCTTGACAATACTTCGGTTAACCGTTATAATATAGATAAGAGAGGAGGAATCGCTATGTTGATTAACGAACAGCTTAATAAAATAAAAATGACAAAATACCGTCTGAGTAAAGAAAGCGGTGTTCCGCAGGCTACAATCAATGACATTTGCAGCGGAAAAGCTGATCTCGAAAAATGTGCTGCAGGCACACTCTATAAGATAGCTAA
>JAKPUQ010000064.1 GCA_029572815.1 Bacillota bacterium | reverse complement strand
GGCGATGCAGTCCTCACCGATGACGGCGGTTTCAAGGTCAACCCCGATTATTACAAGGAGTTGCCGAGAAATGATCGTCATGTGGAGACTATGACGGAAATTCAGGCGGTCGAGGTCATGTCCGCATTGACTGCCGCAGGCGTGGCATATTCCGCTGCTACTAAGTGTGAGGATAAGGTCGGCATTACTGTTTTTAAAGCTGATGTTCCTGCCCTGAATGATGTAATGTACGCTTCTATCGGCAAGATCGCCCATACAGAAGCCGCAAAAGAGAACGGCGGTAAGGGCGAAAAGGGCAAGTACCAGACGATCAATCCCGAATACTATGCCTCGCTCGGCAAGGACGAAAAGCACACCCGTGTTGAGCCTATCGGCACTGCACGGAAGATCGTGGCAGAGCTGCAAAAGCAGAATATCCCGTATTCTGCGGTAGTCCGCAAGAATGACACGGTGGCGGTCACAGTCTCTAAGGCGAATGCCGAAGCCTACAAGCAGATCGAGAGTGCTGTCAAGGGTGAAAGAGCTGTGGAGTATGTCAACCCCGACTTTTTCAAGTCACTCCCGAAACAGGAGCGTTTCACCCAGCGTATGGACGAGGGGCAGGCTCGGAAGAAGTCGGCAGGGCTGACCGCAAAGGGCGTGGAACATTCTGCGGTATTCGGCGGCGAAAAGTCTGCTGTCACAGTCGCAAAGAAGGACTCGCAGAGAGCTTTCTTTTCCCGTGGCAGGATGCAGCGTGACGCACAGCGTATCAGCGGTCGAGGACAGCAGAAGTCACAACAGAGAGAACAGACTCCCAAAAAGAGAAAGAATCAGGGGCTTGAATAATAGATGAGAATTACTGACGAACAGAAAGAAAGGGCGGCATTTGTCAATCTTCCTCAGTTCCTCATGGCTCACGGCTTTGATTTGAAGAAAGTCGGCAGAGAGTATGTGTGGAAAGATCACGATAGCCTGCACATCAAGGATAACGGTCCGGGTGAGCGCGGTGCGTGGTTTCGTTTCAGCGAGGACAAGGGCGGCGATAACATCGGATTCCTGCGTGAATACATGGGAATGTCTTTCGTTGATGCGGTCGAAGCCTTCACAGGCGAACACATTGACCGCACCTACACTCCGTCCCGCACATACGAACAGAAGCCGAAAACAGTAACGGCAAGGGAGCTTTCCCTTGCCGAAGCTGATAATGCTCGGAGAGTATTTGCGTACCTGTGCAAGACCAGAGGGCTTGACTATGACCTTGTGGCTTCACTTGTGAGACAGGGCGTGATCGCTCAGGAAGAAAAGACAGGAAATGTCCTTTTCAAGTATTACGATACTGACGGAAAAGTGATCGGCGCTGAAAAGGTCGGCACATCGACCGACCACAAATTTAAGGGCATTGCAACAGGCTCGGCAGCAGGACACGGCTTTGAAGTAGTCCGTGGCACGGGAGAAAAGGCTTTTTTCTTTGAGTCGGCTATTGATATGCTCTCCTATCTGCAAATGCACGATAAAGAGCTGACCGATTGCAGGCTCGTTTCCATGATGGGCGTGAAGCCGAACATCGTGCTTGATACGATGCTCAGGCACAATATCTCCCCTGATAATGTTTCCCTTTGCTCCGATAATGATACCGCAGGCAATGATTTTGCCCGAAGGCTCATGGAGCAGTATCCAGATATGAAGCGTATCTCTACCCCCGATACATATAAAGACTGGAATGATATGCTTCGTGGTATCCCAAAAGCAGTAGAACATGAGACTAAGAAAAAGGAGGTTGACAGCGTGGCTGACCTTGTTACATTCGGCAACAGAATGTGGAATGATGCGACTGATAACAGAGACAAGTCGCTGATCTCTATGCAGCTTGCAGACTTTCAGCGTGTGCGAGACACACTTGAAAGATCGGGTATCAATTACTATGCCTACGAAATGAACGGTACTGTTCGTATGGCGGTAAATGATAAGGACACCGACTGGCTGAGAAATATCCTCGGCAATGTGAGCATTACAAAATCCAACAGACCTTACTCTCCGCCCGAAAAAAA
>JAKPUQ010000037.1 GCA_029572815.1 Bacillota bacterium | reverse complement strand
TCTCCATTGCTATTGCCACTCCTTGTTCCTCCTGTACACAAGCTCTTTCTCTTATTATACAGGATTTTTATTATTAGTGGCTCACTTTTTTATTATCATTTGTGCCATATCTGGCTCAGTTTTATTTTAGCATACATAGGGTGGTCCTATGACAGATAATGAATACCGCAAAATGTACGATAAAGATCCTCACAGGGCGCAGACCGCACTGTTTGACGAATACCTCAACTATGTTTACGCCATCGTGTACAACAAGCTGAGAAGCTGCGGAAGCCGCGAGGACATAGAGGAATGTGTGGGAGACGTTTTCTCCGCAGTCTTTATAAGCTATGACCGAAACGGCAGCTTCGACGGTGACCTGAAAGGTCTCATCGGTACGATCGCCAGCCGCACAGCTATTCAGATGTACAGGAAGCTGGTTCGCCACAGCGATACAGTCTATATCGAAAACGAGACGACCGAGCTCGCCGATACGGAAAACGTTGAGGAAAACGCAGAACGAAGTGTTCTGAAAAATACGCTGCTCAGACTGGTAAACAGTCTCGGTCAGCCCGACTCGGATATAATTATACAGAAGTACTATTACAATATGAACTCAAATGAGATTGCAGAAAAGCATTCGATGTCGCCCACATCTGTGAGAATGAGGTGCAGCAGAGCACTGAAAAAGCTGAAAGAGCTGCTTGCCACAGAGGGCTATGATATGAAGGAGGGAAATATATGAACAACAAGAAGAAAATAGGATTTGATGTCCTCGAAAACGCTGATATGAAAACGATCGAAGAGATAGGTACAGGTAAAATGAATATTGATAAGAACGCCCGCGAAAGGATGCTGAAGAACACTATGAAAAAATATGAAGCCGAAAAGGCAAAGCTTGATATAACTCAGTCGGTAAACACTGAGAACAACGAAACAGAAGACGCTGTAACAGGTGTTGAGGTATATAGCAGGAAGAAGCTGCCCAGGATCATCTATATGAGCTTATGCTCCGCAGCCGCTGTTGCGCTCGTAGGAGGAAGCATATTCGCATTCAGCCGCCGCAATCGCGTTACTCCCGATATAAAAAAGGATCCCGTAGTTGTAGCAACTACCGTAGAAACCTCTACAAAGCCCGGCACTTCCGTAACTACTGACCAGAATCACGCCGTAGTCACCGTAACTGTAACAGGTACAGAGACAGGCACAAAGGCTTCTGCTACCACCGCAGATGCAACAACCACCACAACATCAGCAACAACTGCAAATGCTGAGGAAGTGACCGATACCGAGACTGCTCCTGAGGATAAGCCTGCTGAAACAGAGACAGCCGGTGCCTACACAAATCCACACACAGACCGCGCAGACATTACCAAGGAAGAGCTTGAAGCAGCTGCACTGAGAGCTGTCAAGGAGATAAACAACGCTGACAAAGCTGCCATGCCGGAGTTAGACACAGGCTACTCATTATATGACGTCAACTCAGATTCAATTCCTGAGCTGTTCGTCTGGAACTCCTCTGTACTGAGCAGGAAGTATATGCTGGTCTATGACGGAAGTGAATATGTTATCGCCCGCTTCAACGGTCATGACAAGGACGGAAAAGTACAGGTCTTTGAAGTAACAACCGAAAATGTAGACGTATTCAAAGGAAGCAATACCTTCGGAATGATGGGGCATCA
This sequence comes from Bacillota bacterium, assembly GCA_029572815.1. Lineage (GTDB taxonomy): Bacteria > Bacillota > Clostridia > Oscillospirales > Ruminococcaceae > Ruminococcus. The sequence continues at coordinate 375 of JAKPUQ010000037.1, read as the reverse complement.
GGCAGGCAGCCAGAGCTTTATCCTCTCACTGGGCGAGGACAATACTATCACGCCTGTTTACGAATACACACAGTACGGCATCTATAAAGACGGTGAATCTGCAGGCGGACGCGCTTTCGATTCAGATACAAGCAATTTCAAGGATTTCGCCGACAAATATATGGCAAATAATATTAAAGAGCTTGAATGGAACATATACAACGGCGAGTGACAGCTAATATAAATCATAATTTTGCGCAAGCGCTAATAGTGATTAGTGCATAGTGGTTAGTGATTAGTTAATGTGTTCGCTGCGCTCACATTATTTAAATAACGTCGCCGAAGGCGACACCACAACTATTCACTAATCACTAATCACTATTCACTCAAATCATA
>JAKPUQ010000034.1 GCA_029572815.1 Bacillota bacterium | reverse complement strand
ATAGTGATTAGTGAATAGTGAATAGTTGTGGTGTCGCCTTCGGCGACGTTATTTAAATAATGTGAGCGCAGCGAACACATTAACTAATCACTAACCACTATGCACTAATCACTATTAGCGCTTGCGCTAAATTATGATTTACCTCAACATCTTAATAAACACAAACCCCCTCAGTACTGCGAAACACTGAGGGGCTTTTGCTTATACACTATTATAATATATGGCCCTTTGTTCTGATGACATTGACCACTCTGTCAACACAGCTGCGGCATACAGATTCGTCCTTTGCCTCGACCATTACTCTTACAAGGGGCTCTGTACCGCTCTCGCGGACCAGTATCCTTCCTGTATCGCCCAGCTCTGCGGCGACCTTGTCAACCTCAGCGCGTACATCGGGGTCTGCCTGAGCGGCAGTCTTGTCCTTGACCTTTACGTTTTCAAGCACCTGAGGATAAACAACGAAGGGAGCAGCAAGCTCGCTGAGCTTCTTCTGGCGTGACATGATGACCTGCATGATCTTCAGGCTGGTGAGTATGCCGTCGCCTGTAGAGGCATACTTGGAGAAGATGATATGGCCCGACTGCTCGCCGCCGAGACAGCAGTCATGCTCCTTCATGTATTCGTAAACGTACTTGTCGCCGACAGCGGTCTTTGCATACTCAACGCCTATCTCGTCGAAGGCTCTGTAGAGACCGAAATTGGACATTACTGTGGTAACGACTGTATTGTTGATGAGCTTTCCGCGCTCCTTCATGTATCTGCCGTAGATATAGAGGATATGGTCACCTGTGATGACATTGCCCTTCTCGTCCACACAGAGACAGCGGTCAGCGTCTCCGTCATAGGCAAAGCCTGCGTCCAGCCCCTTCTCCACAACGAATTTCTGTAAATTCTCGATATGCGTGGAGCCTGCGTTGTTGTTGATATTAATGCCCGAAGGCTCTGCATTTATAACATAGGTCTCGGCGCCGAGAGCGTCGAATACCGATTTTGCAATGTTCCATGCTGCACCGTTGGCGCAGTCCAGACCGATCTTCATGCCTCTGAAGGAGTACATACCCAGTGAGATGAGGTATCCCACATAGCGGTTCCTTCCCGAAACGTAGTCAACGCTCCTGCCTATTTTCTCGCCGTGAGCGAAGGGGATCTCGCTCCAGTCCTGACCGAAGGCATTGAGCTTTCCGTCCAGATAAGCCTCAACAAGGTCGATGACCTCGTCCTCCATCTTCTCACCCTTGCCGTTGATGAGCTTTATGCCGTTGTCGTAATAGGGATTATGGCTTGCAGAGATCATGATACCGCAGTCAAAGCTGTCTACTCTTGATATGTAGGCTACCGAGGGAGTAGTCGTTACATGGAGGAGGTATGCGTCAGCACCCGAAGCTGTAAGGCCTCCTACCAGAGAGTATTCAAACATATAGCTCGAAAGACGCGTATCCTTGCCTATAACTATACGCGGAGCACTTTCGTCGCCCTTTCTTCTTCTGAGCTCGCCGTAGTACCAGCCGAGAAATCTTCCTACCTTGTATGCGTGGTCTGCTGTCAGATTTTCATTTGCGGTACCTCTGAAACCGTCTGTTCCAAAATACTTACCCACTGTCCTGTATCTCCTTAAATAATATAATAATGATATGAACTTCTGAGCCTCGTAAAGGCTCATAACATTTTAATTATATCACTTTGCGCCGAAGCCGTCAACGGTTTTAGCAGAATGTTCACAATAATAGTGCAATTTGCCGCAGAACCGTATGCATGAGTGCTCTTATTATAATATACGAATGAAACAGCAAAAACTCTCACCCCTTTTGCGAAGAATTTTCCTCTGAAAAATAAGCAGTAATGAGGAAATTTGACTATTGCAAAAGGGAAAGATTTGTAGTATAATAGAAAATAGTATAAAATCGGGTCTTATGTCTTTTCGGGGCTGAAAAGCAGCCTGCTCCGTCAGGACCTTTCCTTTACGCCCGAACCAAAGGAGGAACAAAATTGGCTAAGTCAACCGCTGCGGGCGCTGCAACTGCAAGCTCCCGCAAAAAGATCGGCAGTAAACGGCCTGCTGTCACTGCCGCAGACATCATAGCCGAGAAGAGAGGGAAAAAGATCAGACCGATATTCTATTTCGCGTCTTTCATCATACCCTTCCTGCTCACGCTCTTAGCTTACATCGGCTTTGACGTCTACCCCTTCGGAGAGCGCTCAGTTCTCACCCTCGACCTCAACGGTCAGTATATCTACTACTTTGAAGCTCTCAGGAAAGCCTTCTGGGGCGACGGAAGCTTCTTCTACAGCTGGAGCCGAAACCTTTCGGGCGGCTTCATGGGCATCATAGGCTACTACCTTGCCAGCCCCTTTACCCTTATAATCATGATCCTCCCGAGAAAGATGATACTCGAGAGCATGATGATAATGCAGATGACAAAGGTGGGTGCCGCAGGTCTTACCTTCAGCATCTACGCTCAGAAGTCAAAGGGCCTGAGACCCCTTCAGTCCATAATGTTCTCGACAATGTATGCTATGATGGCATACGTCGTTATACAGCTCATCGACCCCATGTGGATAGACGGTCCCGTATTCCTGCCCCTGATAATCCTGGGCGTTGAATACCTGGTCGATGACGGACGCAAGATAAATTACATCATCCCCACAGCTGTCATGTTCGTGGCTAACTTCTATATCGGCTTCATGATAGCAATATTCATCGCGCTTTACTTTGTTTACTATGTATTCTTCGGAACAAAGCGCAAATTCAAGGGCATAGAGGACTACGCCAAGACCATCGGCACTATGGTATTGTCAACAGTTGTAGTCCTGTTCTGCAGCTGCTTCATGATCCTTCCCGTTTACAACGCTCTGGCTCTGGGTAAGTTCAACTTCTCAGTACCGGATTACAGCTACAAGGCAATGTTCAATCCTATTGAGCTCGTACCCTGTCTGCTCCCCAACCAGTATTACTCCGTAAACGTTGACGAAGGAACACGTTTCTACGGACGCCCTGAGATCTACTGCGGCGTACTCACATTCGTTCTTCTTCCCCTGTTCTTCATGAACAAGAAGATAAGACGCAACAACAAGATCGGCTACAGTCTCATGACCTTCGCCCTTGTATTCAGTATGTATGTAAAGCCCATCAACATGATGTGGCACGGCGGCCAGGATCCTAACTGGCTCCCCTACAGATACTCATTCCTTCTCTCATTCGTACTTGTATCCATGGCTGCTGAGATATTCTCAAAGCTGGACGGATACAAGACGACTCCGCTGAGCGCAGGCATATCCGCTGTAACAGTAGGCGGTCTTTCGGCTGTATTCTGCGGAATGATGAAGAAGTTCAACTACAATGAGGAAAAGTACAAGTATGTAGCTATCACTCCCTACAAGGCAAAGCTTGACAGCGCTGACTCAACAGAGCAGCTCTGGCTGGGCACTATCGCCTTCGGTCTTATTCTCGGCGCTATATACCTCATCGGTGTATATATGTACAGCCACTCAAAGACCAGGAAGGCAAGAAACGCTATAACCGTACTCATGGCAGGTCTCATCTTCTTCGAGACAGGCTATAACTGCTTCGACTCATTCAGAAAGATATTCAAGGAAGTCGGAAACTCCGGCAAGTCTACCTACACAGAGATAATGACTGCTCCCGACGTGGTAAAGCAGCTCAAAGAATATGACGGCGGCTTCTACAGAGCTGAAAAGACCTTTGACAGAATGGTAAATGACCCTCTGGCATACGGACTCAAGGGTATTTCCCACTCCAGCTCGGTAATGAACGCAAGAGCCATCACATTTATCGAGACCATGGGCTACTTCACCCAGAGCTTCGAGTCAAAGTATCAGGGCTGCAATCCTGTTGCGGACTCAATACTGGGCATAAAGTACGTCCTTGACGACCCCGAGAGAAACTCAACCAGCAGGAACCTCCTGGACGCTTCATATGTCAAGGTATTCGAGTCAAGCTACACCAAGGACAAGGACGTTCCCGCTCATATCGACGTTTATGAGAACCCCAACGCTCTCAATATCGGCTTCATGGCTGACGACGATATACAGATACTCTCAGGACTGGGCAATGACAACCCCTTCAACAGTCTGAACAACTTCCTCAGCTCTATGACAGGAAATACCGCAGACTACTACACAGCCCCCATTGTTCCCAAGTCCTACTATGTACCTCTTGACTGCAATGTAAGCTACGACGAAACAAAGGTATATCTCCACGATTACAACAACAACGGCACTGTTCATGACTGCTACGAAGCTTTCGCAGGCGTAAATGACGCTGTTGTAAACGTAGACGTAACTGTTCCCCACGATGGCAACATCTATATGCACCTGGGCTCAGAGATGAGACGTCAGTGCAACGTATGGGTAGCTGTCAAGGGCGATGACGGAGTCTACAGAGGACAGAACACAGGCACAGAAGCATTTGACGGCTACGGTCAGTACTTCACCACCAACTCTTCTCCTATAGTAAGAATGGGCCCCTTCAAGGAAGGCGACGAGGTCGAGGTAAGACTCACTATCCCGCCCACAGGCCCCAACGGAAGCTATACAGGTCAGAACGAGTACATCATGGTCAGAAAGAACGCCGGCTTCAACTTCTACTACCTTGACGAGGAAGCCTTCACCGAGGACATCAACAAGCTCAAGGCTAACCAGTGGGAGCTGGATATGAGCAAGACCAATGACCGCTACCTTGTAGGCGACGTTGACGCTCAGGAAGGTCAGATACTCATGACCACCATCCCCTATGAGCCCGGTTGGAAGATACAGGTGGACGGCAAGACCATCGACAACCTCATCGTCGAGGAAACCAACGATGCAGGTGCAAAGGTCCTCAGGAATGAAGCAGGCGACATCGGAGAGGTAATTATCCTTGGTACCATGATAGGTATCAGACTCCCCGCAGGTCACCACACAGTTTCAATGAAGTATACACCTCCCGGATTCAATCTGGGCGTGCTCACACTTATACTCGGAATAATCGCTCTTATCGCCTTCTATCTCTATGATAAGAAGCATAACAAGGTCCTCATCGCAAGAAAGAAGAGAAAGGAACTCTTCAAGAACCATTCCGTTGAGGAGATAGTTGCAGAGCTCAACAAGGAAGCTGAGGCCACAAAGGGCAAGAAGAAGAAAAAGTCAAAGCCCGAAAAGGTGAAGGAGGCTCCCGAGGAGGACGAGGCAGATACCGAGACCGAGGAAACGGAAGCTCCCGAGGAAAAGCCGGTGAAAAAGGCTAAGGAAAAGACAAAGGAAAAGGCTAAGCCCGCTGTCAAGATAACAGTGGAGGAGCCCGAAGAGGACGATGACGAAGCCGGTGAGATCGAAAGCGACGCTGAAAGGTTCATCAGAAACGCTGATGCTTCCCTGAAGGAAGGCATTACAGATGTGGCTGATAAGGCTGAGGAAGCCGCCGATGAGCTCATCGACAAAGCCGGGGACGTAAAGGACGAGGCTGAGGACATTGCCGAGGAGGTCGCTGAAAAGGCTGAAGAAGTCAAGGAAAAGGCTGAGGGGACAGTTCATCATACAGTTTCCAAAAAGAACAGCGGCAAAAAGAAAAAGAAGTAATATCATAATATGAAAACAGCCCGTGAACAGCAATGCTCACGGGCTGATTTTTTGCAGAAGCACGCTGCCATGCGCCTTTTGCACAATAATATCATTCTGATTTAGCCATTCTGCCTATGACATTTCAGCCAAAAATGCTTAGTGTAAAATAAAAGTAGGCAGTACAAAAAAGAGAGCAGCCCGAAGAAAGGGTTGCTCTCGAGGTCACAAAGTGCTAAAATGTAAGTGAGAAAAAATTACAAAGAAAGCAGAGTGACCTAAAATGAGTATAACATATAAAATCGAAATTGACAATAGCAAAATCGAAAATTTTCCGGAACTTGTTGAAAAAGCTTTCGTATCAGCAATGGAATTTGGAAAAGCAGTAGTAAAAGATCATCTTGAAGCACTTGATGAGGAACTTATGTTAAGCCGTGATACAAAGAAATATCGTCATAAAGGCAGCCGCAAAACGGCAGTAAAAACGAAGCTGGGAACAATAGAATACAGCCGCAGGATATACTTTGACACAAATGAAAAGAAGCACGTTTATCTGCTGGATGAAGCGCTGAATCCGCAGAATATAGGACTATTTGACGAAGCAATGTGCAAAAGGATCGAGGAAATGATCTGCAATCAATCTTTTCGAGAAACGGCAAGTTCCATATCTGAAAATACAGGACTGCACATTACACCTCAGACTGTCTGGAATATTGTTCAGGAAATGGGAAGAACCGAAATTGAAAACAGTAAGAAAACACCGCAAAATAAAGGTGCAATTGAGAGTAAAATTCTTTATGAGGAAGCAGACGGAGACTGGCTGAAGCTTCAGGGAGAAGACCGAAAAAAATACGGTGCGTCAAAAGAAATGAAGATAGGAATTGTCTACGACGGAGTGCGTCATATCACGCAAAAGAACGGAGAGATCAGGCGTGAGCTGGACAATAAAGCAGCATACGCAAGCTTTGAACCGGCAGGCGATTTCAGGAAACATATGGAAAATATGACGGCGTCCGTTTACAATACTGACGAAATCGAACTTCGTGTCAAAAACGGAGACGGAGCGCAGTGGATACAGAAAAACGATAGCTGCAACTGTGTTTGTGTACTTGATGAATTTCATAGAAACAAAAAAATCACGGAATGCGTCAGCAATAAAGAAATCGCCGAAAATCTGCGTGAATTACTTTTGCAGAACCGATTTGATGAACTTTTAGACTGTATTGAGGCTTACATAAATTCAACTGAGGACGAGCGTGAAAGGGCAAAGTTACAGGAACTTTACAGCTATTATTCTGAGAACAAAGAGGCTCTTGCAGGTTATTATGACAGGGGTATTGAGATTCCGCCCACAAGAGAACCGGGCATAATTCACCACGCTAATCTGGGCAGCATGGAAGGCAATGTGTTTACCATTATCGGCAACAGAACGAAAGGCAGACGTGCGTGTTGGAGCGTTAATGGCGGCAATAACCTTGCGGCTCTGTTGTGCAGACACTATTCTACAGCAATTCCGGCTTCTTCCGAAACATCTGTCGTCGATACTGTTGCAGAATCTCCCTTATCTGCTTCAAAAGCTCCGAAATATGACGGTAAAGGCTATGAGTTCTATGGAAACGTTACCATTCCAAATGCCCCCTCTTTCATAAAAGCTATATTCGCTTCCAAGCCCTTATCCGATTTGAACTTCTGATTTTGTGCATTTTCACTATTTTGTGATCTCCTGCCTACTTTTACTTGACACATACCCAAAAATGTGCTATAATTATTGTATAGATAACTAAAAGCAACGTGTAGCCTCCTATCAGGACGTAAATCCGGTTGATAAGGGCTGCACTCTTTTTTACGGAGGTGCATGACCATGTATAACACAGGTGACGCTGTTGTTTACTCATCATACGGTGTTTGTATGATAACCGCCATCGAGAATCACGATTTCAGCGGCGAAAACGTGGAATACTACGTTCTTCGCCCCGTCAGCGACAACAAGAATACCTTTTACGTTCCTACAAACAACGAGACCCTGAAAAGCAGAATGAGGAGCGTCTGCTCCAGAAGCGAGGTTGAGGAGCTCATAAGCGAGATGCCTCAGGAGGATGTGTTCTGGATCGGGAACGAGTCACAGCGCAAGGAGGAGTACCGCAAGGTCATCGACTCGGGAGACCGCCGCAGGATAATCGGGCTCATAAAGACGCTGTATATCCACGGCGAGGAGCTGGCTGCCCAGCACAAGAAGCTCCGCTCATCGGACGAGAGGTTCCTTCATGAAGCCGAGAATATGCTCTATGACGAGTTTGCATACGCACTTCAGCTCAACAAGGACGAGGTACTTCCCTATATCAGACAGCACATATGAAAACAGGCTCCGAATTGTGAACAAAACAATTCGGAGTTTATTTTTTTGCCCTAAAACAAAACTGTTTTGACTTGCGGCGTGAAATCTTATATATAAATAATATAATTGAAATATTCGGGTTTTGTTTGTTGAATTTCTTATAGACATTTATACTAAATTCAAATCCGATATTTCTATGCAACTATTGTTGCATTTTGCACAAATCCTATTGACATTATTCTACGTTTGTGCTAAACTTTAGTTGTAAAAAAAGAGAGGGATTTACTGCACTGGATCCCGAGAAAAAACAACACTAATATTAGGGAGGAATATTGTATGTTCACAAATTCTAAAAATGTGAAGCGTGTCATCAGCATATCAGCTGCGGCTATGTGTCTGTTCTCATCGCTCCGCATAGCTCCGATCGGTGACATCGCCGACGCAGCAGGCACAACTATGACAGCCTTTGAGATCACAGAGAATATGAAGATAGGCTGGAACCTCGGCAACACTCTGGACGCTACAGCAGGCGACGCCAAGGGTACTTACGAAACAGCAGGCCTTGAGACAGAAACCAGCTGGGGCTGCCCCAAGGCTAATCAGCAGCTCTTCGACGCTCTGAAGGCTAAGGGCTTCAACACAGTCCGCGTTCCTACCACATGGTTCCAGCACCTGGACGAGAATAACAACATCGATCCCGAGTGGCTGGCTCGTGTAAAGGAAGTCGTTGACTACGGTATCAAGAACGATATGTACATCATCCTCAACGTTCACCATGAGAACTGGATAAACAGAACCGACCTGGTCAACGCTTATGATGACATCAAGCCAAGCTCCTGAAGATCTGGACACAGATCGCTGAGGAGTTCAAGGATTACGATCAGCACCTCATCTTCGAGTGCATGAACGAGCCCCGTGCTGTTAAAACAGATCATGAGTGGTGGGCAGCTAAGGCTGTTCCCGAGTGCGACGTTATCAACGATCTTGAGCATGATTTCGTTGACCTCATCAGAAATACAGACGGTCCTTACGCAAAGACCCGTCTCCTGATGCTCCCCGGCTACTGTGCAAGCGCAGAGGAGACCTTCCTCAAGGCTATCGATGTTCCCAACGATCCTTACGTTGCTATCTCGGTACACGCTTACACTCCCTATGACTTCACAATGAATAAAGAGGTCGCAGATCACTCCGTATTCACAAGCACATATTCCGCTAACCTTGCTTCTATCCTCGAGGGTATCCGCAATACCTTCATCGATAAGGACATCCCCGTTGTAATCGGCGAGATGGGTACATCAAACTTCGGCAACACCGAGGCGAGAGTTGCATGGACAGATCAGTATTTCAAAACAACAAAGAAGTACGGTATCCCCTGCTGTCTCTGGGATAACGGTCAGCTGAGGAACCCTGACGATCCCAAGCAGGATATCAGCGAGATACACGGCTATGTCAACCGTAATACAGGCGAATGGAACGAGGATTCACTTCCTATCATCAACAAGATGATGGAGATCATGAACGACAGCTCCATCACTTGGGGCAGCGAGAAGCACCTTCCCAAGCTCACTCACCAGAACTATGATGAAGGCACAAAGGTTTACACAGGTCCTACAGAGATCGACGTAGACAAGGCTGCTACATATCAGAACACAACTCCCGGCGGCGAGGGCGAGATCACATTTGACAAGCTTGAGGGCAAGGAAGTTGCTATCAAGTACACAGGCGCAGATCCTATCCTCTGCTTCTCAGACGCAAGCTACGGCAACTGGACAGAGCTCAAGCCCTACGGCATTGACAGCGAGCAGGGAATTGCTTACTTCAACATGGCTAAGCTTCCCGACGCATGGGGCAAGGATACAGCTCTCATAGCTCATATGCAGGCAAAGACTCTCGGCGTAACAACCGTTGACTCCATCGTTATCCTCAACGCTCCCGAGGGAGATATCCCCGAGCCCGTTGCTACTGCTCTTATCAAGAAGGTAGACCTTTCAGAGGCTAAGGATACAGATTCTCTCACAGTTACTATCGCTGGCCCCGCAGGCACAAAGAATGACGGTGCTCTCGGATTCATGAAGGGCGATGACTGGACACAGATCGAGTGGAATGGCACTATCGGTGCTGACGGCACACTCACAGTTACTATCCCGCTGGCAGACGTTCCCAAGAGCAACGCTGAGTTCCAGGTATGGGGCAACTTCGATATAGTTGAGATCAAGGACGTAAAGATCGGTGCAGGTGATGTTGCAACAACAACTACTACAACTACAACAACCACCACTACTACAACTACATCCGATACACCTACTACAACCACTACAACTACAGCTCCCGTTCAGAACATCAATTACGGTGATACAAACTGCGATAGCAAGGTCGAGCTGGCTGACGCTATCCTCATCATGCAGGCACTTGCTAACCCTGATAAGTACGGCGAGAACGGAAGCGATGCTAAGCACCTCAAGGCTGAAGGCAAGCTCAACGGCGACGTTGACAAGTCAACTGAGGGTCTGACAGCTAACGACGCTCTCTTCATTCAGGAGTACCTCCTCCACCTCAGAGAGACTCTCGTACCCGCTAACGCATAAACCAATTCTTTCAATCATACCTCAGAAATGCAGCTGCAGCAGCAGCTGCATTTTCTTTTTGCCATCGCGTTTATATGTTATGGATACTATCTCTATTGAATTATAATATATTATTAACTTTTGTAACCTATTGACAAAACAATAAGAACTGTTATATAATTATAGCGGTATCGCTGTAATCGGACACTAACCGAAAGCAGCTTATACACAAAAATTATAACAAAAGCAGAGACATATATATGCTTTTTTAATGTATTATAAACCCAACCTACTTATGAACAAAAGGATGACAACTGAATATGCTTACTGATTACCATTGCCATATTCTGCCCGGGATCGATGACGGTGCATACGATGTGGATACTTCACTCGCCATGATCGAGACTATGAAGGAACAGGGCGTAGAGAGAATTATCGCTACCCCTCATTTCTATGCACACGAGGAAAGATCTCTCACAGAATACCTTATCAGGCGCGAGATCGCCTATGAGAGCATCGCTGACTTCGCTGCGGTGCAGAATATAATGCTTGGCGCTGAGATCGCCATAGAACACGGAATATCTAAGATCCACGGAATAGACAGACTCGCCGTAGAGGACACGGGCAATATCCTCCTTGAGCTGCCCTTCCGCGATCTTGAAGACTGGATGCTGGAGGAGATAGACGCTATCGCCTCGGAATACGGTCTTACCGTTATACTTGCTCATGTACACCGCTATCTGGAGTATTACTCCGCCGAAAATATGGAGAAACTGCTGAAAACAGACGCCGTCTTCCAGTTCAACAATGAGGCTTTCCTCCTTGAACGGGACAGGGATCTGTTAAAACAGCTCATCGACGATAAAAAAAGGATAGTTTTCGGCAGCGATGCGCATAATATGGGTGCAAGGCGCCCTAACTGGGATATGCTTTTGGAGGAATGTGACCCTGAAATATTAGAGGCTTCAAATGACTTTATCGCTGCTGAGGATAACAGCATTGAAGTACTCACAGCCTGCGATTCCGCAAGCGGTTAAGGGGGACTAATATCGGCAGTAATACTGCTGATACGGGGGGAAGACTTTTGAAAAAAATAATAGGTAACTTCAGCTTCCGCAGAGTGGTGCTCGCTTTTGCCGACGCTTTTATCGTCATAGCTGCCGCTCTCATCGCAAACTTTATCCTCTCCTTCTTCGGACGGGATATAAGCCGCTCGGATATGCTCATGAGCTTCGTTATCGGGTCTGTGACCTGCTGCGGGTGTCTGCTCATATTCGGCGCCTACAACAAGCTCTGGAGATTCTTCAACAGGCGCGATTACCTCTCCTGCTTATACGGAGTCATCTTCGGATTTATCGCCGCGGGAAGCTTCGTCTACATCATAAGGAACGAGATCGCCCTGAGCTATGTGTGCCTTCATGCGCTGCTCACCCTCATCGGCGTCTGTCTGTTCAGATACCTGTTCAAGGAGAGCTTTGTCACCTTCTCACGGATAAATTCCGAGGATGGCAGAAAGCGCACTATGATAGTAGGCGGCGGTCAGACCTGCCGAATGATACTCACAGAGATCGAGAACGCTCGGAAGTCTCCTTATGAGGGGGACAAGGTCTCGGCAGAGTATGAGCCTGTCTGCATCATCGACGATGACCGCAGCAAGATAGGCACCGAGATACAGGGCGTTACCGTTGTGGGTACTACCTCAGAGATAATCAAATTTGCGGATCAGCAGCACATCGAACAGATCATCTTCGCCATTCCCTCATGCCTTGAGGACGAGCGCAAGAGGATACTTGACGTTTGCTCGGGCACAAATGTCCCCGTCAAGGTGGTTCCCTTCATAGGAAACCTCATCTTCGACAACGGGAATACTCCCCTGCTGAACCAGATGCACGATATAAAGGTGGAGGACCTCCTGGGACGAGCCTCGGTAAAGTTCGACAACGAGGAGATACGCCGCTTTATCCACGGCAAGGTCTGCATGGTAACGGGCGGAGGCGGCTCCATCGGCTCCGAGCTGGTGCGCCAGATAGCAAGATACAGCCCCGAACGCATAATCCTTGTGGATATCTATGAGAACAACGCCTATGATGTCCAGCAGGAGCTGCTCATGGACTACGGCGAAGATCTTGACCTGAAAGTGCTCATAGCGTCCGTCAGGGACTATTACCGACTGGACAGCATTTTTGCAAAATACAAGCCTGATATCGTGTTCCACGCAGCTGCCCACAAGCACGTTCCCCTTATGGAGAACTCGCCTATGGAGGCTATCAAGAACAACGTCATCGGCACCTTCAATACCGCTACCCTCGCCCAGTTCCACAAGGTGAGGAAGTTCGTGATGATATCCACGGACAAGGCTGTGAACCCCACAAACGTTATGGGCGCTTCAAAGCGCTGCTGCGAGATGATAATACAGTACCTCTCACAGCAGAAGGATGGCTGCACTGAGTTCGTCACCACACGCTTCGGCAATGTTCTCGGCTCAAACGGCTCCGTTATCCCTCTTTTCAGAAAGCAGATAGAATCGGGCAGAGCCGTTACAGTCACTCACCCCGATGTTATAAGATACTTCATGACCATACCTGAGGCTGTCAGTCTTGTGCTTGAGGCTGCTGCCATTGCTCACGGCGGCGAGATATTCATCCTGGATATGGGTCAGCCTGTCCATATCGTAAGACTTGCGGAAAACCTTATCCGTATGTACGGAAAGGTGCCATATAAAGATGTGGAGATAAAGTTCACGGGTCTCCGTCCCGGCGAAAAGCTGAAGGAGGAGCTGCTCATGGACGAGGAGGGACTTCAGAAGACCTCCAACGAACTCATTTTCATCGGCAAGCAGATACACCTGGACGGAGATGTATTCATCAAGAAGCTGAGAAAGCTGCGCAACGCTGCCAATGAAAACCTCAATGAAGCGGCTATCGAAGCCCTTCATGAGATAGTTCCCACATTTATAACTCCCGAGGAGTTCAACAGAGCGGAGCTCATCAAGGAGCACCGAAACACGGAAAATATAGCAAACATCAAAAGGGACTGACTTACAGTCCCTTTGTTTTTGGAGGATAATATGATTTACAGAACACCGACCTATTACAGGGATTTCCGCTGCATTGCAGGCGACTGCCGCGACAGCTGCTGCAAGGGTTGGGAGATAGACATTGATGAGGATACCGCCCGATACTACGCAGGTGTGGGCGGCGAATTCGGTGAAAGGCTCCGCAGCAGCATACGGGACGGCTCCTTCCTGCTGACCGGGGACGAGCGATGTCCCTTTCTCAATAAAAGCGGTCTCTGCGACATCTACACAGAGCTGGGCGGCGACAAGCTGTGCAGGATATGCTCCGACCATCCGCGGTATTACGAGTGGTTCGGCTCTGTGAAGGAGGGCGGCGTTGGGCTCTGCTGCGAGGCTGCGGCGGAGCTGATGATCTCCCGTCCCTTTGCCCTCTGCGAAGAGGAGGCCCCCGACGAGACCGCTTCAGGCGACTACGATGAGGAGCTCTTTGCCATGCTCATTGACGCCCGTGAGGAGATGTTCACAGTCCTGGCGGACGAGACGAAGCCCCTCTGTGACCGCCTCTGCCGCCTGCTGGATATTGCCTCGGAAATGCAGCTTTGCATTGATATGCCCTTCCCCGACGGAGAGACCGAAGTCGCCGCAGAAGCGGCTCTCCGCGGCGCATTCGACCTGCTGTCGGAGCTTGAGCCCATTGACGAAAAGTGGCAGCCCTACATAGCAGAATGTACCGGTAAGCTTTCCTGTTCTCCTGCCCGAAACAGCGGCACCGACGTGTTCCTCCGCAGACTGGGCAGCTATTTCATCTTCCGCTATCTGCTGAAATCCGTTTTCGACGGCGAGGTGCTGAGCCGCGCAAAATTCGCGGTGTTCAGCCTTATTGTCCTGGACAGGCTCTTCCGCCTGAGCGGCAGCTCCGCTCCGGAGACCTGCGCCCTGATTGCCAAAAACTACTCCAAGGAGACAGAATACTGCGAGGAGAATATGGAGAAGCTGCTCCTCCGCCTCGGAGAAGCCCCTGAGTTCAGTCTGATGTCGCTGAAAGCCCTCCTTATGGCGTCAATGGGCGGAAATATGGACGAATTCTGAAAAAAAGCCGCGAATTACGAAAAATAAGTGAAATTCATTGCAATATCACGCCTATTGTGCTATAATGTATAAGAATTAACAGCTCCAGAAAGCTGAAAAATGAGAGGGTAATATTATGTTTGACCGTAAAAAATTCGCCGCATTTGTGGCAGGACTTCTCCTGTGCGCCTACGGAGCCGCCCCCGCAGCTTCCTTCGCAGACAATGAGGAAGTCACCTCTGCCGTGACCGAGGAATTTGAGCCCACGGAGGGCGCTCCCGACGGTGACTACATCATCAGCGGCGACTTCATGTATACAAAAACTGTGGACGGCGACGCCCGTATAGAAAACTGCACCGCCACAGGCACATCTCTTGTTATCCCTGACACCATCGACGGACTTACCGTAGCCGCTCTGGGCACCACTGCCTTTGGCGACGATATGGAAAACAACACCTTCACCAGCATTGAGATACCTGCTTCGGTGAACTATATATCAGCAAACAATCCCTTTATCTACTGCTCGGTGCTCACCGAGATAAAGGTGGCTGAGGACAGCGAATACTTCACTGCTGAGGACGGAGTCCTCTATGACAAGGACAAGAAGACCCTTGTCGCCTATCCTGCAAAGAAGGAGGGCAAGAGCTTCACTGTCCCCGAGGGCGTAACATCTATTTACGCAGGCGGTCTCTATGACGCCGACCTCTCTGAGCTCAAGCTCCCCTCAACTCTTGAGGAAGTGAACTACTTCGCCTTCGGCGATATGAAGTTCATGGAGAAGATAGACATGAGCGGCACCAGCCTTACGGACCTGGGTTCATACGCGTTTTCACAGTGCAAGAACCTTTCTGAAGTGCTTCTCCCCGATACTCTTGAGAACATCGGCGGAGCTGCCTTCTCGGGCTGTAAGAGCCTTGAGAGCATAACTCTCCCCGAAAAACTCCTCAGCATAGGACAGTACGCCTTCGTTGACACGGGGCTCAAGGAGATCGATGTTCCCGACTCTGTGGTCGATATAGGCTACTGCGCATTCGGCTATTCTACAAGCAAAACAGGGGAATTCGTCGCTGACAGCGACTTCACCATTATCGGCAGCACAGGCTCTGCCGCCCAGATGTACGCTGTTGACGCAGACTCCGATTACGAATATGTCAACAACTTCGACTTTCTCGCCCGTGAGGCCAAGGCGGAACAGGGCGAGCTTCTCAGCCTTGAGCAGATAACCTCGGGAGACTTCGTCTACGCTGTCACAGATAACGGCACTGTTCTCCTCTCCTGCCAGTCCACTGACGCAAAGGTAACTGTTCCCGAGGAGATAGACGGCAACAGAATAGTCAAGATATACCCAACCTGCTTCAGTGCCTGTCAGGCTTCGGAGATTGTCCTCCCCGAGTCCATTGACGAGATAAGGGAGATGGCTTTCTACGGCTGTCCCAACCTGACTTCCATATCCATTCCCGCAAGCGTAAAGACTATCGGCAACAACGCCTTTGACAAGTGTTCCGTCCTCTCAACCGTGGAGATTAAGGGCGCCGAGACCATGGGCGAGCTGGTATTCTGCGACTGTAAGGCACTCAAAAAGCTTACCCTTTCGGGAGAGCTGAAGGAGTGGAACGACGATGAGCCCTTTGTAGACTGCCCGAACCTTGAGGAGATAACCGTTACCGACGGAAGCGGCAATTTCAGCTCACAGGACGGCGTGCTCTACAACAAGGACAAGTCCACTCTCATAGCCTATCCCGCAGGAAAGACCGACAAGAGCTTTACCGCTCCCAAGTCCGTAAAGGAAATAGCTCAGTCCGCATTCTACAAGGCTGTAAATCTGGAAAGCGTTGACCTTTCCTCAGTAAAGACCGTCAATGCCTTTGCCTTTGAGAACTGCGAGAACCTGAAAAAAATTAAGTTTACGAAAAATCTTACAATGTTAGGCTCTGATGCCTTATATAACTGCAAATCACTGAAAAAGCTGCGCCTTCCCAAATCACTGACGGATATCGGCGCCTGCGCATTCGGCTACATCTATCAGGAGAAGGTGAACTCCGACGACCCCGAGGACACAAACGCTCTCCTTGAGGGCTTCAGACTCTATGCTCCCAAAAACTCCACTGCCTACAAGTACGCTGAGGGCTGCGGAATGGACGTAGTCACAGGCACAGTTGAGCTCTTCGGCAAGAATTACGATGTAAGGCTCCTTGGCTTCCTGGGAGCACTCATACTCGCCTTTATAGCTATACTCATCGGTAAAAAGGCTGCTTCCAAGGCTAAGGCAAAGAAGGCTGAAAAGGAACTGGCAGAAAAGCGCGAAAAGGCTGCTCAGCGCCGCAAAAAGCTGTCTGAGGAAGCCGTAGATGACCATGACGAGGACTTCGAGGACGAGGAAGAGGACGATAATGACAACGATGAAAAGGGCGAAGAAGAGGACGAGGAGGACGATGAAGATGAAGACTGATCTCAGAAAGCTCGCCGCTATTCTTGCTTCGGGCGTTATATCAGCCTGCTGTGCCCCATTAGGTGCAGCAGCAGACAATCTTGCAGGTGCAACAGGTGAACCGCTGAACGACGGCTCTTTCTACTATGAGCTCAACGATGATGATACCTATACGATCATTTCCTGCACAGCCACTATTGTTACAGAAGTGCCTTCCATGAGAAACGGAAAGTCCATTACCGCTATCGGCGACGAAGCATTTACCAACTGCACGGCAATTACTGAGCTTAAGCTCCCCGATACCATTAAGACTATCGGCAGCCACGCCTTCTACGGCTGTACAGGTCTGGAAAAGATAACCCTGCCAAGAAAGCTTGAAAGTCTGGGCGACAACGCATTTTTCAGCTGCAGCTCACTGACAGAGATAACCATTCCCGATACCGTAACAAAGATAGAGGATATGACATTTGCCCTCTGCGACAGCCTCCAGCAGGTAAACCTGCCTGACACAGTCACCGAACTGGGAGAGTATTCCTTCTATCAGTGCCCTGCGATCAGCAGCTTCAGGCTCCCCGCTTCTCTCACAAAAATAGGCGATAACGCCATGGGTAGCTGGTTCTCCATAAAGGATATCGACGCCTCCGCTGCAAGCGCATTCGTGTTTGAGGACGGTATGCTCATGTCCAAGGACAAGAAGGAGATCTACCGTGCCTCTGTTGAAACAGCAGGCGAGGTAACTATCCCCGACAGCGTATCTGCTGTCAAGAGCGGTGCATTCTCCACCTGTTCGGAAATAACCGCCCTTCACTTCCCTGCCACAGTGACCACCATCGGCGATGAGGCGTTCAGCTACTGCTCAGGCATCACAAGGCTTGACCTTTCAGAGGGGCTTCACAGCATAGGCAGCGGCGCATTCATGTTCGACCAGGCTGTCACCTCTGTTGATATCCCCACCACTGTACAGACCATAGGCTCTAACGCCTTTGCATACTGTATGGGCATGGAAAGGGTGATCCTCCCCGAGGGACTTGAGGAAATAGGCGAAAGCGCATTCCTGGTATGCGAAAAGCTCCAACAGGTAAGCATTCCCAAGAGCGTAAAGACCATAGGCGAAAATGCCTTAGGCTTCACAGTCAACAACTCACAGCGCGAGAAAATGCAGAACTTCTCACTGAGCGTATTCGCAGGCTCAGCAGGTGAAAAGTACGCAAAATCCTCGGAGCTTGAGTACACCGTCACCGACCGGAATATCACGAAGTTCGCATTCATAGCAGCAATGATAGCCGTTGTGATCTTAGTCATAGTGTTCGCACTTGTTCTCATGAAGCGCAGCAGAAAGACTGCTCCTGCTGCTGCACGAAAGGCAGAAAAGGCTGCCAAGAAGAAGGCTGAGGAGATAGCTGAGGAGAAGAAGTACAAGAAGATCATGGACGAAGATAGTGACGAAGATGAAGATGACGATGCTGAAATCAACGAAGAAGATGATGATGACGACGGCGATGAAGATGATGATGACGACGAGGAAGACGATGATTGATCGTTTTTGATAAAAAGTATAAGCCATAGTATTTCTGATGCAAGGTCAGAAGTACTATGGCCTTTCTATTGACTTTTGATTTGAGTAAGCAATAGTAGTGGGCAGAAGCCAGTGCACTGAACACTCAGTGTTATCATATAAGAAAAACCGAAGCAATAAGCTTCGGTTTTTTATTTATGCTTCTGTTTTTACTTCGGCGCTGTCAAGTCTGCGGAAATATTCCTCCGCATACTCGCGGTACTCGTTCCTGAACTGCTCGTCATTCTCCTTTACATCGTGGAGATAAGCGTGGAGGTTGGTCTTTTCGTCAGTCTCGATAAGACACCCCGCAATGTTGGAGCAGTGGTCGGAAATACGCTCCAGATTGGTGAGGACGTCCTGGAAGATGTATCCCAGCTCAACTGTACACTCGTCGTTCTGGAGACGGCGGATATGCCTGTTCTTGAGTTCTGTGCTGAGGTTGTCACCACTTCCTCAAGAGGCTCTACCTTATGGGCGATAGAAAGGTCGTTCTTCACATAGGAGTCAAACGCCTTGTTGATATTCTCACTGATCGCGTCAGTGATGACCGTTATCTCGTTTATGCACTCCTCAGAGAACATTATACCCTTTTCATGCATTTCCTGTGCCGACTCTACCAGGTTCACGGCATGGTCGGAGATACGCTCAAAATTGCCCACGCAGTGCATCATCTTGGAAACGCTTCGGCTGTCCTTGCCGGTAACGCTTGCCTTGGCTATTTTAATGAGATAGCTGTTTATCTTGTCCTCAAAGCCGTCGATGATGTCCTCGTTCTCAATGACAAGGTCGCACTTGTCGCTGTCATAGTCTATCAGCAGCTTCAGTGCCATGTCGATGGTCTCTCTTGTGAGCTCTGCCATCTGTTCAGTTGCGGTAAGGCAGGTCTGGACAGCAACAGCAGGAGTCTTGAGCAGGATATCGTCCAGTCCGGTAACTGTCTTCTTTGAATCCTTTTCCTTTTCTTCCTTTCCGTCCTTTACGATTATCCTTGCAAGCTTTACAAGCTGATTGCAGAAAGGAAGGAGCATGATCGTTACAACAAGGTTGAACACCGAGTGAGCCACTGCTATTCCCAGATAACCTATGGTCCTGTGGAAGAACTCAAGGTCAAACACATACTGAAGTATGATTATAATGGGAAGAAGTATGAGGGTTCCTATCACCTTGATGGAAATATGTATACAGGCAACTCTTTTTGCGTCCTTGCTTACACCTATACTTGATATGAGCGCAGTTACACAGGTGCCTATATTAAGACCCATGATTATCGGTATAGCCATACCATAGGTAAGACCGCCTGTTGTGGAGAACGCCTGAAGGATACCCACTGAAGCTGCCGAGCTCTGGATTATTCCCGTAAATACCGCACCTACGAGAACACCGAGCAGAGGATTATTGAAGGCTGTCAGAAGGCTCTTGAACTTTTCGGATTCTGCAAGGGGGGGATACTGACTGTGACATAAGGGTCATACCTGTCATCAGTATGGCAAATCCGATGAGAATGTTGCCGACGTCCTTCTTTTTATGCTTTTTGCATACCATTATCATTATAACGCCTATAAGTGCAACAATGGGCGAGAATGATGTAGGCTTGAGTATTCTGATGAAGGGGTTGCTGCTCTCAACTCCGACAAGGCTGAGTATCCAAGCTGTAAGTGTAGTTCCTATATCCGAACCGAAGCAGACACCGACTGTCTGCTCAAGGGACATGATGCCTGAGTTTACAAGTCCTACCAGCATAACCGTCATAGCTGATGAGGACTGTATGGCTACTGTAACGCCCATACCAAGGAGTATTGCTTTTAATCTGTTCTCTGTCATTTTCTTGAGAGCATACTCAAGCTTGCCTCCCGTGAGCTTTTCAAGTCCCGTAGACATTACTTTCATTCCGTAGAGGAAGAAGGCAAGTCCGCCCAAAAGGGTAAAGATGTTAAAAATTGAAAATTCTTCCATAATTCTCTCCTGTTTTTCATTTTGTTGTTATTTCCCTCATCTTTAATTATAGCGATTGAGCGGCGCAAGTCAATGAGATACGCCATTCTTTAACGTGGATTTAACATTTCAAAAACAGAAAAGCGCTCCCGTTATTTCCGCGGGAGCGCCTGTGAACTTGCTTATTTCTTCTTTTTATTGCTGTTCTTTACCGACTTTTCAGCCTTTTCCTTTACTTCTTCTGCTTCCTCCTCGATGGCGTCGATAACGTCCTCAAGGTCAGCCTCATCATCGTCCTCATCGTCATCAGCGGAAGCCTTTACAGCCTTCCTGCCGTTGTCATCCTTGAGAGCCTTGATGAAGGCAACTGCAAAGTAGATCATGAAAATGAGAGCCTCAACGATGAACAGGGGCTTGACAGCGCCGTGAACAGCCTCTTTGATACCTGCGCTCACTGATCTTGTAGCAGGAACCAGGATATTGTAAGCGTTTGCGAACTGAACGTTCTCATAGTAGTCCTCAGCAGTCAGTTCTGTGAGCTCTACAAGATTTGAAACCTTCTTGCTGAGTGAAGCAATGTCAGCCTCAACTCTATCCACGTTTGCCTTTGAGCTGTTCTTGTTGCTCTTGAGGGCGTCACGTCTTGACTCATAGAACTTTATATCCTGCTTTGTCTGTGCAAGGTTTGACTCAACAGATGTCTTCTGTCTGAACAGTGAATCGTACTGATCGGAAGCTGTAGCATACTCTGTATTGGTTGTATCCGTACCGTTTCCGAAGATGAGGATCGAGTCCTTCTCGTACTGAGCGATAGAAGCCTCGAGAGCTGAAAGGCGCTCTGCGTACTCATCCTTATCGCGGTTGAGGTTCTCTATTCTGTAATCATAGTAGGAAAGTGCAGCGTCCTTGTCCTTGGTAACGTTGTTTACAGAGATATATGAGGAGATCCTGTCAAGATCGATGCTGCTGATGGTCTTTGCATATTCAGAGAGGTCCTTGAAGCTGTAGCCTGTAATGCTTGAACGGAATGTGGTGTTATCGTCCTTTGAAAGGGAATTGAGGTAGCTTCTCACCTGTCTGATAGAGTCTCTGAACAGATCCACCTGCTGAGCGTAGTCATAGTCCTCGTACTCTGCTGCGTTTACAGCTGCGCCAAGGGGCTGATTGTAGCCATACTGCTCATAGAAATAATCGCGGTAGTTCTCAAGCAGGTTATTGAGCACCTCAACACCTGTTTTTCTGTCGAAGCCTGCTGCACCGAAATCGAAGTAAACGGTGAACTGTGTGGGGTAGTACTTAGTATCCAGCATAGCCTGTGCAGCGGAAAGGCTTCCGTTTGTAGCCTTCTCCATAACGCTGTTATAGGCTGTGAGCTTGTCATATGCGTCCTCGGGGAGATTATAGCCGAAGGTGATGTTTGATCTTACGTCCTCGACCTTTTCAAGGTCGATCTCCATTTCTGTCAGTGTCCTTTCGATGACAACGGGGTTCTTCATGGACTCGATCTCGAACGTGCGTCCTGCGGGGTCCAGACCCTTTTCTATATTGGGATATGTAAAGCTTACCAGTGCTCTTGCGGGGTTCTTGGCGGAAAAGGTCTTTACAGCGGAAAGCACTACACCCAGTATTCCTGCGATGATAGCAACTGCCAGCCATAAAGCCAGGTATTTTTTAAGCTTGCGAAGGATAGACGATACAGAGATAACGACTTCATTATCGCTGCTGTCCTGATTTTTTATTGTAACATTAAGGTTACGCTCATCTTTTTTAGCCATTTTGACCTCCGAAATCCTTTGTATTCTTTTATTACGGCACAACACGCCGTAATAATCATTATATCACTAAAAAAACTGTCAGTCAATAGAAAAGGAAAAATTCCCGTTATTTGCATAAAAAGCTGTTCTAAGCCCTTTTCTCCTTTAACAAAATACACCAACATAGTATAAAATAATCCTCCTCAGTGCTGCGAAACACTGAGGGGCAAAACTTTTTATGGGTTCTCTTTTTATTCCTCGGGCTCCTTGATCTCGCCTACGATGGGGAGTGGATCAATTCCCTGTCTTGTGTAATAGTCGGAAAGTGCAGACCTTACTGCCTGCTCTGCCAGCACTGAGCAGTGTATCTTTACTGCCGGAAGTCCGTCAAGAGCCTCCACAACAGCCTGATTTGTCAGCTTCAGCGCATCGTCGATGGACTTGCCCTTGATGAGCTCAGTTGCCATTGAAGATGTGGCAACTGCCGCACCGCAGCCGAAGGTCTTGAACTTTGCATCTGTGATTATGCCGTTGTCTATTTTCAGGTACATCTTCATGATATCGCCGCACTTTGCGTTTCCGATCTCTCCTACGCCGTCAGCGTCCTCGATCTCGCCCACATTTCTCGGGTTTGAGAAATGATCCATTACCTTTTCACTGTATAACATAGCAATTACTCCTTTGAAAATTTTGAAGCCTACTGCTTCTTGATGATGTCATTCCTGCCTATCTGCTTTCTGTCCACGTCCTTCAGCATAAAGGCAGCATTTGCGCCCTCCGAGACGGTATTACAGACCTTGCGGAACTGCTCTATCCCCATTATCTCGGAATATATCTCGTTCTCCCTGCCGCGGACGATGACTACCTTGTCCCCGACACTGAAAACGCCGCCTGTCACGGTCCCCACCGCGACAGTTCCCCTGCCCGTTATGGTGAAAACGTCGCTCACCACAAACTCGGCATAGGTACCGTCGGCAACTCCCGACTGAGGAGTGTAGTATTCCTCATACTCGCGGAGCTCCCTTTCGTCGTCTGTAAGAAATTCATGGTTCTTGGGCTCCCTGTTGAGGAGCTTGTCCTTTAAATTATCAAATATTCCCATAATCTTACACCCCCGTTGTTGTTATTTATTCGTATTTTTCGCCTTTCATCATGCGCTCCCACACGGGTGACATAGAACGCAGCCTGTCAACTACCTTTGGAATGACCTCAAGGATATAGTCCACATCCTCGTCAGTTACGTCCTCCTCTATGGAAAGTCTCAGTGAGCCGTGAGCTACGGCGTGTACCAGACCTATGGAGAGCAGAACGTGTGAGGGATCAAGTGAACCCGATGTGCAGGCTGAGCCCGATGAACCGCAGATACCGTTGAGGTCAAGCATGAGCAGGAGCGACTCTCCCTCAAGACCCTCGAAGGAAATATTGAGATTTCCCGGGAGGCGCTTGTCCCTGTCGCCGTTGAGGCGTGTATAGGGTATCTTCAGAAGCTCGTCGATAAGGCGGTTTCTTCTTGGAGTTATGATAGCTGCCTTTTCGGCAATATTGCGTGTGGCAGCTTCAATTGCCACGCCCAGTCCCACGATAGCGGGAACATTCTCTGTACCAGCGCGTTTTCCGCGTTCCTGTCCGCCGCCGTGGATAAGGTTTGGAAGGGTTATGCCCTTGCGGATATAGAGGGCACCGATGCCCTTCTGAGCGTGTATCTTGTGTCCCGACAGCGAAAGCATATCAATGCCCTGCTTGTGGACGTCAATCTCAACATGACCAACAGCCTGAACGGCGTCGGTGTGGAAAAGAACCTTCTTTTCCTTGCATATTGCAGCTATCTCGTCAATAGGCTGGATAGTGCCTATCTCGTTGTTTGCGTACATTATGGTGACCAGAGCTGTATCCTCGCGGATAGCCTTTCTCACGTCCTCGGGGTCGATGAGACCCTTGTCGCTTACGGGGACGTATGTCACCTCAAAGCCCTGCTTTTCAAGGTATTCGCAGGTGTGGAGCACTGCGTGATGCTCGAAAACAGAGGTAACGATGTGTTTCTTGCCTCTTTTCGCCATCATCTCGGCAGTTCCCTTTATAGCCCAGTTGTCCGACTCCGAGCCGCAGCTGGTAAAGAAAATCTCCCTTGGCTCTGCGCCGAGAGCCTTTGCCACCTTCTCGCGGGCTATCTCAACATCGCGCTGGGCGTCGCGTCCCAGCTTGTATATACTGGAAGCATTTCCGTAGGCTGTACGGAAATAGGGCAGCATGGCGTTGAGGACTTCCTCTGATACCGCCGTAGTTGCCGCATTATCGGCATATATGAACCTTTTCTCTTCCATTGGTAGATTCCTCCTATTTTGCATATATATCGCGCTGCTCCACAGCAAGCCTGTCGCAGCGTTCATTTTCGGGATGACCTGCGTGTCCCTTGACCCAGTTGAAGGTCACCTCATGCTTTTCAAGCAGGGGCAAGAGCCGCTCCCAGAGGTCTACATTGAGTGCGGGCTTCTTGTCGGATTTTATCCAGCCCTTTTTCTTCCAGCCGTATACCCAGCCCTTTGTGACGCTGTCCACCACATACTTGCTGTCGGTGGTAAGTATCACCTTACATGGCTCCTTGAGTGCGGAAAGTCCCGTAATAACGCCCAGGAGCTCCATTCTGTTGTTGGTGGTGGCGCTGTCGCCGCCGGAAAGCTCCTTTTCCACGCCGTTATAGCGGAGCACAACACCGTATCCGCCGGGACCCGGGTTGCCGCTGCAGGCGCCGTCTGTGAAGATCTCAACTGTTTTGATAAGTCTCACCTCTGAAAACCGAAGTCAATTGATTATAACATATTATATATACAAAATGGGTAGGTGTTACCCGAAGTAAACCTGTTTTATGTTTGTGTTTGCAAACACAGCTGCCATATATAAGCAGACAGCCCTTATTATAACGCCCCTAAGCTGTCATCTGAAACTTAGGGGCACTATTTCTGTGTATCGCGTTAAGCTATGGGGCGATCAATATGCCTTGCCCCAGTATACCATGCACTTTGCAGGCTTGCCGCAGCAGACGCACTTGTCGCTGAGGTTCTCCTGCTCGAAGGGGATACATCTTGAGCCAACGCCTGTCTTTTCCTTTATCTCATCCTCACAAGCCTCGTCGCCGCACCACATTGCCTTTACGAAGCCGTCACCGTGCTTCTCAAGAGCCTTGTTTATCTCGTCGATAGTTGTGCAGGCATATGTTCTGTTTGCGCGGTTCTCAGCAGCCTTGTTGAACATACCCTCAGGTATCTCCTTTTCAAGGAGAGCCTTTACATATGTTGCAAGGTCGCCCAGTGCTACTGTTTTCTTCTCGCCGCTGTAACGGATAGCGACAACGCACTGATTTTCCTCTATATCACGGGGACCTATCTCAATACGTACAGGCACGCCCTTCATCTCGTATTCTGCGAACTTCCAGCCGGGTGAGTTCTCGCTGTCGTCAAGCTTTACTCTGATACCTGCTGCCTTGAGCTCGTTGAAGAGCTCGCCTGCCTTGTCAAGAACGCCCTCCTTGTGCTGGGCGATAGGCACGATAACTGCCTGTACAGGAGCAACTGCGGGAGGAAGAACAAGACCGCTGTTATCACCGTGAGTCATGATGACTGCACCGATAAGACGGGTTGCAACGCCCCAGCTGGTCTGGTGGGGATTTACTCTCTTGTTTTCCTTGTCTGTATACTCGATGCCGAAAGCCTTTGCGAAGCCGTCGCCGAAGTAGTGTGAGGTACCTGCCTGAAGTGCCTTGCCGTCGTGCATAAGAGCCTCGATAGCGTAAGTGGATACAGCTCCTGCGAACTTATCGCTCTCGGTCTTCTTGCCCTTTATAACAGGCATAGCAAGGGACTTCTCGCAGAAATCCGCATATACGTTGAGCATACGCTCTGTCTCCTCGATAGCCTCCTCAGCTGTAGCGTGGATAGTGTGACCCTCCTGCCAGAGGAACTCTCTTGAACGGAGGAAGGGACGTGTGGTCTTCTCCCAGCGTACAACGCTTACCCACTGGTTGTACAGCTTGGGAAGGTCGCGGTAGGAGTGAACGATATTAGCGTAGTGCTCGCAGAAAAGGGTCTCTGATGTAGGACGTACACAGAGTCTGTCCTCAAGCTTTTCGTTTCCGCCGTGAGTTACCCATGCAACCTCCGGAGCGAAGCCCTCAACGTGATCCTTTTCCTTCTGGAGAAGGCTCTCGGGAATGAACATAGGCATACATACATTCTCATGGCCTGTTTCCTTGAAGGTAGTATCGAGGATATGCTGCATATTCTCCCATATAGCATAGCCGTAGGGGCGTATTACCATACAGCCCTTAACGCTTGTATATTCAATAAGCTCTGCTTTCTTGCAGATGTCGGTATACCACTGAGCGAAATCCTCGTCCATTGAGGTTATCTCAGATACCAGCTTTTTATCTTTTGCCATATATATGACCTCTTTCTGTTATATTTTAGATAGATATATTTATTATATCATTTATTATGCCTGTTGTCAATGCAAAAAAGCAGGCAGGCAATGCCCTTTAACTCAGATAACTCTGCCGACGATATACAGCACCACGATATTGAGGGCAACGATAGCAAGAGTGACCAGATCCGCTCGTGAGCCCTGTTCTCTGAACTCCCCTGCTTTCTCGCGCCTTCTTTCTGCCAAGGCTCGCGCTGCAGTAACAGCAGACAGTATCAGAAAGCTGCCTGCCGAGATGATCCTTGTCCAAGCCTTGTATCTGAGCATGGTGTCCACATACCAGCCGCCGCCGAAGGAATAGCCGTGCTCATTTACCAGATCGCTGATAGGAGCGACTGCTGTCTTCATGCTGCTGCCCATAGGCATCATATTTCCCCTGATGGACTTATTCTGTGTATTGAGACGAGTCTCCGGGTCGAACATATCTCCGAAATGCTTTGTGCCGCGGACTATCACCATGTCCTTCGTGTCGCCGCTTTTTACTGCAACGCCGTAGAGGTAGGTCTTGAACAGCCCCGTGCCGAAAAGTCCCTTGGTGGTGGTGATGCTGCTCATGCCTGCTATCGGCACCCATTCAACAGCCTGTCCGCTTTCGGGACTGTCAAGCACCTCTGCGATGTTCTGAGGCTCCTCCAGCAGAAAGGGCAGGTTTCTCCATGCAATCAATACAGCTCCTGTGAGGAACACGAGCGAAAGTACAAAAAGTGAGAGGGAATAATGTGTATTCTTCATAGACACTTCATTAGTTCAGAAGGATATTGTAGATGAGCAGATAGCCTGCCACAAGCATTCCTGCCAGATCCACGAAGCCTATGAGACCGCCCACAACACCGGCTGAGCCGCCGTTTCTGCCCTTTATAACGCAGTTTACGGCAACTGTTGCAATAAGGAGCAGATTGATAGCGGCTATTATGAACCACTTTATGCTCCTGCTCTTATAGGTTGTGTCGATATACATGAGTGTGGGGTTCAGGATGGTGGTAAGATCGCTGAACTTTGCTGTGACATCATTTGAGGCAGTCCTTACCTTCCCCTTTACGGAAGCGCCCTTCACGTTTTCAAAGCTTTCACTGTCGAAATTCTTGCCGAAGTCCTTATCAGCACGGACGAGAAGTACATTGTCCTGAGACTCGTCCAGAATCATGTAATAGTACTCATGTCCGATAGTTACCGAGTTTATGCCGTGCTCATAGTCCAGATTGGGCTGTGGAGCTCCATAGGACGGAACGCCGCTTACAACGGTATCCTTATCCAGACCGATCTCAAACGCCTGATCCAGGCTGCGGCTGTCTCCCATAAGACCGCTGATGCCGAAAAACAGCGATATTGCGAAGATAATTCCGAAAACGATGATTGCTGCGACAGGTGATGCAGGCTTTGCTGCGTAGCCTTGATTTCTGCTTAAAAGACTCATAAAAGCACTCCTTGATAGTTATTCGTAAGTATAGTCCCCGATAGCGGGGCAATATCATAGAAATATCATATCACATAACGGGGAATAAGTCAATATAGCGTAAAAAAAGCTGCACGGCAAAGCCGTGCAGCCTGTAGTTTTTTACTTTTTGGAAGGTATGAGTGTTTCTCTTATATGGAGGAGATACTCCTGAATGAAGAGAGCATCGTTGGGTGTCAGACCCTCAGTGGAATCGTCAACATCACCGTTCTTCTTGCCCTGTGCGGTGAGGTGCTTTTCAGCAGTACCCTTCTCGCCATACTTGTCGGGGTTGGCAAGTGCCTGCATGATGAGGATAGCGTCAGCCAGCTCGACCTTGCTGTCGCAGTTTGTATCGCCCCATAATATCTCAAGAATTCCGCCCTGAGGAGTGGTAGTTGATGTAGTAGTTGTGGTGTCTGTTGTTGTAGTTGTGGTTGTGGTAGAAGTCTTTACTTCGCCGCCTGCAATAGTTGTTCTTACAGGATCAGCAGCTGTTCTGCTTCCAACGATGGAAGTGAAAGCGGGCTTAGCCTTGAAGTCGCCGTCGAAGATAAGAGGATTCTGTGTCTTTCTCCAGCTCTTGGGATCTGTAACGCCCCAGAAGATAACAGCTGAAAGCTTGTCGCTGTACTTCTCATAGAGATCGAAGAGTCCTTTATAATATGTAGCCTGTACGTCGAAGTACTTGTCGCCTGAGTTCTCCTGAACAGTAACATCAAGCTCTGTGATCTGAACATCAAGGCCTAATGAAGTATAATCCTTGAGAGCGCTCTCATACATACCCAGTGATGGGAAAGCAGCATCCATGCTCTGTCTTACGTCAAGGTGAGACTGCATACCGATACCGTCGATGTTGCCTGCTGCCTTGAGTCTCTCTGCCATATCGCAGATAGCCTTCTTCTTGTCCATATACTCGTTGAAGTCGTTGTAATAGAGCTTACAGCCCTCGGGAGCATACTGTCTTGCAAACTTGAATGCGTAGTCGATGAATGAGTTGTCGCCGTAAACAGCTACCCAGTCGGAAGCCTCATAGTTGTTTGACTGACCGCAGTGGCCGGGCTTACGGGGAGTACCGTCGTTCTGCCATGCCTCGTTTACAACGTCGCAGGCATAGAAGTCAATATCAGGATAGAGAGCTGTAAGAGTCTCGAAATAGCTCTTGATGTAGTTCTCCATACGCTTTGTCATCTTTTCAGGTGAAACGTAATCCTTCTTTTCGTCATAG
Organism: Bacillota bacterium; assembly: GCA_029572815.1. GTDB lineage: Bacteria > Bacillota > Clostridia > Oscillospirales > Ruminococcaceae > Ruminococcus. The sequence goes on along the minus strand of JAKPUQ010000034.1, from coordinate 8,559 downwards.
TCCTCCTTGAAGAACCACTCAGGAGTCTGGCTGTGCCATACAAGTGTGTGGACTCTTACAGGGATACCGTATTTTCTTGCATAGTTGAGAACGGGCTTAGCCTGTGCAAAGCTGATCTGAGGAGTCTCATCGTCGCCTGTCTCTTCAAAATATTTAAGTGTAGCGTCCTTGTTGAGAACATAGTCGGGCTTCATCTGATTGCCCACTGTGATGCTCTCGCCGAAGTGCTTCTGAACAAGGTCCATAAAGGGCTGTGAAGCCAGATCCTCGGGAGTAAGAGCGGTACCGATCTTGAACTTGTCCTTGTACAGCTCACTGAGTGAGGGAAGATCCTTCTCAATATCGATATGGGGAGCCTTTACGATCTTGAAATCGTCAACATAAAGATCATCAGAGCCGCCCTCGAAGTAAACGTATACTCCCTCCATGCCGTCGCTATAGCTGATTGGAACGTCCTTGACGCTCATCCAGTCGCTGCCGTTGAGGTTCTGTACCAGGTTGGAATAGGATGTAACTCCGTCTGCTGAAGACTGGAAGCTCAGCATTGCGCTTGTGTAGTACTTGCCCTTTACAGAAGCGCTGAGATAATACTGGGTGTTAGGCTCAAGAACTCCGTCAAGACGGAATGCGGGACCGTTCCAGCTCTCGGATCTGCCGCTTGCAAGAAGTCCGCTCTTGCCGCTCTTTGCAGCATCTGCCGAAATAGAGACCTTTGTAGTATCGTCTCCGCCGCGGTTGGACCAGTTTGCAAGGTCATCCTCGCTCTCGAAGCCGAGATCATATACGACTTCGCCCTCTGCTGATGCAGATACCTTTGCATTTGTCAGCTGTACATCTGCGGGTGCTACCGCGTGAACAGCTGAGGCTGTTGACGAAAATGCCATAGCTGCACCCATAACACCTGCAACAACCTTGTTGATGTTTTTTCCTTTCATAGTAAATTCCTCCAAAAATAAATTTTTGTAACTTCATTGTAGCACAATTGCACAAATAAGTCAATGAGACCACGGTATAATGAGCAATAATTGGCAAGACAGCTGTGCTATTCCATACAAAAACGGTCAGTTTCAGCAATAAATGACTGCTGAGGCCCTATGGGAAAAGTGCATATAATTCGAGGGGAAACCTTTTGTTTTTTCTAACTCTTAAAACTGAAATGAAACGTGAGAAACAGAGAGATTGAGAGAAAAACTGAGCGATTGCAAGAGAAAACAGGGTATATATTAAAAAATTCCCAGAAAAAGCCTTGACATTAACTTTTATATCGTGTATAATAATTCTTGCACTGCAAACGGTAATGGCGTTTTTTCGGGAAGCAAGAGGCAGCGGCTTCCGACAGCAGTCAGAGGTTCTGCCTCTTGTTTCCGTACTCGCTTTCCGTTCTGAAAATATTTTACAGGAGGAAAAATTTATGTCAACTACACTGACAAAACCGGCTGAAGTTAGCCGTACATGGTATATCCTCGACGCTGAGGGTAAGCCGCTGGGTAGAGTTGCTGCTAAGGCTGCTCACATCCTCAGAGGCAAGCACAAGCCCACTTACACTCCCAACGTAGACTGTGGCGATCACGTTATCGTTATCAACTGCGCTAAGGCTGTTCTCACAGGCAGAAAGCTGGAGCAGAAGAAGTACTACTGGCACACAGGCTGGATCGGCGGACTCAAGTCCATTTCTTACAAGGACATGATGGCTGAGCAGGCTGACAGAGCTATGATGATCGCTGTTAACGGAATGCTTCCCAACAACAGCCTCGGCAGAGCTCAGCTCAAGAGACTCAGAACCTACAAGGACGCTAATCACAAGCAGGAGGCTCAGAAGCCTGTTGCTTACGAGCTTTAATAGGAGGTGCTTTTAAATGTACGAATCAAAAGTTAAATACTACTACGGCACAGGCAGAAGAAAGCACTCCGTAGCAAGAGTCAGAATTTACCCCGGTTCAGGTAATGTAACCATCAACGGCAGAGGCATCGACGATTACTTCGGTCTTGAGACTCTCAAGCTCATCGTTCGTCAGCCCCTCGCACTCACTGACAACGTAGAGAAGTTCGACGTTATCTGCACAGTTGCAGGCGGCGGCGTTACAGGTCAGGCCGGTGCTATCAGACACGGTATCTCAAGAGCTCTTCTCGAGTTCGATGCTGAGCTCCGTCCCACTCTCAAGAAGGCCGGATTCCTCACTCGTGACCCCAGAATGAAGGAGAGAAAGAAGTACGGTCTCAAGGCTGCACGTCGTGCTCCTCAGTTCTCGAAGCGTTAAAAGAATTTTTCGCAAAACGCCTATTTACGGTATTTTCGAGAATATTTTACGAAGTTGTTCAACAAATTGTTCAACTAAATACTTTGAAAGTAAACCTCTTTGTCGGGAAACCGACAGAGAGGTTTTTTGTGTTAGCTCAGTTCATCGGAAAGCTTATCGTCGATCGTGTCGGCAAGACGTATCTTCTGCTTCTGGAGTACATCGGCATAGATGTTCGCCGTAACGCCTATATCGCAGTGTCCGAGGTGTTCGGAGATCACTTTCAGGTCTACTCCGCTGTTCAACAAAAGCGTAGCGTTGCAATGCCGCAGCTTATGTAGCGTCATGTCCTCAAACTCAGTGCCTTTGGTCATACGTTTTAGGGAGTGATAAACAGAGCAGCGGTCACGGTAATTGCCCTGCCCCGAGGGAAAGACCATTTCGGGGTGAGCGTACTTGTTTCCAAGAGCCGTTTTTAGCTCCACAACATATGCTTGCTGATCTCTTAGGCATTTCTCAACGGTTGAATTCATGGCTATCAGACGAATACTGCTTTTTGTCTTTGGTGAGTCAAGGTAGCACTCTCCGTCCACGCAGGACAGCGTATGGTGAATGAATATCGTTTTCTTCTCAAAATCAATATCCTCCCACGCCAAACCGAGGCACTCGCCTATCCTCATACCAGTGAACAGCAGAACGATCAGGATACGCTTCACATCTTCGTTCCACGGCTTGTCACGGATAAGGTGGAGAAACCGCTTTGTTTCTTCCTCAGAAAGAGAATAACGCTTGCCGCTGTCACGCTTCTTTGGAATTATCACGTTCTGACAAGGATTGTCCCTTGCAAAACCCTGCTGTAAGGCTCTGCGGTAAATGCTCTGCACCACTATATAGACCTTTCTGACCGAGATAGGATTTAAGTGATGCTCTTTGCCAAGCACTTTCAGGAACTCTGTCAGCATCGGTGTGGTAATGTCTTTGAGCTTTTTGTTGCCGAGGATCGGTGCGATATGGTTTCTGTACTGACTTTCGTAGTTCAAAACCGTAGTCGGCTTCAATTCTTCGGGTGCATAGTTCTCAAAATACCACTCAGCCAGTTCGGAGAAGCGCATATTTTCATTGAGCTGAGCATAACCCTTGCAGTGTCTTTCAAACTCAAAAGCGTACTCCTGAGCCAGCTTTTCAGCCTTTTTCGGTGATGTGCCTTCCGGCGGAACGTAAGTTGTGGACTTGACTATCTGCTTTCCACTGATGTCACGACCTGTGAAAACTCTTATGAGAAACTTTCCGTTTCTGTTTGTAATATTTGCCATATTATCTCCTTTACGGACTATGGCATATCTCGCATTCTAATTGTAGCGCGCTTTTCTCTGTCTGTCAAGATATGCCATAGCTTTTCGTCTTTTATTCTAATTGTGAACCCCTTGTTTTGTTGAATTTATACCGGGAAAAATCATCCGACAGCCCACAGGCAGAAATAAAAGCCTTTGCCTTCCTCAGCTCACGGGACAGCTCATCTTCTCTGCTGATTCGAGCCGTTTCTTTTTTCAGCTTCTCACGGGTGAAAAGACCCTTTTGCTCCTCAGCTTTCTTGTAGGCAGAAAGCTCTGAGGAAACAGCGGACAGCTTCGCTTTCAGTTCATCACGCTCCCTAACAGCTTCGTCACGTTCCTTTTTCAGCTTTCTGACCTGCTTAGTTGATGCGACCTCACGCTTTGCAAGAGCCGTGATATTCTCCCAGTCATCTTTTGCGACTGTGACCTTACCTCCGAGCATTGTCCTGCCGGTTTCGAGCTTGTCTATATCATCGAGCTTCACACGCTTCTGAGCGATCTTTTCAAGCTCCGCTTGGGCTTTGTCACGCTCATTCTCGGCTTGCGCTTTTTCTTCTTCAAGGGCTTTGATCGTGTCCTTGTACTCGCCATATTCAGCCGTTGTAAAGCTGTACCCTCTGGACTTCTTAGGTTCGATGATCTCTAAACCGTGTTTGGTGCAAATATCGTGCAGGACTTTCCACTCTGAGAGCCGCCAGCGGTTGATCGCATTTGCACCTTTGCCGTAACCCATTTCCTCTAAAGCTCTCGCCATTGCATTTCGCTTTTCAAGACCGTTGAAAAAGTGTCCGAGGGGAATGTAGTCGATGTGCAAATGGGGAGTTGCTTCATCAAGGTGCATCACGGCATTGAACACATAAAAGTTCGGGTTTCTCTCCTGAAAATCTTCCATGTATTCTTTCAGACAGGCAACAGCAATTTCCGCATCGGGAGTGCCGATACCCGTATCATCTTTCGTGCCGATCTGCACCAAGTCCTCATAGAAACTTTTCTGCTTGTTTGCACCCGTGATAACCGACTTGCTCGGCTCACGATTGAACAGGTGCTGAAAGTAGTCAGGAATCTTTCTGTCTTTCCTCTTTTGTTTTGCATTATAGTTAGCTATCACACCGTCAAAAAGCCGGTGATACGCTTCGCCCAAATCTTGCTGTTTGAAGATGATATTATCGGGCGTTCTGGACGGATCGATATTCTTGGCAGTGAACTCTCTGTTGTTGTGCGACAGGCTGCCTTTGCCCTGGCACATTGAAATAGTTTTACTCAAACGTAACATCTCTCTTTCTAAGTTTTGTTTGAATGGTTAGCGATCGACTCCCTTACGGGAGAATCCCGACAAAGTCGGGAACGATGCAGGAGCATCGTGCTGACTCTTATGACCGGGCAGCATAGAACGCTGCGCAGCAGCGGGATTTACTTTCGGTGCAAAGCGCCGCCAGTAACCCCAAAGCACTTTTGACAGCCTACTCGGACTATCAAAAATGCTTATGGGGCTCTGCGAGGCTGAACGGCTGACAAAGCAGCCGAAAATGTGGACACAGTAATGCGGAAAAATGTATTACATAAACTCAAAAAATGCGGTTATGAAAACTGCAAAATCAGAACGTCGGCTCTTCCTCAACGCCAAAAGTTTCGAGGAGATGATCTATCTCTTTTCTGTAAGTCGTAAGCTCATAAGAATTGAGATAGAAAAACGAACGAGCAACTGCTTCACGCACATCAAGTCCGCTTCTTTCTTCAAGGATAGAAGTCAACGCTTTTACCTTTTCAATATCGACCATTTTTCACACCCCCTTCCCGTTGAAATAGGCAATCAAGTCAGCCTTGTTCACAAGAATTTTTCCGTTCCTGCCTGCGCCTGTTCTTACGGACTTCGCCTTGCCCTGCTTCACAAGCTGGCGGACGGTATGTTCGGAAAGGCCGCTGATGAGGGCAGCACTCTCCTTGATAGTCAGCATCTCCACCTTGCCGGCGGTCGGTGCTTTTGCGGTCTGCGGAGCGGAGTTGTCCCGTCCTCGGTGAGCTGGATCAGCAGCTCCAGAATGTTGTCTACGATCTCTTTTTTCTGTGTTGTAGTCATAGTTAAACCTCTTTCTTTCTACGGTTTGTGTTGTGAACTTTCCGCATTTTCAGCACATTCAGGACAGAAAGTGCGGAAAGTGTTGATTGTGTATGCCTCACTGTCTGAACATCAACGGGTTAATGTAGAGCATCGTGCAGCCTTTGGGATTGTTGTTAGCCCCGGGAATGGTCTCACTTTTGAGATAGCCGTATTCTTCAAGGACAGCTATCACCTCGGCGAACTCCTGTGCGTTCTTAAACAGCTTGCAACGGCAGAGCTTATAAAGGTCATTTTGCCTGATCTGTGTGATATTCTTCGAGCGTATCTTTGCGACTATTCGTTCTGCCTGCAAAGTCTGATTGTCGGTATCCCCCAGCCCGTAGGCATATATCGCCTGCAAGCGAAAGTAGTGACCGATCTCGATAGCGTTGCACATCGTATCGTGAGATACCTTGACCTCATCGGGCTTCTCACCATTCAGTACCGTTTTGATACAATGCAGTATACCGCATATCCTCAGCACCAGCCCGTGAAACTTACCACCCCAGTCGGCACAGAATGCCATATCGGTGACAAGCTGTTTCTCTACAAACTGATCGTGCAGGAAGACATATTCATCTTTCGCCTTTTCATCAAGGAAAAGAAGTTTTTCGTCCGCCTGATGAAGCTCGAAACGCTGAAATTTGTAGTTCAGCAGAGTGTAAATAAGGTTGTGATAACGTTCGGACAGTTCATCGGGGATAGGCTCGGTGTTGTACTTCCTTGTACCTCTAAGGTCTTTCGGAAAGCAGTACACAAGCCTTGCAAGGAAACCACTCCCTCTGAACGCCATATTTCCTATCATACTGTCCCATATGTACGGCTGACACGCAAGGCATATCGACACATAGGGCTTGTAAAGAATAACGCTCTCACGGGTGATACGGTCGCTGATGAAAGTTTCACCGTTCCACGATTTCAAGAGCAAGTCGAGATTCGGCGCACCGTTGGCACTGTATCTGCCGTTGAAGTTGCCGAGCGAGCCTGCTTCATCGGACATCATAAGAAGTGTGCCGTTTATCGCAAGCTGTCTGACGAGGGATTCGGGCGTAATATCATCAACGATGATACGGCGGAAGTCCGCATTTGTGATACTGCTTAGTTCAATAGCAAGGTCTGACATCTCTTTTGTGTCGGCATCGGCTTTCTTTTCAAGAGCCGCCAGCTTGTTGGCTATGACCTTTTTCTTTGCCTGATTTTCCAAGATGAGAGCCTTGTTCTTCTCGTTGTACTCCTGCACATAATCCTGATAGGGCTTTGCGATCAGCTTCATCACAGGAGATTTCTTGAAACTCGCTTCGGCAACGATAAGGCTGTCGATAACAAGCGGTTCCGAGTGGTCTTTCTTGCCTACGATACGGAACTGTCCCGAAAAGCAGTAGCTCACCGAGGAGAGTATCGAGGTAGCCGCCATAGACACATCCGAAAGTGTAGTCCGTGAGATAGCTAATGCCATTTCACGGAGTATAGGCGGCAAGGCATTTACGGGGAAGTCTATCAGGTTTGACCTGTTTCCCATAAGTGGCGTGGGCTGCGCCCACTGTGTTTCATTGTTCAACGATCTATCATCGTCCTTTCGTTTGATATTTTATAAAGCGCTTTATAATTGTTGCGGTCAACATGAAGTATGCTGCTCCGCTGTCAGCTTTCTTTCTCTTGCTGACAAAACCATTTTACCATAACGATATGCGATAAGTCCATAATATTACGTTATAATATTGGAATTTAACGTTATTGATCTCAAAAATTGCATAACGTAAGTGCATATTACGTTATATTTTATCGAAATCTATTGACAAGCATGGTCTAAAGTGCTATTGCATTTTTGCAATTAAAGTTTCTTTACCATCATTCAATAGTGAAGATGAAAAGATTTCATTTCAAAACGAGATAACAACAGCACTTAAAGTACAAGGCGAAAATGTAATTAAATATGAATACGTCCATAATGGCGATGAATTTGAAAATCTACCTCCGTACATAATAATGGAATATGCCGAAGGTGGCACTTTGAACTCCATTCTAAAAGATGAAATGGACGACTATTATGATAACGATACTCTAACTACCTATTTCTTACAATTGGCAAACGGAATGAAATCAGTAAATAATATTCTGGTACATAGAGATATAAAACCAGATAATATTCTGATATGTAATGGAACTTTTAAAATAACCGATTTTGGTCTTGCTAAAATTGCATCAGAAAGAACACGTACAATGACGTTTAAAGGTAGTGGAACTCCGCCATATATGTCACCTGAAGCTTGGGACTATAGCAAGAAGAACACCATTCAAATGGATATTTATTCAATGGGAATAATTTTCTATCAATTAGCAACAAATACATATCCATACCAAATAGAGGGGAATACTCTCGAAGATTTAAAAAATATGCATTTATATTCTACTGCTACAAGTCCAGAAAGAGTCAATCGTTCATTAAGTCCATCGTTGGCATCGCTTATAAACAAAATGATGGAAAAATCTGCAAAGAAGCGATTCAATAATTGGGATGAAATAGTAGAACTATTAAACAATCAGAATTCTTGTACAACATCTCACACAAGTTTTGATATGATACAATATATAAATAGGATAATTTTGCCCAAAAACGCCGCTGTGACCGCACCCCGAAAAAATTTTTCAGAAATTTTTTTCAAAAAGTTTGTTACACTTCGGATAGTCACAGCAAGTATATGTTATGAAAGCGCTTACAACAAACATAAAAACCAACAAAAGGGGTGGTTGCCTTTGTCAATAAAAAACTGAGCCACAGCGCTAATAAAAAAGTGAGCCAGTTTTGATAAAAAAATAATGAGCCACTAATCATTATTCATGGTCGAGTCGATACGGTAAGATGAGCTGCAGTTCATATTAAGAACGAAGG
>JAKPUQ010000033.1 GCA_029572815.1 Bacillota bacterium | reverse complement strand
GCTAAATTATGATTTATAAAAAAACGCTGCTCTTATTCCATCAGGCTACAGAAAAGGGCGCATTTCCGCGGAGAGCCGCTCCTCGGCGCTGATTATCCGTTTTGCCATGTCCTTGGAGCGCTCATCGGCTGCCTTGTACTCATTGAGATAGCGGCTCAGGTACTTTACTCCCATGTTGCAGCCGTCAACAATAAGGTCAGCAACGGTGCTGTCAGAGCCGTCAACGGTGAGCTTCACATTGGTCTTGAGCCATGACATTCCCTTCGCCATTGCGGCAGGCTCCTTGCCCTCGTCATTATATTCCCCGAGAAGTCCCTGAAGGTCAGCCTTCAGCCTGTCATGCTCCTCAGAGCTGGCCTGAAGCAGCTTTTTTAGCTCGGGACTGCTGACATAGCCGAGCACATCACCTATGGAGGATATGCCCATCTTTACGCCCGAATCGCATTCTCTGAGAAGTCTTATCGTGTCCTGTTCTACCATAAAAACACCTCCCTTTGCAGCTATTATGCCCGCAAAGGGAGGTTTTATACTTATTCGTCGTCATCGTCGCCACCGTCGTTTCCGTCGCCGAAGTAGAGGTTCGTCATCTGCTGCATACCGTACTTTTCGGCAAATCGCTCGAAAGCTTCCCTTGCCTTGACCCAGCTGTAGCCTGCGGCGATAAGGGCAGCGTCGCTGGTGTCGCTGAGCTCATCGTAAAAGGCAAGACCTATCATCAGGTTCTCCTTGGTATTATTGTCCGTGAGTCTGTCCACTTCTTCGACGGCTTCCTTTATTTCGCCGTTTCTCAGCTTTTCTATGAGTGTGCATGCCTTCTGGTTGTTCACTTCCTGGAGCATAGCGAAGGACTGATCCACCTTTGCGTCCAGCAGCACCTTTGCCATAACGGCGGTTATTTCCTTTATCTGGCGCATTATATAATCCTGTTCATACATAGTCCTGCCTCCTTTCGGTATAAAAACAGACCTGCAACTATATGCAGCAGGTCTGCGTTATTTATCAAAGATCCAGCTTTGAGCGGAGCTTCTCGAAGAAGCTCTGGCGCTTTGCGTAGTTTTTTTCTGTGAGTGAAGCCTCAAACTGCTTCAGCAGGTCCTTCTGCTTCTTGGAAAGGTTCTTGGGCACCTCAACGTATATCTTTACATACTGGTTTCCACGGTCTGTGCGGTGGAGTCTCTGTACACCCTTGCCCTTGAGGCGGAAGATAGTGCCTGTCTGTGTGCCTTCGCCTATGGTATACTTCACATCGCCGTCAATGGTGGGGACGGTTATCTCCGCACCGAGAACGGCTTCCATATAAGTAACAGGTATATCACAGTGTATGTCATAGCCCTCGCGCTTGAAAATGGGGTGGGACTTTACGTTGATACCTACGAGGAGGTCGCCGTTGGGACCGCCGTTGATACCGCAGTCGCCCTGACCGCCGATACGCAGTGTCTGTCCGTCGTCAATACCTGCGGGGATGTCGATTGAAACGGTCTTCTGCACTCTGACTCTGCCGACGCCGCGGCACTTTGAGCAGGGGTTCTTGATTATCTTACCCTTGCCTCCGCAGTGAGGACATGGCTTTGATGATGAGATGGCGCCGAAGGGAGTGCGCTGTGTGGTCTTTACCGAGCCTCTGCCCTGACAGTCCGGACAGATATCGGGTGTTGAGCCTGCCTCTGCGCCCGATCCCTTACAGGAGTCGCAGACACACATACGATTGACTCTCAGGTCGTACTTCTTGCCTGTGCAGGCGTCCATGAAGTTGATGGTAACGGTCTCCTGAATATCCGAGCCTCTTCTGGGAGCGTTTGCGTTTGAGCGCTTTGAGCCGCCGCCGAAGCCGAAGCCGCCGAAGATGCTGCCGAGGATATCGTCCATATCGGCAAAGCCGCCGAAGCCGCCCATGCCGTCAGCGCCGCCGCCGTAGCTGGGGTCAACGCCTGCGTGGCCGAACTGGTCATATCTTGCACGCTTTTCGGGGTCTGAAAGCACCTCATGAGCCTCGTTTATCTCCTGGAACTTCTCAACATAAGAGGAATCGTCGGGGTGGAGGTCGGGGTGGTTCTCTCTTGCCTTTTTACGGAAGGCTTTTTTTATCTCGTCCTCGGAAGCCCCCTTCTGGAGACCGAGGATCTCGTAATAATCTCTTTTTTCTGCCATATCTATTCTCCTTATTAGTGAGCAGTGAGTAGAGAGTAGAGAGTAGCATGAAGAAGCAAAAACTACTTTCTACTTACTACTTTCTACTTACTAATTTGCCGTGCCTGTAAATACACCTTTAGGGCGGGCGGAGAGCCTCCGCTCCCTTTTTCGCGTCATAATACTATCATAACGGTAATATTTTGCCGCGCCTGTAAATACACCTTTAGGGCGGAAGGAATTCCGCCCTAAAAATCAGCCGTTTTCTATCTCGTCTACATACTCTCCTCTGCCGCCGTCATAATCGCCCAGGTCATCTTTGGCAAATTCATCGAACAGCTTCAGACCTATAAAGGCTATGGCACACAGAATGATTATTATAACGAGCTTTTTCAGCCATTTATTGTGTTCCATTATCAAACTTCAGTGAAGTCTGCGTCAACTACTCCGTCATCGTTGCCGCCCTGAGCGCCTGCGTCAGCAGCACCGCCCATGTTTGCGAACTGTGAAGGATCGATGCCCTGAGCGCCGCCGTTGGGAGCTGCCTGCTGGTAGATCTTTGCCGAGAGGTCATAGAATGCCTTCTGGAGGTTTTCCTTCAGGTTCTTGATCTCGTCAGCGTTGTCGGCAGCGATAGCAGACTTGAGAGCTGTGCACTTAGCCTCGATGTTTGACTTCTCGTCAGCAGATACCTTGTTGCCGAAGTCTGTGAGAGCCTTCTCACACTGGAATACCAGGTTCTCAGCCTCGTTCTTGTTGTCAACTGCCTCACGGCGCTTCTTATCCTCAGCAGCGTACTGCTCGGCTTCCTTTACAGCCTTGTCGATGTCTTCCTTGGACATATTTGTGGAAGCTGTGATTGAGATGTTCTGCTCCTTGCCTGTGCCCAGGTCCTTAGCAGATACGTGAACGATACCGTTCTGGTCGATATCGAATGTTACCTCGATCTGGGGGATTCCTCTGGGAGCGGGAGCGATACCGTCGAGACGGAATGTACCCAGCTGCTTGTTGTCGCGTGCGAACTCACGCTCACCCTGAAGTACATTGATATCAACAGCAGGCTGATTGTCTGCGTAGGTTGAGAATACCTGTGACTTCTTTGTAGGGATAGTTGTATTTCTCTCGATCATTCTTGTGCATACGCCGCCTGCTGTCTCGATACCCAGTGAAAGGGGAGTTACATCGAGGAGGAGGAGTCCGTTCTTGACGTCGCCGCCGAGAACGCCGCCCTGGTATGCAGCACCGAGAGCTACGCACTCATCAGGGTTGATGCCCTTGAAGGGTTCCTTGCCGATAAGCTTCTTTACAGCTTCCTGAACAGCGGGGATTCTTGAAGAACCGCCGACCATGAGGACCTTGTTGATTTCTGAGATGTTGAGACCGCTGTCGCTGAGAGCCTGTCTTACAGGTCCCATAGCAGCCTCTACCAGGTCAGCTGTGAGCTCGTTGAACTTAGCCTGTGTAAGAGTAAGGTCAAGGTGCTTGGGAGTGCCTGTAGCGTCAACAGTGATGAAGGGGATGTTGATGTTTGAAGTTGTTGTGGAAGAAAGCTCAATCTTGGACTTCTCAGCTGCGTCCTTGAGTCTCTGTGCAGCCATCTTGTCCTGTGAAAGGTCGATGCCCTCAGTCTTCTTGAATTCCTCAACGATCCAGTTGATTATACGCTGGTCGAAGTCGTCACCGCCGAGACGGTTGTTACCTGCTGTAGCAAGTACCTGCTGAACGTCCTCGCCCATTTCGATGATAGAAACATCGAATGTACCGCCGCCCAGGTCGTAAACCATAACGGTCTGCTCCTCTTCCTTGTCGATACCGTAGGAGAGAGCTGCGGCTGTAGGCTCGTTGATGATACGCTTAACGGTAAGACCTGCGATCTGACCTGCGTCCTTTGTAGCCTGTCTCTGTGAGTCTGTGAAGTAAGCAGGAACTGTGATAACAGCCTCTGTTACGGGCTCGCCCAGATAAGCCTCTGCGTCAGCCTTCAGCTTCTGAAGGATCATAGCGGAGATCTCCTGAGGAGTGTAGTTCTTGCCGTCGATGCTTACTTTATAATCAGAACCCATGTGTCTCTTGATAGAAGAAACTGTTCTGTCGTGGTTTGTGATAGCCTGTCTCTTAGCCACCTGACCTACGAGACGCTCGCCGTTGTTTGTGAAAGCAACAACGGAAGGAGTTGTTCTTGCGCCTTCATTGTTGGGGATAACTACAGCGTTACCGCCCTCCATAACTGCTACGCAAGAGTTAGTTGTACCAAGATCGATACCAATGATTTTTCCCATAATAAATTCCTCCTAATTTATAATGCATAATTCATAATGCATAATGCATAATTGAATTATGGGTGTGATCGGCTTATTTTTATCGCTTATAAAAAGTATTTTTTACTTGCAGCCGGAATTCAATTGGCTGCAATGCATAATGCATAAATTCAAATAATTATGAATTGTTTAGTGCTCCGTGCTAAACTGCCACTGCCACCATTGCGGGGCGGACCAGCTTGTCGCCGAGCATATAGCCCTTCTGGAAGACTGCACAGACGTGGTTGCTTGCATAGTCGGTGCCGTCCTGCTGCTGGATAGCGTTGTGTACGTTAGGATCGAATTCCGCGCCGAGAGCCTCTATCTCTGTCACATTCATCTGTGTCAGGAAGGCTGTGAGCTGGTTGTATATCATGCTCATGCCGTTCTTGAAGTTCTCATCGGAACACTCTGCCTCAAGAGATCTCTCGAAGCTGTCCAGTACGGGGAGGAGCTTCTCCACGCATTTTACGGAAGCGTTCTGATAGGTCTCTGTCTTTTCCTTGGCAGTCCTCTTGCGGTAGTTGTCATACTCAGCAAAGAGCTTCAGGTACTTGTCGTTAGCCTCTGCCAGTGCGTCCTCAAGGTCTGAGAACTGAGTTGCGGTATCATTGTACTCGCTGACCGCGTCGGCTTCTTCAAGCTCATCTGTATTTTCCTCTTCGGGAGCCTCTGCGGTATCGCCGCCGAGCTCTTCCTGCTCTTCCAGCTCCTCTGAGATATTCTCATTTTTTTCCATCGGTCATTGCTCCTTTCTACGGCTCCTGCAAATTGTCGGGAGCGTTTATGATGTCATCATCGCCGCTGTCCATCAGCGAGGATATCCTCTGCGTCAGGTATTCGACGTATGGAATGATCTTTTTGTAATCCACTCTCATGGGACCTATGACTCCCAGAGAGCCTGCCTCCTTGCCGTCCTTGCGGTACTTGGAGGCGATAAGGCTTGAATTTCCGATAGCGAAGCTGTCGTTCTCCGCACCGAACTTGACCTGTACGCCGCTGAATGCGTTTTCAAGGAGCTCTGAGAGACCGTCCTTGTATTCTATGAACTTGACGACCTCCATTTTGTCCAGCTCGTCGCAGGACAGGAGCTTTTCGCTTCCGCTGACTGTCAGCTCCTGCTGACGAAGGTCCTCGGAGAGCTCGCATATGCCCTTTACAAGTGGTGAAAGCGATACCATGTAGGCGCTTACTGCGGCAACCATATTGTCCATCATCTCCTCGGAGAGCTCATCTACGGAGACTCCGCTGAGATTTTCCTCTATATAATGTGTAAAGAAATCGAGCTGTTCATGGCTGAGGTCGAATTCGAGTCTGCAAGCCTTGTTCTTGATGTTTCCGCTGGAGGTTATGAGCAGGATAACGTAGAGGCGCTTTCCTGTGGGTATAACTTCCACCTTTGATATGACCGAAAATCTCGGAACAGCGTTTGTTACAACTGCGGCGCAGTGGGTGATCTCCGTGAGAGCCGTAGCGGCGTTCTGCACAAGGAGCTCCTCGGGGGTATCCTTATCACCAAGCATCTCGTCTATAAGCTTTTTTTCCTCCTCGGGGATATCGTGAGGAGTCATGAGCTCGTCGATGTAGAGGCGATAGCCCTTGAAGGTAGGAACTCGTCCTGCCGAGGTATGGGGCTGTTCAAGGTAGCCCAGCTGTTCGAGAGCCGCCATATCGTTTCGGATAGTAGCGGAGGAAACATTGATATTTTCCAGCTTCGAGATCGATTTCGAGCCGACGGGTTCACCCGTCCTGACATATTCGTCAACCACGGCAGCGAGTATCTTCAGTTTTCTTTCGTCCACGATACTCCCTCCCTTTATCGATCTGTCTACTGACCTCGTTAGCACTCTAACTCTCTGAGTGCTAACTATAATTTATCACTATTGTGAGGTTTTGTCAAGGGTTTTATTCATTTTCGGCTTTTTTACCTAAATTAACCATGGGCGGACTATCATTTAGAGCATTTTGACAAATAGCGGAACAAGCCGTGTTTTCGTGCTTCAGACTATTGACAAAGGCGTTTTTTCATCGTATAATAATAGTGCAGTAAGGCACTGCAAAAAATCATTTGAAGAGTAAAAATGTGTTCGTTATACCACAAGGTATTCCAGTGTTGACCGAACGGGGAGTTGTCGGTCAAACGAAAAGCTCAGGCTTACGGTTCACATTTTGCATCCCGCTTCATAGGACAACTAAAAAAGAAACAGAACCTTCTTTTCTTGTCGTATGAGTGAGGAAAAGGAGGTTATTTTTATGGCTGCAAACAACAGAGGAACAGCAGTAAAGTCTGATATCAGACTTTTCGGAAGCACAAAGGTACTGGTACTGGCAGCGCTGCTCATCGCTATCAGCGTTGTGGGAAAATCACTGAGAGTTGACATCTTCAGCGTTATCCGCATTAGCGCCGAGACACTGCCCATACTTATGGCAGGCATCTTCTTCGGACCCTTTATCGGCGCCGCAGTAGGTGCAGGCGCAGACCTTATCGGCTGCCTGGTAACAGGCATGACACCCGCGCCCATGATAACATTAGGCGCAGCGGCAACAGGCTTTATGGCAGGACTTGTATATAATAATGTATTCAAGACCAAGGCTCTCCCCAGAATAGCACTGTCTGTCATCATCGCAAGACTTGTGGGCTCTGTGCTCATCACCACAACAAGTCTGTATTTTCTCTTCCCCGCAATGCGTCCCCAACTCATCTGGAGACCTGTGACAAGCCTGGTAATGGCTGTCATCGAGATCAGCATAATCTATATGCTCATGAGCAACAAGGCGTTCACGGCTCAGCTTGAAAAGATCAGGAAGAAATGAACTACACAGAAGCACTTGAGTACATGAAAAAGGCTGCCGAAAGAGGCAGCGTTCTGGGACTTTCCCGTGTTACCGAGCTTCTTCACATCATGGGAGACCCACAGGACAGGGTAAGGACTGTCCATATCTCGGGCACCAACGGAAAGGGCTCCTTCGGGGCTATGCTGACGGCTGTGCTGAAAAGCGCAGGCTATAGGGTGGGGGGATTTTCTTCACCTGCCATCACATCTGTCACAGATAGCTTCCGTATAGGCGGTGAGGAGATCTCACAGCAGGAATTTGCCGACCTTATCGGCGATATAGCTCCTATTTGCGAGAGCATGAATGAAAAGCCCACGGAGTTCGAGGTGCTGACGGCGGCAGCCTTTGAGCTGTTCGTGCGCCGGGGCTGCGATATAGCCGTAGTTGAATGCGGCATGGGCGGCGACCTTGACTCCACCAACGTTATAAAGGCTCCTGTGCTCTCGGTGATCACCAACGTCCAGAAGGATCACAGCGCCTTTCTCGGCGATACCGTCGGGGAGATAGCCTCCCACAAGGCAGGCATCATAAAGCAGGGCAGACCTGTTTACTTCGGCGGCGACAGCGAAGAAGCCTATGAGATCATCGCCAACAGGGCAAAAGCTATGGATGCGGAGCTGTTCCTTCCCGATTATTCGCGGTTCTCATGGGACGAGAACTGCTGCACCACCAACGGTGCGGACATCACCTGGGAGGGCGAGAAGCTCCACATAACGCTCCTGGGCACATATCAGTTCACCAATGCGTTGAACGTGCTGAGCTGTGTGGAGATACTCAGGAGTGAGGGGCTTGATATTCCCTTTGAGGCAGTGAAAAGCGGTCTTGCGTCAGTTAAGTGGCACGGACGCTTCGAGGTGCTGTGCAGGGAGCCCCTCATCATATATGACGGCGCCCACAATCCCGACGGAATACGCTGTGCGGCGGACAGTATCCGCCTGTATTTCGGGGATAAAAAGGTAGCGCTCCTCATTGGCGTAATGGCGGACAAGGAGTACAGCCTCTATGCGGATATGCTGGGAGAGCTGGCGGTGCAGGCCTTTGCAGTAAAGCCCGATAATCCACGTTCCCTTGACAGCGAAAAACTGGCAGAAACACTGACAGGACGCGGACTTCCCACTACAGCCTTTGCAGACCTCACCGAGGGAGCAGCTGCGGCTTACAGCTATGCTGCGGAGAATAATATCCCCCTCATAGCCCTGGGTTCGCTGTATATGTACAGGGAGTTCACGGAAGCTCTCGGCTGTATTTTTTACTGACATAAATCAAGATTCAGCGCGTATGCGCTAAGTTGATAGTTGAAAGTTGAGAGTTGAGAGTTAATGTGTTCGCTTCGCTCACAATATTTAAATATTGTCGCCGCAGGCGACTCCACAACTTTCAACTTTAAACTCTCAACTCTAAACTCAAATCAAAATTTACATTTGTAGGGGACGGCTAAGGGCTAAGGGCTCAAATCATAATTTTGCTCCGCAAAATTATGATTTATCTAAGCGCCCGCCCCGTTCGCTGATGATACAGTAAACGGGGCGGGTGCTTATATAAGGATATTAAGAAGTCAGAAGCTTTCGGTATCTGATAAGGTCGAATACATCGGCAGTGCCGTCCTCGTTCACGTCGGCAACTCTGTGCTGCTCCGTGGAGAAGGTGATGCTGCCCTGTATGTACCTCGTGGTGAGGACAAGGTCCGCCACATTGAGCCTGCCGTTGAAGTCCACATCGCCTATGACCCTGCTTTCGGGTATGGCGACTGCAATACGG
The DNA here is from genome assembly GCA_029572815.1 of Bacillota bacterium. Lineage (GTDB taxonomy): Bacteria > Bacillota > Clostridia > Oscillospirales > Ruminococcaceae > Ruminococcus. The sequence continues at coordinate 11,978 of JAKPUQ010000033.1, read as the reverse complement.
TCAATTGATGGACCGTATCCCCTGTCATTGTAGAGTCTGATGGTGTTCTTTCCCTCCTTCAGCTCCGCCTCAAGGTTCACAGCTCTTATTCCCGACCAGTCATTTTTGTTGGCGTAGAGCTGGTCAAGAGTGGTGACGTAGCTGCCGTTTATATCTACTTTAAGGCTGCGAGGCTCGCCCGAGACATAGTATATCCTGACAGTGTACTTACCTGCCTTGTCTACAGTCACGTCATTGAAGGTAACAGCGCTCTGACCGTCGCCGCCTACATAGCCCACATAGGCATCGTTGGAGCAGTATTTGCCCTGCTTGCCTGCGGTAATGGAAGCCTTGCCCGAGAGCACTGCGTTCTCCGCCTCATAGCTCCTGTAGTTGGAGTAGGGAGTGGTCAGCTTCATAGCGCCCTTTGTCAGCTTTATGACGAAGCCGCCGTTTTCAAGAAGGCTCCGCGAGATAGTGTCCTCCGCTGTTAAGTCATTCAGTACAATGACCTCAAGGTCGCTGCCGTCGGCGTTGTCCGCGAAGATATATGCGTTGTAGGTTCCGCTGTCTATCAGGTCGGAAAGGTGTATATCCACCTTCCTTGCTGCCAGTGTGGAGGCGCCTATGTACCAGTCGCTGCCGTTGCGTCTTGCGGTGACATTGAACTGCATGGGATAGCCGTCCAGTACCTTCATATCGTCCCATACTACGGGAACGTCATTTAGCAGGGGCAGTGCCGATGAGCCCTCATAGGTGTAGACCGACTGGGCGAAATGCTGTATGCCCGATTCTATGGTGACAACGTCCGCAAGAGCAAAGCCTGCCGTTGCCTTTATTCCGTATATCGGTATGCCCGTGGGAGTGAAGTCCGCTGAGCCTGCCACGCATCTTGTAAAGGTATAGGATACGCGGTTTGCAAGGGAGGGGCTCTCGAACCACTTGTAGTATTCGCTGCCGTTTATGGCTTCAAAGGAGATGTTATGGGAAAGGCAGGAAGAAGAAAGCTTCATCCGCCTGATGAGTAAATACTGATATGTATCTGCTTTAGAGGGCAGGGCTGAATTGAAGAACGCCGCCGATATGCTGAAAACACAGCTTGACCATATCAATAAAGAAATATCTGATCTCGGGATAAAGATCAAGATGGCAGCAACTACTTACGGCAGTTCAGAAGAAGCTGTTGCTCCGAATACTGTTCCTCCCGGATATTCTTCATTCTATATTTCCCATACGGTCACACAGGAAAAAGAAGAGACCGATGAAACTGTTACAGTATCAACAAAAGTCAAAAGCTCGGGCTTCTGGGTATTCAAAACAAAGAAACAGACAACAAATACAGAAACGGAATTTGAAAAAATGTGTGCTTCCGCAGGCACAAATATCGAAATAGGAATGAATATTGCAAAGGTCGGCATTGAAAGAGAATGGTTCAACCCCGGCGTATTCGTTCTTTCAGATGATATGTATCATCTGACTGATAAAACAGTTTCCGAAAGCTTTGATGCTAAAAACTACAATCCAAATAACTATATCTTCCCGTGCTATCCTGTTGCTATGCTCCTGGGACGAGATATTACTATCAAGTATACAACGAACAACTCATCTTTCTATTCATCGATACAGAAGATGGAATCACAGGCTTCAAAATCAAAGAGACTTCTGTTCTTCAATAAGGGAAGCGGAAGCAAAACAACTACGACTCACACAAAGAACGAGAAAAATGAAGATGTATATTCTGTTGTTATCAGGATACCAACTCCTCAGATAATAGGCTATTATCTTGAAAACGTCCCCGCTGACAACAGCGATAAGTATCCGGAGAATTCTGCAAACACAAAGATCATCAATACAATTACTGATTTCGTCAAGAGCTATAAGGAGATCATCGACGCAAATAACGAGCTGCTCAACAAGAAGTAATATGACATCTTACAGCCAGGGGAGATACAGCTGTATCTTCCCTGCGGCTGTGATCAACGATATGGAATAAACTTACTTTCATCATAGAAGGAGTTGCTACAATGGCTGATGATAAAGATAAACTATCAAAAGAACTAAGATCAGAAGGCAGTCTTTCTAAGGGGAAATTTTCAGATCCCGCATTTTCACGTACTCCTTCTGATCCATCGCTCATTTTGTCAAAACTCACTGTTGACGCCACAAGAAACAGCAGATCGACCAGGGACAATCTTCAAAAGCTTGCCTGCTTAATAGGAAAGGTCAGGGACATGAAAGAAAAATCAGAGCCTGTAAAACCAACGGCCGCGGATATAAACGAAAAATCAACAGATACAAGATCAAAAAAGGCCTTTGCCACACAGGTCTATGATGAGATCGATGCAAAAATCGGAGGAAATGATTACAACCAGTTTCTTTGCCTGCTCCTGCCGGGTATCATTCTTTATCAGGACGATTACAAATACGATCTGAAAAGCGACATCAAGGGGCCGCTGATCGAGGCTAATGAGGCAAAGCTTGCAAACAAAATGTTTGATCCCTGTTTTATGGCAAATTCGGACAACGGCCGCAATCTTGCCTATCAGTACAAAATGGCTCTTGATGTACTGACCCCCAAGATAAACAAGAGGCTTGCGCTTCATAAGAACAGGCTGAGAAAGCTTCTTATCTCTCCCTATTCTTATGATTTCGGCGATGGTGCAGAGAAAGAATATACTCTTCAGGAAGTTTATTTCAGGCTGTATGACGAATATGTGCAGGAAATATATGACTGGAAGAAGATCATCTCAGCCAGAAAGGAAGAGCTTAAGGAACAGTATCCTATAAAGGACGATTATGAACGGGAATACCTTGAATGGTATGAGGATAATGCCGAGGATCATCTTGACAGGATCAACGAAAAGAAAGCAAAGGTGCTATCTGTATTCTCACCGAATGATATGAAGGTCCTTGAGGGAATACTTGACAGCGGCTCAGGCGCAGAGCTTCAGGAAGCAAGGCAGAATATCTATAATTACCGTAAGATAACTCCAAACGGCGGATATACCTATCCGGTGGAATTCGAGCCTAAGAACTGGTTTGAAATGATCGGAAATTCATTCACTTCTGCTGAGCTTATCGACAGTCCCGAAAAGCTGGTCGAAAAAATACAGCGTCTGTCACTCAGAAGAGAATTTCTGATCTCCGGCGTAAGCGATATATGCAGGCTCGTGGTCAATGATCTCGGCTCAAAGGAACTTAAAGGCTCAATGGAAAGTGTGCGTAAATACAAATCTGACACAGAAAAAATGACCGCAGCAAAATTCAGTACAGCCAAATTCCTTAAAGTCATCATTCCCGCAATGGAAATAAGATCAAGGTCCAAGATCGATCTCAATGAAAGAGTCCTTGAAAAACTCATAAGTAATTCTTTCCCCATCGATAATTCCCGGATCACCAATAAGGAGCTCCTGGCTTCGATAAACAAACTGGCAAGAAATGATCTTGACGCTCACGACCATTATCTTGAACAAGCTGCCGAGCTTACAGATACTCTGTTAAAAACTGTTGAAGCCAAGAACAAAACTACATATGCAGAGCTTATCAGACCAATAAAAAAAGAACTCGATGAAATTGGCCGCGAAATAGAAATGCTTTATCAGCAGCTCAGCATATCCTCGGCTATCCACGAGAACATCTCAGATGATACATTGCAGGAGGATATAGTTTCTCCGACTACTCCTAAGGGATTTACCAAGATAGAATTTGAAACCGATGCTGAGGCGCTGGATATAAAGACATCTTATTACACTTCTTCCTCTGCCGTTTCATCAGGAAAAAGCTTCCTTTTCAACGGACACAGGAGCAGCAGGATAAGCGAAAAGGAAAGACTTGAAGACGTATTCGGAAGCACCGAAAAATTTACCGTCCAGGTAAGCATGAATATAGCGAAGATAGGCATAGTCCGTGAGTGGTTCAACCCCGGAGTTTTCTCACTTACAGGTGATATGTTCCGACTGAGCAAGTCGCTTATTTCTCCGTCGGAAAGCAGGAGCTCCAACGGCATCACTGAGGAAAGGCTAAAAGAAATGCAGGATACTATTTTCCCGTGTTATCCCGTTTCTATGGTGCTCGCAAACAATATTCAGATAAAATTCAAATATGAAGGTCTGATAACAGAAAAAACCAGAAAAGCTTTTGAAAAACACGCTGATTCAAACGGCGGATTTCTCTTTTTCAGAGGCAGGGATGAAAGCGGCAATTCTGATATGGCAGGTGTCCACACATATTTCTCTGATCAGGCTATCACACTGAAATTTGATACAACACAGGTCATAGGCTATTATCTTCAGGCTACCGCACCTGATAAAAGTACATTGCTCGATAACAATATCAGTGATGACGAAAAGAATACCTACTCATCCCTTGCCGATTTCAGTGATAATTACAGAAAGATCATCAACGAAAGCTTCAAAAGAAGTCTTCCGGACTCTGAATAATTGCACTTTTTGGACAGCTTCTCCTGATGCAGTTACAATACTTCTGCCATCTCCGTTTCATTACGGGGAAACGGCAATTATGCAAAAGCATACAGAGTTCATACAGGCTTCATATAAAGTTTACAATTGGCAGCTCTTCCCCGGAAAGCGAGGATTTCTATTATTTGATCTGCATAGATATATTGACAAATAATCAAAAATGATATATGATACATTCTATAAGGCAGAGCAGCTTGAAAACTGAATATGTAAACGCTATGTATATCCATCAGATACAGCATTAATGACATTCACATCTCTCCACATGGACTCGTTCTTTGCAAAAGGCAGTAAGTCCCGGACAGGCAGCACTCTGATGCAAAAGCATTTCCATGTACTCATTGCCGCATCGGCAGCTTTCAGGCAGGGGGCTTACCGCGATACAGTAATACGGCATATCTTTTCTGAGCAAAACATTTCAGCTTAAAATATCAACTTCACGCGATCACACATCAAACTATCTTCAATCACATCAACAAGACCGCAGTGTCTTGAAATATTAAGAAAAGGAAGTAAAAAACAATGAAAAAACATCTCAGAAGAATTATCGGCACACTGCTTTCCGCTTTCATGCTTCTGGCTTGTGTAGCGATCCCGACATCATTCAATTCATCTAATTCAAAGTTTTCTATTTTTAATTCACTGGAAGCTGACGCCGCATCATCTATTACTTATGGCAGAGTAATTGCAAACGATCTTAATGTCAGAAAAGGCCCCGGAACAGGTTACAAATCTTTAAGACAGCTGGACTTTGATACACCCGTTTACGTTTATCAGACAAAGAACGGCTGGGGCAAGATATCAAGCTCCAACGGCGGTGAATGGGTATCGCTCTCTTACGTTGAATCTGTTAATTATACGACTTATAAAAAGCTTCTGGATCAGTATGACAGAAGACATAGCTTCCCTAATGGCAGAACTGTAGAAGTATGTGTGAATGTTCTTAATGTAAGGTATAAGCCGAGTACATATTACGGCGAGAAGCTCTCGACTTTAAAGAAAGGCAACAGGGTCAAGATCTATAAAGTCAGATATGGACTGGACAGCCGTGTATGGGGCTCTATAAACAGCGAAGGAACAAAGTGGATCTGCCTTGTTGAAGACGATGCCGACTTTGTGGCACTTGTATAACCAATAAAAAGATAGAACCGTATTAAAACAGGTCAGCAGTAACAAGCCCGCATCCGGAGAACAATGTCATTAAGCTAAGCAAATAACATAAAAAACGGGAGTATGATGAAGAAAAGCATCATACTCCCGTTGCTGTATAAAGTGGATCAATGTACAACTAAAAGGCAGATCTGAGACCTGCAAAATAAGCATATATATATGCTTTCTGTACGGCAGGATCGAGTCCGGGATCATTAAGTCCCATATAGGCTTTCTTTACGAAGTCTGTATGGGACTTTTTTATTTCTTTCCTGCAAGCTGTATTTACCGCTCAGCGTGCCTGCTCTTCACGGAGCTTTTGCCCTTTGCTTTGTGTGACAGTTTGGATAAATGATGCTGTTTATTTGATAGTGTGTTTATTACGATCCATTGTGTATCCGAGCTCCACCCTACAGTGAATGGTCTGATAATAGAAACAGCAAAGCCCTCACAGCTGAACTGTAAGGGTGCTTCGCTTCAATCTTTATACCTTTGTGCTGACTGAGATAAGATTCTGCACAGCATCATATATCCTGTGTGCTATGAAGCTGTTATTCATGGTATACAGGTGTATCCCGTCAACGCCCTCTGCGATAAGATCTGTGATCTGATCAATGGCATAGGCGATACCTGCATCACGGAGAGCCGTTTCGTTATGCTCATATTTTTCAAGCACACGAACAAATTTCTTCGGCAGCTCAACTCTGCACATTTTTACCATGCGTTCGATCTGCCTCTTATTTGTCACGGGCATGATACCTGCTTCAATGGGCACATCCACACCTGCGATCTGTGTCTTTTCATAGAAATCATAGAAATAGCCGTTATCCAGAAAGAGCTGTGTTATAAGATGATCTGCACCGCACTCAACTTTATATTTCAGCCATTTCAGATCATCAACAGCCCCACCGCTCTCGGGATGTATCTCAGGATAACAGGCAGCAAGGATATTGAGATCGTAGTTATCCCTGATGAAGGCAATGAGATCACTTGCGTGCTGGAAATCACCGCAAAGCTCAGTACCATCTGTCCTGTCACCGCGAAGGGCAAGGACATTTTCGATGCCGTTTTCCTCCATACTGTCAAGTATCTCTTTTGCCTGAGACTTTGTAAGACCGATGCACGGAAGATGTGCAACACTTTCCACTCCGTACCTGTTCTGTATATCAGAGGCAATCTGTATGGTCTTGCAGCCATTTTTCCCTCCGCCTGCACCATATGTCACACTTATAAAATCAGGCTGTATATCAGAAAGCTCTTCAAGGGTCTGATATATAACGTTTTCGTCTGCATCCGGCTTCGGCGGGAATACCTCCAGCGAGAATACTGTTTTATGTTCAAATAATTCAGCAGTTTTCATCTCTTGCCTCTCTTGCAGCGTTCACGAGATTTATAAGGCTCGGAACTGTTTCTGCATTTCCTCTTGTTTTCAGTCCGCAGTCAGGATTTACCCAGAGCTTTTCAGCAGGGATACGTTCTTTCATTTTATCTATGGCTGCTCTGATCTCTTCCTTTGAAGGAACTCTTGGTGAATGGATATCATAAACTCCCGGACCTGCCTCTGTGCGGAAATTATTTTCCTTCAGCACATCAAGTATAGTCAGGTCAGAACGTGAAGCCTCAAATGTGATGACATCTGCGTCCATATCGTCTATATCCCTGATGATATCTGCAAACTCACTGTAGCACATATGGGTGTGTATCTGAGTCTCAGGCTTTACACCACTGTGAACGTATCTGAATGCGGGTATAGCCCAGTCAAGATAATCCTCATGCCAGTCCGATCTCCTGAGCGGCAGCTTTTCACGAAGTGCAGCTTCATCGACCTGAATGATACTGATACCGTTTGCTTCAAGATCAAGGACTTCCTCACGGATAGCAAGTGCTATCTGCAATGCACTTTCCTTGAGGGAGATATCCTCTCGTGGGAAGGACCAGTTGAGTATGGTCACAGGTCCTGTCAGCATACCCTTCACAGGCTTATCGGTAAGGCTCTGAGCATATACGGACCAGCGTACTGTCATTGGCCTGGCACGGGAAATATCTCCCCAGATCACCGGCGGCTTAACACAGCGTGTACCATAGGACTGTACCCATGCCTTTTCTGTAAAGATGTAGCCGTCAAGGCATTCACCGAAATACTCTACCATATCATTTCGCTCAAATTCGCCGTGAACAAGGACATCGAGACCTATCTCCTCCTGCAAAGCCACACACTCGGCTATCTTCTTTTCTATGAAGAATTCATAATCGCAGAGAGATATCTCACCGCTTCGGAAAGCCTTTCTTGTTGACTTTACATCAGCAGTCTGCGGGAATGAACCTATAGTTGTAGTCGGGAACAGCGGCAGCCTGAAACGTTCCTTCTGAATACGCTCACGCTCTGCAAATTCAGGAAGTCTTACGAAATCCTTTTCGGTCAGTGCAGCTACCTTTTCCCTTACAGCATCATTCCTTCCTGAACGCGGCTCACTGTGAAGAGCAGCATTGAGGCGGTATTCCTCAGTTTCCGACGGCGACTGTGACTCTGTTATCTTCTTCAGTTCCGCCAGCTCAGAGAGCTTTTCCTCTGCATATGCAAAATGCTTTTTATAGCTTTCAGCAAGTTTGGTTTCATTTGTAAGTGTGCAGGGAACGTGCAGAAGTGAGCATGAAGTGCTGAGGACGATCTCAGATGTATGCTTTTTCAGCTCATCAATGATAAGAAGTGTTGCAGCATAGTTGTTGCGCCAGATATTCTTTCCGTTCACAACACCTGCAAACAATATCTTATCCTTCGGGAAGCCGTTTGTCTTCACAAGCTCAAGTGACTTCTTACCCTCGATAAAATCAAGGCCTATACCGTCAAAGTCAAGAGCGCAAAGCTCCTTATAGCAGTCACGGACATCTCCGAAATAGGTCTGTGCGATAACCTTGATATCTCCCTTGGCAGGAAGTATCTTTTCGTAAAGCGAGGTAAAGAGCTGTATATCCTCAGCTGTCATATCCATGACCAGTGAGGGCTCATCAAACTGTATCCACTCTGCACCAAGTCCGCTGAATTTTTTCAGAAGCTCAGAATATGCAGCTGCGGTCTGATCAACAAAGTCCGGGGCTGTTTTTGTGCCCTTGTATCTTGCAAGCTTTAAGAAAGTATAAGCACCGATGACAACAGGCTTTGTTTTTACTCCGTCTGCAAGTGCTTCACTGAACAGATCAAACGGCTTTGTGCCTGCAAGGCGAATTACTGTATCGTCATCGATTTCAGGTACCATATAGTGGTAATTCGTATTGTACCATTTTTTCATTGCAAGTGCCTTGACATCGCCTTTTTCGCCCTGATATCCCCCTTGCTGCGGCAAAGTATGTATCAAGCACTGAAAGTCCGAGTGAAGTATATCTTGCGGGGACAGCGTTGAGAAGGAATGCTGTATCAAGAACTCCGTCATAGAATGAAAAATCGTTTGAGGGAATAAAGTCAAGTCCGCTTTTTTTCTGGAGAGCAAGATCATATGAGCGTATCTCTTTTGCTGTTTTCTCCAGCTCTTCTGCTGTTATCTCATTGCGGAAGTATTTCTCACTTGCAAATTTCAGTTCACGTAAATTGCCTATTCTTGGGTATCCGATAATTGCTGTATTCATTTCCTATTCCTCCGGTATGTTTATTGCTTTTTTATTATACCATAGTTTTCAGAAATGTGTTAATATCAAAAAGAGATGATGTGCCATAGCTAAAAGCTATGTCAAAGAGAATAATTTGCAATATACTGTCTGAGATGTTCGATATAGCGAAGTGTGATCCCATTCATCGGTCTGTCAGCCCTAGTGACATATCCTATTTCCATAGCCTCATCACTTTCAAGGGGGGATGGAAACTATGTTGTCTCCGTTCAGGTCAGAGCTCAGAACACCTGAGGAAATGGTATATCCGTCAAGTCCTATAAGCAGATTGAAAAGAGTTGCCCTGTCTGAAACAACGATATTCTTAGGACTTTCTGCTGTGATATGCAGTTCCTCTGCAAAATAAAAAGAGTTTTTTACGCCCTGATCGTAGGTCAGACGCGGACACTCCTTCAGTTCATCCAAGGTCACGGTTTTTTTGCCCACAAGAGGGTTGGTCCTGCTGACAAAGACATGAGGCTTGGCGGTGAACAGCGATTCAAACTTCAACTCCTCGCTTTTCAGTATATGACGTATTACCTCACGGTTGAATTTGCTGAGATACAGCACTCCGATATCACTTCTGTGGGTGCGGACATCTTCAATAATTTCAGCAGTTTTCAGCTCACGAAGAGAAAATTCGTATTTATCTCCGCCGTATTCACGCACAAGCTCCACAAAGGCATTGACTACAAATGCATAGTGCTGAGATGATACCGCAAATGCTCTGTTTGGCGGAGGTGCAGATTTGTATTCACTTTCCAGCATTTCTGCCTGTTCAACTACCTGACGGGCATATGACAGGAACTTCGTACCCTCTTCCGAAAGATAAACTCCTCTGTTGCTGCGGTTGAAAATGCTTATTCCCATTTCCTTTTCAAGCTCCGCAACTGCCTTGGACAGACTTGGCTGAGCAATAAAAAGCCGTTCTGCCGCCATTGTTATTGAACCAGTTTCTGCAATAGTTATTATGTATTTTAATTGCTGTAACGTCATATTCAGATCTCCTTTATACAAATCAGCAACAGCCGTAATGCCATCGCTACCTGGCTGACTTTGTATCAGCTCTCAAAACGCCTTTTGGCGCGTTCAAATCATGTTTTTATGGTTTGGGATCTACGGTTTCACCTTAAAATCTCGTCTTTTCAAAAGCAAAAAACTCCCGAAAAATCGGGAGTTTTTTTGTGGATCTAAATCGTTCCACCATTATGAAGCTGATGATCGGACTTGAACCGACGACCTACGCCTTACCAAGGCGTTGCGCTACCGACTGTGCCACATCAGCAACCGACAAATAATATTATACAGCAACGGGAAGTAAAAGTCAATAGGGAGATATATTATTTTTTATGTTAACTAAAATTTTCTGAAATTTTTTTCAAAAAAAGCTTGACAAGCACGTCCATATCTGATATAATATTAAAGCAGTCACGAAATACTGCAATGCGAGTGTGCTGGAATAGGCAGACAGGCACGTTTGAGGGGCGTGTGTCGACAGACGTATGGGTTCAAGTCCCATCACTCGCACCAATGATCTGAAAACCTGTTAGAGAATACGACATATCGCACACTCTGACAGATTTTCATTTTTTAATAAAAATTTGGCTTGACAGCTTTTTGTTTGTTCTTCGATAAGTGTTTATTTTCCCACTTTCGTATTACTTACAGTTTATATGGCTCGTGATACCAAGTTGATACAAATATCAACGATATGGAATACTGCCTTGTCTTGACAAACGCAAGAGTTGATTTAGTTCTACTAAACAGGCTCACATCATGGCTCATTCCCTCGCCTAACCTCATTGCCATATCGGTTCTGACTAAGGTGAAGTTAAAATGCAGCAAATTTGCTTCAAGCCCCTCTATTCAGTTATCAAGTTACTTCTTCAAAGTACTTAATATAAAACAAACCTTTCAGTCGATGCTCCAACAAACAACTGAAAGGCTTGATAACGCTATATTAAAGTGCTATAATTAAATGCACAAATAGCCATCTTGCTAAGTCAGTTAGATGTTATTCTCATCTTTCTGATTATGGGGAGTGTCGGAACGCCAATTCTGATACTCCCTGCGAGGTGCTTTTTATTAAGTACATGACTATTATAACACAACAAATTGTGAATGTCAAGCACTTTATATGCTAATATATAAAAAAATAATATCCCGATTTTCAGAGGAAAGTCGGGATATTTCTTATTTCATTGTGAATAAATTCCCAAAAGTTGCGGTCTTGATTGAAAAGAAAAATCAATTATTGTTTGCCGTTGATATTTATATCAACTTCAAGATTAAGCTATAATAGTTATAGTTTTATTTTCATCGTTAAAACTAAGTGTTTCTGACAGTTCGTTAAATACAAATAAATTAAAATTCGTTGAGTAATAACCGTGTAATCCTATATCCTTATATGAGATCTGTTCTTCATCTTCCTCCCAATCGAGAGTTACTCTAAAATCTTCATATGCTGTTTGATAAGAAATGGTTACGGTAATATGATTATAGATAATATTTTCTCCGTTTTGATTTACATATACAGTACACTTCTCATTAAAATAATCTTCATTTGCATGACTCATTGCAAAATCTCTTGCCTGCCTTTGTCAATAAAAAACTGAGCCACAGCGCTAATAAAAAAGTGAGCCAGTTTTGATAAAAAAATAATGAGCCACTAATCATTATTCATGGTCGAGTCGATACGGTAAGATGAGCTGCAGTTCATATTAAGAACGAAGG
>JAKPUQ010000022.1 GCA_029572815.1 Bacillota bacterium | reverse complement strand
ATAATGCTTAGCTATCTCCATCACTGTAGTAAAATATAGTCCCCATCCAAAGCTAGTTGCTCCTGAGCCTGTCTTTATATATTTTGTAGAGAACTTACCACCAGTTAAGAACCTTCCAGTTCCATGCATAGCAGCTATATCTATACCAGCTATCCCACGCTCATCATTTATAAGGTCCCAACACTGTAGCATATAAGGCTTAACCTTTGTCCAGACGTTTGAGAGATAAGCACGCATCTGTAGCATCCAGTCTTGAAAACTATTACTTGCTGAGTCATATACCCGACGACCAAGCTCCACAAGCATCTCATAAGCCTTCTGCATACCCATGAAGTCCATCGTCTCTTCACTATAACCACGCATAGAATCCATAACGCCAGTCTGCTCACCAAGTATCTCACTTATTCCAGACGCTAGGTCACTAGTCTCTAGAGCTCCTACCCTGTGACCTAGTTTCACACGGCTGATATCGGAGATATATCCAGCGAGCCTGTTCAGCTTATCGACCCACTTATCATAAGCAATAACATCTCCGTTGAACATCTCAAGATAATCTCGTGCATGAGTCTCTAGCGAAGCCAGAGTCCTAACTACAATGTCTGCATACTGCTGTAGCTCGTCTACATCCTCACTCGTATGAAGCCAGTTGTTTATATCATGTATTAAGCGAGTAAGTCCAGAGTCGAGGGAGTCGTCTTGAGGAAGAACCTCAGTTGCCGTTTCCTTTGGATTCTTAAAGAGTGGATTAGTTGGCAAGCCAACAGCCTTCTCAGACTCTGAAGAAGGAAGGTGCCTCTTGTGTTGAATATAGAATTCATCTTTATCTCCTATAATAACATAATTCTTAGCTTCCTCAGTATCCATCTTAAGTAACGCAATCTCAGCATCTGTTCTAGAACTATAGATTGTATCCTCAAGCTCGTCTCCCTCTTCCTCTACTACTTCTTCTGCTGCTTTTTGTCTTTTTCCTTTTGTTTCGGCTTCGACTTCTTCGGCATTAGGTATCACCTCCTTCTTAGCAGCTTTCCTCTTTGCTAGTCTTTTCTCTCTAGCTTTCGGTTCTGGCTTCGTTTCGACAACCTCAGTTTCAGTCTCAGCAACAGGAGCTTCCTTCTCACCAAGAGCAGCTGCCCAATCTTCAGGCTCAGTATCTTTGTCGTACCAGTCGCTAAAGTCTTCGACTGTTTTTACGTTATCTAGGTCTCCAAGTGCAGACCTCATATTGTAGAAGACAACAGCATCTTCATCAGACAAGCCCTTCTGTTTCAGTACAGCTAGAGCGTTTGCCTTCGAGAGAGGAGTCTGCCCCTTTGGTGAAATTTTCACAGTAGGTGTTTCTGTATCTAACTCGGACTTAACAACGATACCAGCAGCCTGTCTTACTACATCTTCCTCTATCCTCTTATCCATCTCCTCTTGAGTCTCTACAACCTCAGCTGGCTTAGCCTTCGCAGCTTCCTTCTCTCTAACTCTCGCTCGCTTCTCCTCAAGCTTCTCAGCTCTAGTAAGATTCCTAGCAGCTTC
>JAKPUQ010000204.1 GCA_029572815.1 Bacillota bacterium | reverse complement strand
AACCGCCGAGAAAGCGAGGACAACAGAATGTCACTATTCAAAAAATCGGGCGAGGGCTTCCTTGCAAAGCTGTTCAAGCACAAGCAAGTCGAGGAACTTGCGGAAGAACTTGCCCACACCTATGCGGACGAAATGCAGGCGGATATGCTGTCCTATAATCCTGAAACAGATACCGCCGAGGACACCGCTGCCGAGCCTGTCCCAATGCTCGAAGTCACGGAAACAGGAGAGGTAGATTTCACAGAACCGCCCGAAACCACCGAGGGCGAATCACCACCGCAGGACAGTGCCGACAGTATAGAGCCGAGCGAAGTCCGCAAGCACCTTATCACATTCAGAGTGAACGATATGGAACTTGAAGCGATCAACCGCCGATATGCTGAAACATCGTTCAGAAGTAGGGGCGATTTTTGCAGATATTCTGCACTCACCGTTATGAATGTTGAGGAGGATACCGAGGACATCAAAAAGATAGCGAGGTACATTTCGTCTATCTCCAATTCGTTCAATCAGGTAGCCCACCGTGTCAACAAAGGCGGCAAACTTTACGATGAAGATATTTCCGATATGAAAGCGAGGTTAGAAGAAGTTTGGCAGTTACTCGTATCCATACGATCCACACGGGAACATACGGTGCAATTGCTTATATCTGCAACCCAGACAAGACCGCAGACGACAAATATGTTGTTAGCAACTTGTGCGTATCTTCTCCATCTGGAGCATCAGAACAATTCAAAAATATCCGAGAGTGTGTCGGCACAGGACGAAGCCGAAGCGAATGCCAGCACATAATACAATCGTTCGCCCCCGGTGAGGTCACTCCCGAACGGGCTTTGCTTATCGGGCAGGAACTTTGCAAGGCACTTTTTAATGACGAGTATCAGTATGTGCTTGCCGTCCATGTTGACCACTCCCATGTGCATAATCACATCATCGTGAATAATGTGAATTTCTACACGGGTAAGACCTTTGAAACCGAGCATAATCAGGGCAAAATTCCCGACCGAGCGTGGAGCAAACTCCGCACGATTTCGGACGAACTTTGCAGAAAGCACGGACTTTCTATCATCGAAAATCCGCATCTTTCAAAGGGCAAGAGCCATTGGGAATGGGAGCTTGACAAGCAGAACTTGTCGTGGAAGGAACAGCTTAAAAGAGCTATTGACGAGGTTATCAAGGTCAGTGAGGACTTTGAGGATTTCCTTGCAAAATGCGCTGATTTCGGGATATTGGTTGACTACAATCCCGACCACAAGATAGACCTGAAATTTATGCTTGCGGAGCAAAAGGATCGTAATCCGAGGGCGAAATTCACAAGAGCGAAAACGCTGGGTTACTTCTATGAGAGCCAGCAGATCAGAAGGCGTATCGAGAGTTACAAGTATCAAATGACCCACCGTCCGACAGCGAGAATTATCCGCACCACAGCGGAGAAATTTCAGCAGTCTCAGGGCTTGACGAATTGGGCAGACCGTGAGAATATGAAAGCGGCGAGCAAGGCGCTTAACGAGATGAACGCAAGCAATTCCACGCTTGAAGAATTGGAAGCGGCAGCTCATAGGGCGCTTGCTGAATTTATGGTGATGTCAACACCGCAGTTTGAATTGAGCGACCGTATCCACGAATTAGAGAAGCAAATTCCGGCTATCGAGGAATACCGCAAGTACAAGGTCTACTACAAGAATTATACTTCTCTGGAGAGCAAGGCGAAGAAAAAATACGGAGAGAACTGCCGTTACGAACTCGACCAGTATCATGAGTGCCGTAAAAAGCTGAAAGAACTGTTTCCCGACGGTATCATTCCCAAAATCAAAGACTTGCAGGACGAGCTGAAGAAAGCCCGTGAGGATTATGCCAAGATGAGTGCGGAGCGTAAAGCCCTGAAGAAAGAAGCGGACAGGCTTTCAAGACTTGCACAGCAGAAGCGTGACAGTCAGAGAACACTTTCCCGATATATGGAAAACGAACAAGCTGCCAAGAGAAAGAAAAGTCAGCTTGAATAAAGAAAGGAAGATTTTATGAGTAGAATAGGGTATATCCGTGTTTCAATGGAACATCAGGAGACAGCGAGACAGCAGGAGATCATGTGCGACTATCAGGTTGACCGTATCTTCTCCGAGAAGATTTCGGGAGCGAACAAAGACCGCCCACAGCTTAAAGCTATGCTGGACTATGTGCGTGAGGGCGATACGCTCTACATCGAGAGTATCAGCCGTTTAGGACGCTCCACAAAGGACTTACTGAACATCATCGACACCCTTACCGAAAAGGGCGTTGCCCTCATCAGCCATAAAGAGAACATCGACACCGATACACCGTCAGGAAAGTTTATGCTCACCGTGTTTGCCGCTCTCTCACAGTTGGAGCGTGAACAGCTCAAACAGCGTCAGCGTGAGGGCATCGAGATCGCTAAGGCACAGGGCAAGTATACGGGACGGAAACCTATCCCCACCGACTGGACGAGGTTCGGGCAGCTCTATGGGGAATGGAAGTCCAAGAGCATCACAGGCAGGGACTTTATGCGTAGAATGGGGTTGTCGGCTAATACCTTCTATCGCCGTGTGCGTGAGTATGAAGCGGAACACGGCATTACCGAGCCTGTTCCTGCCTGATACAGCATATTGCACCGGGGATTTTTATAATATTGCTGCGCCCTGCACAATTATTATTACAATTACTCCGCAGGGCTGGACTCCTGCCTTTTCATGGGATATAATGTATCTAAACTAAATCACAGGAGGTATACAGTTATGTTAAAGACACCTGAATTGGCAATGCCGAGAACA
>JAKPUQ010000162.1 GCA_029572815.1 Bacillota bacterium | reverse complement strand
TGATCGCGCTGGCCTCCTGCGTGAGCGCCGTGTCCTTGAGCCGCTCGATGCCGGGCAGTATCAGGTCGTCAATGTTGGTCATGATCTGCTGTTCGAGAGCTTTGCGATCTGACTCCCGCTGATCCAGGAGCGTGCGCAGGGTAATGTTAAACTCCTTGAGCTTGACAGAACGCTGTTTCAACTCTTTTTCGACTTTCTTGCGCTTCGCGATGTCCGCTGCCAAGTTCCTATTGAGCTTAGCGATTTTCCGGGTCCGCTCGATGACGCGTTGCTCGAGTAGATTGTGGGCTTCGCGAAGCTTTTCCTCCATTTTCTTGCGGTCTGTAATATCCAGGAAGAATCCCTCGTAGTACACGGTCTTCCCTAGAGCATTGCGGACGGCGTGCATACTCGTATAGCCCCATCCCTGGGATTTGTCCTTTCGGAGGAATCGGAACTCGAACTGTGCGTGCCCTCGGGCTTCGACCTCTTTCAGGATTTTTTCCCGATAATTCCCGTCTGCGAAGATCTGCCGGTAGGCACTTGTTATATTTCTTTTCATCTCCTCGGGAGAGTGATACCCGAAGAGTCTTGCCAAGCCCGGGTTGATATTGAGAATTCGACCGGATACGGAGGACTGGTAAATTCCCTCGCCGGCATTGTCGAAGAGGCTCCTATATTTTTCTTCGGGACTGATAAGAACTGGAGCTGCGCAAGGTATTTTCCCTCGCTTACTCATTCATTTCACCTCCCAGTCAATGAGAGCCGTTAGGATACTTCAGGTGCCATAGAGGACTTCAGTTTCAGGCTACGGTTGAAGGCGACGGTATCGCCACACCTGTTGCTTTCATAGCAACCAGGCGAGAATAGAATTCCAATCTTCGCAAAAGGGAAGGCCATCTTGCCAGCCTCGATGGCGTAATAGACATCGATCAACCTCACACGGTCGATTACGTTACGTAGATCGACCAGAAGCTTGTTCCACTGAATGTCACCGAACAACGCGTCGACACTTTTGATGGAGTTCTCAATATGGAGCATTGTACAC
Organism: Bacillota bacterium; assembly: GCA_029572815.1. Classification (GTDB taxonomy): domain Bacteria; phylum Bacillota; class Clostridia; order Oscillospirales; family Ruminococcaceae; genus Ruminococcus. The sequence continues at coordinate 1,055 of JAKPUQ010000162.1, read as the reverse complement.
TGACCTTCATGCCTGAGCAGAACGTACTCGCCGACGTTGATTGCTTTCACAATGAATGACATTCTGTAGTTCCTTTTCAGTCCTTGAACTCTACTTGACGCCAGGTATCCCTTCTGATGAATATCGATATTTCAGACGGTGTATGCTGTGCAGGCTCTGCCGTTACGCCGTGCATTCAATCGGTCCGGGAGTCATCCAAGAGCCACTTCCTGGCCGCCTCATGAGAGACATATACCGCCAGTCTCAAGTCCCTGTTCGAGGCCAGCCTCTCGATGAATTCGGCGCACCATTGCTGTTTCTTGGGTACAATTAGGGCTATTTTCACTCCCGATGGTACCGCCTTGAAAGATTCTGCGAATAAATAGACGTCTTCCGAGGCCCCCCTCCCGTGCATTGCAGCGAAGTCGATCAGCAACTTCCCACAACTGCACGATTTCAACTGTTCTGCTGTACTCAATTGTCCCCTTTCAAGTTCCTCCCTTGTTAGCCTACCCTCGTACTCTACCAGTATGTATGCAACCCTGTTCATAATGCTTACGGAAAACGGCATTTAAACTATTTCTCCATCAGTACACAGACTTATTACGGATCGGGCATGCTGGTACTAGTCGGTAGCTACGGGCTTTGTTCAATGCTATAGCGCCCCGTCTTGCAGCCTGTTCACACTGCCTGTCATGACGACATGACGGTTATTCACAGACCATCCAGATAGACCTGCCTTTACGAACTGCACGATTTTCTTTTTTGGATCATCTCCAAGTTAGTTGGCAAACGCCTGGTAGATTTTCAGTGTAAAGTATCGCAGGTCATGGAAGCCGTAGGCCTTGCGCTTGATGACCTTGATCTTGTTGTTGACCCCTTCGAGCTTCCCCGTATGGATGGGGTAGTCACAGTGGTTGAGGATTCCGTAGCGATGTCTCTGCAGCATGTTGGCAAAGGCGCTCAGAGCTTTCTGCTTGAGGGATCGGGCCAGCGCACACCACTGATCGAGCGCCTTGGCCGCCCAGGTTCGTGAACGATAGCTCCAGAGGAGCTTGAGCTTTTCCTTGAGGATC
>JAKPUQ010000110.1 GCA_029572815.1 Bacillota bacterium | reverse complement strand
ATGCTCCCAGAGTGCGGCGTTCATTCATACCACTTCTTCATTTGTTCGGTTCATTTCCTGACGGGCGTTTTGTAGTTCCTCCATGCGGTGAAGCTCTGCAGCGGCGTCTTCGAGTCCCAGATGAGTGTACACATCAAGTGTAGTCCTCTTGCCAAATAGTAACGCTCTTTCATATGGTGTGTTAACAACGTAAATACGCCTTAAAACAGGCTCCTCTTGTCCTTCAGTGGTTCATCAAGCAGCTTGTAGTAGATGTAGATTTCACGGGGCTGCCCCTCAACATAGGCATCAAGGGTGATATACTCAATAAGCTCCAGACACATCTCACGGGTAAGCTCCTGCACATCGGTGTACTTTCTCAGGCGCTCCATGAACATAGTCACATCTTCTTCGTCCTGCCTGATTGTGGAGAACTTTTCTTCAAGGTCAGCAACTTCTGCGGACAGCTCTTTCTGTTCAGTCTCGTACTTTGCTATCAGCTTCATTGCTACATCCTCAGATACCTTTCCGAGGACTTTGTCCTCATAGATGTTCTGGATCAGCGTGTCAAGCTCCTGCAAGCGGTATTTGCCATCTGTGAGCTTCTTGGTGTCAACGGAATACTGTTCCTCATGATGCTTTGCCTTGCGTTCAAGAAACCGCTCCTTTGCTTTCTCCTCGTCCTCTACAACAAGCTGAGCGAGACTGCGAATATCTTCAAGTACAATTGAGTCCATATCCTGCATTTTGATGTAATGGCTGGGACAGTAACGCTTGCCGAACTTCATGTAAGAGGTGCAGTTGTAATTGTGGCGAAGATACTTTCTCGGCTTTTTCTTACTGCCGTTCGTGGTGTTGTTCCACGCAAGGCGGACTTTGTTTCCGCAGTCCTGACAGTAAATGAGTCCGCTGAGATTTGCAACATATCCACTGCTGTTACGCTTGCCCTGCGACACCGACTGCTCCATTTCACGCACTCTGTCCCAAAGCTCCTGAGAAACGATAGGCTCATGGGTATTTTTTACAACGATCATATCTTCCTCGTCATTTTTGATGACCTTATGATTTTTGTAGGATACTGTTCTTGTGCGGAGCTGAACAAGGTGTCCGAGGTAGGTGTAGTTGTGAAGTATTTGCCTGACAGTTTCGGGACTCCACATATGCCTTGTACGGCGAGGATTTGGCTTGCCGAGCTTTGCGTAGTAGTAATCCGAGGGGATTAGCACGCCGTCCTCATTGAGCTTGTCTGCTATGTGGTGCGGACTGATACCGCTCGCCCTCATCTCAAAGATATTACGAACGATAGGTGCGGCTTCGGGATCGATCACAGGCAGATGATTCGGATCATCGCCTTTCGTATATCCGAACGGAGCGCAGGTCGTGCGATACTTGCCAGCCTTTGCATTGGCTTCGATAACTGCCTTGATTTTCTTAGAAGTCGAAGCTGCGTGCCACTCATTGAATAAGTTGACGATCGGCATCATGTCAAGTGCTGAGGTATCCTTGCTTGCGGTATCCACATTATCGTTGAGAGCGATGAAGCGGATATTATAACTCGGAAAAATGTAGTCAACATATCTGCCGACTTCGATATAGTTTCTTCCGAAACGGCTGAGGTCTTTGCAGATGATAAGATTGATCTTCCCCGACTGAGCATCGGACAGCAATCTCTGCACCGCAGGTCTGTCGAAGTCCGTACCGCTCCAACCATCATCGACGTAGGTATCGACGAGATTCCAACCTTGTTCCTTGACATACTTGGTGAGGATAAGTTTCTGGTTTTCTATTGACAGGGATTCGCCGGCTCTCATATCCTCCTGTGAGAGGCGAACGTAAATTCCTGCATTGTAAATGGTCTGCTTTGCCATAGTAACTCCTTTCAAATCAAAGCAGTACCATACCGACATCTTCAGTATAGCGCAAAATGTCGGTATAGTCAATGCCTTGCCGACAAAATTACGCCAGTGTTTCTTTTACGGCTCTTTCAAAAGCGAGCCTGCCGATCACTTCGTCGATATTTTTCTCTCCGACGAAGCGGCTGTGAACGATGTACTTCTTCCCGTCGATCTCATATTCGGAAATCCTCTCAGGGAAATCCTTGTACTTCTCGTTCAGCTCAAACATTTTTCCTGCCTTTTCTTTCTCTACGGCAGTTGTGTTATTATTCATAGCGAATTTTACTCCTTTAGCTTCTCTATCTCTATGCTTTTAGAGCGAGGGGATCGCTTTCTCTGTCTGCCCCTCTTGGTTTTTGTTCCTATGGTGGAAGTTTAAATTGTCTACACATCATCTCCTGTTTATTGTCCAACGGTAACGAACATGATCTCTCAGCTTTTACAAGGTACGGATTCAACATTGCCCTCTATATACCAAGTAAGAAAAATGGAAAATCGGGCAAGAAAAGCTGAAATGTTTACAAAAAATTCACATCTGCCGTTTAGTAGCACGATCACACATTTCCTATGATAATCATACCCTCTACTTATCTACCGGGGAATTTGGAAAAGTGGGAAGGATTTTTCGTAAAATTCACAGAATGTTTACAAATAGCCATCTTATGTTGATGACATGAAAACCTCCCTCACCTATCTACCGAGAAAATTCCGGTTTGGACAAGGATTTGGAGATATTTTTTGACCGAAAATGAAATGTTCTCCGTTATGCCTAAATTGGCGTGAGATATTCTGTATGATATACCGACAATATGACCGCCTGCTGCACCGTGTAAGGTGCAGTTATTTTTATAGTGAAAGCTCCTGCGGAGAGTGTCAGACAGTCCGTCAGCGGAACGGAGGACTTCGTTCAGAGTCTTACAAGCTCATTGTCATAATAAATATATTTCCAGTGTTGAATTTATGCGATAGGGAGAACTGCCATGAACAAACTGTAAATTCTTCAGAAAATCATGCCCAAAAGCTCAAAAATCACGGTAGATAAGTAGAGGGCTTTGTCTTATCGTGAGTAATATGTTCCTACATATCCTTACCAATAAAAACAGCCTATCGTTAAGTGCCGCTGAAATAATCTCTGTTATGCACAAATGAAACATCAGATTTTCTCCGAATTTTTCAGCATGGATACTTAACGATAAGCCTCATAATTTGGTATAAATATATGGGAGAAGTTTCACCAGACTGCCGCACTCCCGGCACGATAACTGCGCCGATGAATATTACAATATCATACAGGCAGTCGCAAAGCTCCAATTTCTCACAGGAGTGAAGAAAACCGTATGAACTTAGCCGTTCATACTAAAGAGCCGCAGGCTCAAAATGAAAAATGCCCGGAACGGGCATAATCACAGTTTGCAAGCATGGTATAACCGCACTACAAATTTGAAATTTGAGTGCTTTTATACACCGCTTGGCAGAGGGCTGGCTGCCCCTACAACCCCGCAAAGAAAAAGAGAAAGATTCAGCAAAAAATTAAGAGAATTATTTGCTGAAAAAGATTGGAGGAACGCTACCTATGGCGACAACAAAAATATTTCCGGTACACGAAGATGTGGAAGGCTCGCTTGCATACATCGCTAATCCTGAAAAGACCGACAATGGCAGGCTTGTTTATGCCTTCGGTTGCAGCGAAAAGCCGAGCAGAGCCGCAAAGGATTTTGCCGAGATCAGATCACGCAGAAGCACCGTCCTCGCACAGCACTTTATCGTCAGCTTCAAGCCCGGTGAGATCACCCCCGAACGTGCGCTGGAAGTCGGCAAGGAGATCTGCACGAAATTTCTGGACGATCAGTACCAGTTTCTGCTGACAGTCCACGTTGATAAACAGCACACGCACCTGCATTGCGTTTTCAATAATACAAACCTGATTAATGGTCATACTTTCCAGACTCTGAACAATCAGGGCAAGGTAAGCGAGCGTATGTGGAAGAAGCTCCGTGACACGTCTGACGAGGTGTGCAAACGACATCATCTGAATGTTATTGAACACCCTGAAATTGGCAAGGGAAAGAGCCGTTGGGAGTGGGATATGTCACGGCAAGGCTTATCGTGGAAAGCAAAGCTGAAATATGCGATAGATCAGGTTGTCAAGGAGAGCGAAAACTTTGAGGACTTCCTTGCCAAATGTGCAGCTCACGGCATACTCTACGAGTATAATCCCGACCACAAGATCGACCTGAAATTTATGCTTGCGGAGCAGAAGGAACGCAATCCGAGAGCGAAGTTCACCCGTAGTCGGACGCTGGGCTGGTTTTATGAAACCGAGCAGATTAAAAGCCGTATCGCACAGTATCAAGGTTGTATGGTTTATGTGCCGAGGACAAAAATCAAAGTTGTCACTCCGAAGGTTGAGGAAAACAAGTTCGTCCGGGACGCTGTAGACCGAGGAAACATGAAGGTTGCAAGTATCGCAAAGAACATCATTGCCGAATACGGAGTCGAACCGGAGGAGATACGCAATGCAGCGATCTCCGCTTATGCTCAAAGCCGTCGCTTGGTGTCCGAGCTGAACAACCTGAAAACGGAGATTGAAGACCTGGAAGTAAAGCTGAAAGTCCTGAAGAAATATCGTGAGGTGAAGCACTACGGCGAGGAACTGAAAGCTCTCAGCGATCGAGCCGAAAAGAAGTATCGTAAGGAGTATAGTGTCGAGCTTGCTGAGTATGGGAAAATCCGCACACAGGTTTTTGAGCTTTACCCGTCAGGACATATCCCCACTGTGGAAAATCTGGAAAAGAGTATCACGGCACTCCGTGAGAAGCTGTCTGCAATGAATACCGAGTTTAATCAAGCAGACAAGAAAGCCCGTGAGCTTGCAGATGCACAGAGGACAATCGAGGAATATCTGCGGCAGGAGCAGAGCCGAGGAGAGCAGAAAAGAAAGAAGCGGAATGACCTTGAATGACAATAGGCTCTCTGACGAAAGGAAACGCCCCCAGAGCCGTCCGTGACGGTTATGGGGAAACTGATACCCCGAAACAGTAAAAAGCTCCCTGAGCGTTTTACGATATTTAGCATATTTCACCGAGGATTATTCTGTACTTGCTGCGCCCTGCACAAGAATTATTACAACTACTCCGATATGCTGGACTCCTGCATGATTATGGTATATACTGAATCTACGATAAAAATTTGGAGGTATCAGCTATGTTGAAAACACCTGAATTGGCAATGCCAAGATCACGCAAGGTCACTACCGTCTGCAACGATAACAGACAGGTCTGGACGGACTATGAAGAGGCAAAGGCCTATTTTCTTGATCTTATGATGTCTACGGATGGCGAGGAGCATGAACGAGCAGAGTGCGTTTATATTCAACTGCTTCACGGGCTTGATGAGTGCAGTGACGAGGATGAATAAGCAGCACAAGGGCTTTGCAGAAATGCAGAGCCTTTTGCAATGTCCTCAGACGAACGGAAAAGTTTCCTCAAAGTCGTCTGAGTCTATGTGTATAAACTAAAACGATAAGGAAAGCACCCTCTCAGAAATGCTCCGAGAGGGTGCTTTATAATCTTTATGTTTCAGCAATATAAAATAATTAGTCCACCTGTGTTTCAAGCCATTTTAATGCAGCATCTTCTCCGTTTTCAATCGCAATCTCAACGGTATTTATTGCAACTTGTATTAATTTTTCAGCTTTTCTGCGTTTGGTAAAAGAAGATTTGACACTA
>JAKPUQ010000207.1 GCA_029572815.1 Bacillota bacterium | reverse complement strand
GGGTACTGCCTATGGTGCTTCACACACACCTCCTTGTTTTGAACGACGGTCGATGTGCCGTCGGGAGCTTCTACTTCTCTGAGTAGGAGCTGCCAACAGTACATCAATCTTTGGACATAAAAATAACCGACAGACGATGTATTACAGCACCTTGAAAACTGAATATGAAACATCAACGCTATTTGTTTTCTATTTCTTCCTCCCTGAGAGGAGTGTTCATCATGGACGAAACTATAGAAATTCAGGAGCATCAGCAGGCAGAGGACGATATATATCGGACGATGTTTGCTGATTATCCCGATATTGTAGGCGTAGACCAGCTATGTGAAATGCTCGACCTGAAATACAAGACTGTGTGCAAGTTCGTCAGAGAGGGTAAGATACCTCGGATGCCTGATGGTCGCAAGATCAGAGTGGCAAAAATCGAGGTCATAAATTACGTTCTGCAACGCGCACAAAACAAGCCGTGAAAACCAGGTCAATGCGCCGAAAATAGAGAATTGCGGTTTGTAGGTCTTGCATTATATTACGATTCGCGCTATAATTGAGTGGTCAACAGCAGACTTCTACCGCTTTCAACGCAAGGAGGAAATAATAATGAAAGCAAGTCTGCCTTACAAGTACATCACTTCCGTGAAGAACGGAAAACAGTATGTTGTTTTTGATTTCAAGGATAAAGCGGGAAAGCGTAAGCGCAAGTGGGTGTCAACGGGACTGCCTGAGAAATGCACCAAGAAGGCTCTCAACGAAGCTGTCGAGAAGATCGTAGCTGAGTTTGCTGAGAAGTGGAACAATAATCAGGTCGTACTCAGTGTCAATCGTAAGAATGATAGTGATACCGAAAGCAATGAAAACATCATCGTCAACAAGGAGCTTAACAGCTTCTTTTCCGATTGGCTCACAGCGATCAAGGCGAATTCTGCCCGAACCACATTCCAGTGTTACAAGAGAAATGCTGTGCGCTTTGTAGAGTACATGGGTATTCACTATCCTGATGTGACACTTGCCGATCTGAACCATACACATATCCAGGCTTATCTCAATTATAAAATGGACGAGGGCGTTAAGGGCAGTACGGTCAAGCAGTATTACCTTGCTTTGCATTCGGCGTTCGCCTATGCAGTAAAAATGGAAATGCTGACACAGCACCCTATGGACAAGATGGTCGTGCCGAGAGCAGAGAGACATGAAGCTGTCTTTTATAATGTAGACGAGCTGAATGAACTGTTTGAGGTATTCAAAGGGAACAAACTGGAACTTATCGTACACATCGCAGCATACTACGGTCTGAGAAGATGTGAGATCCTCGGATTGAAGTGGGATTCTATCGACTTCAAGAAAGGTACTATCACTATCGAGCGTAAGGTCGTATGCGATTATGACGAAAACGGACAGTCCAAGCTCTTTGTGGAGACAAGACTGAAAACCCATTCCACAAGAAGAACCCTTCCGCTGATCCCTCATATCAGAGAGATGCTTCTTGAAAAGAAGGATATGGACAAGCGCTATAAGAAACTCTGTGGTAAAGAATACAATACGGAGTTTGAAGGCTTTGTGTGCTGTGATCCCTATGGAAAGCTCATCAGTCCGAACACGGTCACTCACGATTTTCATCAGGTGATCAAGAAGAACGGATTGAAGATGCTTCGCTTTCATGATCTGAGACATAGCTGTGCGAGTCTATTGCTTGCAAATGATATTCCGATGAAGGCAATTCAGGAATGGCTCGGTCATGCGACATTTAATATCACGGCAAACCTTTATAGCCATTTGGAATATCACGCTAAGGTCACTTCGGCTGAAACCATTGCAAGAGTTCTCAGCGGCAAAAAAGAAGATGCTCCCACCGACACAAAAGAGACTGTGCCGGAAGAAGCACCCAAGAAGTCAAACAGCAGAAAAAAGAAGAAAGATACCTCTGCGGACAAGTCACAGCCCGCAGCCGTGTAATTATATAATATACTGTGACAAAACCGAGGACGAAATAGAAAGAATCGAAAAAGAGCGATTTTGGTAGAAAAAACGGTAGAAATTTCTGGTAGAAGTCAATTATATGATTTCACAGGAGTTTCGCAAAAGCCGTAATACCGAAAGAAAAAGCATATAAAACGAAAAAGTTCATATAATGCGCTGGACTTTGAGCCGATTTTATGCTATAATTGACTCGGATTTCGTTTTACTAAGTTTTTGTTTACGGCAGTTTTCTGTCGCGGCAAAAGGAGGTTTTAGTATGAAAAAGATGATCGCTCTGCTCAGCGCTGCTGTAATGGCTGTTGCTGCAACAGCTCAGATGAGCACCTATGCGGCTTCCACAGAATTAGCTGCACCTGCATATGAGAATAAGGTCACAGCTGTGAATACTGCGGGCTTTACCGCCGAGGTCGTCCGCCTTGTAAATCAGGAGAGAAGCAGGAACGGCCTCAGCGAGCTGAAAATGTTTCCCAAGCTCAGCCATGCCGCAAGTATCCGTGCTGATGAGACTGTGATAAAATGGGATCACACCCGCCCGGACGGAAGCAGCATAACTACCTTATGCAGCCAGCTGGGTATAAAATGGAGCCGTATCGGCGAGAATATCGCCTACGGACAGAACTCTCCCCAGATGGTAATGAACAGCTGGATGAACTCTCCCGACCACAAGTCAAATATACTGAATTCGGACTATCAGTATATTGGCGTGGGCGTCACCGAGGCAAACGGCAGACTCTACTGGACCCAGTTCTTCGTGGGTACTACCGAGGCTCACCCCGAAGCCTTTTCGCCTAAGGATTACGGCGATGTAAACGGTGACTCAAAGGTGAATGCCGTGGACGCTTCTCTGGTCCTGGCAGATTATGCTGCCACGGGTTCGGGAAAGTCCTCCTCCTTCAGCGCTGGTCAGAGGGCTAAGGCAGATGTGAGCGGAGACGATGCGGTAAATGCTGTGGACGCCTCACAGATACTGTCTATATATGCGAAGAACTCCACCAGCTGAGGCGGTAATAATTGATAAAAAGCCATGGTATCCGCACTGTTCGGAAAGGGTGCTGTGGCTTTCCATATGGGTAAAAGGATTAAAAGGAACGGGAATTCTGCTATAAAAATTTATCTTACGAAACAATACCATAAGGAGGTATACCATGAAATTCAATAAGATCATCTCAGCTGCCCTTGCAATTGCCATTTGCGGCTTCACGGGCATTTCGCCCCTTAGCTCCGCACCATGGGCAGGAGAGTACAGCGTTTCCGCCGCAGAGGACTCAGAAGTAAAGGTAGATGGTATGACATTCCGTGTTGGCGAAACATCTGCAAAGCTGCTTTACGGCGATGAGAGCCTTTCCGGAGATATCACCATTCCTGCTTCCGCAGGCGGTAAGCCCGTGACAGTAATAGGAGACTCGGCTTTTATGAGCAACAAGGGGATAACCTCTGTTCATATCAGCGAGGGCATTGAGGTCATTGACCCCTGTGCATTCTATGACTGCAATTATCTTGAGACCGTTTCTCTTCCTTCAACTCTCACGGAGATAAACGAAAGCGCTTTCGAGGACACAGGCCTCACGGATGTCATAGTTCCTGCAAATGTGCAGTATATCGGCATGACAGCCTTCAAGCTCAAGTACAATATAGACAATATCACCCATAGAAAAAAGCTTACGGTTACGGTGCTCAATCCCGAGTGCGAGCTGGAGATGATGTGCTTTGCAGCCAATACCATCGTGGCAGGCTATGAGGGCTCCACCGCCCAGAGCTTCGCTTCGGTATACGGCTATAAGTTCAATGTCATTGACGAGACGACGCTTATAACCACTACTACTGCTGCACCGCCTGTGACCACTACCACAACCACCAAGGCTACTACCACAACCACCAAGGCTACCACCACGACTGCCAAGGCAACTACCACAACCACCAAGGCTACCACCACAACTACCAAGGCTACTACCACAACTGCCAAGGCAACTACGACAACCACCAAGCCTGTAACGACCACAACTACCGCTCCCGTGTCGGGAGGCAAAAAGGGCGACACCAACTGCGATGGCAAGGTGGAGCTGGCAGACGCTATCCTCATAATGCAAAGTCTGGCAAATCCCGATAAATACGGCGAGAAGGGCACCGACTCCAAGCACCTTAAGACACAGGGCAAGCTGAACGGCGATGTTGACAAGTCCACAGAGGGGCTGACCTCAAATGATGCCCTGAAAATACAGGAATTCCTGCTCGGAAAGATAAGCTCATTATAACATATAAAGCGCATCGGATAACATTTCGATGCGCTTTTTAACTAATTCAAAGAAAAAATATGATTATCAAAAAATCATATGATATAATATGATTGTCTTATAAGGCAAAATATAGGTGTTTTTAAGGAGGATTTACTATGAAATCCAAAAGGATCATCGCTGCTGTAATGGCACTTGCCATAGTCGGGGTAAACTATGGTGCATCGGGCTATCAGTATAGCTCGGGCAGCTCTGCCTTCGCCGCAGAGGATACTGCCGCAGACAGCGCAGCTGCGGAAAAAGCAGAAAAGGTTGAGGTCAACGGTATGACCTTTGAGGCTGTTGAGGGCGGATATGCGCTGTTAACTATCAGCAGGTCTGCAAAGGAACTCGTTGTGCCCGATGAGGTGAATGGCTATCCCGTTGTTTCAATATCGTACAGATTTGGCTCAACTTCAAAATGTGTGGACATTGAGTCGGTAAAGCTGGGAAAGAATGTCAGGACAATAGAAAATAGCGCATTTTCTATATGTAAAAATATATCTGTTCTGGAGCTTAATGACGGCCTGGAAAGTATTGGAGATCACGCATTTCATACAGAAATGCTTACCGCTCCGCTGGTGCTTCCTGAAACAGTAACTTATGTTGGAGAAGGGGCGTTTTTTACCTGTCATCATATCCCAAGTATAACTGTGACAAATCCCGACTGCGTTCTGGGAGAGCATTTTGCTGAGACATTTTTATTCGGATACAAGGGCTCGACAGCGGAGAAATATGCAGCAGAAAATGCCCGCGGAAGCAGTTTAAATGTGAGTCCGAGCCGCAGTCTATATTATTATGAGTGGGATTTCTTTGATATAGAGGATAAGTCTGTCCCGCGGGATGTATGTGATAAGGACGGAATCTTTTATATCCCCACTGAAGGAGGATATAAGGTATATTATACAGATGATACGATCACTGAGCTCAATATTCCCGATAGAGTGAACGGTTATGCTGTTGTTGAAGTGCCTCACGATTTCAGCAGAGGAGGCAACCTTAATGAAAGACTTACCTCCGTGAAGCTTGGCAGGAACATCAGGAGGATAGGCAACTATGCATTTTGTGACTGTGACCTTCTGACGGAGCTGGAGCTCAACGATTCACTGGAGAGTATAGGTTTGGATGCATTTTGGTGTGAAAATGTTACTACTCCTATAATTATTCCCGATACAGTAAAACATATCGGATATCATGCTTTCATGCACGGATACGATCCGATCAGCATTACAATATTGTCCGATGACTGTGAATTCAACACTGACAGCTTCGGCAAGGCTGACCTGTACGGCTTTAAGGGTTCTACGGCGGAGGAATACGCCAAAGCAAATGATAGGGTAACATTCCATGAAATAGAGGACACCCGTACTCCCGCTGAGAAGATAGAGGTGGACGGAATGCGCTTTGCCCCCACAAAGGGCGGATATATCCTGGACGCTATCAGCACCGAGATCACCGATCTCGTTATCCCCGATGAGGTCAACGGCTATCCTGTGATCGAGATAAAAAGTCAGATAGGAAACGGACGTGAGAGCCTCAGATCTGTAAAGCTGGGCAAGAATGTCAAAACTATTGGAAAAAATGCATTTAGCAGCTGTGAGAGTATCAAATCACTGGAGCTGAATGACGCTCTGGAAACAGTAGGTGACGATGCGTTTTCAAGCTGTCCCATAGAAACGCCGCTCATATTCCCGGAAACTATAAAATATATCGGAGAAAGCGCATTTTCTTATGCTACTAAAATACCAAGCATAACTATTCCTAATCGTGATTGTGTTCTGGGAGAAAATTTTATACTCAGGACAGCTATGATCGGATACAAGGGGTCAACAGCCGAAGAATATGTCAAGAAAACAAATAGCCATGAACTTGAGTTCTGCGATATAGAGAACGAAAACACTCCCAGGGATATTTATGTGGAAAACGGTGCATACTATTTCGTAACTGACGGCGGATATACACTGCGATATGTCGAAGATCCCGATATTACAGATCTCGTTATCCCCGATGAGGTCAACGGTTATCCTGTAGTAGCTGTCAGTGAGGATTTTGCTTCAAGAAGCAAGCTCGGAGACAGCCTTGTATCGGTCAAGCTCGGTAAGAATGTCAGAACCATAAAAAAAGCTGCTTTTGTTAATTGCAGTAAAGTGAAATCTATTGAGTTAAATGACGTTCTTGAGACTGTAGAGAACAATGCATTTACCGAATGCGATATAGAAACACCGCTCATATTCCCTGATACAATAAAGAGCATTGGAGAATATGCCTTTATGGGTTCGCGGAATATGCCCAGTGTAACTATCCCTAATCCTGATTGCAAACTCGGGTCTGATTTTGCCATATATACAAGAATTATCGGCTACAAGGGCTCAACTGCTGAGGAGTATGCAAATAAGTATCATGGAAATTTTGAAGTTGAGTTCTGCGACATAGAAGATGAAAATACTCCACGGGATAATTTTGAGAAGGACGGATTATTATATACTGTTACTGATGGCGGATGTTGTCTGTATAATATCATGACCGATCTGACCGATCTGGTAATTCCCGATGAGGTCAACGGCTATCCTGTTGTCTCGGTAAGAGAAGAATTCAGCATGTATTCGAAGCATAGGGACATCATCGAATCTGTAAAGCTTGGAAAAAATGTCAGGACCATAGGTGCTCAAGCATTTTTAAACTGTCCAAAAATCAAGTCAGTGGAACTGAATGATGTGCTTGAATATGTAGGAGAAAGGGCATTCGGTGGTGCGAATATAGAAACGCCTATTGTTTTCCCTGATACTATAAAATCAATAGGTGACTATGCATTTCGTATGCTTCATTCGATCCCAAGTGTTACTATCCAGAATACTGACTGTGTTTTGGGGAAAAACTGTTTTGACGCAGATGAGGTCATCGGCTACAAGGGCTCAACTGCTGAGGCTTATGCCGAGGCAAATAAGCTTAAGTTCACGGCTCTTGAGGGTGAGTCTCTGAAAAAGGGTGACACCAACTGCGACGGCAAGGTGGAGCTGGCGGACGCCATACTCATTCTGCAAAGCCTGGCAAATCCAGATAAATACGGCGAAAACGGCTCGGCAGAAAAGCCTATGACTGCACAGGGAAGGAAAAACGGCGACGTTGACAAGACTATCGAGGGACTTACAGGCGGAGATGCCCTGAAAATACAGGAATTCCTCTTGGGCAAGACAGACTCGCTCGGTTAAAACTGAATATGTAAAGCAACAGCCTGCATGAAATGTGCAGGCTGCTTTTATTGTAGGGCAAGTTGCATTTTCAAGGCAGTAAGTTGCTTTTTTCAGTGGGTAAGTTGCATTGACTTCAAATATGCCTCATGATATACTTTAAATAAGTACAGGAGCCTGTTTTTCGGCAGTTCCGGTGTGCATTTTTTGTGGGACCGCAGGAAAGAGAGGGACGGTATGAGTATATTTTATATGGGAAATGAGGTATTATTATGAAGGAAAGCAGAACTATCGGCATCAGAGTACTGACAAAAAGATGTAAGTGTATGGTCACAGCAATGCTAATGCTCATTATGACACTGACTTTTATGCAGCCGAAGCCTGTGAAGGCAGTTGCAGCCGAGGAATACCCGCTGTATCTCTGCGGAACAAAGGTCACCGGTGAAAATGCCGGCGATATTATGGGCGACGGCAATTTCAGCTATGATAACGAGACAAAGACACTGACTATCAGGGGAGACCTTGAATGTAAAACCAAGATGCCCACTGTTCTTCTTCTGAATGACGGCATCGAGGATCTGACTATCTATGTTGAAAAGGACTCTGCCCTTACTCAGCCCTTTGTTAATCCTGTTGTTTCGATCATGAAAAACACCACTATCACAGGTCCCGGAGTGCTGAATGTTGAAGGCGGTATAAGGACTATTTCGGTCGACAGCTGTAAGCTTACCGTCAGGGACGCAACTCTTAATTCTCTGAACACAAATACAGACCATAATGCAGCTGCCATAGGCGGTACAGATGTATCAATGGCTGAATGTTCTCTTGAGATCGTGGATTCTCACGTTACAGCCAGGAACGAGAAGAACAAGCAGCTGTCTGCTGTCACGGGCTTCAATAAGGAGCTGAAGTTTGAGGGCTGCGAGCCTATTGTTCCAAGCGCAAGCGAGAGGACAGTCCTGAAAACCGCAAAGGGCTCGATCGTTGATGCAGGCAAGAATAATGTGCAGGATGTATTGATAGAAAGATACTACGATCTTCAGATCGTCGAACAGAGGGTGTATGACTCAAACAAGGATGACATACTGGGCAACGGAATTTTCAGCTATGACGAAAAGACAAAAACTCTTACCATAAAGGGTAATTACCAGACTGATTCAAGCTTTTCGGTCATCCAGAATGATATAAACGGTCTTACAGTTACCACTGCTGCTGATTCTATTATTTCATGTGTTAATGCGTGGTTTATCTACAATCACGGCGATATTACATTGACAACTAATGGAAAGCTCTCTGTTTTAGCGGGAGAAGTTGGTATAGGTTCATGGGGCGATGTGGACATAAAAGACGCAGATCTGGTCATCGATGCGCAGGCAGGTGCAATTGAGGGCTTTAGCTACATGAAAGTACTGAATATAATCAATTCAGATGTCAATGCCGACAGTAAGAACCAAGAGGCTGTCAGAGGTTTTTGCTGGATCGATCTCAAGGACTGTAAGATAGTTACTCCTGAAGATGGTGTTGTTGTCCATTATGAGCGAATAGCAGGTATTGGCGACCCTCAAGGTAATTTTGTATCGAATGTGGTCATAAAGAAGTCACAGGAGCAGGTAACAACAACCACCACAACTACCACAGCTACAACCACCACGACTTCCACCACTACCTGCACTGTTGGTCCCACTACAACAATGCCTTATGTTGAGGGCGTTCCCGGCGATGTCAACTGCGACGGCAAGGTGGAGCTGGCAGACGCAATACTCATTATGCAGGCTCTTGCAAATCCCGATAAATATGGCGAAAACGGCTCCGCACCCAAGCACATTACTGCCCTGGGCAAGCTGAATGGTGACGTTGACAAGACTACTCCGGGACTCACAGGCGGAGATGCCCTGAAAATACAGGAATTCCTTCTTGGCAAGATCGACTCTCTTGAATAATAAATATAAAAAGAGGCTGTACCATGGCGGTACAGCCTCTTTGTGTGTATTTACAGAGCAGAGTGGAAGGTTCTTGAGATAACATCGTCCTGCTGTTCCTTGGTGAGCTTGACGAAGTTTACTGCATAGCCCGAAACTCTTACTGTGAGCTGAGGGTACTTCTCAGGGTGAGCCTGAGCGTCAAGGAGAGTCTCTCTTGTAAAAACGTTCACGTTGAGGTGGTGACCGCCTTTTTCAACGTAGCCGTCGAGAAGCTCGATAAGGTTATCTACCTGTTTCTGATTATCCATAATTGACCTCCTGTTATATCATTATGTGTGAGGGGCGCCTGTAACGGCGTCCCTTTGTTATTCGTCGTCTTCGGGTTCAAGCTCGGTGGGCTGACAGCAGGCACCTTTTGTGCCACACACGTCGGTGCTTTTCACGGTGTCGACCTTGAGACCGTCACTGTTTCCCTCCGAGACTATATTCACATGACCGCTGCCCTGTTCCATGAGCTTGTCGATAAGGTCTGCCAGCTCTGCGGGATCATCGGTCTTACCCAGCATATCAGGCGTTATCATTTGTCCTCTCCTCTGAGCTTGTCGAGGTCAAGGTCTCCTGCGAATACCTCCATGTCCTTGCCGAGAGCGTTGGGGACAATGGAGAATGTGTTGGAGATACCGTCCTGTGCGTGTCTGAAGGGCAGCTTGGCTACTGATGAAAGCGAAGCTACTGCACCGTGGGTGTCTCTGCCGTGCATGGGGTTAGCGCCGGGAGCCAGCGGAACGCCCTGCTTTCTGCCGTCGGGAGTGTTGCCTGTCTTCTTGCCGTATACAACGTTTGAAGTAATAGTGAGGATAGACATTGTGGGAACACCGTCGCGGTAGGTGTGGTGCTTTCTTACGCAGTCCATGAACTTGCGGACAACTGTAACAGCCAGCTTGTCAACACGGTCATCGTTGTTGCCGTACTTGGGGAAGTCGCCCTCGATCTCATAGTCAACGACAACGTTCTTGGCAACGCCTGTGACATTGCCTGCCTTGTCCTTTATTTCGATATCCTTGCGGATTGGCTTTACCTTGGCGTACTTGATAGCCGAGAGAGAGTCCGCAACAACTGAGAGACCTGCGATACCTGTAGCGAAATAGCGCTTTACGTCTCTGTCGTGGAGAGCCATCTGGAGTCTCTCGTAGCTGTACTTATCGTGCATATAGTGGATAACGTTGAGGGTGTTGACATAGAGACCTGCCAGCCACTCCATCATATCCATGTACTTCTCCCATACATCGTCGAAGTCGAGGTACTCGCCGTCAACGGGTCTGTACTTGGGACCTACCTGAAGTCCGAGGCGCTCGTCCACACCGCCGTTTATAGCATAGAGCAGGCACTTTGCAAGGTTGGCTCTTGCGCCGAAGAACTGCATTTCCTTGCCCACTACCATTGATGATACGCAGCAGGCGATAGCGTAGTCATCACCGTGGATAACACGCATCATATCGTCGTTCTCGTACTGGATAGACGATGTTCTTATGGATATCTTTGCGCAGTATTCCTTGAACTTTCTCGGGAGCTTTGTGGACCAGAGAATGGTCATGTTGGGCTCGGGAGCAGTTCCCAGATTTTCAAGAGTATGGAGGTAACGGAAGCTGTTCTTTGTTACCATGTGATTACCGTCAACGCTTACGCCGCCGATGGACTCTGTTATCCATGTGGGGTCGCCCGAGAACAGTGAATTGTACTCGGGAGTACGGGCAAACTTGACGATACGGAGCTTCATGATGAAGTGGTCGATGAGCTCCTGAGCCTGCTCCTCGGTGAGTATGCCGCGGTCAAGGTCACGCTGGATGAAGATATCGAGGAAGGTGGAAGTTCTTCCCAGTGACATAGCTGCACCGTTCTGCTCCTTTACGGCAGCAAGATAGCCGAAGTAGAGCCACTGAACGGCTTCTTTGGCATTTGCGGCAGGTTTTGAGATGTCATAGCCGTAGATCTCGCCCAGCTTCTTGAGCTCCTGAAGTGCTCTTACCTGCTCTGCAAGCTCCTCGCGGAGACGGATATTCTTTGAGGTCATTCTCACGAGTGAGGTCTCGATCTGGTGCTTCTTGTCCTCGATAAGGAGGTCAACGCCGTAGAGAGCCACACGACGGTAGTCGCCGATGATACGTCCTCTGCCGTAGGCGTCAGGGAGACCTGTGAGTATAGCCGAGTGGCGAGCCAGTCGCATCTCGGGTGTATAGGCGTCGAAAACGCCCTGATTATGTGTCTTTCTGTACTTGGTGAAGATCTCGACTACCTCGGGGTCTACCTCGTAGCCGTACTCCTTGCAAGCCTGCTGAGCCATTCTGATACCGCCGAAGGGCTGGAGAGAACGCTTGAAGGGCTTGTCTGTCTGGAGGCCTACGATCTGCTCGAGATCCTTATTGAGATAGCCTGCACCGTGGGAGGTAATTGTAGAAACGATCTTGGTGTCCATATCGAGGACTCCGCCTGCTTCTCTTTCCTGATGGGTGAGATCCATGACCTGATCCCAGAGCTGTTTTGTAGCTTCCGTGGGGCCTGCGAGGAAGCTTTCATCGCCTTCATAAGGAGTGTAATTCTTCTTGATGAAGTCTCTAACGTTTACGGAAGTGGTGCTCCAGCGGCCTTCATTAAAGCCGTCCCATTCCTTTGGCCATGTATTGATCATAACACATTACTCCTTTGATTTTATTGTCTAAGGTAATATTACCACATTGTTTAATTTTTGTCAATCTCCGTATTAACCTCGGGCAACGGAAAAAGCCCGTTTTCGTTTTATCAGATTACAAAGTCGGCGCGGGGGTAAAAAACTGCCGAAGAACTTCGACGGTATTTTGAAGTTTTTCGGCAGCTGCTTGAACGGTGAGTATCAAAAAAATATGAACTTGTTTGGCTTATTTGTGCATTTGACAGATTTTGCTGATGTACCCGGCTGATGATCTGAGAACATCTGAACAGTGCCCTGAATATTACTTTTTCTTAGCGGCTGCTTTTGCATGCTTCTTTGACTTTCTGGCGAGCTTCTGCGGCTTTTTTTCTTCCTCATCGGGAGGGGATATGCCAAGCTCAGATTCCTTTTCCTCCAGCTTTACGAATGCCAGCTTATACAGTGTAGCCGCCAGGGGAACGCCCAGTATCATGCCGAGGACTCCGAAGAGACCGCCGCCCACTGTTACAGCGGCAAGGGTCCATATACTTGGCAGACCGACGGTGCCGCCGACTACCTTGGGGTAGATGATATTGCCCTCGAACTGCTGGAGTATCAGCAGGAAGATAATGAATATCAGCGCCTGCATGGGGCTCTCGGTGAGGATTATGAATGCGCTTATGCCTGCGCCAAGGAAGGCTCCGACAATTGGGATAAAGGCGGTGACGCCCACGAGAGTGCCGGACATAGCAGCGTAGGGGAGCTTCAGCACCTTCATGCCGATGAAGCAGAGAGTTCCCAGGATTATCGCCTCTACGAACTGTCCGATGAAGAAGCTCTGGAAGGTCTCGTTGGCGGTCTTGAGCACGCGGCTCATTTTTTTGTTGGTCTCATCACTGAACCACAGCCGTCTCAGGCGGCTGCTGTCCTTAATGAGCTTATCCTTCCTGAGAAGAAGGTATACAGCGAAGATAAGTCCCAGAACAAGGTTTGTGATCGCAGAGGTCAGCCCTCCTATTACGCCCACAGCTGAGCTGAGTATTCCCGCAACTCCCGAGGTGAGCAGCTTTGAAGCCTTCTCGGCGATATTTGCCCAGTCGAATTCCACTGTGCTTATCTGCTCCTGTATCTCGGGATACTCCTTGAGCTTCCCGAGGATGAAGTCCTTGGACTTGGTGAAGGCAGGCGGTATCTCGTCATACAGCACCCCGAATGCCGAGGCTATCTCGGGGACGACTATATACATTATAAGTATGATTATGGCGATGGTTATTGCGAATGAAGCTGCCAGACACACGGGACGCCTTGACTTTGTCACCAGCTTTGAGCTGCTTTTGGGAAAGTAATGCTTCTCAAAGAAGTTCATGATGATATTGAAGATGTATGCTATCATCAGACCCATGACAAGTGGCTTCAGGGCTCCCAGCACTACTGACAGAAAGCTGACGAAAACTGCAAAATTCTGGCTTATGACGCATACAGCGATAGCCAGGAATGCGATGAAAATATAGCGTTTGATCTCTCTTTTTTCCATAATGAGCCGAAAAACGGCAAGTTCCCTCCGATCATATCTCTGTGATTTTATTATACATTATATGATCGGATATGTCACCACTGTAAATGTTAAATTTATGTGAACATTTGGTACTTGACCGCCGCTTGTATTCGTGGTATAATGTATGTGATTATACTGATCACAATAAGGCGGCGCTCACGGGGAAATACAGCCCTGCGCAGCTTCTGCCGCAACAATAAATGAACGGAGGATAAAATCATGCCGGGTTTAGACGATTACGCACCTGCTGTCAGAAAGGTCATGACACTTTTCTATGTCATCGACACTTCCGGAAGTATGCAGGGCAGCAAGATAGGACAGGTGGAGTCAGCTCTTGAGGAGGTAATGCAGACATTGCAGGAGATAAGTGACGAGAGCGATGACGCCGAGATAAAAATAGCCGTTCTGGAGTTCTCCACAGGAGCTTCATGGGTCACACCCGAGCCTGTTTCTCCCGAGGGCTACCGCTTCAAGACCTTTGAGGCCTGCGGAGTTACCAATCTGGGCGCTGCCTGCAAGGAGCTGGACAAGAAGCTCTCACGAAACGAATTCCTTCAGACCGCAGCAGGCGCATATCCGCCTGTAATACTCCTTTTCAGTGACGGCGGTCCCACGGATAACTGGGAGAGCGGACTTGACGCCCTCAAGAAGAATAACTGGTTCAAGCGCTCC
The DNA here is from genome assembly GCA_029572815.1 of Bacillota bacterium. GTDB lineage: Bacteria > Bacillota > Clostridia > Oscillospirales > Ruminococcaceae > Ruminococcus. The sequence goes on along the minus strand of JAKPUQ010000207.1, from coordinate 1,677 downwards.
ATCAAGATCGCATTCGCTATAGGCGACGACTGCGACAAGGACGTTCTGGCGCGCTTCTCGGGAAGCTCCGAGACAGTCCTGGATGTAAAGAACAAGGATCAGCTGAGACTTATGATAGAAAAGGCAAGCGTTATCACCAGCGTGTTCGCAAGCCATTCAAGCACTGTTGACAGCGATACAGACCCCGTTGAGATCTCAAAGAAACTTGCAGAGGACGTTCAGACCCAGACAAATGACGCTCTCAGCGACGCCAATACCGCTGACTGGGACGAGTCGGACTGGTAAGGTGAGCCTATGGAGAAATTAACTTCCTTTGCTCAGACAAGCATCGGTGCTTCGCATCTCAGCAGGGATATAGTATGTCAGGACAGCTCTCTCTGCGAGGATCACGAGAGCTACTCCTTCGCGGCAGCGGCGGACGGTCACGGAAGTCCCTGCTACCTGCGTACCGAGAGAGGCTCAAGGTTCGCGGTGGAGTGCGCTGCGGAGTGCGTGGCGGAGTTTCTGGACAGTCTTGAGGACGCAGCGGAGGTGCTTGCAGACGAGCGTCAGCGTCAGCAGCTTTTCAATCAGCTCTGGCGCAGTATCATTGCAAGATGGCACGAAAGGACGGAAAAGGATTTTGCGGCTGAGCCCTTCACTGAGGAGGAGCTGGACCGTATTCCCGATAAATTCATGCACTACCGCCTGAGGTATGCACAGGGCGATTATATAAGCGCATACGGTACGACTCTGCTGTTTGCTGCTGTCACCGATGACTATGCCTTCGGTGCGCAGATAGGCGACGGCAAGTGTGTTGTCATTGACAGCGACAGCAACGTGACCGCTCCCATACCCGAGGACCCGCGCTGCTACGAGAACGTTACCACATCAATGTGTCAGGACGATGCAGCTCTTTCTGCAAGGTTCTTCTATCTTAATAAGGGAATGCTGCCTGCGGCGGTATTTCTCTGCACGGACGGCGTGGAGAATTCCTACTGGAACGAGGAGCAGCTCTTCGGCTTCTTCCGCGGACTGGCTCTGACTATGGTGGAGAACGGCATGGAGGAGGGCGTGCGCCAGCTGGGCGAGTTCCTTCCCGCAATGACCAAGAAGGGCAGCGGCGATGACGTAACCTGCTCGGGCATCATTGCCATGCGCAGACTCAGCTCCTGCTCGGACGGTATCCGTGAGGACTTAGCGGCAGCAGCTCCTGTTGTGGAGGAGCCCGTGCCCGAGAATATAGTCTACGATGACGAGGCTTCGCAGCAGGTAGTCACAGACGTTATGCCTGTTGAGACCGATACGCCCGTGGAGGCTCCCGATGAGCCCGAGTCAGGTGAGCAGCCCTGACGAAATGTTATATAGAAAAATTGCCCTGAAGTGTTTACAGCGCTTCGGGGCTTTTTGGTTTAGTTGAGAGTTGAAAGTGGAGAGTTGAGAGTTAAAGTGTTCGCTTCACTTATATTATTCAGATCCTGTCGCCGAAGGCGACACCTCAACTGTCAACTCTAAACTCTGAACTCTCAACTTTCAAAACCTGTCACGGTGCACAAATCGGGGCGGCTCTTTTTGGTTTAGTTGAAAGTTGAAAGTGGAGAGTTGAGAGTTAAAGTGTTCGCTTCACTTATATTATTCAGATCCTGTCGCCGAAGGCGACACCTCAACTGTCAACTCTAAACTCTGAACTCTCAACTT
>JAKPUQ010000060.1 GCA_029572815.1 Bacillota bacterium | reverse complement strand
CGTAACTACGCATACCTATTAGTAAAGCAGGGAAAGCTCACAAGGCTTGACTTGGGACGCATCGTCAGAGTGACAAAATCCTCTGTGATTGAGCTAAAGGAAAAAAGTTTACAAAAATCGGAGAATTCCCCAGTGTAAAGCGCCGAAAAAAGGATAAAAGCGGTCTGATCGTATTGCATTATATTTGGTTACGCGCTATAATAGAGTAGTCAACAGCAGACTTCTACCGCTTTCAACTCAAAGGAGGATATAAGATATGAAAGCAAGTCTGCCTTACAAATATATTACTTCCGTAAAGAACGGAAAGAACTATGTTGTCTTTGACTATAAGGATCACAGCGGAAAGCGTAAGCGTAAGTGGGTAAACACGGAATTGCCTGTGAAGTGTTCAAAGAAAGCTCTGAAAGAAGCGGTTGAAGCAATCGTCGCAGAGTTTGATAAGAGCATTTCGGAAGGTGAAATCGCTGTCAAGTCTGCAAACGCTGTGCCGTATGCTGTTATGAGTGATGAAACCGCTTCAACTATGCTGCTCGATGATTTCTTTACCGAGTGGCTGACATACATCAAACCGAATGTGGCTCGTACTACCCATCTTTGCTATCGCAAGGTCAGCAAGAGATACATGGAATACATCAACGAAAACTATCCGAACCTTACACTTGGACAGGTCAATCATAACCACATTCAGAACTATCTCAACTACAAACTGGATAGTGGCTGCAAGGGCAGTACCGCAAAGCAGTATTATCTCGCATTGCATTCTGCATTTGCTTACGCTGTAAAAATGGAACTGATACCAAAGCACCCTATGGACAAGTTAGTAGTACCGAGAGCTGAAAGGCATGAAGCTACCTTCTACAATGCTGATGAGCTGAATGAACTGTTTGAGGTTTTCAAAGGAGACAAACTGGAGCTTGTGGTGAACATCGCAGCGTATTATGGTCTGAGAAGATGTGAGATACTTGGTCTGAGGTGGGATGCGATCGACTTCAAGAACAAGACCATCACCATTCAGCGTAAGATAGTAAGCGACTACGACGATAACGGTGAGATGAAGATCTTTGTAGAAACAAGGCTAAAAACCAATTCCACCAGAAGAACACTTCCGCTGATCCCTCACATCGAGGAGATGCTTCTTGAAAAGAAGAAAATGGAAGTCAAGTTCAAAAAGGCTTGCGGAAAGAGCTACAACAAGGAATTTGACGGATTTATCTGCCGTGACAACTATGGTAATATGCTATCGCCAGGCTATGTGACACAGCACTTCCATTACGTCATTACCCGAAACGGTTTGAAGCAACTGCGTTTCCATGATCTTCGCCATTCTTGTGCGAGCTTATTGCTTGCTCATGATGTTCCGATGAAGGCTATTCAGGAGTGGCTCGGACATAGTAATTTTTCTATCACGGCAAATCTTTATAGTCATTTGGAATACAATGCAAAGGTCAACTCGGCTGAAACGATCGCAAGGGTTCTCGGCGGTAAGTCAGAGGATAAATCCGAAGCTGAAAAGCCTGCCGAAAAGAAAAAGACCACGAGAAGAAAGTCAACGTCAAAGGCAGCAAGTAAAACACCGCCCAAAAAGACTGGCGGTAGAAAAAAGAAAAGCGATAATCCCGAAGGCACGGGAGAATCGCAGATGTCAACATTATAGAATATAATCAACGAAAGTGGAATCAAGAAAAAGAAATCAAAAAACGTGTGATTTTGGTAGAAAAAATGGTAGAAAAATAATGTGATTCACGTTTATATTATCTACCAACAACTCTCTGAAACCCAGTCAAATCGGATAAAACAGAGAATTGTTACTAAGGAATTCATATAATAGAGTAGACAAATGCACTATTATATGGTATAATCTTCACTGGGAGGGATCTTCTTGCGAATTGTTGTTTTATCAGACACACATGGTAATTACTTCAATCTTGAAAGTATAATTCTCCGAAATACCGATGCCGACTGGATAATACACCTTGGCGACGGCGAGCGCGAGCTGGACAATTTTATCCTGTCTCACCAGAAGCTTGCTCCAAAGATAATACACGTTGCCGGCAACTGCGACTTTGATAGCCTCAGCAATGATGTTTTTGTTCTTCCTGTCCTTGATCATAAGATACTCGCCACTCATGGTCACCTTTACGGTGTAGGCGGCTCTCTGGACAGACTGAAAAACCTTGCGCTCACCAACGGCTGTGATATAGTTCTTTTCGGGCATACTCATGTCCGCTATCAGAGCAACGAAAACGGACTTTACATAATGAATCCCGGAAGCGCTTCTATCCCACGTGACGGAAAAAAGCCTTCCTTCGGTCACATTGACATCTCTCCTGCGGGAGTCGTTACCAATATAGTTGATGTCTGATCTCTCCCCTGCTTATATTCTATGCAGGAACCCAATTAATGTTTCAAAAATCCCCTGAACTTTTATGTTCAGGGGATAGTTTTTTATTCTTTGCCGTCGGGGTGTTCCTCAGCCCAGATAACGCTTGGACGCTTCAGTGTACCATCATATTCATTGAGTCTTGTTATATCTGCTGATGTTACCTTGAAACTACCCAGATCAATATCTGCTGTTACATCTATTGCATCAACACCGTTTATATCATGAAGAACAGCGTGTACCCGGGAAGTTTTGTTTTCTTCATCATATTCAAGCATCTCAAGAGGAGCCATAATGTCACCGCAGTCGATATTTATATCATTATATTCTGCCCTGTCCTCAAGGTAGCACTGGATAGCAATTGATGACAGATACTCGGGCTGCATTCCTGTTCCTATGCTCTGTATCTTCCATTCACCATTTTGGAGCACTAAAGTAAACAGTTTCTGTGTGCCATATTGTTCGTTTCGCATATTATTATTGATATAGCGTGAAACTACTATCCTGTCCTCGCTGTTTTCGACTATCACAGGCTCGGAAGTATAATGCTCGCCTATATCATACTGTGCAGCACGAGGTGTAACGTAGAGCGATCCATTATAATCAATATAGACTCCACCGTTGATGCCATGAGCTGTATAATCAACCGTGCTGTCATCTTCGGGATCGGGTATATATAGGTCGACCTTGCTGCCGTTTTCAAATCCGCTTGCATCTCCGCCAAGATAGCTTACTACACCGGCTCCATCTAAAGTGACACCGTCCTTATAATCAGAAGCTGTTATTAAAGGCTCACTATAACCTCCAAATTCAATAGTGTTAGCAATTAGCTCTTTGTAGTAATCGTAGATATCCTGACAGCTGCCGAAGCGCTCGTCGGTCACCTTGCAGAATGTACGCTCACCGCCGTATTTTTCTGACCATTCGGCATCAGAACTGTCATAGGTATAGAATGTTATGGTATCATTTGCGTCATACTCCACATCGCCGTATACAAGAATATTGGTTCTTTCGAGATAACTGTCTGTGATCTCTCTGGCGATAGCTTCATAATCATAATCCTCACCTGCCTCAGATTCAGTAGGCTCTTCTGTTACCTCCTCGGTAATCTCTTCGGTAACCGTTTCCTCCTCGCCTGCCTCTGTAAGCTGCGAGACGTTCCTGCTGTTCTTATGGAGCAGTACACCTGTTGTTCCTATACCGCCTGCTATCAGTGCGAAAGCAGCTGCGATACCGACAAATCTGAGAGCGCCGTTTCCGCGGCGAACTTCTACGCCTGATACCTTTTCCTCAAAGTCGTTTGTATTCTGCTTTATTCTGTTCTCACGTTTACTCATATCAAGTACCTCTTTTCTGCACCGCTCATCAGGTTCCAAGCGGTCAGTTACTTTTTTATAATCGTTCATATTCATGATAGGAGCTCCTTTCCAAGGGTGTCTTTAAGCTTCTTTCTTGCACGGTATAGCTGAGTCTGGACAGCCGATTCATTTGTCCCCGTGATACTGCTTATCTCCTTTACGGAGTAGCCCTCGTAGTAATATAAGTGAATAACGATCCTGTATTTTGTCGGAAGCGACATTACAGCGTGATAGACTTCGCTTTCTTCGGGAGTCTCATAGGTGAGACAAGCTTCATCAAGGGGTATCGAAGTCAATAAATACCTGTATCTCAGTGAGCGGAACATATCCCTGCACTTGTTCACAGTGACCTTCAGAAGCCAGCTTCGCTCTTTGTTCTCGTCTTCAAACTCTACTCCGCAGGTAAATAGCTTGATAAAAACATCCTGCATTAAATCTTCTGCGTCTGCCTTGTTCTTGCAATAAGAAAATGCCATGCGAAAAACTGTATTCTTATTTCTGTCGTATATTTCCGCCATTTTGTCAGGTTTCATTCTGTCACTTCCTTTCTTTCTGTTGAAGTACTTCATATATAAAACGTAACAGCTATACAAAATATCACAAAAAATTTACGGCGCAAAAAAAGCGCCGCATTTTTTATGATATTCTTTTTCCTTTGCCTTTTTTTCTGTTCTCGATTGGCTTTTCCTTACCGCCCATATCCTCGAAGATACGCTCCTCATCTGTGGGAGTGTCATCAACAAGCTCAGGATTTATCTCGCCAATGCTTGTGTAATAGGGATTGATGACGTATTTCTGTATCACAGGATAGCTTATAAAGCAGTTCACCAGGCAAATGAATGCCGCAGGGAAAAAGGGTACAAGCAGCAGGAATACAGGGAATAAATAAAACATCAGAAGTATCATCACTGCTAATGCAGCGAGAATTATGATAAATGTCAGCAAATTCTGCTTGAGTGCAACAAATGCAAGTGCAAATGAGTTTTTCAGCAGATTTTTGAATGATAAACTTGTAGCTGTCATCATCAGGAATATGTAATGGTTCGTGATAATGATAACAAGAAAAATACTGAATGTTATTACCATAGGTATATACATCAGCTTTGACTGTGTCTGTATCGCAAGTGCAGGATATACATTAAGAGCTGCAAGAGCGGACAGTATTATAAGACAATCAAGAAATCCGACTATAGCGGCATTTTTAAAGTTTGACTTGAAGCCCTTGAAAAAATCTCGCATTATGAAGGAATGCTTGTTTATAACAAAAAGCCTTATGACTTTTGTCATTCCTGCTGTTGCAGGACCGATCAGGACCATGAAAATAAGCATCATGACTATCATAGAAGCTACAGATAGTCTATAATGATTCTTGAAAATGGTCATTACGGGAAGCATCATTACCAGCGGCAGGAAGAAAAGCATATATACAAGATTGACCTGCATAAGCTTCCAGAATTTTCTGCCGACAATGTCAAAAAACAGTGCTATTCCCTTTTTCTTGGGAGCATATTTGGAGATACCGACTCCTGCGGTTTCATAATTCTTGGAAAAAAGACCCAATTTGTAATTCCTCCGTTTATTTTCCGCCCACAGAGTTATATAGAAAGCAAAGCCCTCCGTCGGCCAAAGAGATGATTAATGATAATATTACAAGTACAATATACTTTATGAGTATCAGCTTTAAACTTAACCTTGCACCATCATTTATACTTCTTCCGAAGCAGCATGAGAAGATCATACATGAATTATGTACATTCTCCCTTACAGCAAGAGCCGCAACAGCTGAAAAAGCAATTGCTACCGGTATAACAATAACTGCAACAGGCAGTATCGCCTTAGTTCCGGCGGATAGATACATTGCAGATGAGGAAATACCGATACCGATCCCCCTGTAGATAAGAAGCAGCACGCCGAAGGGCTGTCCAACAGCGGAAGCTCCGAATAAAAAAGCTGCAGTTACTACTAATGAAGAAATAAGGAAGGTGCCGGCAATGAGTGCAGCAACTTCTGTATCATTCTGAGATACAAGAAAAAACTGATTTACAAAATGATTGTCGGCCAGTGAGGAATATTTCGCAAGAAAAGCTCCAATACCTATCCCTGCAGCGATAATCATCATGTATACAGTCAGGCTTGTCCTCTTTTCAGATATCGTACTTATTTTTTCATGCATATCATTCCTTTCAATGAAATAATATGCCTTGAAAATATTTTTTATGCTTTACTTAGAGAGCTCATACGCTCTGTTTGTGCAGCTCTCGCAGCACTTCTTTACCACATCTGTGAGATTGCCTTCATACAGCTTGTCAAGACCGGCAAGAGTAGTTCCTCCGGGAGATGATACCATCTTTATAAGTTCATCAATAGTATTTCCTGAATCTGTTATCATCTTTGCCGAACCGATAAGGCTCTGTGTGAAAAGCTCCTCTGCAGCTGCTCTGTCGATGCCAACAGAAGCGGCATAGTCGATAAAGCCCTTTGCAAAAAGATAGATAAATGCAGGACTGCTTCCATTTATAGCGATTATCTCTTTCATCTTATCCTTGGGGATAACAGCTGCCTTACCGCAGATCCTAAAAATGTTGAGAACAACCTCAAATTCTTCATCTGTTACCTTGTCATTTCTGGAAAGAGCAGATGCACCTTCTCCAAGCAGAAGAGGCGTGTTAGGCATTACAAGAATGACCTTAGCATCAGAGATAGTCTTCTTAGCGATAAATTCGTCACCGATACCGGCAGCGATCGAAATGATAACCGTATCCTTTGTGGTATAAGCTGATATTGCTTCCAGTACTCCTTCGATTATCTGGGGCTTTACTGCAAGAAATACATACTTGCATTTTTCCATTATCTCCTTTTCAGAAGAACAGGCTGATACACCATAGTCTGCAAGAGCATGTACCTTATCTGTACTCGGATCAAATGCAAAAAGAGATGTTTCATTGCCAAGGCTGCTGGAAGATATACCCTTCATAATAGCCGAGCCCATATTTCCTGCGCCGATAAAACCTATATTAGCCATATTTAATTACTCCTTAAATTTTTATGTAATTATAATTATACATCATTATATACAAAAAAGCAAGTGATTTTTTTGTGATATTCAATGATAGAAAGCGTTTTTTGCTTCCGGCATTGACATTTTTCGACACTAATGCTAAAATTAGTCTATCAGGGGGGAATATGTAATGGATAGAAAAAAGCCTAAAAACAACAGAATGACGCGTTATTCAAACAGTGTTATATACTATAAAAGCCTTTCCTGCAGAGCAAGCATGTATGAAGACAGGATAATAACTGATTACTGCAAGAAGAACAGGCTTTCAAAGAGCCTGTTCCTTACAGCAGCTGCAATGTATTGTATAGAGCATGGTATTGACGTTCATGATGTACTTGACAGTACCACTACTCCTGAAAACTTTAACTTCAGAGATTATATGGATGATGAATTTAATGAATAAATGTATGCTATGTCCCCGCAAATGCGGCACGGACAGAAATGTAACAAAAGGTTTATGCGGAGCAGGCAACAATGCAATTGTCGCAAGGGCATCACTGCATAATTGGGAGGAGCCATGTATTTCCTATAAAAACGGAGCAGGTACTGTATTTTTCTCGGGATGCAATCTGCACTGCTGCTTCTGCCAGAACAATAAGATCAGCAACGAGCTTTTCGGTAAAGAAATTACCGACCGACAGCTTGCAGATATCTTCCTGCGTTTGCAGGAAATTGGAGCTGATAATATCGATCTTGTTACTCCCACGCATTTTGTGCAGAATATAATCAAAGCTCTGGATATGATAAAGCACAGGCTGGTCGTTCCTGTTGTGTATAACTGCGGCGGCTATGAGCTTAACGAGACTATTGCCATTCTTGACGGCTATATAGATATATATCTTCCCGACCTGAAATATTACTCGTCTGAGATCTCAGCAAAATATTCAAAAGCCCCGAATTATTTTGATGTTGCCTCAGAAGCTGTACTTGCAATGAAAAAACAGGTCGGAAAGCTCAGGTACAATGATGAAGGCGGATTGATTAAAGGTACCATAATCCGTCACATGGTTCTCCCTTCTCACAGACATGATTCCATCAGGATCATAGAATGGATATCCGAAAATACATCTCCTGACGAGGTACTGGTAAGCATTATGAACCAGTATACCCCGTTTGATTTTATACCTGATGAATTCAAAGAACTGAAAAGGAGGGTAACAAAAATGGAATATCATTCTGTTACCGACCGTGCAGCAGAGCTTGGGATAAAAGGTTTTACGCAGGAAAAAAGCTCCGCTTCCGAAGAATACGTACCTGATTTTGACCTTTCGGGAATATAAATATGCTCCCGAAAGGAACTTTTTTTATTTTTTCTGTCACAAATCGAACCTTTCGGGTGTTATATGTTATGAAACGTTTCAAATGAGGTGATAAAATGACTCAGGAGAACTCAGAAAAGCTGAGTGCCCTGTATGAAGTATATGAGCAACCAATGTACAGGATAGCCTTTGCTGTTCTGCATGATCAGGGACTTGCCGAGGACGCTGTCTCTGAGGCTTTTCTCAGGCTCATAGGGAAACTCCAGAAGCTTGGCGACTGTAACAGCGACAGGACAAAGAACTATATAATCAAGGTCATCAAGAGTACCTCCATCAATATCTACCGAAGGAACAAAAAACGATTCTGTTCGGAGGTCGCAATAGACGAAGCTATGCAGATAGCAGATCCTGCTCAGCATTCAGAACACAGCGGAAAGATCGACGAATTGCTGCATTCGCTTGATGAACCTGATAAGAGCATTGTTATAATGCGATGTGTAAAAGAGATGTCATGGAAGGACGTCGCCGAAAAGCTGTCACTCACCGAATCAAATGTACGAAAGCGTTTTGAACGTACGAAAAAGCGCCTGAAAGGAGAAATTAGCGATGAAAAATAAGGGGCTTCCTACCTCGGGGGAATGGAACGATATAATAGATGAAGCTTTTTCATCGGACGAAAAACATGATTTCTCCGCCTTGTATGAGCTGCGAAGAGCAGAGATACAGAAAGGAATTACCATGAAAAAGACAACAAATCATATACAGAGACGTTACAGAGGCATGGTGGCAGCTGCTGCAGCAATAGTTATAGCAGCTCCTGCATCAGTATATGCCCTCTCAAAAGCACTTCCGACTTCCACTCCTGCAACGGAGACCGAGGGAGTTGAAAACATTGAGATAGCTCCCGAGAATCTTTCAGTCGAAGACCCGGAAGCTATATATGACCAATTATACTACACAACAGAAAGCGAAAATGAATATACGCTCAGGTTTACTCCAAAGAACTCTGAAACTGACGAAACAAGAAAATACAATGTTCAGTACACATGGCTGCCCGAAGGATTCAGTGCCGATGTATCTTCTCCCGACTTACTTCACAGATTTGATAATGATAATGGAAGCGCTTTTGAAGCCTACTATTTCCGTGTTTATGAATCCTGTCCAATGGAACAGGATATATGGCGTATAGAAAATATTATTGATGTTTCAGATGAAGAAAAGAACGCCTTTATCTTCTGCCGACAGATCGGTGATGATGATTCAGCTGAAAGCACATTATCAAAGAATATATGGATACACTTCAAAGGTACCAATTTTATTGTAAGAATGGACGCCACAGGAGACATCTCCGATTCAGATCTCAGCAGCATTATTCAGGGAATGAAGCTTGTTGACGCTGCGGAATTTGAGGATACTCTTAGCTGGACAACATGGAATGAACTGACCGAATCTGAGTCAGGTGACAGCAATGCCGGTAAGGACGGTGACTCCAATACCGGCGAAGTAGAAGCCTTTGAGTCGCTGCATATCGGAGATACGTTCACTGATACTGATATCATTACAGATACTATCGAAAATAATGTTGAGATAACCCTCAATGATGCGTGGGTACAGGATAACTTCGACGGTATATCAACGGATTCCTGCGGCAACCCTGCTGATTACAGCGGCTATCTCAGCGATGACGGCAAAATATACGAAACTTATGAATACGGTACTTTAGGCGACGGCATAAATACTGTTGATGAAGTCACTGATACTATATCGGTTCAGAAAAAAGTCATTGTTCTTGACCTGACATATAAGAACATCGGCGAGAATGATATATACGACGATATGGAAAACGGCCTCTTCGATTATCTCATTGGTCCTGATCTTATAAACGGTACAGAATGGGAAGCAAACTGGCGTGTTCTCTATCATCTTGATGATAAGGTACAACTCAGCAGTGATAAGATAGCCGCCGAGGACTTCCTTTCTCTGGAAGCCGATAACAAATCCGGCAAAAATCATATCAATATCCCCAAGGGTGAGTCAACTCATGTAAAGATCGCAATGATCGCTAATGCGGATGATCTTGATGACCTCTATGTTGACGTAACAGGCAGAGCTTTAGCATTCAATACGATTTACGCAAACAAAGATAAGACTCCACCTCCGCTTCTTGCAGTAAAAGACATTAAATAATTAAAAAAGGCAATGCACAGTAGTGTATTGCCTTTTTTTATTTATACCGTAATGAGCTTTGTGACAGTCAGCTCCCCGTTCTGAAAATCTATTCTGACACGGTCACCTGAGGTTACCTCCAAGGCGATCATCATTTGAGCAAGTCTGCTCTCTACAAGCTCTGCTACTCTGCGCCTGATAGGTCTTGCACCATATCTATCAGTTTCTTTCACATCAATCACAGCTTCTGTAACATTATCGGTAAATTCTGTGGTAATACCAACCGATTTAGCGCGGTTTTTTAGTTTTTCAAGCTCCATTCTGCTTATTTCAAGAAGCTCTTCATGCTTAAGTGCGCCAAAAATGATTATCTCATCTATCCTGTTCAATAATTCGGGCGAGAAGCTTTTTCTGATACAGGACATTGTTGCTTCTTCACGAGTCTGAGTATCTTTGCTTCCAAATCCAAGAGATGATGCGGATAATATCTCATCTCCTCCGACATTAGAAGTCATTATAATTATACAGTTGCGAAAATTTATCTGTCTCATCATAGAATCTGTCACTATTCCGTCATCAAGTATCTGTAAAAGTATATTCAACACTTCACGGTCAGCTTTCTCTATCTCGTCAAAAAGGACAAGTGAATAAGGTCGTCTGCGGACTTTTTCGCACAGGTTATTGTTATTGCAGTCATAGCCTGCATATCCTGGAGGAGCTCCTATAAGCTTTGAAACAGAATGTTTTTCCATATATTCCGACATATCCACCCTGATAAGACTATCCTGCCCGTCAAAAACACAATCCGCGAGAGCCTTGGCAAGTTCCGTCTTGCCTACACCTGTAGCCCCTGTAAACAAGAACGAAGCCGCAGGACGGCAGCTATCCCGAATCCCTGATCTTGACCTGTAAACGGCTTCTGTTATTTTATCAATGACTCTTTTGTGACCTATCACTCGTTCAGATAACCTTTCAGACAGCATTGAAAGCCTTTCTGCTTCGACCTCTGTAAGCCTGTTTACCGGTACACCTGATCGCAGTGAAATAACAGAATGGATATCCTCCTCCGTTAACTCTGATGCCTTAGTTATCATTAGTGAGTTTCTCAGCTCGCTAAGCTTCCTTCCGTTCATAGATATAAATTCTGTATCACGAACTATCGGATCCTGACTTGTCCTTATCCTTGCCGCCGCACAGGCTTCATCAAGCACATCGATAGCTTTATCAGGAAGAAATCTGTCAGTAATATATCGCTGAGACATTTTTACAGCAAGCGCCACTATTTCTTCTGATATACTTACACCATGATATTTCTCATAATTGCATTTTAATCCATTGATTATCCTTATGCAGCTTTCCATATCAGGTTCAGCAACATTTACAGGCTGAAAACGTCTTTCAAGTGCATGGTCTTTCTCAATAGTTCGTCGGTATTCATCAAAGGTAGTAGCTCCAATGATCTGAAGCTCTCCCCTTGCAAGCTGAGGCTTCATTATATTTGCGGCATCAATGGCTCCCTCAGCAGCTCCGGCTCCTACGATACTGTGTATCTCATCGATAAACAGAATAATATTTCTCGCACTGACCGCTTCATCTACGCATGCCTTTACTCTTTCTTCAAAATCGCCTCTGTATTTTGCTCCTGAAAGCATTGACGTTAGATCAAGACTGAAAATATACTTATTTTTCAGGCTGTCCGGAACAGCATTCCGCATAAAAAGCTCTGCAACCCCTTCTACAACAGCAGTTTTTCCTACGCCTGCTTCACCAATAAGACATGGGTTATTCTTGTTTCGGCGTGCAAGGATCTGTAATATTCGGCTGACCTCTTTTTCTCTTCCGATAAGCGGATCTTTTTTGCGTACCTCACTTATATCGGTCATATTTCTGCCATATCTGAAAAGATGGGGACAGTTTGATGGTTTAGGCATAATTGCTTCCCTGATCTTCATATTTGAAGATGTGCCTGAAATCATGCAGAGCCTGTCACATATATACTCCATATCTCCGCCGGTTTTTCTTATAAGCGTGCAGGCTGTACAAGAGTTTTCTTTTATTATTGCAGAAAGGATCATTTCAGAACTGACTTGTACTGCTTCTCCCTCTGCTGTATCAGAACAGGCTGCTTCAAGTATTCTTTTAGTAGCGGTGGTAAAAAATCGTTTGTTCAGAATTGAAGGAGTCCCCTGTCCTACAAGTTCTATTATACCGTTCCTTAAGCTTTCAAATGTTAATCCGCTCTTTTTGAGTATATCAGCCGCATCAGAAGTATCCTCCCCCATAATTGACAGAAGGATATGCTCGCTTCCGACATATGTGTGCCCCATTTCAGAAGCATACTCTACAGCTCCCTCGATAATATCAACTGATTTCTTTGTGAATTTACTGTAATTGAACATATAGCGCCTCCTTTTCTCTATAATATTATGCCATTAATTTCATGCGATAACTGTCGAAATCAATAATCTGAAATAAACTGTAACACTTTTTTTCAGATGGCATACTATGTACTATGAAGCGCAGAAAACGCGGTTCAAATACATCAATTCAAGGAGTTGTTCTATTATGTGTAATTCATGCTTCGGAGGAAATAACTGCTGGTGCATCATTCTCTTAGTACTTCTGGTCATCATTCTTTTCTCAGGCTGCGGCAACAACGGCTGTGACTGTGGAAACAACAATTGTGGCTGCGGATGCTGAAAATGAGAAAAGGGACTGCATATGCAGTCCCTTAATTTTTATTCAGCTTTAAGAAGCTTGTTTCTTCTGTTAGTGAGCAAAGGCTGAACTCCATTGCGAACACAGTCTGCTGTAACAGTTACCTTAGCAATACTGCCGTCAGAAGGAACAGTAAACATAGTGTTAACAAGAATAGACTCCAGTATAGAGCGAAGTCCGCGAGCGCCTGTTTTCTGTGCAATAGCTTTTTTAGCTATCTCAATAAGTGCATCTTCTTCTATCTCAAGCTCGATATCATCGTAGCTGAACAGCTTCTTATACTGCTTGATGAGGGCGTTCTTGGGCTCTGTAAGTATCCTTACAAGTGAAGCCTCGTCAAGCTCTTCAAGTACAGAAATAACAGGAAGTCTGCCAACAAACTCGGGAACCATACCGAACTTGACAAGATCCTTCGGCACGACCTTTTTGAAGATATTGTCCATTTCCTCCTTATGAGGCTTTATCTCGCCGCCAAAACCGATAGGTGCCTTTCCGATACGCTTCTGTATCTGCTTCTCCAGACCGTCGAAAGCTCCGCCGCAGATAAACAGAATATTCTTTGTATTTATCTGGATAACTTCCTGGTTGGGATGCTTTCTGCCGCCCTGAGGAGGAACATTTGATACAGTACCTTCTATTATCTTAAGAAGTGCCTGCTGTACACCCTCACCGCTTACATCACGGGTAAGAGAAGTATTCTCGGACTTTCTTGCGATCTTGTCGATCTCATCAATATAGATAATGCCTCTCTCGGCTGCCTTGATATCAAAATCCGCAGCCTGAATGAGTCTGAGAAGAACATTCTCAACGTCATCGCCGACATAACCTGCTTCGGTAATTGTTGTAGCATCAGCGATAGCAAACGGAACGTTAAGAAGCTTGGCAAGAGTCTGTGCAAGAAAAGTCTTGCCGACACCGGTAGGTCCGAGCAGAAGAACATTGCTCTTCTGAAGTTCAACTCCGTCGCTCTCTTCAATATCCTTCTCATTTTCCTGGCTCATTATTCTCTTATAATGATTGTATACAGCTACAGAAAGGGCGATCTTTGCATCGTCCTGGCCTATGACATATTCATCAAGGAAAGCCTTGATCTCCATAGGCTTCATAAGAGTCAGAGCAGCGGTATCCTTCTCTGCCTCTGATTTTGCTGCTTTTCTGTGAGCTTTAGCTACTCCGGGTCCATAGAGCATTTCATAGCAGTAAGTAACGCACTCATCACATATATTGGATGAACCTGCAGAAAACATACTGCGAACCCTGTTTTCCCCCTTGCCGCAGAAGCTGCACGATTTAAACGTTTCAGCCATTTATAACCCCTACCTTTTTGTTATGACCTTATCGATAAGTCCGTATTCAAGTGCTTCGTTAGCAGTCATATAATTGTCGCGTTCACAAGCTGCATGGATCTCCTCGATGCTCTTGCCTGTGTTATTTGCAAGGATCTCCTCGAGACGATCTCTTGTACGCTCAAGGTTCTTTGCGTGTATCATTATGTCGGTCTGTTGACCGCCAAGTCCGCCGCCGATGAGAGGCTGATGGATCATTATCTCACTGTTGGGAAGAGCGATTCTCTTGCCCTTAGCTCCCGATGAAAGGAGAAAAGCACCCATTGATGCAGCCATACCGATACAAATTGTTGATACATCGCATTTGATATAGTTCATAGTGTCATATATAGCCATTCCAGCAGTTACCGAACCGCCGGGGCTGTTTATATATAAAGAGATATCCTTTTCGGAATCCTGGCTTTCAAGATACAGAAGCTGTGCAACAACAACACTTGCAGTTGCATCATTTACCTGATCTGAAAGCATAATAATTCTGTCATTGAGAAGACGTGAATAAATGTCGTATGATCTTTCGCCTCTGCTTGTCTGTTCAACGACATAAGGTACCAGTACGCTCATAGTTTATCGCCCTTTCTTTAAAAACAGTTGTCCCACAATAAGCTGCGGGACAACAATATTTCTATGAATAATTTGTCGAAAAAGCTATTATTCAGCCTTTTCCTCGGCAGCAGTGTTATCTACCACAGCATTTTCCTTAACAAGCTCTACTGCCTTCTGAACTTTCAGGTCTGTAGTATATTCATCAAGAGGAATGAATCTCTTTACTGTATCAACGTCAATGTTGTTAGCAGCAGCGATCTCGCTGAGACCGTTGTTGATCTCTTCCTCTGTAGCCTCAAGGTTCTCAAGCTCAGCGATCTTCTCAAGAGCAAGTCTGAGCTTAACTTCGCTTACAGCTCTATCTCTGTATGTCTCTCTGAAGGAATCCATATCCATACCTGTGTACTGGAAGTACAGCTTGAGATCCATACCCTGCTGTGCGAGCTGCTGCTCGAATGATCTCATAAGAGCGTCTATTCTCTGCTCATACATACAGTTAGGAATAGGTGAATCAACCTTATCGATAAGTGCATTCATCACTGCATTCTCGAAAGCAGCGTCAGCCTGGCTTACAGCAGCTTCCTCGAGCTTTGTCTTTATGTCGTCCTTGTACTCAGCAACAGTATCGAACTCTGTAGCATCCTTTACAAGGTCATCATTGATCTCAGGAAGTTCCTCATAGCTGATGGACTTGAGCTTGCACTTGAATGTAGCTTCCTTTCCTGCATAATCAGTCATCTGATAGTCCTCAGGGAAGGTTACATTTACGTCGAACTCGTCACCAACATTGTGACCAACGATCTGATCCTCAAAACCGGGAATGAACTGACCACTGCCAAGACGAAGGGGATGATCCTCGCCCTTGCCGCCTTCAAATGCCTCGTCACCGAAGAAGCCCTCAAAATCGATAACAACTTCATCGTCCATCTGAGCAGCTCTGTCATCTACAGAAACGATACGAGCGTTCTTCTTTCTGATGATCTCGATCTGCTTCTCGATGTCCTCATCAGTGATCTCCTTGACTTCCTTGGGAGCCTTGATTCCCTTGTAGTCAGAAATCTCGATCTCAGGCTTTGTAACACATACAGCCTTGAGCTCAACGCCTGTTTCCTTGTCGATAGAAGTAACTTCTACGTTAGGTCTGTCTACAAGAACAAGTCCTGTCTCCTGAACAGCAGCATCGAGCTCGGGACCAAGGAGAGAATTAATAGCGCCCTCGTAGAAAGCACCCTCACCGAACTCTCTCTCGGCAAGCTTTCTGGAAACCTTGCCCTTTCTGAAGCCCTTGATCTGGATGTTTTTCTTCTGACGCTGGTATTCCTTCTCAACAGCTGCCTCAAAAGCAGCAGCATCGATCGAAATTACTAACTCTGTAGTATTCACATCTGTTTTGTTTGATGATTTTAAACTCATATTGATACGTCCTCCAATATTTATATAACATACTTGGTATATTATACCACATTTCCGATAATTTTTCTACTGATTTCCAACACTTCTGCATAATGCACAAATCACAAGACTTTTTCAGGGATAAACTGTAAATAATCCCCTGCAATCAGATGAAAATTCACGTCATCATAGGTGTTTTTAACGCAAAGATCATGCGCAGAGCGTCCATGAATGTGACCGTAATAACAGTCTTTTATCTTATAGCGATATAATATCTCAAGGATGTCGTAATTAAAATTTGTAGCAAAGATGGGCGGATAATGCAGAAAAACTATAGGTTCAAGCTCCGCAGCAAGCGCTGACTTTATGGAAGTCTCAAGGCGCTGCACTTCCCTCTTCAGAACCTTTTCGTCCTGTGTTTCTCCCGGCATATTGACCCAGCCTCTTGTGCCGCAGATACCGTATTTTTCATATTTATAGTGGTTATTATGCAGTATCTTGATTGAGCTGCACCCCTCAGCCGCCAGGAATTCCTCCATCTTGCGCATGGTGGTCCACCAGTAATCATGATTTCCCTTGATGATTATCTTCTCACCGGGAAGCTCCTCGATAAAATGAAAATCGGGAGCTGCTTCCGCAAGAGACATACCCCATGATATATCTCCCGGAAGTACTACTGTGTCATCTTCTTTTATAAGTTCGAGCCAGTTTTTCTCGATCCGCTCCTGGTAATCCTGCCACCCCGGGAAGATACTCATGGTCTTTTCAGGATTGCCTTTACACAGGTGCAGATCGGCAAGTACGAACAAGCTCATATTTTATATGCCCAGTGTCCTGAGCACATAATCCTTCTGGTCTGCTTTATCGATTACGTCGCTGAAGCGCTCGGGCTTGTTTCTGAGGTCAGCGAGAGCCGCAGGAACAGGAATATTCGAGAGCTGAGCGATCTTGTCGACCTTGTCATACTCATCTATGTCAGAAGCCTTGCCCTCAAGCGCCTCAAGAACAGCCGCACTGAACTTGTAAGGACTTGCTGTGGAAGCGATAACAGTCTTTGTTGTATCGCCTGAGGTCTCCTTGTAATCCTTGTAAACCTTTACAGCAACGGATGTATGAGTATCACAGGTATAGGAATAAGTTTCATAGACAGAGTGTATAGTAGCCTTTGTCTGATTATCATCACAGAAGCCGGCAGCAAACTCCTCCTTGAGCTTCTTCTTGACATCATCATTTACTTCATATCTTCCCTCAGAAGCAAGCTTACCGAACCACTCTCTGATAAGAGCGTCATTGCGGTCAGTCATCAGATAGAGAAGTCTCTCAAGATTGCTTGAGATAAGAATATCCATTGAAGGAGATACAGTAGCATAGAACTGTCTGTTCCTGTCATAGATACCTGTGTTTATGAAGTCTGTGAGGACATTATTTATGTTGGAAGCACAGATAAGCTTGTTTGCAGGGATACCCATGTGCTTTGCATAGTAAGCAGCCAGGATATTACCAAAGTTACCTGTGGGAACTACAATGTTGATCTTGTCGCCGAGAGCGATCTCTCCGTCCTTTACAAGCTCAGCGTATGCAGACACATAGTAAACGATCTGAGGAACAAGACGTCCCCAGTTGATGGAGTTGGCGCTTGAAAAGATCATGCCGTTATCGTCAAGAGTCTTCTTTACATCGTCATTTGTGAATATAGCCTTTACACCGTTCTGGCAGTCGTCAAAGTTGCCCTTGATAGCACAAACACCTACATTTGAGCCCTCCTGAGTCTTCATCTGACGCTTCTGCATGGGGCTGACGCCATCCTCGGGGTAGAAAACGAGGATCGAAGTTCCCTCAACGTCCTTGAAGCCCTCAAGTGCAGCCTTTCCTGTGTCACCTGATGTGGCAACAAGAATAACTATCTTCTTATCCAGCTTTATCTTCTTTGCAGAAGTTGTAAGAAAATAAGGCAGGATCTGTAGAGCCATATCCTTAAATGCACAGGTAGGACCGTGCCAGAGCTCCAGCATATATGTGCCGTCAAAGAGATGAGCTATCTCAGCAATGCTCTCAGTCTCAAAGTTCTTGGTACTGTAAGCATTATCTGTACAATAGTGTATCTCTGCATCGGTAAAATCAGTGAGATATTTTGAAAACACATAAGCAGCTCTGTCAGCATACTTCATGTCACCGATAGCCTTGATCTCATCAAGTGTCAGCTGAGGAATGCTTTCCGGAACAAAAAGTCCGCCCTCGGCTGAGATACCCTGAGTAATAGCTTCGGCACTGTTGACCTTGACATCACTGTTTCTTGTGCTGTTATAAAACATATTATCACCCTTCAAAATATGAAATTGTAGCCTGTTGTATCATAGGCGTTTAAAATATAATCAATGCCGAGCACCTTGCCTCCGTCAATGATGACTTGTGCGACATCAAATCTCGGCTGCAGTATATTCGGGTGCTTACAGCAATAATCAGCAGCAGTTTTGATTATAAGTCCGCGTTTACGCTTGTTGACAGCTTCAAATCCCGAGACCATACTGTCAGGTTTACGGGATTTCACCTCAACAAATGCGATATAATCACCGTTTTCAGCGATTATGTCTATCTCGCCGCCCTTGATGCGGTAATTTCGTGCAGCGATATTATATCCGCGCTCGATCAGGTAATTGCAAACGCTTTCCTCTCCGAGCTTTCCTATTTCACTTTTCGTCATAAAGCTTTTTCAAGAATGTTCTGCGGTGAACATCGGATATACCGAATTCCGCAAGCTTTTCATAGTGCAGAGCCGTCCCGTATCCCTTATGCTTGCTAAAGCAGTACTGGGGATACCTCTCGTCCAACTCACGCATATAGCGATCTCTTGCGACTTTTGCAAGTATGGAAGCAGCTGCGATAGAAGCTGAAACTGCATCTCCGTGGATAACATATCTGCTCTCGCATTCAAGCTCAGGAAGCCTGTTTCCGTCAATCAGTGCAAGATCAGCCTTTACGCCCAAACCTTCCACAGCTCTTTTCATGGCAAGCATTGTCGCCTGAAGGATATTCAGACGGTCTATCTCTTCTACCGATGCAGTTGCTATACAGTAAGCGTCAGCCTTCTCTATGACCTCATCATAAAGAAACTCCCTTCGCTTTTCCGAAATTTTCTTGCTGTCATTGAGATAGTTTATCAGAGCATCATCTTTAAGAATAACAGCAGCAGCATAAACATCGCCCGCAAGCGGACCTCGTCCTGCTTCATCAACTCCGCATATAACGGGATACTCCCTGCGAAGCTCCGTGTCATAATCAAAAAGCTCCTTATGAAGAATTATCCTTGCCATTACTGCTCCTTCTGCGGAGGAGCTTCAAGAGTGATCCTGCCAAGCTTTCCGCTTCTGAACTCATCCAATACAGTTATAGCTGCACGCTCTGTATTGATCTCACCGCCTGAAATCATCATACCGCGCTTTTTACCGACCTTTTCAAGCAAGTCAAGACCGGTATCCTCCTCTGAAAGCTCGATCTTATATCTTTCGGTGAGAGAATTCGGATAATTCTCTGCGAGATATGAAAGAAGCTTCATAGCAAGTGTCTCAATATCAAGTATATCATCGCTTATAGCGCCTGTAAAAGCAAGTCTTACTGCTACACTCTGATCCTCAAATTTAGGCCAGAGAACTCCGGGCATATCCAGTAGCTCTGTATTATTATCCAGCTTTACCCACTGTTTTGTTCTCGTGACACCGGGTTTGTCCTCAACCTTAGCACGCTTAGAGCCTGCTAACTTATTGATAAGTGAGGATTTTCCTACATTAGGTATGCCGACTATCATAAGCCTGACGGCTGCACCCTTCATACCATTTCTTTCTCGCTTATCCATAAGTTCCTTGAGAACGGTATTTTTTAGTGTGGGAAGTATAGACTTCAAGCCCTTTCCTGATTTACAGTCAACCGCAAGGGCTTCACTGTCATTTCGCCTGAAGTAGTTTATCCACTGCTGAGTTGTGCGCTCGTCAGCAAGATCACTTTTATTGAGCAGCACAAGTCTCGGCTTGTTTTTAGTCATATGATCCATTTCCGGATTGCGGCTGCTGAGCGGAGAACGAGCGTCCACTATCTCAACAACTGCATCTACAAGAGAAAGATTTGAAGCGATCAGTCTTCTTGTTTTAGCCATGTGTCCAGGAAACCACTGGATCTGTTTCATATCCGTATTATCCACTATTGCCTCCTGCAACCATTAGTTCACTGTATACGTCCGAATTTTTCGGACGGTGCCAGACGGCAAATGACCTTTCCGTCAACACTATGTTTTGAAACAAAGCCAATATCCGTTGACCGGCTGTCAAGTGAATTTCTTCTGTTATCGCCCATAACAAAAAGATATCCTTCCGGTACTGTTACGGGATACCTGCCTGTGAAAGCACCCTCATCCAGGTGAGTGAGTCCGTTTGCATAATCCTCGCGCAGCACCTCACCGTCAACATATACTTTACCGCGGCTGAAATCGATGTCTACCGTTTGCCCCTCGGATGCTATCACTCTTTTTATGATAGTATTGTCAGGTACACTTTTTGTTATGATATTATTATTATCATCAAGTGTTGCTGCCTTATTTACAGACGCAACAATGATATCACCCTGTTTTATACTCAGCGGAAACTTCGCAACCAGAATTGAATCCCCCTGAGTCAGAGTATTCTCCATAGAAACGCCGCTTACAGAATAGATCCCAAGGCAAAATGTAAAGACCATACACATTACGAAAAATGCTATGAGCAGAGTCTCAATGAAGCCGATTATCCTTTTCATTATAGCTCAATCTTACTTATTATTAAAGAAGAGGAACTTGAATTCCTTTATAGGAGAATATCTGAGAACAGCCTTGCCGTAGATCTGTTCCTTCTTGATAAGACCGACATCAGGGTTACGGCTGTCAGCAGACTCACGTCTGTTATCTCCCATAACGAAATAGTATCCTTCAGGAACAGTGATCGGGAAGTCATACATTCCTCCGTCACCATTTACGGTCTGTTTGATGTAAGGCTCATCAAGCACCTTGCCATCCACTATGACCTGTTCCTTCTCGACATCAAAATCAATAGTCTGACCTGGTTCTGCAATAACACGCTTGATAATGCATTCCTTCAGACCGGAGCCTGTGATGTCCTTTTCGTAGACTTTTCCCGCCTGGTCAAAGAAATATGCCATATCATTATTGATGACAATGATATCACCATAATGCGGACCTGTATAAACGGTGGTCATAAAGATCCTGTTTCCGTCCATAAGAGTATTGTTCATAGATTTTCCTACAACGTTTACCGGATGGAGAAGATATGTAAATATCATTACAATGACAAATACAGTAAGGAGTGTTGATTCAATTACCTCGATGATATCATCGACGAATTTTCCTTCCTTTTTCTTTGCCTGTTCTTCCGCCTCATCTTCTTCAGCGTCGTCATCATCTTCTTCAATGTCTTCTTCGTCTTCAACAGCCTCGGCAAGATCCTCAGCTGCCTCTTCGATATCTTCAACAGCTTCAGCAACTGTCTCTGTTTCTGTATTTTCTGTAGTTTTCTTTACTTCGTCAGCCATAATGCTGCCTCCAGACTTTCTTTAATTATAAAAATGTAGCAAAAAAAGGACATTAAGTCCCTCAAGGAAAGAAGATGAGTCAGCCGAGACAAAGTCGGCTGAACTCAGTCTGCAACCTGTTAGCGGAGCTGTTCCTTAACCTTAGCAGCCTTACCAACTCTGTCTCTGAGGTAGTAGAGCTTAGCTCTGCGAACCTTACCGTATCTTACGACCTCAACCTTGTCAACAACAGGTGAGTGAAGAGGGAATACTCTTTCGATACCACAGCCGTGTGCAACACGTCTTACAGTAAAGGTCTCGCTGATTCCGCCGTGCTTCTTGGCAATTACAGTACCCTCGAAGATCTGGATACGGCTCTTATCGCCTTCCTTGATCTGAACGTGAACCTTAACGGTATCACCTACGTTGAACTGCGGAACATTTTCCTTCATGCTTGATTCGCTGATTAACTTGAGTGCATCCATTTTATTTTCCTCCTAAAATTTCCGAACATTCTTACCTGTCCCGCGATGTACCGTTCAGCATTCGGCACTTGCAGGAATAAATAGAGCGGCGCATTAAGCGCCCGGGCTCATTAAAAATGAGCAGCAGGCAGCGGACTATCCGATTTAATGTCTTTCGGCATTAACCCTCATTCGGGCATAAAATGTCCGAACGGATTTCAAATGCTTTTATATGATAACATACTTTGCAGAAAAATGCAAGTGTTTTCACGAAAAAATTTCATTATTTTCGCAAAAAATTCCCGTTCGGCGTATTTTTTCAGCCTCGAATGTCTCTCCGCCCATGTTTCTGAGGGCATCGATGAACAAAGTGGGATTGAAATTGGTCTGAGTTCCCGCCGGAAGCCTGATGGTCATATCTACGGAGTTATCTGTCTTTTCACAGCTCATCACCTTGACAGAAGGCTTTATATCAACTGTTTTGATACCTTTTTTAGTCTTCTTTTCAATAAGTATCTCAGGCTTTGCAAGAAGCGACTGAATATCACTGTAAAGCCTGTCCGTATCAGCAGCCGACAGCGAGAAGCCATATTCCGCCTCTGTTATAGCGGTGATCTTCTGCTTCTGTTCAGCCACCTTGATTATTTTCATTCCCTCAGGCATTACTGCATTGAGCCTGTCCCTTATCTCTTCAAAAGGCATCTCCTCATTGAGGTTAAAGTCAAGTATCTCGCAGCTGCTCTCAAAACCGAGAGAAAGCGCCAGCGCAAAGGAGTAATACGGGTGAGGGTTGAAGCCCTCGGTATACCATATAGGAATTCCCGAACGTCTGAATGTTCTGAGCATACAGCGATTCAGATCGAGGTGAGAAATATACTTTGCGCGGCCGCATTTTTCAAATGTTGCTCTTACACGGATCAAAAGCATTCCCTCCCTACTTTTTTATTTACTCCGCAGCCCGAACATCTCAGGCGACAGTTCGGTGTTGTTATAGACTTGTGAGCGGTCTTGTTCTCACGGATAAGAAACTCCTTGCTCACATAATAGTCCAGATGATCCCAGGGCAGGATCTCGTCATATTCAAACCTGCGGTTAGCGT
Source organism: Bacillota bacterium (assembly GCA_029572815.1). Taxonomy (GTDB): domain Bacteria; phylum Bacillota; class Clostridia; order Oscillospirales; family Ruminococcaceae; genus Ruminococcus. Next base: position 93,697 of record JAKPUQ010000060.1, on the reverse strand, counting down.
AGAATGAGGTATCTATCCCGCACTCTGCAAAGGCTTCTGTCCATTTACCAAAATTGAAGTATTCGTCCCAGCTGTCAAACTTACAGCCCTTCTGCCAGGCAGTATAAACGGCTTTGCAAAGTCTTCTGTCGCCCTTTGCAAGGATAACCTCCAGCATACTTACTTCGGGATTATGATAGCTCACCTTGATCTTCTTGGTCTTGACTGTATCAAGAAGCAGCTTCTGCTTATGCTCAATCATTTCTCTTGTGTCCTGAGGTTCAAACTGGAAGGGAGTAAATGGCTTCGGGACGAAGGTAGCACAGCTTATAGAGATCTGTACTCCCCTTCCCTTTGGACGATTATCTATACTATAATAAAGGTCGATTATCCTGTTTGCCAGATCAGCTATTCCCTCTATATCCTCATCTGTCTCAGTGGGAAGTCCCATCATGAAGTAAAGCTTTACAGAAGAATATCCGCCTTCAAAGGCTATACGACAGGTATTCATGATCTCCTCTTCGGAGACATTCTTATTTATAACATCACGCAGCCGCTGTGTACCGCCCTCTGCGGCAAAGGTAAGACCACTTTTTCTCACCTTTTTTATCTTTTCGAGAAGAGACTCCGAGAAATTATCGACTCTGAGTGACGGCAGTGAAAGATTTATCCTCTCGCTGACCGTATAGTCAAGGAGTGCGGTAAGCATTGGGTCAATCTCCGAATGGTCGCTTGTGCTAAGTGATGCCAGAGATACCTCGTCGTATCCTGTATTCTCACACAAGCACTTGACCTCTTTGCATATCGTATCTGTGTGTTTTTCGCGGAAAGGTCTGTAAATAAAGCCTGCCTGACAGAACCGACAGCCTCTGATACAGCCGCGGAGAACCTCTACCGAAGCTCTGTCCTGAACGATCTCGGTAAAGGGTACAACAAAATTATCAGGATAATAGACCTTGTCAAAACCCTTTATTATCCTCTTGTGCACAACTTCCGGAGCACCGTCTGACACCTCAAGCCTGTCTATGGTACCGCCTTCCTTATACATAAAGTGATAAAACTTCGGAACATATACACCTTCGATGTGAGCTGCGCTGCGCAGGAACTCATCTCTTGAGGCGCCCTGCTTCTTCATTTCAGCGTAGAGATCCATCAGTTCAAGGTTTACCTCTTCGCCCTCACCGAGAATGAAAATATCAAAAAAGTCTGCAAGCGGCTCCGGGTTACAGACGCATGGACCGCCGGCAACTACGATCTGTGTTAGTTCCTGAGTCCTGTCTGCTGCAAATATGGGGATACCGGCAAGATCCAGCATATTCAGCACATTTGTATAAGACAGCTCATACTGCATTGTAAATCCGATAAAATCAAAATCCTTTATGGGATCAAGACTCTCAAGAGCGTAAAGCGGGATATTATTCTCGCGCATTACGGCTTCAAAGTCCTCACCGGGAGCAAAACAGCGCTCACACCAGTAATTTTCACGCTCATTTGTAAGTGAATACAGTATCTTCATGCCAAGGTGTGACATTCCTATATCGTATGTATCAGGGAAACAGAAGGCAAACCTTACATCGACCTTTGATTTATCCTTGATAACGCTGCCGACTTCTCCGCCGATATATCTTGAGGGCTTCTGCACCTCAAGAAGATGTTTTTCTATCAAATCTTTAAGCATATTTCCTCCGAAAGATGTTAAAATCGCTTATCCGCAGGTATCATCGCGGAAAAATCGCCATACCGCCCTGACCAGCCGTCAGGAACAAAATTCTCAAAATTCTCTGGCTTCGGGAACATTGAGCACATGATATTTCTGTCAAAATCAATATAAAGAGAGGGCGTATAATCTATCTTTTTATCGTCACGCGCCATTGTTCTGAGCAAACGGAGCTCATCAGCCGAATATCTGCATTTGAACAGATGTGCAAGAAAATGACTTGCTGTGTTCTCATTAAGCACCTCTATCCCCCATCTCTTGCCGCAGAACTCTTCGTAGCTGCCGATCTCCCGTTCAAAATCCTCAAAGGACTTACCGCTTTTTGAGTAAAGAGCCTTCCAGATCCTGTAAAGCTTATCATAGTCCATTTTCCAGAGATTTTTCGGCGCAACATACCACTCAAAATGGTTCCTGAAAACAACTGCCACTATTATATTTTCCTTATATTTCGGTAATACCTTCGCTAACTGTTCCATAGTTATCGGGAAGCTCCTTTTCAAAACATATCATATCACACAACCGAACACCCGCTTCAATTATCGGGTGATCATAGTTATCAATGAAAAAATTCTTGATAACTCCGCTTCTTCTGAAACCGCAGTCCTCATAGAACGGCACAGTCAGCGGACTGTCACCTGTTCCGAGAATGAGGCTGCGGAAAGATCCTGAAAACTTATTCTCAATATATGAGAGCATTCTTTTCCCATAGCCTTTTCGCTGAGAATCCGGCGAAACGGCAATATTCTTTATTTCAAGTCTGTCGTTCCCTTCATCTGTGACTACACAGACTGCAAGTATCTTCTCATCATCTTTCATTACAAACAGCCTGCCTTGTGAAAGATACTTCATTATCATATCCACCTGTTCATCACCGATAAGGAGAAGCTCCATATACTGTTCTTTATCTCCGGTTTCTTCTTTTATCGAGATCACTTCATGCTCTCCTCTGAGAAACGCATGGGAAAAAAGTCCGAAAGCCTGTGCGCTCCGTCAGAGAGAACGACCGTAAAGTCATCTCCGCAGAATTCGCCAAGAACCTGAAGGCAGGCACCGCAGGGATAACATGGCTTAGAAAAATCTCCTGTGGCACTTCCTGCTACAGCGATGGCACTGAACTCGGTATATCCCTCGGACACAGCCTTGAAAACAGCCGTACGCTCTGCGCAGTTCGTAAGAGAATACGAGGAATTCTCTATATTGCAGCCTGTAAAAAGCTTACCATCTAAAGTAAGAAGGGCTGCCCCAACAGAAAACCCTGAGTACTTTGAATATGAATTTCGCGATGCCTTTACAGCTTCATCGAAAAGCTCATCATAAGTCATAAAGCTCACCTGCCCTTGCCGACCTTGCGCTTCTTGCCATCGGGTGTCATAATGTATGTATTTTCCAGCTGTGCAGCAAGATTGCCTGTTACAGCACGCCTGTATTCGTTGCGGAGCTCTGTCTGCTCAGCTTTTTCTGCTTCGGTAAGTCCCTCAGCCTTGGATTTATGAGCCAGTTCATTGATCCTGTCGATTTTTTTCTGATCCAAATAAAACACTCCCAATACAATAATTATATTTATTGTAACATGAATTCATATTAATTTCAAGTATCATACTGGATTTTTGCGCTGATATGTGTTATAATTATTAAACATAATTGTCCATAAGGGGGATAAAACATGAAAACAGCGCTTATAACAGGTGGTTCAGGCGGTATAGGTGAAGCAATATGCCGACAGCTTGCCGCAGACGGCTTCAAAATATATGTTAATTTCGCTCATTCCAGAGAAAAGGCTGAGAGGATAGCCGAAGAGATCGGCGGCGCAGCAATATGCTTCGACGTTTCTGACAATAATGAGGTTATCTCAGCAATTTCAGGAATAGGGACTGTCGATCTTCTCATAAATAACGCAGGCGTGTCTGAAATTGGCCTTTTTACCGATATATCAGAAAAATCGGCTCAGAAGATACTCAACATCAACCTGAAAGGATCTATGAATTGCGCAAGAGCTGTCCTTCCTGAGATGATAAGAAGAAAAAGCGGAAACATTATTAATATTTCCTCAATGTGGGGGCAGTGCGGAGCTTCATGCGAAGTAGACTACTCCGCATCCAAGGCTGGTATTATCGGCTTTACAAAAGCTCTTGCCAAGGAGGTCGCCCCTTCGGGGATAAGAGTAAACTGTGTCGCTCCAGGCTTTATAATAACGGAAATGAACAGCCATTTCTCTGAGGAGGATCTAAAGCTTATTAAAGAAGATATTCCTCTTGGTATATTCGGTCAGCCTCGTCATATCGCCGATGCAGTTTCTTTTCTTGCATCTGATCGGTCAGAATACATAACTGGACAAATACTCGCCGTAAACGGCGGAATGGTAATATAGGAGGCGTATTATGACAAATGAAAGACTAAAAAAGCAGCTGGATTTCTTTCTTGAGCTTGATAAAATGAAAAATCTGTACAGACAGACCTATGTACTTCATGAAGACCGCAAGGAAAATGACGCCGAACACAGCTGGCATATCGCTATAACGGCTTTCCTGCTGAGTGAATACGCAAAAAATGATATCGATATCAATAAGGTAGTAAAGATGCTGCTAATACACGACGTTGTGGAGATCGACGCGGGAGATACATATTGTTATGACGCGGCCGGAAACACCACAAAAGCCGAACGTGAAGAAAAAGCAGCACAAAGGATATTCGGCCTGCTTCCTGATGACCAGAAAGCCGAGTACTACTCCCTGTGGAGAGAATTTGAGGACAGTAAAACAAACGAAGCGAGATTTGCAGCTGTGATGGACCGTATCCAGCCGCTGATGCTGAACTACACTAAAGGCGGTATTTCCTGGCAGGAGCATGGCATACGCAAGGATCAGGTCATGAATAGGAACTCTGATTATTTCAGCGAGTCAGATGAACTTGCTGCCCTCATAAAATCAGTTCTCGATGATGCGCAGAATAAAGGCTGGCTCAAGTGACAGATAGTCAAAATCAACAATTTTCGCAGCGTTTCGCAGTGCACTGTTACCAAAGCGCCGAATTTCATGAACAAACAATGATAATTCCATCGAAATCTTGAACTTTATTCGGTATTATGATATATTTATTATAAGTAATGAAGTATTCTTATCTATTAATATAAAGATAAATAATCTGAGAAGGATGATGACAAATGGCTAAAAAGTCCCCGGTGAGCGAGAAGGAAACAGCTGTAAAAGCTGCTGACAAGCTCATGAAAGACGTAAGTGACCCTATAGAAGCTGCTCTGGAGCCCGAAGCACCTAAAAAAGTAAGGTTCCCAAGGCTGAAAAAATTCAATGAGAAAAGAGAGCAGAACACAGCGAAATACAGCAAGCTTAATGTTTTCCTGATGGTGATATTTCCAATATTCATATGCAGTATGGCAGAGATCACTCAGTCAAAGCACTTCACTTCTTATTTCAGTTTCTGGACAGAAAGACCTACAGTCCTTATATTCGATATACTGCTGACAGCGATTTTCTTTGTGTTTTTCCTTGGGATATTCAAAAAAGGCTGGATCGCGATGGCTGTTCACAGCTTTATCTATATGGCGCTGAGTACTACCGAGCTTTTCAAATACGGAACAAACGGAAATCACCTTATTCTTTCCGACATGAAGCTGGTCAGAAGCGTCAAGAGCCTGACCTCTTTCGCATACATCAAGATCACCCCGCAGCCGATACTGTACTATGCTATTGTTGTCACATTCGTCCTTGTAGCGATGTACTTCAATCCAAAGCTGAAGGCTACTCCGATAAAGCGAGTTACCGTATCATGTGCCTGTGCTCTTCCTGTTGCTGCACTTATCGTGCTCCCTGCTTTTTATAATCCTGTTTACAGAACATTCAAGCTTGACACGACCAACGCAACAAACACTTTCATTCTGAATGAAAAATTCGATAAGAACCATTTCCTTGCATTTCTCATCCAGACAGCTACCGAGAGTTACTCCAACAGACTTGTCGTTCCCGAGGGATACAGCGAAGAATACATAGATCAGCTCATGAACATTCCCGTTGATACCAATGAGGACTTCAACGGCGGCAAAAAACCAAATGTTATTGTTATCATGAGTGAATCCTATGCGGACTTCCGCGTGTTCGATCAGCTTGACATCGATAAGAACTGCTACAAGTACTTCGACAGAGCTGTCTCAGAAGGAAAAGGTGGTATAGCAATAACTCCTACATATGCAAGCTGGACTGTAAGATCAGAATTCGAGCTTCTCTTCGGTCTTCCTGTAAGAGGACTGAATACACCTAATATGCCTCAGCGTGAGCTGGCAGACCGTGAACAGCCTGCCCTCGCTCAGTACTATAAGAGCTGGGGATATGAGACTGTATATGTTCATCCTTTCATGAGCGGTTTCTACAGCAGAGCAAGGATCTACGGGCACTTTGGCTTTGAGAAGATGATCTTTCATGACGATCAGGCAGGTTCTACAGATTTTACTGTTCCTGTAAAGCACTTTGGAACTTATGTTGATGATGCAACCGTCTTTGATCAGATAGTCTATGAGCTCAAGAATTCTGAAAAGCCGGTATATCTGCATACAACCACAATGCAGAACCATCAGCCTTATAACCAGGGTGAAGATCCTGATGACGAATTCGGCAACTACCTGACCTGGATACAGCATTCAAATGAAGGACTTAAAGAATTCCTGGCCGAGCTCAAGAAGCTTGACGAGCCTACCCTTGTCTTCTTTGTTGGCGACCACTTCCCTTCTCTCCGCGGTGAGACCAGTGTTTATAACCAGTTGGGACTCAGCGGAGAAAACTGTACACCACTCTACCAGCAGAAATACTTCTTCTGGAGCAACTACGATGCAGATTTCTCGTATATCCCCGATCATGAGACCTCTTTCTTCTATATGCCTTATGTTATACTCAATATCATAGATGCTCCAAGAGATGCATTTATTGAGAAAATGAACGGATTTATGGAAACTGAGCCCGTTTATTCCTCAGAATACAACAGTGATATACCTCGAAATGAGGATCTTGATATCATCACCATCGACCGTGTTATCATGGAAGAATTCTCACCTTCGCCTATTCCGGAAGATGAGTTGTCTACACATAATTAAGGAGAGTGACGCCCATGAAAGATCTTACAATCGGAATGACAGGCACGTCCGAGCTTACTGTTTCAGACAAAGACCTTGCAGTAAACGTAGGAAGCGGAAGTCTTGAAGTGCTTGCAACTCCTGTTATGGTAATGCTTATGGAAAAGGCTGCTTGCAGCTGCATCTCAGATCAGCTTGAAGGAGATGAGACTACAGTAGGTACCGAGATGAATGTAAAACATATCTCCGCTACGCCAAAAAACATGAAGGTCTGCGCTGAGGCAGAGCTCAAAGAAGTAAATGGACGCGAGCTTGTTTTTTCAGTTAAGGCTTATGACGAAGCAGGCGACATCGGAGAAGGAATACATAAGAGATTTCTTGTCGACGGTGAAAAGTTCACCGCAAAAACCTATTCAAAGTTATAAAAATAGCGGCTTTACCAATCGGTAAAGCCGTTTTCATTTATTATTCAATTTTCCGATATCTTTGAATCGTCTTCAAAAGGAACAGCTTGTCCTGCTCGTGTATATTTTCTCTCCTGAAGAGTCAACTTGACCTTGATATCTTTTCCCTGTCTTGATATAGTCAGGGTGATAGTATCCCCCGCCTTATACTTATCCTTGACCTCATTAAGCTCCTGAGCAGTTGTAACAGGCTCTCCTTCAATGTCGATAATGACATCGCCAACTTCAAGTCCGGCAAGATCAGCAGCACTTCCAGCCTGAACAGTACGAATGAGGACACCGACAGGAATATCAAAATATCTTGACTGAGCCTCACTGATATCATTTGTATTGATGCCTATCTGAGGTCTTCCTGTAACATAGCGATAGTTGATAAGGTCATCAATGATGACCTTGGCTTCCTTCATTGGAATCGCAAAGCAAAGTCCCTCAACACTTGCAAGACTGCTGCTGTAGCTTGATGACATCTTAGCGGAATTGATACCGATTACCTGTCCACAGCTATTAAGGAGAGGTCCGCCGGAATTGCCGCTGTTTATTGCAGCGTCAGTCTGGATAAGGTTCATTTTCTTTTCATTGATATCGATCTTTCTGTTAAGGGCAGAAACGATACCGCTTGTTACTGTTCCAAAAAGGTCAAATCCAAGAGGATTGCCTACAGCAATAACAAGCTCACCAACTCTCAGTTCGTCGCTGTCGCCAAGCACAGCAGGCTTGAGACCTGTCTCGTCAACTTTCAGGACAGCGATATCTGTTTCCGGATCAAAAGCGATAATAGTAGCTTCGTGCTCGGTTTCGTCACTAAAAAGAACAGAAACCTCTATAGCTTCGCCCGCGTTATACTCCTCATCGTATACAACATGTGCATTTGTGACGATATATCCGTCATCGGATATTATAAAGCTTGTACCTGTACCTCTGAGCTGCTGGGTCTGAGGCATTGTATTCCAGCCCCACATACCGAAGGACTGCTGCTGTTCAAACTCAAAGGTGGAGGCAACTCCGACAACAGAGGGCATAATAGAATCAACAATATCCGGAAGCGGCTTGGCATCTGAACGTGAAGCAAGCTCGATAAGACTTGGAAGCGGTTCTTCCTCTGCATCCTTATCCTTAACAGGATCGTTGTTTTTTGCAACAGTTTTTGAAGGACTGCCTGAAAATTCAGCAAGTTCATCCTTAGTTTCGTTAAGAAACTTATATACATGTACTGTACCCGTACCAAGAATAACAAGAGCTATTACACCGGCAATGCATTTTAGAATAAAAAATGGCTTCCTAGTCTTCTTACTTTTTGCAGAATTCTCGGAAGTATAGGTATAAGAGCCGCTGGTGTACTTCTGTTCACCGTATTCATCTTTTCCGTTATCGTCATGGCGATCTGAACTGTAATCAGTGCGATATTGAGCCGAACTATACCCATCATCGGAACTGATCGGCTCTCTATCATTATAATTATCTGACATATCGCTCATCCTTTCACATAATTTCTCACTATAATTATATTATAACCTTTTTTTGTGATAATTATATGATAACATAAGAAAAAAACAAATTATATATTAATTATATATTTGTTATACATAACAAAAGCCCCGACTAATGCCGGGGCTGTTATTATTCAATTTTTTAAGCGACTTTCATCACTTGGCTAAATTACCCTTTGGACTCACCCTTTCGGATCAGATTTTAAATGTGTACCTCATTTTCATTGTACATCATTCCTTTAAATAAAGTAATCAAGCAATGTAAAAATTCTCCATTGGAATCACCTATAAAGATGTATTTATCCGGCATCACTATTCTGGATCCGAATATCATGCAAGTTCATAAAGTAATAACCTAAATTCTCATTGGACTCAACCTTTACTTAAGATTTTTCGCAATATATCTAAAGACTTATTGTCGAAATTTCAGATAACTCTGTATCTTAAAACTTTGACATGAAGCCGTTCAGATCAGCAATACGTCAGCTTTATAATCAGAACTATCAGCCTTTTTGAGCTATTTTCAATGGAACAAGCACGAAGCCTATATTCCCGCAAACATTTTGTCCGATTACTCAGCAAGCCCGCCGGCTTCACGATGCTGCTTTGAATTTCCTTCCATTGGACTCACTCTCCCTTCCGCATAAAATCATTTACATTGAGGCGTTTGCCTCAGTCCAAGTAAATTCAGCTTGGAGGACTCTTTTGAGCTCTCCTTTTCTCTGTCTATATAATACCACATTATATGTGCAATGTCAATAGTTTTCTCATAACATTCACATTAATTTAGTCTATTTCAGCATTAATTACAAACAGAGCTTCCCGTGATTGGAGTATTTGACGATAAAAAGCTTTTGATATGAAGCCATCCTGAAAAATAAATGAAAACTATTGCAAAAATTCTAAAAAAGAGGTATAATATATTTGTATGCCGCTTTGGCAGATCTCGGTGTGCCGCATACCGTAATTCGGCAGACTCTTTGCTGAGTCAGGAGTAAATATGACTAAAAACAAAAGTATAAGAAGGATCTCTAACAAAAAGCGCGGTAGACCTAAGGTCCGCTTCAGCATCTGGGGACTGTTATTGATCTTTGTCCTCTCGTTCACGACCTGCTTCATATTATATATGGTAGCCGCCAATTACAAGGATGATTTCTTCTCTGAGGAATTTGACAAGGTGGTTATCGAAGAAAAAAGCGGAAAATCCTCTTCCGAAAAAAATAAGAATGATGAAGCTGAAAAATCTGAGCAGGACGGCAGTTTAGCTGCTACAAATCCTATATCTCAGTCTGATGCCAAAGACGCTTCCTACCTTGAAGGGTGCTGCATGATCACAGATACGACACTTCAGGATATGGCAAAGTACACAGGTCTCAAGGATATTATCTCAAGTCCGGACCTCGGCGCTTCAAATTGTACATCGGCCACGATCGAATCATCTTACGGTGTTAAGACTGTTTATGAGATCGCCCAGATAAAAAAGCCTGAAACAGTTTATATCATGCTCGGAAACGATATAGGAACTGCAAAAGTAGATGACATGATCTCAAGCTATACTGAGCTTATAAAAAATCTTCGCGGATATCTGCCTAATTCTGATATTTATATCATGCAGTATCCCCCGGTAAGAGATGACGACCCATCAGTCAGCAATAGTAATGTAAACGAGTTCAATACAAAGCTCCTCACTATTGCAAATACTAATAATGTATACTGCATAGACACCAACACTGCACTCAAAGGTGTAGACGGAAATCTTTCTGATGAATTCCGTGACTCAGAAACAGGAGTGCTGACAGAATCTGCATATAAAACCATAGCCGATTACATACTTTGTCATACTGTATAATTTTTAAGCCGACCACTATATATAGTGGTCGGCTATTTACATTTTGTAGACCCTTTTCAAATGCCGAAATATCGCAAAAATCAAATTTTATAAAAGATTTATGCACATATACTACAAATTTCAATATGTTTTCTGCTCGTTCATTGTCTATACTTCACATTGACATCCGTCTCTGAATGCTATATACTATACATTAGAGCAATTGAAAGACAGATACTATATATTGTGTTTGGAGGTATGATAAAGAAATGATAATCCACATTATCAAAAGAGACGGACGAAAGGTTCCTTTTAATATAGAGAAGATAGCAAATGCTATTTTCAAGGCTGCTCAGGCTCGTGGGGGCACTGACTTCAATGTGGCTATGGATGTCGCAGTTGAGGTTTGCAGACTTTATGAGGAACAGAACCCCGGAAAGACTCCCACTGTTGAAGAAATACAGGATCTGGTCGAGAAGGTGCTCATCGAAAAGGGTCACGCTAAAACAGCAAAGGCTTATATTCTCTATCGTTACGAGCGTACACGCTCACGTGAGATGAAAACCAATCTGATGTGCGTACTCAACGAACTCACCTTCAGTCCCGCCAAAGACAGTGACATCAAGCGAGAGAACGCAAATATAGACGGTGATACAGCCATGGGCACCATGCTCAAATACGGCTCTGTATCCGCAAAGGAATACTATGAGATGTACGTCCTCGAGCCTGCACATGCTAAGGCTCACCGTGAGGGCGATATACATATCCACGACCTTGATTTCTATACTCTCACGACCACCTGCACACAGATCGATCTGAAGAAGCTCTTCACTAACGGCTTCTCCACAGGACACGGCTTCCTCCGAGAGCCTAATGATATTGCAAGCTACTCAGCTCTTGCCTGTATCGCTATCCAGTCCAACCAGAACGATCAGCACGGCGGTCAGAGTATCCCTACATTTGATTACGCTATGGCTGATGGCGTAAAGAAGACCTATGCTGCAAGATATACACAGAACGTAGCAAGAGCTCTCTCACTCATCGGCGGCGTTGAGAATGAATTTGAGGTAATGGATAATATAAAGAAAGAAATATCCGAAAACTTCAATCTGAAACCTGTCCTTGCACATGACAACGGCTACCAGGATAAGGAAATGGAGCTTCTGCTCAAGTATACTGATAAGGAAACTGCTGAGAAAATTCAGGCTTTCGCCACAAGAAACGCCGAAAAGGAAACAGATAGAGCTACTTATCAGGCTATGGAGGCACTGATCCACAACCTCAATACCATGAACAGCCGTGCAGGTGCACAGACACCTTTCAGTTCAATAAATTACGGTACAGATACTACTCCCGAAGGAAGAATGGTCATCAAGAACGTTCTCCTTGCTCAGGAAGCAGGTCTCGGTAACGGCGAGACTCCTATCTTCCCTATACACATCTTCAAGATCAAGGACGGTATCAACTACAACCCCACCGATCCTAACTATGATCTTTTCAAGCTTGCCTGTCGTGTTTCTGCAAAGAGACTCTTCCCTAACTTCTCATTCATTGACGCTCCATATAACCTTCAGTACTACAAGGAGGGCAATCCTGATACTGAGATTGCTTATATGGGCTGCCGTACAAGAGTTATTGGAAACAACTATGATCCCTCAAGAGAGATCGTTACAGGCAGAGGCAACCTCAGCTTTACTTCAATAAATCTTCCCAGACTTGCTATCAAGGCCGACCACAACGTTGGTCTCTTCTTCGAGATGCTGGAAGAAAAAATGGAACTGGTCATCGATCAGCTCATGCACCGCTTCAAGATACAGTCACAGAAGAGAGTTAGAAATTTCCCATTCCTTATGGGGCAGGGAATCTGGATAGACTCCGACAAACTCTCTGCAGACGATACAATTGGAGAGGTACTCAAACACGGAACCCTTTCAGTCGGATTCATCGGTCTTGCTGAGACTCTTAAAGCTCTTATCGGAGTTCATCATGGTGAAAGTGAAGAGGCTCGTGAACTCGGTCTTGAGATCGTTACTGCTATGAGAAAGCGCCTTGACGAAGAGTCAAAGAGAACAGGTCTTAACTTCTCTCTCCTGGCTACTCCGGCAGAGGGACTCTCAGGCAGATTTGTCCGTATGGACGCTAAGAAATATGGTATCATCGAGGGCGTAACAGACCGCGATTACTATACAAACTCATTCCATGTTCCGGTTTACTATCCTATCAGCGCATTTGAAAAAATAAAGATCGAAGCTCCTTACCATGAGCTTACAAATGCAGGTCACATCAGCTATATCGAGCTTGACGGTGATCCACTTGAAAATCTCAGTGCATTTGAGAAGATAGTTCGCTGCATGAAGGAGTCAGGCATAGGCTATGGTGCTATAAACCACCCCGTAGACCGCGATCCCTGCTGCGGATATACAGGAATAATCGGTGAAACTTGTCCCTGCTGCGGCAGAAAGGAACATTCCAACAATGTCGCATTTGACAGAATACGCCGTATCACAGGTTATCTCGTAGGTACACTTGACCGATTCAATAACGGCAAGCGCGCTGAAGAGCATGACCGTGTAAAGCATGATGTATGATCAGGTGATTTAATGGAACTCAGAATTGCGGGTACTGTCAACGATTCCATCGTTGACGGCCCCGGAATAAGATTTACAGTTTTCGTTCAGGGCTGCCCGCATAACTGCAAGGGCTGCCACAATCCTCAGACCCATGATTTCAGCGGCGGTACTCTCACCACTACTGAGGAGCTGCTTGATAAGATAAAAAGCAATCCCCTGCTTGACGGCGTGACGTTCAGCGGCGGAGAGCCCTTCTGTCAGGCGGAAGCTCTCTCAGAACTTGGCAAAGAGATAAAAAAGCTCGGTCTCAACATCGTAACATATACGGGCTATACGTTTGAGCAGCTTTATAATGACCGCAAAAAAAACCACTGGCAGGAACTTCTTGAAGTAACTGATGTGCTTATCGACGGTCCCTTTATCCTTGAACAGAAGGATTGGGAGATAAAATTCCGTGGAAGCTCAAATCAGCGCTACATTGATTGTCAGAAGAGTCTGGCTGAAGGAATTGCAATTGAAACAGAACCATAAAAAAGAATCCCGAAAGTGACCTAAAACGCTTTCGGGATATTTATTTACATTTTTGAAAAAAATCCGCCTTGCCGTCATATAGTGCATAAAACCCGCACGAAGCAGGTGGGTAAACGCCCTTATGCTTCTCGCTCCCTTCTTCCGCAGGGCGGGAGGTCTGCAGTCCACATACGGAGCTGAATTCCCTTGGATTATGTGTTGGATTATAAAAACTATAATTACCCGAACAAGGCAGAAATTTTCTTTTTCTATATATATTATAGCACAGAGTTTTCAAAAAATCAATAGCAAATCTATGTAAAATTATTAAAATTTGGTAAAAGTCACTCTTCAAGTGCTTCCTGAAGTCTCTCCATAAAGAATCTGGATACAGTCTCAAATTCATCATCATCGTCAATGGAAGCAAGTATTTCCTCACCGTCCTCTTCGATTGACTTGAGTATGACAAGCTCACAGTCAGAATTGAGGAAGTCATCATCTTCCACAGCAGGAAGCATTGCAAAATACTGCTCGCCTTCTATCTCGGCAACATCAATAAGCTCAAACTGCTTCTTATTTCCCTCTTCATCGATCAGCTCGAAAAGATCAGGGGTATATTCATTCATTTCAGACATATCTGTTTCTCCAATCCGGCATACGCCTTTTATGTATATATTATACACTAATACTTATGAAAAATCAAGTGGTAATGCATGGTTAGTACAGAATGCGAACTTTTTCTTCATTTTATCTTGAATTATTTCCTTAAATAGACTATAATATTATTATAGCTTATAAGGAGGGATATATTATGCTCCATTGCGGAAAACAAATGCTCAGAGGCTTCTTTAAGATTGAAAAGCGTGGCATACCGTCCAAGGGATCATCTCTTGTATATCCCGTCTCTACCTTCTATGACGGAGACCAGATGCTTTGCGAGGTCCCGGTCGATACAACGTTGGGTTACTATTGTTCAGAATGCGGTATGCTAATAGGTGTCTTCCCCATCACACACCCCACGGGCTTCGCAGGCAAATTCAATCAGGATATTGACGATAATATCGACATCCTGCCAAAGAAGGTCTGCCCGGAATGCGGAGAAAACATCGACCTGGATTATCCGAGATGTCCGTTTTGCGGACATATTTTTGAAGTAATATAACGTTCATTGCCTGCACTGCAGGAGTCAATAATAAATACATAACGGAGGTTATACAAATGACGTACAAGGAAAGTTTTATAAAATTCATGGTGGACTGCGGCGTACTTACATTCGGCGAGTTCACTCTCAAGAGCGGAAGAAAAGCTCCTTACTTTATCAACTGCGGTAACTATAAGACAGGTGCTCAGCTTGCAAAGCTCGGCGAATACTACGCAGAGTGCATCAATGCTAACAATATCCCTGTTGATACTCTCTTCGGACCTGCTTACAAAGGTATTCCCCTTGCAGTTTCAGCTGTTGTCGCACTCAGCAATAAGTTCGGTATCGATGTTTCCTACTGCTTCGACAGAAAGGAAGCCAAGGATCACGGCGAAGGCGGTATGTTCGTAGGAAAGACTCTTGAGGACGGCGAGAAGGTAGTTATCATCGACGATGTAATGACCTCAGGCAAAGCGCTCAGAGAGTCCATGCCAAAGCTTATGACAGCAGCTGACGTCAATGTTACAGGTATGGTGATCACTGTTGACCGTATGGAGAAAGGTACAGGTGAGCTTTCAGCTGTTCAGGAAGTAAAGCGTGATTTTGGTGTTATCGTATATCCTATTGTTACAATGGAGAATATAATCGACGCTATCAGAAACGATATAGTTCCCGGCAAGGAATATCTTGACAAGATGCTCGAATACAGAGAGACCTACGGCGTTAAATAAGTAATAAAGCCTGAGAGCAATTCTCAGGCTTTTATTTTTATAAAAAAGCGCCTCCGCTTGGAGACGCTTTATCATTACTTGAAAATAATAATAAGGAACTGTGATACAAGTACAACCGAGATCAGTGCCACAGGATAAGTTGCTGCATAAGCGGAAGCAACATTCTCTGTACCTGCTGTGCTTATAAGTGTTCCAAGAGCAGGTGTGGAAGTCATGCCGCCAGTAATAGAGCCAAGGTTATTGAGCAGGCTGAGCTTCAGCACATACTTTGCAAAGAGGTAACCGATTATCATGGGAACGACTGTCATTATCATTCCGTAGACAAAGTATACTGCGTCAAAATACTGAACAAACTTAGCTCCGCCGGAAACTCCCGCACCGATCAGGAAGAACATAAGTCCAAGTTCACGGAACACCTTAAGGGTGGAATCCTTAGGAGTTACTGAAAGCTTGCCGAAATGACCAAAATGTCCGAAGATAAGCGAGACAAGAAGACATCCGCCTGTAGTGGAAAGAGAAAAATTACCGAATTTGAATGAACCAAGTATAATTCCGATAACTGCTGCAAGCGCAAAGGGCATTATACCGAAGCTGTCCATCTCGATAAGCTTGTACATTTTCTTTTCCTTTGTATTCTTGCTTGATGTAGGAGCAAGAAGCTCGCGCTCCTTAGCCATATCGGCCTTTGTAAGCTTAGGAATGATCTGTACGAAAAGAACTACGCCGATAACTCCGAAAATATATGCAATAGCGTATCCAACAGATACTATTCCCTGAAGATGATCTGTCTGTACCGCATCCTTAGCAGCCGAGAAACCGGGAGTGCTTGTGAGTGCACCCGAGAGTATTCCGGTAAGCATTGCTGTAAACTCTTCTGTTGAAAGATCTGTAAAGTTTCTGCCTATCATGATACATCCTGCACATGCAAGTCCGCCGCTGAGTATAATAATTATCGCCAGAAGCACATAGGATTTGAAGTTTTTCTTGAAATTGCCGAAAAAATTAGGTCCTGCAATAAAGCCAACAGCTGTCACAAAAAGAATAAGTCCGAGATTGTCAACTATCTTCAGGGCATTTCCTACGAAGTCGGTATTTATTTCATCAGAAAGCTGTTTATAGAAAATACAGCCATAGATAAGAGCCACTATAAATACGCCTGCGGTACCGAGAGAGATACCTTTTATTGTAATCCTTCCGAGAATGTAACCGAGAGCAGCAATGGCAATTACCGAGATCATCAGGAATGAAACGCCGTGAATAGAAAGAATTCCGTTGAAAAAATCCATTATTTATCACTTAACTTTCTTTTATAAATACATATTTCGGGACGCCATTACGGCGTCCCTTTTTAATTATTTCTTTCTTGCGTAATGAGGAAGAAGCATAGGTGAAGCTGTGTCGCCTGCAACACCTGCAGCTTCAAGTTCCTTATTGAACTTCTCAATATGTCCGAGAGTAAGTCCCTGAGGCTCAGAAGACTCCTTAGCCTTGGCTGATGCGTAGATTCCTGCATTTCTGCCGAATACGATAACATCAAGGAGAGAATTGCCCATGAGACGGTTACGTCCGTGGATGCCGCCTGCTACCTCACCTGCTGCGTAAAGATTCTCTACGCCTGTTGCACAGTCATCAGTAATATCAAGACCGCCATTCTGGTAGTGAAGTGTGGGATAAACAAGGATAGGCTCCTTGCGGATATCGATACCGTACTTGCCGAACATCCTCATCATGGCAGGTATACGCTTTTCGATAGTTCCTTCACCGTGGATAAGTTCTATCATAGGTGTATCGAGCCAGATAGCCTTTCCGAGGTTAGTCTCTATACCCTTGTCGCGGGCTGTACACTCGCGGATAATAGAAGCTGCGGTAACATCTCTTGTCTCAAGGGGATGCATGAATACATCACCGTCTATGTTGACAAGCTTTGCACCAAGCGAACGTACCTTCTCGGTAACCAGTGCGCCGAATATCTGCTCAGGGTAGCCTGTTCCTGTAGGATGATACTGGAGTGTGTCTGCATAAAGGAGCTTTGCACCTACACGGTAGCCGAGTATAAGTCCATCAGCTGTAGCGCCGTAGTGGTTTGATGTTGGGAAGCCCTGATAGTGAAGTCTTCCTGCACCGCCTGTTGCGATTATAACCGTCTTCGCTCTTGCAACAAGAAGCTCCTTGGTCTCCATGTTCATAAGAACAGCGCCTGCTGCCTTGCCGTTTTCGTCAAGGATTATCTCGATCGCAGCTGTGAAGTCAATAACGGGAATACCACGATTGATGACCTCATCGCGAAGTGTACGCATTATCTCAGCACCTGAGTAGTCCTTTGCAGCGTGCATTCTCTTTCTCGAAGTACCGCCGCCGTGAGTTGTGACCATTGTACCATCTGGTTCCTTGTCGAACTCTACACCAAGCTTATTGAGCCACTGGATAGCCTCAGGAGCCTTTGTAACAAGCTTCTTTACGAGCTCGGGCTTAGCAGCGAAATGTCCGCCGCCGAAAGCGTCAAGAAAGTGGATAGCGGGAGAGTCATTGGGCTTGTCAGCAGCCTGGATACCGCCCTCTGCCATCATTGTATTTGCATCACCGATACGAAGCTTAGTAACGATCATTGTCTTGACACCAGCTTCGTCAGCCTCGATAGCTGCTGAAGCACCAGCACCGCCGCCTCCGATAATAAGTACATCTGTATCATAATCGGGAGCTGACAGGTCTACATCGGCAGCAGTGATCCTGCTCTTGCCCTGAAGAAGAGCTGCAAGCTGTGTGGGGACCTTATCGCCCTTATTTACGCCTGCTGAAAGAACTGTGAACTCGTCCTGCTTGTAATCGGGGTGGAAATGAGCAAGAAGGTCGTCCTTTTCCTCAGCTGTCATACGTCTGGGTTCGAGAGCTGCATTCTCAGCTCTTTTCTCTGCAACTACCTTTGCAAGTTCATTAAGCTTTTCTATCTTGTACATCTTCTCTCCCCCTTACTTCTCGATCTCACGATGGTTGTACATATCCTTGATCTCTTCAAGGTTATCTACAGCCTTTGTCATAAGCTCGGCTATCTTCTCATCAAAGATACCCTCGTTTATCTCATTTACCCTGTCTGCAAGATGACCGCACTCGGGAGCGATATACTTTCCGTTGAGGCGTCTTGCAAGCATTGCTACCTGAGGATGAGAGATACCTGCGGGACAGCGTGATGAACATACGCCGCACATTACGCAGTCAAAGCTCTCCTCTGCACACTTGTCATACTCGCCTCTCTGAGCGTATGCGATATACTGCATAACATTGAGCTCCTGAGTACAAGCCTTTGTGCAGGCATTGCAGCCGATACAGCTGTATATCTCGGGATAGAGCTGCATCATTATCTGCTGTGTGGGCTTTATCTCCTCGATATTGTATACTCTCTTTTCAAGCGGGAAGAAAGGAAGTGTGGCAACGTACATTCCTTCCTGTATCTCAGTCTGACAGGCAAGGCATCCGTGGAGCTCTATCTCTCCCTTTATTCTGTAAATGGTAGCGCAGGCACCGCAGAAGCCGTTACGGCAGCCGCAGCCTCTTACAAGCTCGTAGCCTGCATATTCCATAGCTGTCATTATCGTAAGACCTGCGGGCACCTGATATCTCTTGCCGAACAGGTAAACATTCAACATATTATCCATGCTAAATTCTCCTCCTTAATATTCATCAGGCAGCTCATCAAGCTGATCAAAGCGGAAAACAGGTCCGTCCTTGCAGACGTACTTGCTGCCGATATTGCAGCGTCCGCACTTTCCTACGGCACACTTCATGCGAAGCTCCATAGTTGTATATACCTGAGTCTCTGTAAAGCCAAGCTCTTTCAGTCCTGCAAGAGTAAACTTTATCATTATGGGAGGACCGCATATAAGAACTGTTTTATTTATGGAAGGATTGAGCTCCTTGACATAATTTGGAACGAATCCGACATGACCGTCCCAGCCTTCCTGAGGATTGTCTATTGTGAGGTTTACCTCTATTCCCTCGTCAGCCATCCACTCGTCAATTATCTCCTTGTAGTCAACGAGATCGTCCTTTGAACGTGAACCGTAAACTATCTGCACATCGCCGTAGTCAGAACGGTTGTCGCGGACATAATTGATAACTGAACGAAGCGGTGCAAGTCCGATACCGCCTGCGATAAACAGCAGGTCTTTGCCCTTGAGTTCAGTCTCGACCGGGAAATGATTTCCGTAAGGTCCGCGGATAGTTATCTGCTGACCAACGTCCATAGCGTGAAGCCATGTTGTAAGGCAGCCGCACTTCTTTATGCTGAACTCCATAAAATCCTTATTTGTAGGAGAAGAAGTTATTGAGAACATACCCTCGCCGACACCGGGGATCGAGAGCATAGCGCACTGTCCGGGCATATGCTCGAATACCTTACCGCCCTCAGGAGAAACTACCCTGAATGTCTTTACGTCGGGAGTATCCTGTCTTATATCGGTAACTACTCCTATGTAAGGTATCAATGCATCATTATTCATCACTTTACCTCCAATGCTTTCATTACCTTGACGATATTCATGGAAATCGGACACTTTGATAAGCATCTTCCGCAGCCTACACATCCGAATTCGCCGTTATTGTTCGCAGGGAAATACACAAGCTTATGCATAAATCTCTGGCGGAAGCGCTCAAGCTGGGTAAGTCTGGGATTACCATGAGCCATCTTTGTGAAATCGGAGTACATACATGAATCCCAGCAGCGGAAGCGCTTTATGCCGTGACCGGTATTGAAGTCCTTAATGTCATAGCACTGGCAGGTGGGGCATACAAATGTACAGGTTCCGCAGCCGAGACAGCTCTCTGAAAGTTCTCCCCACTTTTCAGAGTTGAAGTGCTCCATCATGCGTTCGCCGCCGAATGACTCGGTAGAAAGACCCGCAAGAGGAAGCTTTTTAAGAATAGCTCTGGTCTTTTCACGTGTCTCCTCAAGCTTTGCGGTATCTCCATCCTCAAGAAGAGATGAGATAGAGTCAATGAATTTCTTTCCCTTTTCGTTGTGAGCCTCAAAGAAAATGCTCTCACCGTCGCTCCAGCAGGCAGCGTCGCCCTCGGGAGCTGTAGCGTCTATGCCGAAAACTCCGCAGAAGCAGGTCTCGGAAGGACGTGTACAAGCCATAGTTACAACTGTACCATGCTCGCGGCGTGTCTTATAGTAGCTGTCCACAGGTTCAGCAAGAAAGACCTTGTCAAGAATAGTGAAGCTTCTTGCATCGCAGGCACGTGCTCCAAAGATAACAAAATCTTCTGATTCCTTGCGAATATCTATTACCTCGATATTTTTGCCTTCCATTTTGAAGTCAACGAGGTTTTCGGTCTGAGGAAAGAAGAAGTCCTTGGCACTTCTTACTGTATTGAGGGCATTACTGAGCTTCATGCCACTCTCGTACTTTCTGTATTCAGCAGCACCGTCCTCACGGTCTGTGGGGATATACAGCGTCTGAGAAGCTGAGATAGCTTCAAAGAGTTCATTTATTCTATCAAGTGATATTTTCAGCATTACTCAACTCCCCTTTCATGAACGATACTTGCTTCGCAGTCATCGGTCTTGTAATCGTTAAGAGGAGCTCTTGAGGTAGTATCCTCACCTGCCTGATAATTGCCATACAGAGAATTGATGTCCTTGATGAACTTCCTGTTGAGCAGATGAAGCGGGATATTCTGAGGGCAAACTCTCGAGCACTCGCCGCAGTCCGTACATCTTCCCGCAACATGGAATGCACGGATTATGTGGAACATATTCTCCTCAAAGCTGTCTGCGGGAGCCTTGTTCTCAACGCCTGAGTCAGGATTATCGAACACGCACTTTTCACAAGTGCAGGCAGGACAGACATTACGGCAGGCATTGCAGCGGATACATTTGGAAAGCTGCTCTCTCCAGAAGTCATATCTTTCCTGAGCAGACATATTCTCAAGCTTCTCCACCATATCGAAGCGGTCAGACTCAAGAACTTCTCCGTCATCACCGATAAGCTCGTCATACACAACGTGTTTTTTGCTCTTGCAGCTCTCACACTTTGTACTGAGGGCTTCATAATAAGGCATTTTCTCCTCACCATAGAGGGTTTCTATAACAAATGTTCCGTTATCGTTTTTAGCGCCAAGTATGCCTGTGATTCCCTTTGCCTTTATCTTTTCGGCATCAAGCTTGGGACCACCGGGAATTCCTATAATATAAACGTTATCGCGTACAACTCTGTGCTCCTTGGTAAGCTGATTAAAGCTGTAAGTATCACAGGGCTTCAAAAAAGCAAGAATCTTGCCTTCCTTTTTACATTCCTTTACAAGATATTTTGATACGTTTGCTGCCGTAAAGTCGTCGTAAACGAACTCAGCATCAAGCTCCTCGGCAGTTTCAAAAATTGCGGGAGTAACATCATACACGAACTCTCCCCTCTTCCAGCCGATTACACGGTTTACGGTGCCGTCAGCCAGAAGCTGCTTTGCTCTGTTTATCATTGCTTCCTGCATCGTAAATCCTCCAATCTGCGGTTAGGTCCGAGCTTCTTTACTGCCTCAGTGAACTCATTCATTGTAGCCGCGAATTTAGCTCCTTCAGCAGCCGATACCCACTCTACCCTTGTTCTGTCACGCTCTATTCCGAGAAAATCAAGCATACTGAACAGGAGTGTCATTCTTCTTCTTGTGAAATAATTGCCTGATGTATAATGGCAGTCTCCGGGGTGACAGCCGCAGAGGATAACTCCGTCAGCGCCGCGCTGGAAGGCTCTGAGAATGAACATAGGGTTTACTCTGCATGAGCAGGGCACTCTGATTATCTTTACATTTGTAGGATAATTAAGTCTGTTTGTTCCCGAAAGATCGGCTCCTGCATATGAGCACCAGTTACAGCAGAAGGCAACGATCAGCGGTTCAAACTCTTTATTTTCATTTACTTGCATATTGCGTCTACCTCCGCCATGATCTGACTGTTAGAGAAGCCGTTAAGGTCCATAGCGCCTGAAGGACAAGCTACTGTACAAGCACCGCAGCTCTGGCATACCGCAGGGTTGACACTTGCAACACGACGTATAGCTGTTGTTCTGTCAGGCATTCTGAATTCCTTATCTTCATAAGTGATAGCTCTGTAGGGACAAACCTTTTCACAGGACGAGCATCCGTTGCACATAAGCTCATTTGAATGAGCAACACAAGGATTGCAGGTTATGCTGTTCTTCACAAGAAGACCGATAGCCTTTGCAGCTGCTGCACTTGCCTGAGCAACTGTCTCGGGAATGTCCTTGGGTCCCTGACAAGCACCTGATAGGAATATACCCGCTGTAGCGCTCTCTACAGGACGAAGCTTAGGATGAGCTTCTGTAAAGAAGTCGTTGGTGTCCATCTGTGTTGTAAGCATAGTAGCAAGAGGACGTGCAGTCTTGTCAGGCTCGATGGCTGCTGCCAGGACAACCATATCAGCATCAATATGGAGCTGTTCATTGGCGAGAAGATCAGAAGCCTGTACATCTATCTTGCCGTCGGAACGAGGTGTTACCTTTCCGACCATGCCCTTTATGTAGTGAACATTGTACTGCTCAACTGCACGGCGGTAGAATTCATCGAAGTTCTTGCCGGGAGTACGAACATCTATGTAGAATACATATACCTCTGTATCAGGGTATTTCTCACGGATAAGCATTGCGTGCTTGGCGGTGTACATACAGCAGATCTTTGAACAATAAGGCTTACCCTTGCTGTCGTCGCATCTGGAGCCTACACACTGTACAAATACTATCTTGTGGGGATGTGTCTTATCGGAAGGACGAAGAAGTGTTCCGCCGTTTGGACCAGCAGCGTTCATAAGACGTTCAAGCTCCAGAGAAGTAACAACGTCAGGGCACTGATTATATGCGAATTCATCATACTTATCAAGCTTGATAGGATTGAAGCCTGTTGCAACTACGATAGCACCATACTTCTGCTCGATGAAACGGTCCTGCTGCTTATAGTCGATAGCTCCAACTGAGCAGACCTTTGAGCAGACACCGCACTTTCCGTTCTTGAGCATCATGCAGTAGTTAGGGTCGATAGTTGCTACCTTCGGAACCGCCTGAGCAAAAGGAATATAAACAGCCGTCCTGTTGTCAAGTCCCATATTGAACTCATTTGGCACCTTCTTCATGGGACATTTCTCCGTACAGAGACCGCAGCCTGTGCACTTGGTCTCATCAACGTAACGTGCCTTTTTCTTGATAGTAACTGTAAAGTTTCCTACAAAGCCCTTTACATCTGTGACCTCACTGAATGAGTGGATAGTTATATGCTCATTCTGTGAAGCCTCAACCATTTTAGGAGTAAGGATACAAGCAGCACAGTCAAGTGTGGGGAAGGTCTTATCTATCTGTGCCATCTTACCGCCTATTGTAGGCTGCTTCTCAACGATATCAACGTCAAAGCCTGCCTCAGCGATGTCGAGGGCAGTCTGTATACCTGCGATTCCTCCGCCTATGACAAGAGCTCTCTTTGCTACAGGACTCTCGCCTGCTGTAAGAGGAGCATTGAGGTGTACCTTCGCAACTGCTGCCTTACCGAGGATTATTGCCTTATCAGTGGCAGTTGCAATATCCTTGTGTATCCACGAGCACTGCTCACGGATATTTGCTATCTCAACGAGATAGGGATTGAGTCCGGCAGCCGCAGCTGCCTTTCTGAATGTATTTTCATGCATTCTTGGTGAACACGAACAGATAACAACACCTGTAAGATTATGTTCCTTAATAGCATTCTTTACAAGATTCTGTCCCGATTCAGAGCACATATACTGGTAATCCTGAGAGATGACCACGCCGGGCTCGTGACCGAGAGCTTCCGCAACAGTTTTAACATCGACTGTTGCAGCGATATTCGTTCCGCAATGACAGACGAAAACGCCTATTCTCTGCATAGTGTGATCTCCTCCTTACTTAATGTACTTTCTGAAAGCTGTTACGATAGCCTGCTGAGGCAGATCGTCGTCAAGCATTTCAGGTATCTGATTGGGATTCATATGATTATTCCCCTGCTGACGTACAGCCGCAAGTCTTACAGCTTCCACTACTTTAGCAGGCTCTACGTTTCTGGGACATCTGTCAACACAGGCAAAGCAGGTAAGGCACTTGTATATGGATTTTGAATTCATCAGAGTCTCAATATCGCCGCGCTCTACCATGTAGACGAACTGATGGGGATGATATTCCATCTCGTCATATGAGGGGCAGGTTCCCGAACATTTTCCGCAGCGCATACACTTGAGTACATTTACTCCGCTGGCACGAAGGACCTGTTCCTTTAAATTCTTATTCATTGCTTTCCTCCTTCACGCCGAGAGCCTCTGCGAGAAGCTCGGTAAAGTAGTAAACAGGGAGCTCTGAGCCTGAGTTCTTCTTGAGATTATACAAGCAAAGAGGACAGGCAGTGATGATCATATCAGCTCCCTGATCAGCAGCAGAGCTCATAACAGCTCCGCTTCTCTTAGCTGCCTGATCCTTGTCTTCGAGTGTAATGTAGCCTCCGCAGCATTCATTCCTCTGAGCATATATGACTGGAGTTCCGCCGATAGCCTTGATAAAATCTTCCATGATCGAAGGATTTTCGGGATCGTCCATAGCAAGAGTCTTTGAAGGACGAAGCAGCAGACATCCATAGTATGCAGCTATCTTTTTGCCCTTGAAAGGATTTACTACCTTCTGTGCAAGATTGTCAAATCCGACTACATCACGGAGCATCTCAAGATAGTGGTATACAGTGGTCTCCCCGTTATAAGGTTCATCGAGCTTCAGGTAATTATTGACCTTGGAAGCCACCTCCTCGTCGTGGAGAATATCATAATTAGTTTGTTTGATAACATTATGACAGGCTGAACAGACTGTGATAAGAGGTCTGTTGCTGACCTTTGCCGAGTTGAGAGTTCTTACAGCTGAAAGCTTAGTAGCGATCTCGTCTTTAGCCGTAGTATAAGCTCCGCCGCAGCACTGCCAGTCAGCAGGCTCCTCAAGAGAGATACCGAGAGCCTCCGCAGAGAACCTTGCATATGTATCAAGGTCCTTTGCTTTGGTTCTCAGCGTACAGCCAGGGTAATAGGTAAAAGTTTCCATTTGTACGCTTCCTTTCGTATAATATCAAACCATTTCTTCAGGATGGAACACCTCGTCGAACCTTTCGGCAGTAAGAAATCCGAGTTCAACGCAGGCTTCCTTCAGAGAAATATTATCCTTGAACGCCTTCTTGGCTGTCTTTGCAGCATTCTCATATCCGATATAGGGATTAAGAGCTGTAACAAGCATAAGGGAATTGTAAAGATTATGATGCATTTTTTCCTTATTTGCCTTAATGCCCACGGCACAGTTCTTGTTGAAAGACATGATGGACTCAGCAAGCAGCCTTGCAGACTGTAAGAAGTTATATGCACACACAGGCATGAATACATTCAGTTCAAAATTGCCCTGTGAAGCAGCCATACCGACTGCAACATCATTGCCCATTACCTGAACGGCTACCATAGTTACCTGTTCGCACTGTGTGGGATTGACCTTACCGGGCATGATAGACGAACCGGGCTCGTTTTCGGGAATGAAGATCTCTCCAAGACCATCTCTGGGACCTGAAGCAAGCCATCTTACATCGTTGGCGGTCTTCATCATATCAGCTGCCAGAGCCTTGAGAGCTCCGTGTGCAAAAACTATCTCGTCCTTTGATGTGAGGGAATGGAATTTATTGGGAGAAGTGATAAACTTTTTTCCTGTAAGCTTGCTTATATTCTCAGCAGCCTTCTCAGCAAACCCCTTGGGAGCATTCAGACCTGTTCCGACAGCTGTACCTCCGAGGGCAAGCTCTTTAAGCTCTTCGCAGGCTGAAAGTATCATCTTTTTGTCCTTTTCAAGCGAAGCTCTCCAACCGCTTATTTCCTGAGAGAACTTTATAGGAGTTGCATCCTGGAGATGTGTTCTTCCGCTCTTTACTATACCTTCGTTTTCGGTCTCAAGGTGCTTGAAGGTTTCGATGAGTACATCAACAGCCGGAATCACCTTGTCTTCAAGAGCGATAACTGCTGCGATGTGCATTGCAGTCGGAAAGGTATCATTTGAAGACTGGCTCATGTTTATATCATCATTAGGGTGAAGAAGCTTTGCTCCCGCGATCTCATTTCCACGGTTGGCAATGACCTCGTTGGCGTTCATATTTGACTGAGTGCCGCTTCCTGTCTGCCAAACTACAAGGGGGAAATGATCATTGAGTGAGCCACTTATAACCTCGTCACACGCCTGAGATATAGCATTCAGCTTTTCATCGGTCATTTTTTCAGGCTTAAGCTCATGATTTGAAAGAGCTGCAGCCTTTTTAAGGATTCCAAAGGCATGAGTGATCTCTCTAGGCATGGTCTCTATGCCTACACCGATAAGAAAATTCTCATGACTGCGTTCAGTCTGTGCAGCCCAGTACTTATCAGCAGGCACCTTTACTTCGCCCATTGAATCATGTTCGATACGAAAATCCATAATTATCCTCTCCCCTGATGATCTTGTATAACAAGTCTTGCGACAAAGTTATACCTGTTTCAACATTACTATACATTATAAGTATACCAGTATCTTCGGATAAATTCAAATTCAGTTTAAGAATATCGGTATTCAGATATTGATATATAATTAACAAAGATGTGATCACACTAAGATAGCCACATATAAAAAATGATATATTTGTTTTTATATCACTCTTTTGCTGCTTACAAATTCCGGGGTTGTCAAGAATTATTTTTGTTGCATTTGACTTACAAACTTTGCTTTTTCAACAGCCATGACTAATATAACCGAAACTCAAAATGGTGAAAAGCAGTTTTATCCCCCTGATCAATAACACCATGAAATAAAAAATCATCCGTGAACCACATGAATCAGTAATTCGTTTTTGGAATTTGAAAATTCTTTATTTTATATATCACGTGAAAAACATTGATAATTTTTTCACACTCGTTTGATAAAAAAACGGAACAGATCCGCTCTGTTCCGTTTTTAAAGATCACTTTTTTTCAGTCAATTCTATATTGTTAAGTCCGTAAGAAAGAGTTGTAAGACTATCGCCGAGGTGTACATTCTCAACTGCCACATCCTTATGAGTGACCTTGAGGTCATAATGTGTAAAGTTCCAGAAAGCTTTGATGCCGCAGCCGATAAGTGTATTTACAAGCTTTTCGGCAGCCTGCATCGGAACGCAGAGAATAGCCGCAACAGGCTTGTTTTCGGCACAGAAGGAGCTGAGCTCGTCAATACTTCTGACCTTAAGCTCGCCTATTTCCTTGCCAATAAGCTCTTCGTTGATGTCAAAGGCACCAATAAGGTCAAAGCCTTTATTATGGAAATCTATGTGGGCAGCAATTGCTTTTCCGAGATTTCCCGCACCAAGAAGGATCATCGGCGTCTGCTTGTCAAGGCCGAGGATCTTGCCGATCTCAAGGCGAAGATCACTTACATTATAGCCATAGCCCTGCTGTCCGAATTCACCGAAGCAGTTAAAGTCCTGCCTAATCTGTGAAGCGGTAAGTCCCATTTTCTCCGACAGCTCTCTTGAAGATATACGAACATATCCGTTGTTCTCGAGCTCCCCGAGAAAGCGATAGTACCTCGGAAGCCTTCTTATGACAGAGTTGGATATTGAGTTTTTTGACATTGCTGTATGCCTTCTCTCTTATCACATTAATTTATCAAGTCTGATCTTTATCTCGTCAAGGAAGGTCTTGGAATCAACCTTCTTCTTGTTGTCAAGCTTAGAGATAAGATAAAGATCACCTGTCATAACGCCGTCCTCGATAGTCTGTATAGTAGCCTTCTCAAGCTTATCAGCGAAATCACAGAGCTCCGGAGTTCCGTCAAGTTCTCCCCTCTTTCTGAGAGCTCCGCTCCATGCAAAGATAGTTGCAACAGAGTTTGTCGATGTCTCCTCACCCTTGAGGTACTTGTAATAGTGGCGCTGAACAGTTCCGTGTGCAGCCTCATACTCATATATTCCGTCAGGCGAAACAAGAACAGAAGTCATCATAGCAAGGCTTCCGTAAGCTGTAGATACCATATCTGACATTACATCGCCGTCATAGTTTTTGCAAGCCCAGATGTATCCGCCGTTTGACCGGATAACTCTTGCAACCGCATCGTCAATAAGAGTATAGAAGTATTCGATGCCGGCAGCCTCGTACTTCTCCTTGTATTCGTTATCATAGATCTCCTGGAAGATGTCCTTGAAACGGTGGTCATACTTCTTTGAAATTGTATCCTTGGAAGCAAACCATACATCCTGCTTGAGATCAAGACCGTAGTTAAGGCAAGCTCTTGCAAAACCTGCGATAGAAGCGTCGAGATTGTGAAGTCCCTGAATTATGCCGTCACACTTTGTGAACTCATGGATAAGCTCACGGGTCTCGTTACCGTTTTCGTCAGTTACAACCAGTTCAGCCTTACTGCCCTTGCTTACGCGCATCTCGGTATTCTTGTAAACATCACCGTAAGCGTGACGGGCAATAGTAATTGGCTTTGTCCATGTAGGGATATAGGGCTCGATACCCTTTACGATGATAGGTGTACGGAAAACAGTACCATCGAGCGCTGCACGGATAGTTCCGTTAGGAGACTTCCACATCTGAGTGAGATTATACTCAGGCATTCTCGCAGCGTTAGGTGTAATAGTCGCGCACTTTACAGCTACACCGTACTTCTTTGTAGCCTCGGCAGAATCAAGCGTCACCTGATCCTTGGTCTCCTCTCTGTGCTTGAGACCGAGATCATAGTATTCTGTATTAAGCTCTACATATGGTTCAAGAAGAGTTTCCTTGATCCACTGCCAGAGAATTCTTGTCATTTCGTCGCCGTCCATTTCGACCAGCGGTGTTTTCATGGTTATTTTAGCCATTGGATTGTACCTCCTTTGTACTTCAAGAAATAAGCAGTTCCAGTAATATAACGATCACAAGCATACAAACAGCTTCAACTATTCGTCTGTGTTCTCTTTTCATGTTTGATAACTTCTTTTCAAACAGAAGAGACAACAGGAACCAAATGACTATAGCTATAATGAGTACAGCCCAGTCTTTTCCTGTTCTTGGAAGTCTTACGATCCTGCCTGCAAATAATTCGTTGTCAATAAGCATATCCGGTAAGCGCATAATTAGTAACCTCTAAAGCAGTATTACTTCATTGACTCTCTTGTATAGTCGAGAAGTCCGCCTGCAAGCATGATATCCTTTGTACGACCTGAAAGCTCACAGAGTACAGGGATCTCCTTGCCGTTTGTCTTGTTAACAACTGTAAGCTCGGACATGCCGTCCTCTACAGCCTTTCTTACATCTGCAAGAACAAGCTCATCACCCTGGGCAATATTGTCATAATCAGCCTCATTCACAAATGTGAGGGGCAGAATACCTGCATTAATGAGGTTAGCACGGTGTATTCTTGCGAATGACTTTACCAGTACAGCCTTAACGCCAAGGTAAAGAGGTGCAAGTGCAGCATGCTCTCTTGAGGAGCCCTGACCATAGTTTGAGCCGCCTACTATGATGCTCTTTCCAAGAGACTTTGCTCTCTCAGGGAAGCTCTCATCACATACAGCGAAGCAGTGCTGTGAGATCTTCGGGATATTTGAACGCAGAGGAAGGATCTTTGCACCGGCAGGCATGATGTGGTCGGTTGTGATATTATCGCCAACCTTGAGTGATACGGGAGCATCAATAGTCTCAAGGAGAGGTGAAGTCTCGGGATAGGGTTTGATGTTGGGACCGCGAAGAATCTCAACGCTGTCCATATCAGCCTCAGAAGCAGGAGGAACTATCATGTTATCGTTGATAACGAATTCCTCGGGAAGCTTGAAGTCAGGCATATCGCCCAGCTCTCTGGGATCTGTAAGATAACCTGTAAGAGCGGAAACAGCAGCCATTTCAGGAGATACCAGATAGATCTGTCCGTCCTTTGTGCCTGAGCGTCCTTCAAAATTTCTGTTGAAGGTACGGAGTGAGATGCCCTTTGAGTTAGGCGACTGTCCCATACCGATACAAGGACCGCAGGCGCTCTCAAGAATTCTTGCACCTGCATCTATGAGTATAGAAAGCGCACCGTTCTGAGCAAGCATATTGAGAACCTGCTTTGAGCCGGGAGCAATAGCAAGAGAAACGTCGGGATTAACTGTCTTGCCCTTTAATATATGAGCTACCTTGAGCATATCAAGAAGCGAAGAATTTGTGCATGAACCGATACAAACCTGGTCTATCTTAAGTTTTCCGATCTCCTCGACGCTCTTTACATTGTCAGGAGAATGAGGACAGGCTGCAAGAGGAACGAGCTTGCTGAGATCTATATGAAGCTCTTCATCGTAAACTGCATCAGGATCAGCAGCAAGAGGAGTCCATACCTCTTCACGCTTCTGAGCCTTGAGGAACTGCTTTGTTATCTCGTCCGAAGGGAATACAGATGTTGTTGCACCCAGCTCTGCACCCATATTTGTAATAGTTGCTCTCTCAGGAACCGAAAGTGTCTTTACGCCCTCGCCGCAGTACTCAATGACCTTTCCTACGCCGCCCTTTACAGACATTCTTCTGAGGACCTCGAGGATAACATCCTTTGCAGCTACCCAGGGCTGAAGCTTTCCAGTGAGTTCAACTTTAACTACCTTCGGGCAGGTAATGTAGTATGCACCGCCGCCCATTGCTACGGCAACATCAAGTCCGCCTGCACCGATAGCGATCATGCCGATACCGCCGCCAGTAGGGGTATGGCTGTCAGAACCGATGAGAGTTTTTCCGGGGATACCAAAACGTTCAAGATGTACCTGGTGGCAGATACCGTTGCCGGGACGTGAGAAGTAAATACCGTGCTTCTTTGCAACGCTTCCGATAAATCTGTGGTCATCTGCGTTCTCAAAGCCGTTCTGAAGAGTGTTATGATCTATGTAAGCGACCGAGCGCTCGGTCTTTACACGAGGAACACCTATTGCCTCAAATTCGAGATATGCCATTGTACCTGTTGCATCCTGTGTAAGGGTCTGATCGATACGGATACCGATCTCCTGTCCCTTGACATACTCGCCGTCAACAAGGTGTGCTCTGAGTATCTTTTCTGTTAAAGTTAAGCCCATTGAAGATCATTCCTTTCAATACATAAGAATACATTCTAATTGTACAACATTTCATTCAGTTTGTCAAGAATTAAACAAAGTAAATTTGGTATAAGTAAAAAGGCTTCCGAAGAAGCCTTTCTATCACGATGCAAACTGGCTGTTGTAAAGTTCGGCATAGAAGCCTCCTTTTGCAAGGAGCTGCTCATGATCCCCCTGTTCGATTATGTTTCCGTGCTTCATAACGAGTATAATATCAGAATTCTTTATTGTAGACAGTCTGTGCGCGATAACGAAGCTTGTCCTTCCCTCCATCAGCTTTGCAAAAGCTCTCTGAATCCGCAGCTCTGTACGCAGATCTATGGAGCTGGTAGCCTCGTCAAGTATGAGCATGGGCGGATCCATAAGCATTATCCTTGCTATGCAGATAAGCTGTTTCTGTCCCTGCGACAATCCACAGTCTTCGCTTATAACAGTATCATATCCGTTCGGCAGTCTCTTTATGAATCCGTGAGCGTAAACCGACTTAGCCGCCTCGATGATCTGTTCCCGTGTAGCATCAGGGGCGCCGTATGCTATGTTTTCTGCAACAGTTCCCGTAAATACCCAGGTTTCCTGAAGTACCATTCCAAAGCAGCTTCTAAGGCTGTCACGGGTAATACGGTTTATATCTTTGCCCGAAAGTTCTATTTTTCCGCTGTCAATATCGTAAAAGCGCAGCAGCAGATTAATGATAGTAGATTTGCCGCAGCCCGTAGGTCCGACAATAGCCACACGCTGTCCGCTTTTTACATCAAGGCTGAAGTTTTCAATTAGCTTTGTATCCGGTGAATAAGAGAAGAAAACGTCTGAAAAGCTAAGTGTTCCGTCACAACTTTCAAGAACATCTTTATCAGAATCATCGGGTACTTCGTTCTCGTCAAGCACAGCAAACACTCGTTCCGCAGAAGCTACAGCGTTCTGAAGCTCAGCAAAAACACCTGATATCTCGTTGAAAGGCTTGGTATACTGGTTGGAGTAAGCCAGAAAGCTTGACAGCTTTCCTACTGTCATAGCGCCTATTATCGGGAACTTTCCTACTACACCAAGTGCTCCGAGGAGCCCGACGGCTGCATAGATAAGTCCGTTGACAAATCTCGTGGTAGGATTTGTCATTGAGCTGAAAAACGTTGCCTTTGCACCGATCTTGCCGTATGCAGCATTTATTTCATCAAAACGCGCCTCTGCTCTCTTATCATAAACGAAAGCCTTTACGATCTTCTGATTTCCAGCCATTTCCTCGGCAAGTCCGACCATCTCTCCCCGCAGTCTTGACTGCTTCATATAGGAATCATGCGATGCCTTCGTGATCTTCGACGCCGCAATAAATGAAAGAGGGGTCAGTATGACAACTACAATGGCTATCCTGAAATTGATCACCATCATGAAAATAAGAGTTCCGATGATTGTGATAATACCGCTGAAAAACTGGGTAAAGCCCTGGAGCAGACCGTCGGAAATGATCTCAATGTCATTGATAACACGGCTTGTAAGCTCGCCCTTTGTATGACCGTCGATATATCTGAGCGGAACCCGTTCAAGCTTGCAGAAAATATCCGATCTGAGATCACGGATAGTCAGAAAAGAAAGCTTATTTGTGCAAAGGATCATGAGCCATTGAAAGAGTGTGCTCGCAATCACCATAGAGGCAAGAAGGACTATGATAATGCCAAGCTTGTGAAAATCTACATTTCCTTTTCCGATACAGCAGTCAACAGCTTCTCCGATAAATACAGGTACAGCCAGCGAAAGCGATACACCAAGCGCTGCAAAAGCCAGTGTCATTACAAAGTATCTCATATACGGAGCAGCATAGGAAAAGACTCTCTTTAATGTTTTAAGCATCCGTACTGCCTCCTTTTTCGTTCATCTGTGACCTGTATATCTCATTATAGACATCGCAGTTTCGTACAAGCTCTTCATGAGTACCTATACCAACCGCCTCTCCTTCGTCCATAACAATGATCTTGTCGGCATTCTTAAGAGAAGTTGTCCTCTGCGAGATCATTACAACAGTTGTATCAGGAAGGTCCTCGCTCAGTGCGCGTCTGAAAGCAAGATCCGTCTTATAATCCAGAGCGCTTGTTGAATCATCAAGAATTACGATATCAGGGCTTCCTACAAGAGCTCTTGCAATGGAAATACGCTGTTTCTGACCGCCTGAGAGATTTTTGCCGCCCTGGGATATAACAGTATCAAGGCCATCAGGACTATTGCTGACGAAGTCCCACGCCTGTGCAGTCTTCAAGGCTGAAATTATCTCATCATCGGTAGCATCCGACTTACGCCACCTCATATTTTCGCGGATAGTACCTGTAAACAAGGTGGCCTTTTGAGGAACTATACCTATCCTGCGTCTGAGCTGCTCATTGTCAATATCATTTACATTGACCCCGAAAACATTTACTGCTCCTTCTGTCGCTCTGTAGAAACAGGGGATCAGGTTAGCAAGAGTCGATTTGCCGCAGCCTGTACCGCCTATGATGCCAAGCATCTGTCCCCCCATAACAGAAAAACTTATATTCCTCAGAGAATAATCTCCTGCACCAGCATATGCAAATGACACGCTGCTGAATTCGATAATCGCTTTTTTCTCATCTTTTATCTCACAAACTGTACCGTTCTCCTCAGGAAGGAGCGAAAATACTTCACTTATCCTGTTTGCAGAGGCAAAAGCCTTTGTAAATATCACGATAAGATTAGCCAGAACCACCAGCGCAAGCAGTATCTGTGTCATATAATTGGTAAAAGCCGTAAGCTCACCCTGTGTGAGTCTGCCGACATCTACCCTCTTTCCGCCGAACCAGATAACAGCAACAATCCCCAGATTCATAACCATGAATGCAACCGGATTAAGAATGGCAGATATTTTTCCGACAGCTATGGAATTTTCGGATATATCATCAACGGCTTCCTTGAATTCATCGATCTCCTCATTCTGACGAGAAAAAGCTCTGATGACTCTTGCGCCTTCAAGACTTTCACTGGTAAGAAGCGAAGCTCTGTCAAGACACTGCTGAGTTTTTTTGTACATCGCAACATTTTTTTCATTATAAAAAAATAACAAGTGAGATCAGAGGCGCAACAACGAAGAAAACAAGTGAAAGCTTAAGATCGATAGTCACTGCCATAACAGCAGCACCGATAACA
Organism: Bacillota bacterium; assembly: GCA_029572815.1. Lineage (GTDB taxonomy): Bacteria > Bacillota > Clostridia > Oscillospirales > Ruminococcaceae > Ruminococcus. The sequence goes on along the minus strand of JAKPUQ010000060.1, from coordinate 58,924 downwards.
AGGAAAGGAGCTCTTACAGCAAGTCTGATAAACATATTCACACCATTCTGAACCGTATTTGTGTCATTGGTGAGCCTGTTTACAAGGGATGATGTTCCTATCTTGTCTATACTTTCATATGAGAGCGAATTGATATGCCTGTACAGGTCAGCCCTGAGCTCAGTGCCAAATCCGTATGCACACTTTGCCGCAAAATACTGACAGGTCAGGGCGAAACAGAGCCCGCTGGCACCGAGAACAACAATAAGTCCGCTCATCTTTATAATGTAAGCAGTATCGTTATTGCCGATGCCATTATCGATTATCCTTGCCATGACAACAGGCACTATAAGCTCAAAAACAGCTTCCAGAAGCTTGAAAAAAGGTCCGAGAACAAGTTCCTTCTTATAATTTTTGAGGTATTTAAGTAATTTCTTCATGTGTTTGTTTCCATCCGATCGCTGAAATGATCATACGCACAGCGACACTCCCCAAAAGAGAGTGTCGCTGTATCATCATATTTTAATTCCGTTTGCCTTTAAAAGCTCTCTCGCTGACTCGACAGAGTCAACGCCAACAGCATTCTTAACAGGTGCAAACTCCTTTTCACGTACTACCTCATACGCAAGGCAGCTGTCCTGCATATGTACCATATCCAGCACGAGAGTTTCAAATTTATGACCGTTAGGAGACTCAGGCTTTACAAGATTGCCGTTGTCATCCATGAAGGGTATCTTTTTCTCTACAACATGAACAGGCATTTTACGATCACATATCTCCTCAAGCTTGTCCACACTAAACAAATAATTAAGTATAACGCCGTATTTATATGCCAGTTCACCCTCATCATCAACGAGAGTACGCATCTCCTCAGTCATCTCATAGTATTCTACTATCGAAGGCCTGCCATCCTCGAGACAAAGTACGCCTACACGCTCATCAGGAGAAGCCTTGCTTACAACCTTTCCTCCGGACTGAAGCCCTGAGTCAATAACCGCTCCGATAAAGCCGGGGTCAGCTATTCTTTGGAGAACATTATCCACGGCAAAGACGTTTATCCATTCAACTCCCCTGTCCTTTATTTCATCAAGAAGCCCCGCTCTCACAAGGGACGAGAACCAGCCTCCGTTTCCATTAGGAGAAAGCGAGATCTTTGAACGGCTCTCCATAAGCACCTTTCCGCTCATATCGACAGAGGGCGCCATATCCTGAATGAAAAATCTTACATAAGAAGGATCATACCCAAAATAATTCTTTTCCTCGAAAAATTCTCTGGTTTCCTTATTGTTCTTCTCGCTGGTCATGACATAGAGAGGGACCCATGCACCTGCAAGCTTAACTACATCCATAAGATTATTGATGAGACACTGGAAGATAAAGAGTTCCTTATCCACACCAATATTGAACATACCCTTAGGTTTATCAAAACCAAGTCTTGTGCCCTGTCCTCCTGCAAGAAGAACGGCAGCAACTTTTCCGTTTTTTATCGCATCTGTACCTATCGAATTATATTTTTCGCTTTCAGAGGCAATATCCTTTATAGTAACAGCACCGAGAGGTTCAAACGTGCCGCGTACTGAATTGCTGTTTTTTTCAGCATCAAGATTTTCGAGGACAGAAAAATCAGTTATCTCTATCTGATCAAGCAGATCCTTTTTCTCATCATCATTCAGTTCGTCATAGTACTTCAATATATGCTCCTGACCAATATCCGACAGAATACGAAATGCCTTATCGCGATCTATCATAAACTCCTCCTTGATCATGGCAAAGCCAGTTTTCTGAATTTATTATAACATATTATAATATAATAGTCAATGTATAAAAAAATCCGATACTCAAACGAGTATCGGATTTCTGGGGTAATGCTGATTGCATCTGGTCTGAGTGACGGGACTTGAACCCACGGCCTCTACCACCCCAAGGTAGCGCGCTACCAACTGCGCCACACCCAGACGATTTTTGCTCACCGCAATCAACGATATATATTATATCACTCAAAAATCAGTTTGTCAAGGGTTTTTTGAAAAAAAATTCGGATTTTTTTAATACAGCTCTGAATTCCCCTATTTTACGCCGTTTCTTCTCCTAACTTTTTTATTATTATTCTCTCTATGGACAAAAAATGATTAATATGATATAATATTCTTGATGAGTTAACGTCTGTAAGGAGCTGGTATAATGAAAAAGTATTCAAATCATATTCTTTCTGCTTTTATGTCTGCTATTTTTGCATTCTCATCATTATTCTTGTTAAACGAAAACTCTTTTGCAGCTCAGTCAGAAAAAAGCGGCAGTATCTCAAAAGGGACTACCGCTGTTATAATGATAGCCATCTTTATTATTACAGCTGCCTGCACGGCGTTTATCACATTCAAAGTAAGAAAGAAAAAAACAAGTTATCCGACAGAGGCATCCTCAGATAAGGAGCACGAAGAATAATACAGGAGCTGAGTATTATGGATTTCGATATCGACCTCTATATTGATTTTATCTATCACGGGTTTTACAGACTCGAGGATATTGAAGAAAGATTTGATGAATACCGTGAAATGGCAGAGGAAGCTGCCAAGGATCTTGGCGATGATGAGGTAATACTTTATGCAATATACGCCTTTGATCCTGATACTCAGAAATTCATATATGCAAACTTCATGCTTAAACGACTAACTCTGGAGCACTACGCCAGAGTATGCGAAAGGCTTTCAAAATTCTGCAGATTATTCTGTATAGGAAACGGTTAGGTGTAAATATGATGTTAAAACGTTCGATCTCTGCATTTATATCCGCACTGCTTCTCTCAGGAGCAGCCGTCGCTGTCTCTGCTGCTGCTGACAGCAACAGCGATAAGTCTGCTGATACCTCTCCCGAAGCAGCAGCTTCAGCAGACTCCTCTACTATCGGCGAGAATACTTCAAAACCTACTACTGAACCTACCACATTAAAGAAATACCATATAACTTTTCTTGATTTTGACAATAAACCTCTCACTGTTCTTGAAGTTGAAGAAGGCGACCCCATTGATTACACGGAAATTAATATGAGTTCCCTGCACAAACATATTGATGAGTTTACTGAACAGGACTTCTGTGCATGGGATATCAAGCCGGATTTTGCTGATAAGGACTATACTATCCACGCGCTCTCCAAAACAGCCCACATTACTTTCAGCAAGCCGCCTGAGAAAAAGCGATACTTTTCAACAAAGGGCAATGTTTCGCTGAAAGGTCTCGAGGCTTCTATACAGATGACTGTTCAGACGCCAAAAAAGGACAGCAGCGGCAAATTTATTACCGAGGAAAGCATAGTAGACATTTCGGCAAGCTGCATCGCCCAGCCCGCTACGCTGAAGGAAGCTTTTGCCGGTGGAGACAGCGCTAAGATAACTGTCTATCCCCGCGGAGATCAAAAAGCGCTCTGCACCTTCGATATCATCTGTCACAGAGATCTCGGTGATGTGAATGAGGATGGAAGCATTAATTCCACAGACGCTTCCCAGGTTCTGGCGGCTTATGCAAAAATGGCAGCAACAAAGGACTTCAAACCAGATGAAAAGCTCTTGAAGCATTCCGATGTTAATATGGACGGCAAACTGGACGCCCGTGATGCTTCACAAATACTTAAATATTATGCGGTTTCATCAACAGCTACAGAAGCTATAGACTGGGAGTACTTCTTCGATTACGATAAGATACTCGGTGCAAAATAATACAGAGGTATGTATCTATGAACAAAGAATGGTCAGAGCTTAACAAATCCATGCAGTCATTTCTCAGGAAAAAGGATACATATAATGACGGAATAGGTGCACTGTTTAAACTCAGAAAAGATCTTATGGAGACTGTACTTTCGTTCAAAGATGAATTGGAACGCGAGGACTTCAATGCTATCCCGTTTATTAATGCAGAGGGATACCACAGTAAAACTATCGCCTATTCCCTCTGGCATATATTCCGTATCGAAGATATAGCAGCTCACACTCTTATAAATGGTGATGAGCAGATATTTTTTCAAGGAAACTACAAGAAACGTATCAATTCTCCGATAATAACAACAGGTAATGAACTTGTCGGTCAGGATATTGCCGATTTCTCTGCACAACTCAATATTGATGAACTATATACATACATCGTTGAAGTAAAGAAGAGCACAGAGTCTGTATTGTCAAAACTCCCCTTTGATATGCTGAAAAATAAAATATCTCCCGAACAGAAAGACCTTCTTATTTCGCTTAATACTGTAAGTACTGACGAAAATGCTGTCTGGCTTATCGATTACTGGTGCAGCAAGGATATACGCGGACTTATACAAATGCCGTTTTCAAGACACTGGATAATGCACATTGAAGCATCTCTGCGCATAATGAAGAAACTGAAAAAACGGAATAAGACTGCCTGACTTTCGCAAAAAAGTACTGACAGGCAGTTTTTTTGCTGTTTGTAAACTTTTTTCTGTTTTCCTATTGAAATTTCAGGAAAGTTAATGTATAATTATAAAGTAATGCATTTGCGCAAATTCACTATTTTAAAGGAGTGCTTATAATGTACAACGATCTTATGGATTCAATCGGCTTCGTTAAAGGCTATGATCCTGCTGTAGGCGAGGCTATGGGCAAGGAGCTTGCTCGCCAGCAGAGAAATCTCGAGCTCATCGCAAGCGAAAATATCGTTTCCCCTGCTGTTATGGCTGCTATGGGAAGCGTTCTTACAAACAAATATGCTGAGGGATATCCCGGAAAGCGTTACTACGGCGGATGTCAGTGCGTTGACGAGGTAGAGGAAATCGCTATCGAGAGAGCCTGCAAGCTCTTCGGTGCTAAATATGCTAACGTTCAGCCCCATTCAGGTGCTCAGGCTAATACAGCTGTTTACTTTGCAGTTCTTCAGCCCGGTGACACTGTTCTCGGTATGAGCCTTGCTGACGGCGGTCATCTTACACACGGTTCACCCGTAAACCTTTCCGGTAAGTACTTCAACTTTGTTTCATACGGTCTTGACGACGAGACAGAGACTATCAACTATGATGAGCTTTACAAGCTTGCAAACAAGACTAAGCCCCGTCTTATCGTTGCAGGTGCTTCTGCATATCCCCGCGCTATCGACTTCAAGCGTCTTTCCGAGATAGCAAGAGCAGTCGGCGCACTCCTTATGGTAGATATGGCTCATATCGCAGGTCTCGTTGCAGCAGGCTGTCATGAGTCCCCTGTTCTCTATGCTGATATTGTCACTACTACAACTCACAAGACTCTCCGCGGTCCAAGAGGCGGACTTATCCTTACAAACAACGAGTTCCTGGCTAAGAAGATCAATTCTGCTATATTCCCCGGAACACAGGGCGGTCCTCTTATGCACACTATTGCTGCTAAGGCTGTATGCTTCGGCGAGGCTCTCAAGCCAGAGTTCAAGGAATATCAGCAGAGAATAGTTGCAAATGCCAAGGCTCTGGCTGACGGTCTCCTCAAGAGAGGCTTCAACCTCGTTTCCGGCGGTACAGACAACCACCTCATGCTGGTTGACCTCCGTCCCTTCAACATCACAGGTAAGGAGCTTGAGCACAGACTGGACGAGGTTTACATCACAGTAAACAAGAATGCTATCCACAATGACCCTGAGAAGCCCTTCGTAACAAGCGGTATCAGAATCGGTACTCCTGCTGTTACAACAAGAGGCCTCGGTGTTGAGGAAATGGAAAAGATCGCTGAGTACATCTACCTCTGCGCTACAGATTTCGAGAACAAGGCTGATGAGATCCGTGCAGGCGTAAACGCTATCTGCGAGAAGTTCCCTCTTTATAAGTAATCAATAATCATCAAGGGACGGACGAACTGTCCGTCCCCTTATTTTATAGAAAATATTATGCACAGGATATTCGGATCAAAAGAAAACATACAATACTGCGACAGAGAGGGCGCATACGTTATCCCTGTCTGCAATGGAAAGATCGGTGTGATACATACTCCTAAAGGTTATTTCTTTGTTGGCGGCGGAATAGAAAATGATGAATCTCACTCTGATTGCGTAAAAAGAGAAAGTCATAAAGAAACAGGATATACAGTTTCTGTAAAAGCAAAAGTATGCTCTGCCGAGACCTATTGCTTTCACAACGAAATAGGTTATTTTCACCCCGTCCAGACCTATTACACAGGTGAATTTACTTCAAAAGTATCCTCACCGACAGAAAATGACCATGAATTCTTGTGGATCAATTACGAAAATATCAAAGGAAAAATGTTCTGGGAAATGCAGAACTGGGCACTGGATATTGTAAACAAACAATACATACTCCGATTATCATAAAACAAGGTATTTAATATGGATATTCACATTAATTCACTCTATCTTTGCGTAAATGATATGGATAGAGCAATAAAGTTCTATGAGGAATTTTTTGAACAGGAAGTTACTGAAAGAGATGAATTGTACAGTGTTTTTGAAGTAAACGGCTTCCGTCTTGGATTATTCGCTTATAAACTTACTAACGAAACTCACGAATTCGGAAGCAACTGCATACCGAGTTTCAGCGTTGACGATCTCAAACTTCTTGATGTCAAGCTTAGGGGAAAAGACATCTGCTTCCCGATAACCCGCATAGGAAATAACTGGGTGGCAGAGTTTGTTGATCCTGAGGGCAATCACATTGAAATGACTGCACCTGCAAAGTAAAATGAAAGGAGAACTGCTATGTCTGCACCATTAGCCGATAAAATACGCCCGAAAACTCTTACCGATGTTGTCGGTCAGGAGCATATTCTCGGTGAGGGAAAGCCACTTCGCCGCATAATCGAAAGCGGAACAGTCCCGAATATGATATTCTATGGTCCATCAGGCGTAGGCAAGACTACTGTGGCGCGCATTATCGCCGAAAACTGCGGTATGTCACTGTATAAGCTCAATGGCACAAATGCTTCACTTTCCGATATCAAGGACGTAGTTGCCGAGATAGGCACATTCAGAAGCGAAAACGGTATACTGCTCTATCTTGACGAGATACAGTATCTGAACAAAAAGCAGCAGCAGAGTCTTCTGGAATACATCGAAAACGGCGAGATAACACTTATTGCTTCAACTACGGAAAACCCGTATTTCGCAGTATATAATGCTGTCATAAGCCGAAGCACTGTTTTTGAGTTCAAGCCTGTTACTGCCGAGCAGCTCATACCTGCGATAAAACGCGCTTTCAGAATCATGTCGGAGGAAAACGGCTACGAAATAGAAGCTTCCGATGACATTATAACCCGTATAGCCTATAGCTGCGGCGGTGACGTCCGCAAGGCAATGAACACAGCTGAGCTTGCAGTCGTCTGCGGAGAGCCATCTGACGGTAAAGTAACCATAACCGAGGACTCCCTCGAAGTTCTTGCACAGCGCAGCAATATGCGCTATGACCGTGACGGAGACCAGCATTATGATATCCTGTCAGCTTTTCATAAATCTGTCCGCGGTTCTGATGAGAATGCAGCTTTGCACTATGCTGCACGTCTGATAGCCGCAGGAGATATTATCTCACTTTGCAGGCGAATGCTTTGTATTGCTTCAGAGGACGTAGGTCTTGCCTATCCTATGGCTGTTCCTATTGTGAAAGCCTGCGTAGACTCGGCATTACAGTTAGGACTTCCCGAGGCTAAGCTGCCAATTGCAGAAGCAATAATCCTTATGGCTACAGCTCCGAAGTCTAACAGTGCCTGCATGGCTATTGATGCCGCTCTGGACGATCTGAAAAGCTGCGATGCTCTTGATTTTCCAAGACATCTCCAAAACGTTCACTTTGACGGCAATGGCGCTAAGGTTGTGGGGCAGCATTATCTCTATCCCCACGATTTCCCCAATCACTATGTAAAACAGCAATATCTCCCTGATGCACTTAAAGACCGCGTTTACTATCATTATGGTGAAAATAAGCAGGAGCAATCTGCATATCAGTACAGACAAAAGCTTCTGAGTGAAGCTGATAAATAAGCAAGTCCGCAGAAAACTGCGGACTTTTTCATAGCAATATATATAAATTAGCCGGAGTAAACTTGATTTTTTTAGTCTTGACAAAAGTCAAAAAAAATGTTATAGTAATTAAGTAGAATACAATTGTTCATCAGTGGTGGACGATTTTTTCAAAAAAACAAAAGGTGATTTACTATGGATACAAAATCACAGCTTATCGTTGCCGACGCAAGAATACTTCCTGAGGTCTTCACAAAAGTCCTTGAGGTAAAAAAATTGATGGCGCAGAAAGGCGAAAAAAGCTTCGCCTCAGCCTGTAAACGTATCGGCATTTCAAGAAGTGCTTATTACAAATATAAGGACAGCGTTTTTTCTTATGAGGAGCTCTTTAACAGAAAGATAGTCAATATCTATCTCCTTCTCAGTGATAGTCCCGGTATTCTGTCAAGCGCTCTTGTTTTCCTTCATAACCTGAATGCTAATATTTTGACTGTTAATCAGAGTATCCCCGTGGACGGCGCGGCTGCTGTCAATATATCACTCAGGCTAACCGGCGAGTATGATGAAGAACTCGCCGCACTAAATTCAATTACTGAACTAGACGGCGTTTTAGAGGTCAAGATCCTCTCAGCCGAATAGTTTACGGAGGTTTTCTTTTTATGTCAGTTAAATTTGCAGTTTTAGGACACGGTGTTGTAGGCTCTGGCGTTGTTGAGCTTTTCTATAAGAATAAGAAAAGTATCGAAAAGCGTGCAGGTACGGAAATGGATATAAAGTATATCCTGGATCTCAGAGATTTCCCCGACTCTCCTTACGCCGATAAGTTCACTAAGAATTTTGATGATATCCTCAATGATGACGAAGTAATTTCTGTTGCAGAGTGCATGGGAGGTGTCGAGCCCGCTTTCACTTTCGTTAAAGCCTGCCTGGAAAAGGGTAAGAGCGTTTCCACTTCAAACAAGGAGCTGGTTGCTGAGAAAGGCGATATTCTTCTGAAAACAGCAAAGGATCACAACTGCAACTTCTTCTTTGAAGCAAGCGTCGGCGGTGCTATCCCGATAATCAGACCCCTTCACCGCTGCCTTGCAGCTAATGATATTACAAAGGTTGCAGGTATACTCAACGGTACAACAAACTTCATCCTGACAAAGATGTATAACGATAATATGCCCTTTGATGAAGCTCTGAAGCTTGCACAGGAGCTCGGATATGCTGAGAAGGATCCTACAGCTGATATCGAAGGTCATGACGCCTGCCGCAAGATATGCATTATATCTTCACTTGTTTTCGGCAAACACGTTTATCCCAGGAGCGTATATACTAAGGGAATAAAGGACATTCAGCTCTGCGACGTTGAAGCTTCAGATGTACTCGGCTATGCAATAAAGCTTGTAGCTTCTGTTACTAAACTTGAAAACGGCAATATTCTCCCCTGTGTAATGCCTACACTGGTTTCCTATGATAATATAATGTCCGGCGTAAATGATGTATTCAATGCAGTTCTCGTTTACGGTGACGGTATCGACCAGGCAATGTTCTACGGCAGAGGCGCAGGAAAGCTTCCTACTGCAAGCGCAGTACTGGGAGATGTTATTGAAGCTGTAAAGCACAAGGTAACGGTATTATCTCAGTCATGGGAGTCTTCATCTGATGACTCATTTGTTTCAAAGATAAGCGAATTCAAGTCACGCTGGTACTTCAGAGTTCCTTCGGGTTCATCCATCGAGGGAGTTGAAGTTTACAATAATGACAATGGTATGTCATTTGTTACCAATGAAGAACTCACTTTTGCTCAGGCAGAAGCTAAGGCTAAGGAGCTCGGAGCACTTGCTTGCCTTCCCATTCTTGAATAATCAACAATATTACAAGATGCTTCCGGTTATCGGAAGTATCTTTTTATATCAGCTTTATGGAGGCAATTATGGCTTCAAGCAAGGAATATCTCAACTTTATACTGGAACAGCTTTCAGAACTTGAAGGATTTGCTTACAGAGCAATGATGGGTGAATATATCATTTATTACCAAAGCAAAATAATCGGCGGCATTTATGATGACAGATTTCTTGTTAAAAATGTAAAAGCTGCTAAAGAAATAATGCCCGATGCGCCGCTTGAACTGCCATATGACGGAGCTAAGGAAATGATACTGGTAACTGAAATTGATGACAAAGCTTTTCTTAACCAGCTCATTACTTCGTTATATGAAGCCCTACCTGATAAAAAGAAAAAATGATACAAAAAGCCCGTGAGCGTATACTCACGGGCTTAGTTTTTATCTCTTTACGAAGTACTCCTCATACCATACAAGGAAGGTGTAAATGGTCCAGACCTTGCGCCAGTTATCGGAATTTCCGCCGATATAGTCATTGAATATAGCATTTATTTCATCAAGATCGAAGAATTCAGCTGCCATATCACTGCTGAACTTAGCTCGTACATCAGAATTATAACGCTCGTCTGCAAGCCATATCCTGATCGGAACTATGAAGCCGAGCTTCTTTCTGAAGGCTATCTCCTCAGGAAGAACCTTTGCAGCGGCAGTTCTGAATGCAACTTTGTTTGTCTCCTCGTTCACCTTGTACTTTGAAGGCATACGGGAAGCTATATCAAATATTCTTCTGTCAGTGAGAGGCATACGGATCTCAAGTCCGCAGGCAGTGCTCATCTTGTCAACATTAAGGTAAATATCTCCCTCAAGCCAGATCTGTATATCAACATCTGACATCTTTGTGAGGGGGTCAAGACCTTCTGTCTCGTCATAGATGTACTTTACAAGGTTTACAGGAAGCACTGAGGGATCATAATGCTTGAGTATACGCTGCTTTTCATCCTCCTTCATAATATTGGTATTTCCGACATAGAATGTCTTGAGATTTTCGCCATAACGCTCAGCATTTCTGTACATATTGTATCCGCCGAAGAACTCATCTGCGCCCTCGCCTGAATAGCAGAGCTTTGTATGTTCGGCTGTTGCCTTGCAGCCAAGAGTGAATACGATAGCCGAAGCATCTCCGAGTGGCTGCTCCATATTGTACATAACAAAAGGAACAATGTCGAAAAAGTCCTTAGGCTGGATATTTGCAACGCTGTGCTCTACATTGAGCAGCTCAGCAGTCTTTGCAGCTACCCTTGACTCGTCAAAACGCTCCTCATCATAACCGCAGGAATCAGCTCTTTTAGCATCTGACATTGCGAGTACATAGGAAGAATCAACGCCGCCTGAAAGGAAGGATTCGGCTGTTTCGTCCTGATCCTTTACTTCAGGGAAGATGTTCTTGAGGGTATCATGTATCTCATCAGCCCAGTCATTGAGGGACTTGCTGTCATCAGCCTTGAACTCAGGGGTCCAGTAGCGACCGATAGTAAGCTTTCCGTTCTCAAATTCCAGCCAGTGTCCGGGCATAAGCTTCTTAACGCCCTTGAAGAAGGTGTCCTCTCCTGCTACATATGTAAGAGTCATGTAGATCTGGAGCATATCAACATTCAGCTCCTTCACAAAGCCTTTCTGCTTCATGATGTCCCTGATATATGTACCGCAGAGCAGTCTGTTATCGGCTGTGATATAGTAGTAGAAGGGCTTAGTGCCAAACTGGTCTCTCAGACAGAAATATTTATCATTTTCTGTGTCATACAGAGCAAATGCAAACATTCCGTAAAAATGGTCAGCCATTTTCCTGCCCCATTTTTCATAAGCCTTTACAATAATGGCCTTTTCACGTTCTTCTCTTGAGAGTGTTCCGTCAATGCCAAGCTCCTCGCAAAGCCCTCTCCAGTTACGGATATGTCCTCTGTAATCGCATATTTTAATCAATTGAACTCACCTCGTAAAGTAATGCTTATATTTCTTCATAGTTCTGCGGACGGTTCATGAGCGCGCCGAGAGCAAGCCTTACGTCTCCGCCGTTGAAAAGCACCTCATTGAGCTGCTCCGTAATAGGCATTTCAACGCCAAGGCGCTTGGCAAGATCATATGCAGCCTTGCAGCAGAAGTAACCTTCTACAGTGCCAACACGCTCAACAGCCTCCTCAGGAGAAACCCCCTGACCGATAAGTATACCTGCACGTCTGTTACGGCTGTGCATACTTGTACAGGTGACGATAAGATCTCCGATACCGGTAAGACCGCTGAATGTTGCGATATTCGCACCGCAGGCTTTGCCGAGACGGGCGATCTCATGTATACCTCTTGTCATAAGAGCAGCCTTTGTGTTATCACCGTAGCCCAGACCGTCACAGACGCCTACGCACAAAGCGATGATATTTTTCAGAGCACCGCCTATCTCGCAGCCCTTGACGTCATCATTAAGATAGATCCTGAGATAGCTGTTTCCGAATTCTCTCTGGACCAGCTCAGCCGCATCATGGTTTTCAGAAGCCGCAACTATTGTAGTTGGAACGCATCTTGCGAGCTCCTCTGCATGAGAGGGGCCTGAAAGAACTACAAGCTTGTCTGTATGTATCTCTTCCTTGATGACCTCGCTGAGAGTCTTGAGACTCCCCTCTTCAAGACCTTTTCCTGTGTTTACGATAACCATATTATCATCTACATATGGTGCAGCAGACTTCGCCACATCCCTAACAAACGACGAGGGAATTCCAAATATAAGTACATCACAGCCTTTGATACATGAAATATCGCTGGTCATTGCAATGCTCTCTGAAACAGGTACTCCGGGAAGCTTCTGAACGTGCTCCCCGTGAGAGCGGATATCGTCTATCTCAGACTGAAATTTAGACCATACAGTTACATCGTGTCCGCAGCGCTCAGCCATTATTGCAAGACTGAGTCCGAAACCGCCTGAACCAAGTATAACTATCTTTGCCATAACTTTTTACTCCTTCCGCATTGAGCCTCAGTTTATATTTATGGTATTGAACGAAAATTTATTCTCATTTCCATCAATAAGTCTCTCTATATTTGAGCGATGCATCCATATGACCATAGCCGCCATTGGCAGTGACAGAACCATATACAGGAAGCTTCTTCCAAAAGAGAAACCGTCAATGAGCCATGACATTAGCAGTGTGGCAAGCGGACAGTAAGCTGTTGAGATGATTGATGCAAGCGAAACATACTTTGAAAGAGCGAGCATTACCACAAATATGGCGAGAAGCGCCAGGAATACCTTGTAATCCACAGCAAGGAAAGAAGCTGCTCCGACAAGAACTCCCTTTCCGCCCTTAAAGCTGTAGTATATCGGGAAAACATGTCCGAGAATCGCAAAAAATCCTGCTATATATCCGATATAGTGTGTATCATTTCCCGGCATCATACCTGCGTGGAGCAGATGGCAGAATCCTCTTGCAAGGGCAACCGCAATAATACCCTTGAAAAGATCACCCAGAAGTGTAAAGAGCGCACAGCTCTTTCCTGCACATCTTAGAGTGTTTGTCAGACCTGCGTTCTTACTTCCCATGTCACGTATATCGCGGCCCGTCATCATTCTTACAACAATGATGGAGAAATTAAGGCTGCCAAGAAAATAACCAAGACATGCGGCAGCAATGATAGAAAGAAAAAGTTTCATTATTTATCATTTCCTCCCCTCTCACGGACTATGAAACGGACAGGCGTTCCTTCAAGTCCGAATGTTGAACGTATCTGATTTTCGATATATCTCCTGTATGAGAAATGGAAAAGGTCAGCTCTGTTTACGAATGTTACGAACGTAGGCGGCTTTGTTGAGGGCTGAGTCATGTAATATATCTTCAGTCTTCTGCCCTTATCCGAGGGAGGCTGTACTCTTGTAGTCGCATATGCAAGAACATCGTTCAGCATTCCCGTTGAGATACGCATACTGTTCTGCTCATAGGTATACTTGATAAGCTCATAAAGCTTGTTTATACGCTGACCGGTTTTTGCGGATATAAAGACAAACGGCACATATGACATGAAGCTGAAATCGTTCTCCAGCTTTGTCCTGTACTCCTGCATGGTCTTGTCGTCCTTTTCGATCAGATCCCATTTATTTACAGCAACTACACAGGCTTTTCCCTGTTCGTGAGCGTAGCCGGCAACCTTTGAATCCTGCTCTGTAAAGCCTTCGGCAGCATCCAGCATAATAACACAGACATCTGCACGATCTACAGCCATATAAGCTCTGAGAACGCTGTAATGCTCGACCTTTTCAGTAACCTTAGACTTTTTGCGTATACCTGCTGTATCTATAAATACGAATTTTCCATATTCATTTTCAATAACAGTATCCGTTGAGTCACGGGTAGTTCCTGCTATATCGGAAACTATAACCCTCTCCTCACCAGCTATCTTGTTGATGAGAGAGGACTTTCCGGCATTAGGCTTTCCGATAACAGCCACCTTGATATGATCCTCGTCATATTCAGCTTCCTCACTGTCAGGAAGGCTCTCATATACCTTGTCCAGCATATCACCTGTTCCGTGTCCGTGAACTGAGGATATGGGATAGGGATCTCCGAGACCGAGATTATAGAATTCATAGAGCTCCATAGGCGGATCTCCCAGGTTATCGACCTTGTTTACAGCAAGAACAATGGGCTTGCCGCTCTTCAGGAGCATCTGGGCAACTGCATAGTCATCAGCAGTTACACCACATCTTATATCTGTAACAAAGACAATAACATCTGCTTTCTCTATAGCCAGCTCAGACTGTCTTCTCATCTGAGCAAGAATGACATCATTGCTGTCAGGCTCTATACCGCCTGTATCAACAACCATGAATTCTTTACCGCGCCACTCGCATTTTGAATAGATACGGTCTCTGGTAACACCGGGAGTATCCTCAACAATGGAAAGGCGCTGTCCAATAAGCTTGTTGAAAAGGGTGGACTTTCCTACATTAGGACGTCCGACAACTGCAACTATCGGTAAAGGCATTTCAATTCCCCTTTCTGCATTTTTCATTTAAACCAATTATTTTAAGAAGCAATGTGCTTCGTATATTCGCATATTATTCATGATATGACGTATGACTCAATAGGTTATTCCCATTATTGCATCAAGAAGCTCAAATCCGTCACTGTTAGTGGATGTCAGCTTAACATTGAGCTCCTTCTCCACATCAGAAACTGTAAGATCATCAAGAAAAACATCAGAATCGCGCCTGAGCATAGCTGAAGAGATCAGAAGCTCATCACCCAGGTCTTTTCCTTTAAGCTGAGCGATAAGATCCTGAGCGGTTATCAGACCTGTCACAGTGATAGTTTCTCCAAAGAAGTCATTCCTGATACGGTAGACATCACATCTGAGATCAGGAAATCTTTCCTCTGCCTTCTTAGCAAGACTGCTTATGGTTGAAAACAGAGAATATCCCGTTGCAATGGAAACATGACGTTTTTCGCCCTCCCACTCAGCCATATCCAGGGCCTTGTCAAACTCGTCGATCAATGATCTTAGCATTCCGACGCCATTCTCATACTGAGAAAAGTCCTCATAAGCCTCCATAGGAGGAGGCTCACGCTCAGCTATCAGGTAGAACTCGTCTGACGGAAAAACAGTTCTCGTACCGAATTTTTCGAGGAACACCTGCTGGAATTCTTCGATAATATCGATAGTCTCGGCGGCAGATTCCTTAGTAAAGCCGACAAGAGGGTAAAGTCCCTTTCTGAACTTAGTAAGTCCAACCGGTACTACAGCCATACTCGTGATGTTTGGCATAAGAGTACCAAGATCCGTAAGTGATCTTCGCAACTCGTCACCGTCATTTAGCCCGGGACAGCAGACTATCTGACAATTAAGTTTTATGCCGCTCTCTGCAAGCTGCCAGATATATTTCAGCTTTTCGCCTGCAAAGCGATTGTGCATCATTTTGACTCTGAGCTCAGGATTGGTAGTATGAACAGAAACATTGATATTAAGCTTCATCTCAATGATCCTGTCAATATCCTCCTGATGAAGATTTGTTAGTGTAACGTAATTACCCTGTAAAAAAGAAAGGCGGGCATCATCGTCCTTAAAGTAAAGAGTTTCTCTCATTCCGGGCGGCATCTGATCGATAAAGCAGAAGACACACTTGTTACTGCATGACTGCTTGTTATCCATAAGGAATGTCTCAAATTCGAGTCCAAGATCATCGTATTCGTCCTTACTGATATCAAGATTGATCGTTTTATTGTCGCGCAGAAGTTCAAGGGAAACCTCAGTATCGGCAGCATAATACATATAGTCAAGGACATCTTTTATACCATGACCATTTATCTTAACGAGTATATCGTCTTTTTTTACTCCGCATCTGTCCGACGGAGAGCCATGCATAACGCTGTTGATCTTAACCATAAAATAACTCCAAATACTTAAAAAGGAGAGAAGGATCTCTCCTCCTCTCCTTCTCTTTTATCGGATCAAGCCGATTATTCAGCGTCGATCTTAAGGACCTCAACGCCCTTATAGAATCCGCAGTTTTTGCAAACCTTGTGCGGAGCCTTATATGCGCCGCAGTTATCACACTTGGACATTGCGGGTGCTTCAAGCTTCCAAACTGCAGAACGTCTCTTATCACGTCTTGCCTTGGAAGTTTTTCTCTTCGGTACAGCCATTCTGGCACCTCCTTACAGAGCTTCACAGCTCATTATTATTAAGATGATCGCACTGTTTTTCGTTAAGATCACAGCCGCATACCATACAAAGCCCTTTGCAGTCTTCCCTGCACAGTACCTTTGTAGGCAAACTGAGAAGCATATCGGTCAGTGCAATTTCATTCACTTCAATGCTCTCGCCGTCAGCGACGATATAATCATCGTTATCGCTGTTGCTGACGGAAGGAACAACAATATGTTCAAAGCTGAGATCATAGTTCTTTGAAAATTCCTTCAGACACCTGTCGCAGGTGTGAAGCATCTCAAAAGCGGCAGAATACTCAAGATAAACAACTCCCGCATGGTTATAGAACCTTCCTTCGAGATTTACAGGAGAACTGAAAGTGAATCCCTTTACCCCGTCAAGCTCGTCGGTTTCGATCTCATAGCTGAATTTCTTTGATTCTCCAACGATATCAAATATCTGTTTTAAATTGATCTTCATATTATAATCCTTCAGAGCACCATAAGATATATTATACACCAGATGACAAGATATGTCAATAGTTAGGTGTAAATTTTTTCGGTTTTAATACTAAATTACTTGATAAACTGCTTTACGCTCTCGGGAAGCTCAGAATCATCAGCAGAAACTGTAAATACAACAGTTGCTTCTTCGCCTGTGAGCTTGTCGAGCTTCTCAAAGAGAGTGCCGAGTGCATCGTAGTCGCGGCCAACTATCTTGAGGATACCGTCAACGAAAACGTCCTTGATATCGTAGTTGCCAGCCAGCATACCTGCTACAAAGCCGTAGAATGCATCTGCGCCTTCGATAGCAAAGCTCTCTGTATCGCACCATCTTACTCTGAAGCTGATAGAACGTCTGATATTATCGCCCTTTTCAATGCAAACCAGGTTGCCGTTTGTTGACTTTACAGCATCGTTGATCTGATCGATGAGTATCTTTGTCTTACCTGTACCTTTTTTACCTGTAATAAGTTTAATCATAATTTACTCCTTCCGTGCCTTTCGGCATTTATGACGTATTATATTTTGTATTATGAGCTAAACAGACCGATCAGCCGAGCTTAGCTTCAAGAGCTGCCTTTGCGCCTTCATAACCGGGCTTGCCGAGAAGAGCGAACATATTTGACTTATAGCTTTCAACACCGGGCTGGTTGAAGGGATTTACACCAAGAACATAACCTGAGATAGCGCAAGCCTTCTCGAAGAAGTAGATCATATAGCCTACATTCTCCTCAGTTGTGTCATCAAGTTCAAGGATGATATTTGGAACTCCGCCCTCAGTATGAGCAAGAACTGTTCCTTCGAAAGCCTTTCTGTTTACAACAGACATATTCTGGTTTGTAAGGAAGTTGAGACCATCAAGGTTCTCAGCATCAGGCTCAAGGAAGAGATCAGTCTTGGGCTTCTTGATGTCAACAACAGTCTCAAAAAGGATCCTTGCACCGTCCTGGATATACTGACCCATAGAGTGAAGATCAGTTGAGAAAACAGCAGCTGACAGGAAAATTCCCTTGTTGTCCTTTCCTTCGCTTTCGCCGAAGAGCTGCTTGTACCACTCAGACATCATGACGAAACTGGGATCGTATGAAACCAGCATCTCTACAGACTTGCCCTTTCTGTAAAGAATATTTCTAAGAGCTGCATACTTATAGCAGTCGTTGTTATCGAAATCAGCACAGAAGTCAGCCTGTGCCTTAGCAGCGCCCTTCATGAGAGCATCAATGTCACAGCCTGCAACTGCGATAGGAAGAAGGCCGACAGCTGTAAGAACAGAGAAACGACCTCCTACATCATCAGGAATAACGAAGGTCTCATAGCCCTCAGCGTCTGAGAGGTTCTTGAGAGTTCCTCTTGCCTTGTCTGTAGTAGCGAAGATACGGTTCTTAGCCTCTTCCTTGCCATATTTATCCTCAACCATCTTCTTGAAGATACGGAAAGCGAGAGCGGGCTCTGTAGTTGTACCTGACTTAGAGATAACGTTTACAGAGAAGTCCTTGCCGTCACACAGAGCAATGATCTCATTGAGATAAGCAGGATTGATGCTGTTTCCAACATAGTAGATATCAGGAGTATCCTTCTTCATATTGTTATAAAGAGGCGACTTGAGAAGCTCGATAGCTGCTCTTGCGCCAAGATAGGAACCGCCGATACCGATAACGATAAGAATATCGGAATTAGCCTTGATCCTCTCGGCAGCAGCCTTGATACGAGCGAATTCTTCCTTATCATATGCTGTAGGAAGCTCTACCCAGCCTAAAAAGTCATTACCGAGACCTGTCTTGCTGTGAAGGGACTGTGCAGCAGCTTCGACCTGAGCCTTGATGCCAGCCATTTCGTCAGTATTAACGAAATCCTTCAAGTATTTGGTGTTGAGTTTCAAAGACATTAAAATTTACCTCCAATATGTATGGAAAGCCATACAAATATAATTTACCATCTTTATGATACTATATTTTCTGATTTTTTTCAAGTACCTTTACATAACATTTTCAACATTTGTACATTTGTGACTATTTCAACATTATTTTTCTATCAGTTTCACCAACACTTCTCTAAAGACATAGGCAAAATCAAGTTCCGGAACAGCCGATTTAGTTATAATATCAGCCTCAAAAACAAGTTTATCGTCATTATAAAAAGCCGCCGTACCGACAGGCTGCCCTGCCCGTACAGGAGCAGTCAGATACTCAGGGATAACCACCTTTGCTCTGAGAGTAGCTGAGCCTGCTGGAACTACAGCTCTCCCCTGCTTTTCGATACCTATCTCAACGGCAGAAGCAGTACCGCTTCGTACCATGACAGGTTTTAGCATTTCATCAAGGAACATGGTATCAGATACATTATAGTTCCTAAATCCTTTTCTAAGCAGATTTTTTGCAAAGTTAAAAGTCATTTCAGCACTTTCTGCTCCTATTATTACCGCCACAAAAGCCGTACCGTCATCATCACGTCCCGCCTCCGCTATACAATACCCGCATATATCAGAATGGCAAGCCTTAAAGCCGGCATGGGCACTGTAAGTTCGTGTCATTGTGTTTTCACTTACAAGCTCCACTTGTCCGTTACGGACAAAATCGCGCCATATTTTGAAATAATGCTGAAGAAAATCGTACTTGAGCAGTTCAGAACATATTACCGCAACATCATGAGCAGTAGAGTAAGAAGCTTCCCCACTGTATCCGTAAGGACTTTCAAAAAATGTATCTCTGAGCCCAAGATCAAACGCTTTTGCATTCATATCCATTACAAAAGCATCTACACTGCCAGATGAGCGCTCAGCAAGAACCGTAAGCGCATCATTAGCATTGCCGATTATAACGCTTTTCAGCAGTTCGTCAACAGAAAGCGTGTCTCCACTCTCAAGCCATATAACTGACCCTTTGGTATTAGTTACGCTATCCGAGGCAGTAAGAATATCATTAACGGAATATTTTCCTGAATCAATATCCTCCGCTACCAGCAAAACGCCCATAAGCTTGCTGAGATAGCCCGAGTTAAGTCTCTTATCAGGGCAATTCCCTTCTATTATCGTTTTTGTATCAGCTTCCATCAGGATATAGGCAGAAGCAGTTACTTCATCAGCCTTACCTGCCCCCATTATCCACGCTGCTGTTATAATTATTCCAGATATCAATACAGCCGCTCTGAGAAAAAAACGCATAAAATCACCTCAGGACATCATATGCTGCAAGATATAAAAAAATGAAAAGGAGCAGCCGAAGCTGCTCCCACTCATCAAACTTTATGTGCAGTTATTATGAATGTTTCTCTGTTATCGCCTGAAAGCTCGTAATTACCCGAGATAGGTACTCTCGTTGTAAGCTTGTCCTCGTTTCCGGTCACAGAATAGATCTGATATGATTCGCCATTGAATGAGAATGTATAGGGTTCCTCAAATGTATACTGCTCAAGGAAGTCAACATACTCCTCAAGGCACATCTTCTTCTGGGTACTGATAGCTGCGTGGATCTCTCCTATATATCGAAGATGCCATGGACAATACTCAGAGCCGGTCTTCTCCTTCTTTCCCTCGGGATACCTTACGATAAAACCGTACTTCCAGCAGTTTTCTCCAACCCAGCCCTCTGTATCGTATCCGTCATAAGAAATTACAGAACCGTATGCATTAAGTGCAAGATCAACGCAATATCCTGCTTTTGACTCAGCAAAAGCCTTGGGACAATAAGAATTCTCGCCGGTATATGTGTCTGTAGTTCCGTAAACTATAAAATCAGCAAGACCTGTTTCGTTTGCATAATCTTCCATCATGCGGTTAAGAGCCTCAGCAGCATCCTTGTTAAGCTCCATATTTTCATCAACAAGGCTGTAGAATTCATTCTTCTCATCAGCCAGATCCACCATAACGCCCTGATTATCAACCTTTGCAGGTGATTTGTCATTAAAAAGTGAAAGGATTCCGTCCGAAACATCCTTCTTGAAAAGTTCACATTCAGAGTAACCAAGGTACTTCACACCCTCAAAGGCTGTTGTTGCCTGATCTGTCGTGCTGTAACTAAGGCTGCTTCCAGTAGACGCTTCCGTGTGTGTTTCAGAATTGCGGAAATCGCCCTTTATTGTAAGATTATATGGCTGCTGAGAAGCCAGTGTTCTTCTGAGAGAATCAGCGCCAAAAAGAGTGCCGACAATTATGCCCATAGCAAGCAAAACGCGGCTCATTCTGAGCTTGTTTTTCTTTGTCTCCTTCATTATACATATCCTCCGATATTTGTTCTACATATATCTCTGTTTATTTTTCTCTTTTATCAGACGGCTCATAAGCTTTTCCGCCTGCACAATATTCGCTGTACGCACTAAGCGTATTATATACATTGTTCCAGTTAGTAGTTCCGCCGCACAGCACAAGTATGTACTTTTTTCCGTTAACCTCTGCAAACGTAGCTATACAGTTTCCAGCCTCGTCCGTAAAGCCTGTTTTTCCTCCCAGGACTTTTACCCCAGGCATTTCATCGCCATACATCCTGCTGAACAGAGTACTTTCAAATACAAGTCCGTCCGCATTCTGTTCAGTCGGAGGAACTTTATATTCTACCGCAGAAAGGATCTCGCGGCATATATCGTTCCCGATAGCATATTCCAGCAAAATGGCGATGTCTTCTGCTGTACTATAGTTGTTCTTATCGTGAAGTCCTGCAACATTAGTGAAATGTGTGTGTTTTAAACCGATCTCATCGCATTTCTCGTTCATGAGCTTCACAAATGCCTCCTCTGAACCTGAAACATATTCAGCAGCTGCAAGTGATGCATCTGCACCCGAACACAGGATCATGCCATACAGCACATCCTTGAGAGTTGGCGTTTCATCAGGTTCGAAGCCTGCTCTGGAGGCATCCAGAGCTATATATGGAGCTACCATTTCATACGTTATCGGAACGGTAGCAGAAAGGTCTTTTATATTTTCAACAGCAATAACAAGCGTCATTATCTTAGTAAGTGAAGCAGGATACAACTGTACGTGTTCATCCCTGTAAGCCACGACCTCGTTATCGTCTACATTAATCAGAATAGCATTTTTAGCGTCATATTCCTTTTTGAATTTCTGAGACTTGTCCGTCTTTTCAGGAAATACAACAAAAGGCACTGCCGCTTCCTCTGATTGTTCTGTAGTAGCTTCGGCAGATACAGGCACTTCGCCCGTAGTAACTTCTCCGGCAACATCTGAAATGATCTCTGCAACAGAAGCTGTACGCCTGCTGCGCCTGTTCAGATACCTTGCCGTAAAAGCGCCGATAAATATAAGAACTAAAAGGAAAACCGCTGTGCCTGACTTAAACAAGTTAGCATTGCGCCTTTGTTTCCTTCTTTTGTTCATTCTACACCTCAAAATTTTATATCTCTGTATATTTTATTATAATACAAATTTCATTTATTGTCAACAAAATTTGCGAAATCATATTATTTCTACGATTTGCACAAAGCAGTCGAATTATATTATAGCGATATAACAAATCGATGTGTTGAATTGTTGTTGAAAAGGCTCCCGTAATAAAACAGGAGCCTTTTTTTATATTTCCACTGCGATCTGAGCTCTGAGCTCAAAAGAGTAAAGATATGCTTCTTTTACTCTTTTCTTTGTTGTGAGTTCGATTGCTGCTTTATAAAGTTTTAATTGCATGGAATAACGCTCTTTCAGCTTTTCAAGGGATACTCCCCTGTCTGATTTATAGTCCACGATAACTATTCCGTCTTCCTCTTCAAACATCAGGTCGATTATTCCCTTTATCATTCCGTCAGACTTCTTCAGCTTGTCCAAAGCTTCATTATCGATATCCAGTTCTGAAACTGCCACCATGAACTTCTTCTCACGCACATATGCCATTGCAGAACATATCCTTTTGTATAAGCCGCTTTCAAAAAAAGCTCTAACATTTTCTCTGTCAATCGACTCCGCCTCTGACTGACTGATATAACCTTTACCAGACACAGCAGCTATTTCCTCGTCAACATTGTTAATAGCCTTTTCAAAATCACAGTACTGGAAGAAGGTATGGATAGCCGTACCTCTTTCCGCTCCCGTAAGCTTTGATCCCGCCATGCGAAATCCGGGACGTTTCAGTTTCATATCAAAAGGCTCATCTCTATCCTTTAGCTTCTTGGTGATCTGTGTTACACTAAGCTTTGCAGGCGTCTCGGAAAGTGTACGGTCATAATAAAAGGAGACTATATCCTTCATCTCGTTGATCATTTTCTCATTCGGAGCAGTTTCCTGTGTTTCGGCTTCCGGTTCAGTTTCTTCCACTGAAACATCATCGACTATCTCATATTCAAAAACGCTGTCTGTGTTTTTGTGCGCATACGGCATTACTCCTTCTGCCTCAAGATCCAGCTTCTCGGCTATATCTGCAAAACAAGAATCGCGCAGGATACTTACCCACATCCAGTCAGAAAAGCTCTTTGCTTCGCTGACAGCTTCGGATATATCGCCGCTCTGCAGTATTATACTGTCCATAAGGCTTATAACTCTTTTCAGTGCCTTTTCGCCGCTTTTAAGATTAATGAACAGTTTCTGCTGAGCTCTTGTAAGTCCGACATATAAGAGACGCATCTCCTCACTGCGTGTATCACGTTCCTCCTCTGCTGACAGCATGGCCTGCTGAAAGGTCTTGTATTTTCTTAGTATATCAGGATCATATAGAACATATCCGATCCTGCCGTCAGGACTGCACATGACAGGCTTTGAATCAAATTTGAACTTTACTGACGTCTCTGCTATGAACACAAATGGAAATTCAAGTCCTTTTGAACGATGCAATGTCATTACAGAAACATATTCTCCTGCTGAAGCCGAGACCTTTCCCTGAGCGTAATCGCCATTTTCCATTACCCTGTCAAGGTGCCTCAGAAAACCATTAAGACCTCCCGAGCCGTCAAAAGCCGCTGTACTTTCATAATTCTGGGCATATTGTATGAGAGCACGAAGATTGGCACGCTTTTTATCTCCGTCATTATAAAGCTGCATAACGGAAATAAAATCTGTTGTGTCATAGATCTCGCCAATAAGTTCTCCAATAGTCATTGTCACAGAATCAAGTCTGAAGCTATCCAGAGATTCGAGAAACTCTGCACATCTTTCTATAAGGAACATATCATCACATTCAGGATAGTCTCCGTCAGCAAGTCCCCTGATTATCGGAAACAACGCCCTGTTTCTGTCAAAGGATTTTATAAGCGCTATATCTGATACGCTGAACATATACATAGGTGAAGCCATGACCGCTGCCATAGGAATATCCTGAAGCGGATTACTTATTATCCTCAACAGATCAATAAGAACAGCTATCTCCCGCGATCTGAGATATCCCGATTCTTCACTTCCCTTTGCCGGTACTCCGATCTTGTTCAACTCATCAGCATACATATTTATGTGTACATTATTTCTTACAAGAATACAGAAATCAGAAGGCCTGCACGGACGTTCCCTGCCGTCCTTATCGATGACTGTTTCTCCGTCTCTGATCATTTCCGCTATTCTGCCAGCAGTAAATACCGCCTCACGATTGATAGCCTCAGACTGTTCATCATCATCCGAAGCATCATCATTTATGAATGTTATACATGCTTTTCTGCTTTCTGATGCCTCTTCCGTATACTGAGCCGCACCAAAATGCAGCATTTCATCTTCAGTATAGTTGATATCGCCGCAGTTCTCGCTCATTATCTGCGCAAAAACATAATTCACAAAGTCTATTACCTGAGGAGAGCTTCTGAAGTTCTTATTCAAGACTATAGACTGATTTTTTGAACTGTTTTCAGGAGAATACGGCCGCGATGCTCCGAGAGTATTTATAAAATTGCGGGGATTTGCAAGTCGGAAGCGATAGATAGACTGCTTGACATCACCAACAAGGAATACATTATCGCCATACATAGGCTCGCCCGACTCATCAAGCCTGTAGTTTTTGGATATAAGCTTGAATATCAGATCCTGCTTGTTGTTTGAATCCTGATACTCGTCGATCATGATTATATCATAATAATCTGCGATCCTCCGTGCAGTTTCGGACTGTATCAGCCTTCCGTTATCGTCCTCTGAGGCGAGTATCTCAAGAGTCAGTCTTTCGCCGTCATCGAAGCTCAGTGCATTCTTCTCGCACTTTTTCTCCCAGACTATCTCCTCAAACTTCCTCAGCATCTCGACAAGGACCTGTGTGACCTCTCCGCATTCACGGTAATCACTCTCAACAGAAGCCATCCTGCCAACTACTCTTTCAGCAGCCTTCTTTATCATTTCACGTTTTTTCTTGAATATTTCCCTTAGAGCTTTGTCATGAGGCGTTTTTCCTACTCTGACAAGTGCGCTGAACGCCTGAGCCTGCCCTGCCTCTTCATCAGTCGGGAAACGTTTTGCTCTGAAGATATCAGCCAGACCGGATATCCTGTCATAGTCCTCTTCCGCCTGAGCATAGGATTTTTCCGCAGCAGGAACTGACATATCAGGGAATATCCGCTTTATCATGCCAATGTTATCATCAGCCGCTCTGACCGCTCTGTCAAGTTCAGCATTCACAGACTCGAAGAGGCTGACACAATACTCCGACTTGCTGAATTCCGGAAGATACTTCTTTACAGCAGTATCAAGCCATTTGTCTCTCAGGGCTACTGACGCAAGAAAGCTGTCTGCTCGTTCCAGTACCTCGACCAGTCTTTTTTCGTCCTTGATGCAGAAGCGGTCAAACATAAATGAAATTTTTTCATACTCATTCTCGCAGTAATAATTTAGAAGCTCCTCCATAGCCCGTGCTCTCAGCACCTTATTATCAGTATCATCAAGCACGCTGAACCCTGATGTAATGCTGTTTTCGCCGATATTATCCCTTATGAGGTCAAAACAGAAGGAGTTAATGGTGGATATCCTTGCACTCTGCAGAAGTATCTGCTGCTTCAGAAGATGTCTGTCATCGGGAGAATCATTTATCATAGCTCTTAGCTTGCTGTCAAGGCGTTTTTTCAGCTCCGCCGCCGCGTCATTGGTAAATGTAACAACTACCATTCTGTCAGCGCGCACTCCCGACTCCTTATCAGCCAGCAGCTTTACCAGTCGCTCCGTAAGGACTGCTGTCTTTCCACTTCCCGCCGCAGCTGAAACTATCAGGGACGTATCACGTGCATCGATCGCTTTCTGCTGTTGTTCTGTCCAGCCCATATTACTCCTCCTCTCTCTCATATTTTCTTCCGAGAATATCAGCAGCCTCTGCGACCTTTGTCTCATCAGGCTCACGTTTGCTGAGAAGCTCTGAATTATCGCATATATTGATATAATCACAGTATGAACATGGAACATTTCCGCCCATGACCAGCGGAACAGCCTCAGCATTTCCTGCCAGCAGCAACTCTGCCATGGTCACAAGCTTTCCGTATGTGTAACTTCTGAGCAATGTCATAGCCTCCGCAGATACACAGCGTGAATTCTTGTCAGGGACGCCATTCTTATCAAGCTTTACAGGTATAAATTCACCGCGCACATCCTTCTCCATAGCCTGAAGGATATCCATATCGCCCAGAACCAGTCCGCTCGAACGCAATGAATCTTTTACAGCGCCGCTGTTCTTTGAGTCTACTTTGTGCTTTTCTATCTCCACATTTGAGATCCTGATGGGAGAATACAGCACACCGGCCGGTTCAAATCCTTCATAAAGACCGCCTTTATCTGTTGAGGCAAAAAGGTACAGCAGCATCTGCATATTTATTCCGCAGGCAAGGGTCTCGGGAGTTATATCCTTACGGCTGCTCTTATAGTCTATTATTCGCAGATAATCTGCTCCTCCCACTCTGCATATATCGGCTCGGTCAACTATACCGCCAAAGCTAAGCCTTCTTCCGTTGCCGAAAGGCAGAACTACAGAATGGGTCTCTCTGAGATCAAGTTCAAAATCATGAGGTACAAAGTCTGAAGCCATCAGAGCCTGCTGAGTATACAGAAAGACCTCTGACATTCTCTCAGTCAGCTTGTTATAGATCAGCCCGAATTTAGCATCCTTTCCAAAATCTCCCGCAAGAGCGGTCTCACGATATTTCTCTGCACAGCTGTTTATCTCATTTTTAACATCGTCATAGGACATTGAGATAAACTCTGCTTTGGACCGTTTGCCAAGAATACCGTAAAAGCACTCATGTGTCAGCTCACCTGCTATTCTTGCATCAAGCTCAACCTTCTCATTGACATGAAGCCTAAGGCACTTATCGCAAAAGTACTTGAAGTGACACAGGTTGTACTCTTCAAGTCCCGTCGATGACAGCCTTAACGGGTCAAAGTTCTGAAGCTTCTCAATAATAGAACTGTCTATATGATAGTCTTGCTTTATATTGCTTCTGCTTATAACATAGGAAAGTCTTCTCCTGTACCCGGGATCATCCATAAGAAGTTTTTTTATAGAAGCAACGGAAGAATTATCAGAGCTTATCTCCTGCATATAATGATAAAATGCCGAGTGTAAAGTAACCGCATAGTACTCCACGGGAACTTCATCATCTTTCAAACGTATATCTTTATCACCAAACATACTGATCACCCTGTCAACTATCTGTGCAGGATACTTAGCCTGACCTGACAAGTCAGACAATGGGTAGGTCAGATAAAGCTTGTGGGAAGCTGCTGATACTGCCTTATATACGACCAATCTCTCAGAGGCTATCAGCTCAGCAAGAGGTGTGGAAAGCTCTATGCCTTTCTCAGCCAGCTTAGCCCTGTCTGCTTCTGAAAATAAGCCGTGAAGGCTGATACGGTTAGGAAAGTCACCATCATTTACTCCCATTACAAAAACGATCTTAGGAGAATCAAGTCTGGCCATTCTTGCAGATGCAGCTGTAACAGCATCAAGGGTCTGTGGAGGCACTGAATACTGTATACGCCCGATCATGGACCTTATCATCCGGGAGATCTCAGAAAAGCTCGTTTTTCTGTCTCCGAGAGTATCGCTGATGCTGTCAAGTATATCTATAAGGCAGCCCCAGAGACGTTTGAGCTCTGCGGCTTCATAATCCTTATCCTGCTTTATAAGCTCCCCCATCAGCCTTGCGGTATTCCTCTCCGCACCACAGCTGACTATGTGATCATAGAGCAGCGAGCATATCTCGGAAGCTGCTATATTTCGCCTGAGCTTCTTTTTCAACGAAGAAACCGGAGCTATTATTTTCTTTCTTATTCTTTCAAGTCGTTCAAGCTCGTTGTCCTCCGCTGTAAAAGGGTCATTCCATACCTCGCCGTCTACGCCCCACTTATAACAATAGTTTTCCAGCAGTGCAGTTTCCGTAAGATCAATATCAAGCAGACCGCTCTTGACCAGACGAAATATCTGTTCAGAGCGGAATTTCTTGCTGCCGAGAATGTCAAGGAGAGTTGTGAAGTACACCATTACTGCCGTATGTGAAACAGGCTTTTCAAGACTCAGGAAATACGGTATATCGTACCTTTTGAAAGCAGCCTTAAGCACATCGGAGTACATTGCGATATCATTGGATATTATGGCTATATCGCGATATCTGAGCTCTCTGTCCTCATAGAGGAGGTGCTTTACAGTCGCACACACATATTCAGCCTCGCTGTACATATCTCTCGCTTCAAATATATGCACGTTTTCAGCCTTGGGAGCTTTATCCGGTTCATTAGGAAGATTTACAAGAGAACGTCTGCTGACATAAGTCAGATCAGGTGTATTGAAACGATAACACTCATTGCACACGGTTACTCTTGTATCCTTGCCCAACTCGCGGCAGATCGTATTTATCCTGCGGTATGTGTCATTTACAGTCTCAAAAAGGGTGAACTCTCCTGCATTGATATCATCGGTCCTGAGAGTTATGCATACATTATCAGCTGTGGATATAATAAGCTTGATCATGACATACTGATCGGCAGTAAAGCTCTCAAATTCGTCAAGGAAAACAGTTTTGCCCCTGAAGTAATCATTCAGATTTGCAACAGAAGCTGCCTCTTTTATATTATCAAGCTCATCTTTGAAGCCATATTCCTCCATAAGGCGCTGATATTCCAGAAATATCGCAGCAACGTCTCTTGTTTTGTCCATAAGACGCTTATCAAGAAGCTGAGAGCGTTCCAGGAGCTCCTGAGGGCTGATACCCATACGCTTCATATCCCTGATGAGCGTTATGATATCCTCGGCAAAACCACTCTGTGTACTCTGTCTTCGGAAGCTGCCCAGAGACTCGGGACGTGAAAGAGCAGCTTCAACAGCCTGATACACCAGTATCATCTTGGCCATATCATCAGCGTATTCACCATTTCTACCCGGATCTCCATATAGCTGAAAAAGCTGTCTTGCAAGACCTGTGAAGCTCAGCGAAAAGAGCTCGTTGAAGTTCTCAGCTCCGAGAAAGAAGTACAGCTTCTTATCAAAATCCTGTGAAAACTGCTCGGGAACAAGGATGCAAAGCCTGTCAGCCTCCTGACATCTGTCCTTTATACGCCCGAACATACAGGTGGTTTTTCCGCTTCCTGCGGGACCTGTTATAAATTCGACCATAATATCTCCTGTAATATAAAATATGCATACCGCATAATGCGCGGTATGCATATATGTGTTATTGATCAGAAACCATTCTTATGTGCGCTCTTCATTATGGCGGGGAAATCAAGATAAGCATAATTACAGTTTACATAACCCTTTATACCGTCGATCTTACCCTCATTGGAGAATTGCCACATATTAAAGTGATTATTGAATGCAGGCTTTGATACTCCGTAATGAGCTACCCATACATCATACTTTGAATATACGGAAGAATCTACTCTTGTATTTAGGAAGTTTGCATAGCTTTTTACTCCCACATAATAGCCTTTTTTCTCAAGAGTTGAGCAGAAAGCATTGATTATATCTGTTATCTGCTGATTACTGAGTGCAGCTATGGAAGGATCCTCAACTGCATAGTAAACAGGATATTCAAACTTGTAATCCTTTATTGCCGCATAGCAGGCTTCTGCCTCAAGAACAGCGTCCTCAGGAGATGAAGCGTAGCTGTACCAGTAAACTCCGCAGTCGATCCCTGCCTTTTCGGCACCTTCCATATTGGCTTCAAAGTACTTATCGGTCTGAGTTGCAAGATTACCGTATCCTGCGCGAACTATTGCATAGTCAACACCTGAAGCCTTGACCTTGTCCCAGTCGATCTTGCCCTGCCATACAGAAACATCTATTCCCTTGGCTACACCTTTATTAATACTTACAGGGTAGATCTGGTCGCTGGAGTCTGTTTCTGTTCCGTCAGGAACGTAAGTATCGGGAGAAATAAGATACGGATAATTTATATAGCAGTGATCAAGGTCAACATCTGTAGAGATGCCGTTTACTCTGCCTGTAGCGTGATACTGCCACATTCCGTAGCTATAGGAATACCCCGGTGCCGGAACATCCCAGTGAGCTACCCATACTGCATATTTATCGAGCACCTGCTGATAGATCTTGGTATTAAGCAGACTTGCAAAGGTATATACTCCTGCATAATATCCTTTAGACTCTATAGTCGAACAGAATGATTCTATTATTTCAGATACCCTTGCAGTTGAAAAGTTCTTGTGCTTTGGTTCCTCGATGTCAAAGTAAACAGGATAATTGATATCATAATCCTTTATTACCTCATAGCAGGATTCCGCTTCGTATCTTGCAGTCTCAACATCATCTGCATAGCTGTACCAGTAGATACCGATATCCATTCCTACCTTAGTAGCTTCTTCAATATTATATTTGAACCATGTATCCACCTGATTAGGATACTTATTTGCATTTCCGTAACCTGCTCTGATGATAGCATAGTCGATGCCGCTGTCCTTGACAGCCTGCCAGTCGATCTTGCCCTGTGCATAGGAAACATCTATTCCCTCTGCCTTTTTATATATCATGCTTTTGTCGCCTGAATGGAGCTTGATATATTTCTGGTGCGCATCATAGATGTCAAAAACATTGAAGGGATTATCAAGAGAAGGAAGAGTCACATTCTCAGACTGCGTTGCAGGCTCTACAGAAGGACTTGCGCTCATTCTAAGTAACTGTTCGGAAACAGTATCCTGATCTTCCTCTTTACTTTCCGATGAATATGTGCTATCATTATATATATTGGAGTCGGCTGCCGATGCAGACATCGCAACCCCTGAGCTTATGACACCACAGGTGATCAATAAGGAAAGTAAAGTTTTGCAGATCTTCATAGCTTATCGAACTCCTTTTCATTAAGGTTGAAAAAAGAAAAAACACAAACGCCATTCTTTTAGTCAATTATACCATACTATTAATCCTATTTCAACCTTTTTCTCACAAAAAAGTCAATTTATTATGAAATTTTGTAGGTATTGAAGAATTTTACGAAATGTTTTTGTAACTTATGGATACAATTTTGTAATAATTAAGGAGCTTACATGAAAGAGTTTATCATAAATGAAAATGACAGCGGTCAGAGAGTGGACAAATTCATATCAAAGGCTCTTCCCGAGCTTCCCAAAAGCATGATGTACCGCCTCATAAGAAAAAAGGACATAAAAATCAACGGCAAACGCTGCGATATTTCTGACCGTGTCAATACAGGTGACAGGATAACAGTCTATGTAAAGGACGAAGTCTCTGCCGAAAAAAAGCACGATATGAGCTTTCTCAGCTGTACCGCAGACATAGATGTTGTCTATGAGGACGATAATATCATCATAGTCAGCAAGCCGGTCGGACTTGACTCCCATTCCAACGGAAGTCCTATGACAGACACCCTTATCGACAGGATAAAGCATTATCTTTATAATAAGAAGGAATACCAGCCCGATAGCGAGAGTTCCTTTGCCCCTGCCCTTTGCAGCAGGCTCGACAGAAACACCTGCGGTCTTGTCACCGCGGCAAAGACTGCCGCCGCGCTCCGCGATATAAATGAAGCTATAAGATGCGGCAGGCTGCATAAGATCTATCACTGTGTCACAGTATCTCCTCCGCCGAAAAAAGAGGATATAATCACCGCCTATCATCAGAAAGACGAGTCAAGAAACCTCGTAAAGATCTCCGACTCGCCTGTTGAAGGCTATAAACCTATCAAAACAGGATACCGTGTCATCGCTTTCAACGGCAAGCTGTCTCTGGTGGAAATAACACTGTATACCGGCAGAACACATCAGATAAGAGCTCACATGGCACATATTGGCGCGCCTGTTCTGGGAGACGGCAAATACGGTAATATAGCAGTAAACAAGCGCTACGGCATATTCCGTCAGGCACTCTGTGCATATGAACTTCGATTCGACCTGCCTGAGGAGTCGGCGTTCAGCTATCTCAACAAGCTGAAAATAACCGACAAAACTCCCGAATTTGAGAAAAGATTATTCAGTTAGGCTGACCGACTCTGTGGCGGAGGTTTTCCTCCTTGAGTTCGCGTCCCTCTGCGATAAGAGCCTTCATTCTGTCGGCGTCCCCGTTTTTCAGAGCTTCGCTGTATTTCTGAAGGTTTTCGATAAGGGTGTCCAGCTCATACTGAAGGTGTTCCCTGTTCTGCATGAACAGGTCGGTCCACATTTTCTCATTCATGGTAGCTATACGGGTCATATCCTGGAAGCTTCCTCCGCTGAATCCACATTCAAGCCCCAACTCGGGGCTTTTTACATATGCACTGGACACTATATGTGCAAGCTGAGAGGTATAAGCTATCATCTTGTCATGGTTTTCGGGGCTTGTCACTACGATCTTGCCTGCACCTATTTCCTTAGCAAGTCCGCTGAGCATTTCCACATCAGACTGTGTACTGTCCTCAAAAGGCGCAACTATAAAGTTGGCTTTTACGAACAGATCAGCTGTACTGTTATAGTATCCGCCGAACTCCTTGCCTGCCATGGGGTGTATACCGAGATACCTGAGACCGTTAGCCTCTGCGATATTCTTCATACGCTGTGAGAAATCGCCTTTGATACCGCAAACATCAGTAATGATGGTGTTTTTTCCGATCTTTGCAGCGTTTTCCGCAAAAAAGCGCTCAGTTCCCTCAGGGAAAAGTGAGATAACTATTATATCATAGCCCTCATAGTTTCCGTCAAATACCTGGTCAAGAGCAACATCGCGGAGAGCTGCATTTTCGATATCATGGTTTATATCGCAGCCTGCCACCGTGTGATATGTGTATTTTTTCAGTGCCTTACAAAGTGAACCACCAATTAGTCCGAGTCCGACAACAAGAATTTTCATTGAGATCAAACCTCCAGTTTCTTTTATCATTTAAAGTATAACGCTTTAAAAGCAAAAAGTCAATAGCATACAAACGATTTCTCCGAATTAATTATATCAAACTGCGGCCTTTCTGCATAAAATGAAGTGAGAGCTTTCTCATATCCATCGAAAGGAATGATAATATGCCAATGGTCTTTTTAAGTCCGTCCACACAGGAATGGAACCAGTATGCTACTGACGGCAATGAAGAGCTTTATATGAATCTCCTTGCCGACCGGATAGAGCCATATCTCCGCTCCTGCGGTATAAGTTTCGTAAGGAATGATCCCATAAGAAATGTTACAGGTGCAATTGCCGACTCAAATGCAGGAAGCTATGATGTTCATCTGGCATTGCACTCAAACGCTGCGCCGGAATCTCTTGCAGGCAGGCTCAGAGGGATAGATATATACTACGCCCCCAAAAGCGGACAAAGCCGCAGACTTGCTGACATTATTGCCAATAACCTCAAGGCTGTGTACCCTCTGCCAGATAAGGTAAGAGCTGTTCCCACCTACTCTCTCGGAGAGGTGCTGCGCACCAAAGCTGTTGCGGTGCTCTGCGAACTTGGCTACCATGACAACTATGCAGACGAGGCATGGCTCAAGAACAACCTTGAGAATATCGCGCGAAATATAGTTGACTCCCTCTGTGACTACTTCGGTATCCCATTCGTTCCCGCAGGAGCAGTACGCTGGGGCACTGTCACTACTGACGGCAGCGGGCTTAATATACGGGATTATCCAGGGCTTTCTGGAAATATTATCGGCTCTGCCCCCGATGGAGCGACTGTTATGGTAAACGGCGAGACAAATGGATGGTTCGTTGTGAGCTATAACGGCATAAACGGATATTCCAGCAGCCGCTATATCACTCTATAAAAAAATACCGTACAGTGCTGCTGTACGGTATTTCTGTTATTTTTCATCTTCGCTATGCTGCTGTCTGCGTCTGCGGCGGTCCTTGTCATTGACCTTTGGGACTGCGTATATAGGCTTCATAGGCTTAGCCTTGCTTTTGAAAACTATATAGGAATAAATGCATATCATAATGTAGATCGCACAAAGAAGGAAGGACACCATAAGAGCCTTGTTGAACCAGCGGGATTTGGTGAACATCTTCGCAACATACATATTGTATTTTGAAGTTGAACGCTCAACATTGCTTACTGCAACCAGCTCAACTGTGCCCAGCTCTTCACCTGAGTACTCAAGAGTGACCTTTCCAAGAGGTTCGCCCTTGGCAACAGGAGCCTGAAGGCTATTCTTGTACCATTCCACCTTATCGCGGCTTATAATCGAAATATCAACCTCGTCATACCACAGAAGGGTGAATTCCTCCTTTGGGATAGCGAGCACATAATCATTTCCCTCTGCCAGCTCAACAGGAAGTTCGCCGACCTCGGCAGTATCTGCAAGTATAACCTGATAGGAAAAATTATCAAATGCCCAGTCAAACATTGCTATTGCATCTGTTATATGGTAAAAGGTATTGTCTCCTTCAGCATTATTCAGAGGAGACTTCATAAGAACTACCAGATACTTATTGCCGTCACGGCTTGCCATAGTCACAATACTTCTGCCTGCACGCTCGAGATTTGAGGTCTTGATTCCCTTGGCGCCGCTGTAAGCGTAATCTCCCTGGCTGTCCATCATAACATTGGAATTTGTCCATATCCATTTATCCATCTCAGGATGATTTTTAGGATTTGGCACTGATGGGGTATATGTGAAAGCAGTCGCGATACTTTCAAAATAAGGAACTCCCAGAGCGTAAACAGAAAGTGTCATCATGTCATTCGCAGTTGTATACTGGTCGGGATCATACATACCTGTGGCATTGGTAAAATGAGTGTCTTCCATGCCAAGTTCCGCAGCCTTCTCGTTCATCATTTCCACGAACTTTGTGGTATTACCTCCGCCGATCTTGTAGGCGATAGTTTCAGCAGCCTCAACTGATGAAGTAAGCATCATAGCGTGAAGCAGATCTGTGTAGGTGAGGACATCACCGTCCTCTATCTCGGCAAATCTAAGATCATCCGGGAATTCGATATTATACAGATACTCATATACTGATTCGTCAACTGTGACCTCCTGCGACAGGTCGGTACAGTTCTCTATACAGACTACAGCTGTCATGATATTGACCAAAGGTCCGGGCATTTGCTTGGTATCGGCATTTTTCTGGTGTATTACTGTGTTGGAGTCCAGGTTTATCATCACCGCAGACTCGCTCTTTATGGTCATGGAAAGCGGAAAGCTGACCGCCTCAGATCTCATACTGCATATAAACGGAAGTGCTATTACTGTTGCTGCCAGCGCAGATAATAACTTCTTCATACATTCTCCTCTATTTCATGCGGTCGCCCGCTGTAATGTGCTTTTAACAAGCCTACTCTATATTATAGCAGATATTCTTCTGTTTTAAAAGGGGTTTCTGAAATTTTTTTAAATTTAAGAAAATTTTTCTAACCCTCTTTACCTTTTCAGGAAAATATGCTACAATATAAATACAAAACGAGCGGCACAGAAATATATACAGCCGCATAAAATTGAACAAAAGAACGGAGGTTTTTAATGTGATCTACGTTACAGGAGACACTCACGGAGATATTACTCGCTTTAAAAGCCCTGAGATCAGAAAACTCGGTCGAGGAGATACCCTCATTATCGCAGGTGATTTCGGCTTTTTCTGGGATAACTCCAAGCAAGAAAAGGCAGCCTTGAAAAAACTGGCGGACAAGAACTACACTATTGCCTTTCTCGATGGCTGTCACGAAAACTTCGACATACTTGAAAAATACCGCCCCCAGGAGTGGAATGGCGGTAAAGCGCGTGTC
Organism: Bacillota bacterium; assembly: GCA_029572815.1. Classification (GTDB taxonomy): domain Bacteria; phylum Bacillota; class Clostridia; order Oscillospirales; family Ruminococcaceae; genus Ruminococcus. The sequence goes on along the minus strand of JAKPUQ010000060.1, from coordinate 22,952 downwards.
ATCATGCCAAATATAGTCCATCTCATGCGCGGACAGGTCTACACTATCGAGAAGAAAAAGATATTCACATTCGGCGGCGGTCACAGCCAGGATATCGAATTCAGGCGAGATAATGACTGGTGGCCACAGGAACAGCCTACACAGGCCGAAATAACCGAGGGCATAGCTCACCTCAGAGAAAACCACTACAATGTGGACTATGTTATAACTCATGAGCCCCCTGCTTCACTGAAGGAGTGCCTTGGAGTTGACGTTCTCGAAAGGCTGGAAATGCACGCCTTCTTTGAAGATGTCATCAAGACCTGCAAATACGATAAATGGTTTTTCGGCAAGTGTCACATTGACAAGCATATTCCTATCAAGTTCTATGCTGTATTCAACAGCGTGATCCCTCTGAAGTAAAACATAATATGAGCAGATCCCGCATAGTATTTACTATCAATTCAGAAGAGGTAGATACTATGAAAAAATTCAAACTGACGGATCTGCTCATTTTTATTGTGACCGCAGAGCTTGTTGGAGCGCTCTCTGCTCTGTTTTCAGGAGATTATTCCTCCTTCTATACGGATATAAAACCTCCGCCGCTGCTTCCACCTGCATGGGTATTCCCTGTTGTATGGGCTGTACTGTACGCACTTATGGGAATTTCCGCATACATGATATGGCAGACCGATGACAGAAAATCGGGACGATCCGCTGCTCTCAAACTCTATTACATACAGCTTGCGTTAAATTTTTCCTGGAGTATTCTGTTCTTCCGTTTCAGGCTCCTGGGAATTGCTGCCGCAGTTGCAATAATATTACTGCTTCTTGTGGGAGTGATGATATTAGCGTTCAGAAATGTTAAAAAGACAGCTGCACGGCTCAATATCCCCTATTTTATATGGCTTATATTCGCCTCATATCTGGCGGCTGCGGTATATATCCTTAATTAGAGGATAATTATGTAAAATTAATATCCAGATATTTTGCATTGATTTAACGAATAACCTCTGGTATAATAAAATCATCCCGAGAGGGACAATCTCAATACAGGAGGTATACATTATGTGCTACAACAACATCTGGAAGATACTCTGCGAAATGTTCGGTATCTGCTGCAAGTAAAAAAGAAAAGACTGCACGGCGATAATGTCGTGCAGTCTTTTTATATACCGAAAAAGCGCTTGGTATTCTCTTTAAGAGCCGCAATCAGCTCAGCTTCGTCTACGCGCATATTGCGCGCAAGTTCAGCTGCTACATATTTTATGTTCTGCGGCACATTTGTCCTGTCAAGTCCCTTGATGTTCCTGGGAGTTAGATATGGAGCATCGGTCTCAGCCATTATCCTGTCAAGAGGGATATATTTGACCGCTTCACGGAGCGCTCCCCCCCGCGGCGTTCATCACATATCCAGCCTGTAATTCCGATATAGAAGCCCATATCAATGTACTTTTTCAGAGTGTCTTTATCTCCCGTAAAACAGTGAACAACAGCTCTGCTACATATATCGCTGTGTTTTCTGAAACGTGCTATGAAATCCTCAGTCGCTTCACGCTCATGGAGAAAAAGCGGTTTTTCCAGCTCCTCTGCGATCTTTATATGATGCTCAAAGCAGCATATCTGATTCTCTCTTTTGGAAAACATCCTGTCATAGTCAAGTCCGCACTCACCTACTGCGACTATTTTGTCATTGCCCGAAACTATTTCTCGTATCCGCTGAAAATCCTCAGCTTTTGCGCTGTCAGCACTATGAGGATGTATACCGCATGTCCCGAAGCAGTCATGAGTTTTCACAAATCTGTTCACGCTCTCGCTGCTTTTCATATCTGAGCCGGTGAGAATACAGCTAACTTCCTCAGATGCCGCATCATCAATTATCTTTTCGGGGTCTCTGAACTGCTTGCAGAACAGATTGAGCCCGATGTCATAATACTTTATCATAATAACCTCTTATAATGTAGCCTTTACCGCTTCCGTAAGCCTTTCGGCTGCTGCCTTTACATCCTCAGCACCGAATACAGCCGAAACTACAGCTATTCCACTGTGTCCGCAGCCATTGATCGCAGTCACGTTTTCAGCGGTTATACCACCTATGGCAACGGCAGGTATACTGACCGAGCTGCATATCTCCTTCAGAAGCTCAGGCGTTATTCTTATAGCATTCTTCTTTGTGGGTGAGGGGAAAACAGCTCCTACGCCGAGATAGTCGGCTCCCGAACGCTCTGCAAGACGCGCCTGTTCTACAGTTTTGGCAGTTGCTCCGATAATGAAATCCCTGCCCGCAATACGGCGTATCTCATCTACGGGAGCATCTTCGATACCAACGTGAACGCCGTCTGCTCCGCATCTCAGAGCAGCTTCGTAATCATCATTGACAATAAACGGAACATTATATCTGTGGCATATCTCTATAAGCTTCTTTGCCTCATTTATAAGCTCATCTTCATCAATGTTCTTCTCACGAAGCTGAATACAGGTAGCACCGCCGATGACAGCTTGCTCAACTGCTTCCTCAAGGCTTATACCTCGAAGGCAGTTCCTGTCGGTAACGGCATAGAGAAGCAGATCATTCCTTTCTATTTTCATCTGTATCACTTCTTTTCAAATTCTTTTATAAATTCCACAGGGTCACTGCACTTCATAAATCCGCTCATTACGCAGGCTCCTGCTGCCCCTGCCTTCCGGACAAGGTCTATGTTATCGGGGGATATACCGCCTATAGCGTAAACAGGAATTTTTACGCTGCTGCACACATCGCGAAGGAAATCAATACCACGGGGAGGAAGTCCCTTTTTACTGTCAGTGACAAAAACATGACCTGCGGTGATATAATCTGCACCCAGGGTCTGAGCTTCCTCTGCGTCAGAGACAGAATGGCAGGAAGCACCTACCAGCTCAAACTGTGCCTTTTCTTCACTGCTCATCTCACGAAGAATATGGAGCGGAAGATGTATAGCTTTCCAGCCAAGTTCTATGGCAGTTCTGTAATAATAATGCAGTATAAGCCTTGTTTTCGTACCGTTGAATATAGAGATAGCCTTCTGTGCGAGCTCTCTATATTTCTCCTCACTCAGGTCCTTTTCACGAAGTATAACATATTTTGGCGCAGCCTTTACTATTTTACGGAGCTGCTCCGAAAAATCCCCGCCGCAAAGTGAACGTGAGGTCACACAAACTATATCAGACATAGAGATAATCATTCAGCACAGGCTGAAGCCCTTCCTCAGACATATCCTTATACATCTTGTCAAAGCTGCGTCCGTCATTTATCTCGAACTGCTCATCGCCCTCGGCAGCTTCACTCTCCTTGCCTGTGTACTTACTCTCATGATCGCCTATTCCCGTTGAAACGCCGGCTGATACCTTGGTAGCAGCGATCTTTACGATACCGTTTCTGAAGCTCTCGCTCTCTCTTGAAGATACGGTTATTCCACAGAATGGCAGGAAAATCCTGTATGCGCAGAGTATCTGACAGAGCTGCTTTTCGTGAACATCGAGAGGATTTATCTCATCATTGTTGATTATGGGACGAAGTCTCGGGCAGGACAATGATATCTCAGCCTGAGGATACTTTCTCTGTAAGTAGTAAACGTGAAGCGCACTTGCAAGAGCGTCCTTTCTGAAATCAGAAAGTCCCAGAAGAGCTGAACAGGCAATTCCTCTCATGCCGCCCATAAGCACTCTCTCCTGAGCTTCAAATCTGTACGGCCAAACACGCTTGTGCCCCATAAGGTGGAGCTGCTCATATCTGTCGCTGTCGTAGGTTTCCTGGAATACAGTAACATAATCAACTCCGCATTCATGAAGATACTTGTATTCATCGGTATTCAGCGGATATACCTCAATGCCTACCATTCGGAAATACTTTCGTGCCAGCTTGCAGGCTTCGCCGATATACTCAACGCTGCTCTGTGCACGGCTCTCTCCTGTAAGGATAAGAATCTCCTCCATGCCGCTGTCAGCAATGACCTTCATCTCATGCTCTATCTGCTCCATATTGAGTTTCATTCGCTTTATATCATTATAACAGTTGAAGCCGCAGTAAACGCAGTAGTTCTCGCAGTAGTTGGCGATATACAGAGGAGTGAACAGATATACGGTATTGCCGAAATGCTTCTGAGTCTCAAGCTTCGCACGCTGAGCCATCTTCTCGAGGAAAGGCTCTGCCGCAGGAGAAAGCAACGCTTTAAAGTCCTCGACTGTGCAGGTCTCACGGTTGAGAGCTGCATTCACATCACGGGCGGTGTACTGAGAGTAATCATAGTTCTTCATCTCAGTCATGACCTTGTCCATAATATCAGACTTTATGCGCTCCATGCCCTCCATGTATTCCATATGATTTGTACGGGAGGACGGATCAGTCTCAAGCAGATGTTTTTTCTTCAGTGCAGCCTCGGAAAGCTTATCCGAGTCTACAAAATAGTGATTTTCCATTAAATTACCTTCTTTTATAATTCCAGTACGGCTATAATTTCATCGCCGTCTTTTTCGCCGTTTGGTTCAAAGCCAAAGGAGCTGTACAGCTTTTCAGCTGCATGATTTTCGTGATCATAGGACAGCCAGCACTTTTCAGCCTTTCCGCAGGGATATGTCCGTATAAATTCCAGCGCCAGCTTCATTGCGGCTTTTCCGTATCCCCTGCCCTGATAGCGGCGGTCTATCATAAGCCGCCAGATATTGTAGCTTCCCGCTACAATTTCAGGATAATCCTCCCAGTATTCATCCACATCAAAGCCTATCATCAGAAATCCAACAGGTGAATCGTCATCATAGATACCGAAAGGAAAGGCGTTACCGCCTCCCGTCATTGCGCCATAGGCATCAACAATACTCATTTTATTGTCTGAGACAAACTTTCTCTGGCTCTCATGGACTTCAAGCTCGATAATATCATAGATATTACCGCCGTTTACCCTTTCAAGACGTACCATCAGTCACGAAGGAAGCCTGTCAGAGTATCTGAGGGAGAAGCTCCTCTTGTGAGAACTCGTCCCAGTCCTGACAGATATGCCTTTCTGCCCGCCTCAATTGCCTGCTTGAAGGCTTCTGCCATTACAGGAAGATCTCCCGCAGTAGCAAGCGCAGTATTTGACATAACAGCAGCTGCGCCCATTTCCATAGCCTCGCAAGCCTGTGAGGGTCTGCCTATTCCTGCGTCCACGATTATGGGCAGGTCTATCTCGTCAATGAGGATCTGTATGAAATCCTTTGTAGCAAGTCCCTTGTTTGAGCCTATCGGCGAAGCAAGAGGCATTACAGAAGCCGCACCTGCGTTCACAAGGTCACGGGCTGTGTTCAGGTCGGGATACATATAGGGCATTACCACAAAGCCCTCTTTCGCCAGTATCTCCGTAGCGCGTACAGTTTCCTGATTATCGGGAAGAAGATACTTGGTATCACGCATGATCTCGATCTTTACGAAATCTCCGCAGCCAAGCTCACGGGCAAGTCTTGCGATACGAACAGCCTCATCGGCATTTCTTGCTCCCGAAGTATTGGGAAGAAGAGTTACTCCCTCGGGGATATAATCAAGGATATTCTCGTGATCCTTGGAATTTGTACGGCGTACAGCAAGTGTGATTATCTCTGCACCTGCGTACTTTACAGCAGCCTCAATAAGGCTGAGGGAATACTTTCCCGAGCCGAGAATAAAACGTGAGGAGAACTCATGTCCTCCTATAATAAGCTTATCGTCCTTCATTAATGGTCTCTCCTTATATATCAAATTCGCCTGCAATTATCCTTATGACTGCATGAGCCTGATGACCTGCACAGATAAGGACCCGTGATGAAACGAGTCCCATTCCGTCCTCTGCATCGCTTACGCCGTCACCACACAGATAAAAGCTCTTTGTTATCCTTTTTGTGGTTATCATATTTGATGGAGCTATGCCAGCCATTCCCGAACCTGATACAAGATACTTCTCGGGCATATTCTCCAGCACGCAGTTCACCAGCATAGCCTTTTGGTCAGATTTATCAAAGGCCTCTACGATAATGTCTGCATCTGCAAGCATAACAGGGATATTCTCCTCGGTCAGCTTCATATTATGGGAAGTTATATTGCAATAAGGCGCTATACGCTCAAGAGTATCCCTCATAGCCTCCGCCTTGGGCTTGCCAAGCTGGTCAGGAAAGTACTGCTGGCGGTTCAGGTTTGAGATGTCAACGATGTCAAAATCAATGATACGCAGCTGTCCCACACCTGCTCTCGCTAAGGCTATTGCAATATTTGAGCCAAGTCCCCCAAGTCCGCAGACTGCCACGGAAGCGCTGTCAAGCTTTCTCTGAAGCTCAGCTCCGTGCCTTTCCTCAAGAGCCCTGTACATTTCCTCTCTTGTTGGTATTGGCATATCAGCCGCCTCCCACAAAACGAACGACCTCTACATGGTCGCCGTCCTTGAGTATAGTTTCATCGTATTTTACCTTTGGAACTATTTCTTCGTTTATCTCTACAGCAACTCTCTGACCGCTTATTTCCATATCAGAAAGCATTTCCGTTACAGTTTTTCCGTCTTTTTCAAGCAGTTCACCATTTATCTTTACCATTACGGCACCTCCTTAAAAAATTCAGGGAACCGCCTGCGCAGTTCCCTGAACGTGCATAACAATATCAGACTCCCTACGCTGGCATTAACCAAATCAGGTCGAAGGGTCGAAGGTAACACCTTCCTCTCAGCCTGTCCCGCAAGCTCCCCTGTAAAAGATATTATATCACATATTTTTTCCTAAATCAAGTACCGAAGCAAAAATACTTCAAATATCATGGCAAATTAGCTCTTAAAGGTGCAATACAATAGATAATACTCCTTTTTCGACAGAAGCAGAGATAGTTCCGCCCATCTGCTCGACAAGAGTTCTGGCGATTGAAAGTCCCAGACCTGTGGAATTTCGTGCGGCTTCTACGGTATAGAACCTGTCAAAGAGCTTTTCGACCTGTACGGAAGTAAGCTGTGAGGCGCGATTTGAGAATACAACAGTTCCGTCGGCTGAAAGGCTGACAGAAAGGTCTCCGTCACTGTACTTGACTGCATTGTTTATAAGATTTGAGAACACCCTGGCAAGAGCGGAGCGGTCAAGAATTCTTATTACCTTATGATCGGTTATGTCGATCTCTGGTATCAATCCCTTTTCACTGAGTATCGAGTAATAGCCTGCTATGCTCTCCTCAAGGACATCATTCACTGAGACCTGCTCCGGCTCCCCGTCAGGTTCAGATGTCATTATAACAGAGTATCGGAAAAGCTCCTCTGTTAGCTGCTTCATTGCCTCCGTCCTGCCGCTGATTATCTCAAGATAGCGTTCTGCCTCTGGAGACTTGTCCTCGCTTTTCAGCATATCAAGGTAACCGCAAATAGCTGTAAGCGGTGTTCTGAGGTCATGTGAGATATTGGTGACTGCATTTTTCAGCTCCATATCCCCCTGTACAAAGCGGTGGTGCTCTTCACGGAGCAGCTTCAGTTCATCATTCAGCTCGGACACAAGCTTTCTCACCTGTTTATCCCTGCTTGAGACTGTAATAAGGTTATTTGTATCTGTTTTCAGGCAGTCCGACAAAGCCTCTGCGATCTCCTTTGCGGATCTGCGCAGAAGCCATAGCTTTACCGACAGGAATACTGACAAAACTGCCAGCAGAATTACCGGGACTACCATAGAAAAACTCCTTTAACGAATACTCTTTTTTCTGAACATAATACAGCCTGCTGCTGTAAGCAAAAGCATGAGTGCAACGCAGGCTGCCACCCTGTAAGCGCCTATCTCTGACACTTCATCAGGAAAGCAGATGGCTGAGAACCACTGTCCCATGGGAAATGAGCTTGCTGCATATATAGATACTCTCTCAGCTGTGCCGCCACTATTCACGCCAATTGCAAGCATAATGGGTGCCGCTGACGAAAACAGGTGAAAGATAAGGATCTGTACTGCTACACAAGCGGCTGTTTTGCTTATAAGCATACTGAAAAAGGTCACAAATGCAGCGTGTGCCATACTAAACAGAAATGTCTTTGCCGCTAAAGAAAGCAGCTCTGAAAGATACGCTCCTGTTATATGTACGGCAATAGCCGCCCCTGCAAGCCATGAAGCAGTCATAAGTACCTCGACAACAGCAACTGCTGTACAGGAAGCAAAAAATACCTGTGTTCTTGTATAGCCGCTGATGAACTTGTTCCTTATGGTCCTGTCAGAGTATTCACGTCCAAGGAAAAGGGGCACGAATACCGATGTAAAGGCGATTATCCCCAATGAAAGTGCCTTTATCATAAGCTTTGACTGCTCAGATGAGCTTTCCGTGCCTGCTCCTGCGAGAGTTATGATAAAAGCGGCAGCAAGTCCGACGTATAGTAGTTTATTTCTGAAAAGTCGCCATAAATAGGAATTTATAAGCTTAGTCAATCTTTTTACCTCATTTCAAATCTTTTTTTCTGAATATAGTGATACCTGCGGCTGTTACCAGCACGAATGTGACTGCATCCAAAAGGCAGAGACCTGCAAGATAAATATTGAGTTTTTTCTGCGGGATCTCGGAAGTATCTTTATAATCCGCAAGAAAGTCATCAATATCATAGGTATGTATCACCTGATTAGTCGGCAGGATATAATTTAAGGCTTTATATACCTTTCTCTCGGTATCACCCAGTATCTTGCTGTGCTCATAGTATTCTCCACTCTCACGCAGATTACGGCTGCGTGAATCATTATCAAGCTTATCCTGGATAAGTCCTGACGAAACAAGCATAATGATTATAAATACTATCGACCATACTACTGAGCTTGCCCTCGATGGAATAAGCATAGAGAACAGAACAAACAGTGCATTGATCGCTATTATCAGTACGGCGATAAGTATTATCCTTCTCATAGTCACCCATCCGTCCATGCCATGTATACCGAATTTCAGAAAAGGCAGACTTATGATTGCTAAATTTACAATGAACATAATAAGTCCCGTTACAGAGCATACGATGAGCTCTGTCATGTAAACAAAGGCTCTCGAATGTCCCGAGATGATCTTGTTGCGTATAGTTCCATCGGCGTGTTCGCGGCTGATAAAAAGACTGTCTAAAACAGCAGCGGCAAAAATGTATACAAGTATGTAAAAGTACAGAGCAGCTTCAAAGACATATCCGTATATCTGCCCTGACTGCCTAAACTCTGCAGGCATATTTGCATCATCATAAATGCTATATACACAGAAAACAACCGACAGTATCATGAATATCCAGAACAGCTTTGACCTGAACATACGGCTGAACTCGGCTTTTAACAAGTTTTTCATATTTCCACCTCACTTCAGATCAAGTCTGCGGAAAGAAACAACGCCTATAAGTGTTGTTACCAGCGTTATTGCGATGTTGTATATCACCATGAACTCCCAGTGATAAGGCAGACTGCGTTCATCTGAAAATCTTAACGCCTGGCTCTGAAGCAGGCTGTCATAGAAGAATTCCTTTACTGCAAGCTCTGTACCGAAAAGGTTCTCGCTGTCAACTCCGTAAACATAGCTGTATTTATCGAGAACAGCATACTTTTCGGCTGAAATGATCTCCGGACCTGCGTCCAGAAGCTCCATGCTGTGTTCCTCAAGTTCATTGATAATGGCAACGCAGGCGATAAAAAACACTATCGCTGCGATCATACACACCGTTACTGCAATTGTCCTGCTGCGGACTATCATTGTTATCATCAGCATAAATGCTGTGACTGCAACAGTTCCCAGTGCGCCGATCAGCTGAAGCTGCATCATTACCGAGAATGAATGATGAAGAGCTCCGAACAGAATATATGAAAAAGCGTACGCGATAAAAAAGTAAAGATACTGGATGATTATCAGCGCCGCAGAGCAAACTGCAAGATCACAGATATATATGCCTGTTTTGGTGTTTCCTGCGATAAGCTTGTTCCTAATAGTCCCCTCATCGAACTCGCTTCCTGCATGGAATGCAACAAAAACCGCGGCTGTCAGCCCCATTGAGATGAGTCCGATATAGAGCGTTTTATCAGTAAAAACGTTACTAAAGTCTCCACTTTTAGTAGTAGCATACGTTAAGACATTGAAGCTTGAAGCCAGCACTACATTAAAAAGAACTACAAGCCAGAAAAGCTTTCCCGTAAAGCAGCGTGCAAACTCAGTTCTCAGAAGCCTGATCATTTCTGCCACCTCCAACAAGAGAGATAAAGAAGCCCTCAAGACTCTCGTCATGCTCGTTCATTGATATGACCTCACAGTTCTCCCCGGAAAGTGCATCGGAAAGCTTTGAGAAATTGAGCTTTGCAAAAATATCCGCTGAGGTCTCGGACAAGATCTTGTATTCAACGCCCATATTGTCCAGAACTCTTGCCATTGCCGCTGTGTCAGTCACCTCCATTCTGATACACTTGCGGCAGCTGTTGTCAAGCTCCTCTGCACTCATTTCCTTTACCACTCTGCCATGATCCACAAAGCCGTAATAGGTTGCCAGCTTTGACAGCTCGTCAAGGATATGGCTGGAGATCATGACAGTTATCTCCTTCTCTCGGTTGAGCCTGAGTATAAGCTCTCTTATCTCCACGATACCCTGAGGGTCAAGTCCGTTTATAGGCTCATCAAGTATGAGGAGATCAGGCTCTCCCACCAGTGCTACGGCTATGCCCAGGCGCTGCTTCATGCCAAGAGAGAAGTTCTTTGCTTTCTTTTTGCCTGTATTGGCAAGCCCCACAAGCTTGAGAAGCTCGTCAACACAGCTGTAATCGGGAAGTCCAAGCATCCTGCATTGATACTTCAGATTCTGCTGTGCGGTCATATCAAGGTAAATGGAGGGAGTTTCAACGACTGCTCCCATTCTTCTCCGTGACTTATTTATCCCTTTTTCATTGTACTTTACACCGTATATCTCGTAATCACCTGAGGAAGGCTCCTGAAGTCCGCAGAGAATACGGAAAAAGGTGGTCTTGCCTGCTCCGTTTCTTCCTACAAGTCCGTATATGGAGCCCTTGGGAACATTGAGGCTCAGTCCGTCAAGTGCCTTGAAGCTTTTGTAATTCTTTTTCAGATCATTTGTCTTTATTACGTATTCCATAAAATGTACCTCCTTGACTTTATGATACTATCCTATACCACAAAAGTAAAGAAAGCGGTAAAGAAAAGAGTAAAGATATAGTAAAGATCATGCCATTTTGAAGCCTATGCCCCATACAGCCTCTATGTAGTCCGTACCGTCGGCGGAGCGGAGCTTCTTTCGCAAATTGCTTATATGCTGTTTCAGCGAGGTCTCCGTACAGTCGGGTGTATCCGTGCTTATCCTGTCAAGAATGACCGACTTTGTTATGACCTGATCGGGATTGAGCATGAGAAGCTTCAATATGGCGTATTCAGTCCTTGTAAGTCTGACCTCATCGCCGTTTACTGTTACATTATGGGTATCTGTGTTCAGCTTCAGCTCCTTGTATGTAAGCTCGGAGCGCGATGATGTAAGCAGTCTGCTGCGGAGCTGTACCTTGATCCGCGCCTTTAGTTCTTTTATGTCAAAAGGTTTGGTAATATAGTCCGCTGCTCCGCTGAGAAGAAGCTCCACCTTATTGTCAATATCTATCTTTGCGCTTACGATAATAACGGGAATCCCCTCTATCTTAGGCAGCAATTCCTCTCCGCTGAGTCCCGGGAGCATAAGATCAAGAAGTATCAGGTCAGGCTTATGCGAGGATAAAAGCATAAGCGCCTCAGTCCCGGAATAAGCCCTTGTAACTCTGTAGCCCTCACGGGACAGAGCTTCCTCAAGCATATTTCCTATATGTATATCGTCGTCAATTACCATAATATGTTCGTTCATTGTATTATCTCCAGTCAGAATAAAGTAAGCTGTTCGTATTTTTCGGGAAGCTCGTTCAGATAACCGAAGCAGGCATTTATATCGTGTATAATGCCGTATTTATCGCAGAATTCGTTGAATACAGCCATAAGCCGACTGTGGTTCGGACTGACTATCTCATAGGCGCTGCCAAACTCTTTGCGGTATCTTTGCGACAAACCTCCAAAATGCCTGTCAAGGGCAGAGTAAAAATACTCCCTGTTGCCATCTCTGAGTGTCAGTCCTATACCGAAGAAGACTATCCCCTTCACTCCCGCTTCGGCACAGTAGCCGAGAAGTCCTCTCAGGTTCTCCTCGCTATCATTTATATAAGGCAGAAACGGACTAAGCCAGACTACTGTGGGAACTCCGAGGCGCTTCATCTCCATGAGGACATCTGCTCTTCTGCTTGTTGGGCAGACATTTGGCTCAATTATCTTGCAAAGCTCATCATCAAAGGTGGTCATTGTCATCTGTACAACCGCCTTCTGCTGCTGATTTATGGAGGCTATAAGCTCGGCGTCCCTGAGTATCAGGTCGGACTTTGTAAGCACAGCTGCCCCGAACTGGTATTGCTCCATTTGCCTTTGAAAATAACAATGAACATTTTCAGCATAAAATTGTGTTTTTCTATCATTTTTATTTGACAATCCAAAAGCTTTAACGTATAATTATAATAAGATAACTACTGTGGAAAGGAGGAGTATCATGCGTGTTTATATGATAGGCTGGCACTGGACGCATCCTGCCGATTTCAGGATAAACCGTCCCAACGGAGTCCACGGTATGCAGCTGATACTTGTGCAGTCAAAAGCCTGTATAGGTATGGGAGATAATGAATATAAGGTAGACGCCAACACTGCATTCCTGACCTCAAGCTGCTTTCCACACTCTCTAAGTGCCTCAGGTGAGGAATACGCAGATGACTGGATAAGATTCGAGCTTGAAGAGGGCGACAATGACTTCCTTGAAAGTCTCGGTATGGAATTCAACGTCCCCATAAAACTGCCATCGGACTCAGTCTCTGAGCTAATAAGGATATGCAGAGACATATATGAATCGGACAATGCAGAAAAGGACGCCATCATACGCTGCCTCATGACAGCGATTATGCTGCAGCTCAAAAGTGCATATTCTCCCACGCACAGAAATGTACAGACACACTATGACAGCGAGCTGGACTCTATACGCCAACAGATATACGACTCTCCCGCTTATGACTGGACTATACCCGTTATCGCAGAAAAGCTCAACCTTTCCGTTGCGCATTTCCAGAGACTGTACAAACAGCGCTACGGCGTTTCCTGTACAAAGGATATACTCACCAGCCGTATGGAGCTTGCAAAGCAGCTCCTCAGCAGAAACGATATTACTGCTGTTGAGGTATCGGAAAAATGCGGATATACCGATTATTCCCATTTTTCAAGGGTATTTCAGAAATACGCCTGTGTTTCACCTGCTAAATTCAGAAAGGAACACCTGACAAAATAAAAAACAGCGGCACTTGATCCGGTGCCGCTGTTTCTGTTATCACGCCTGCTCGCTGAGCCATATTGAGGCACGGTCCTGTATCATGCTGATAGCAGTATCAATATCCTGGCCTCCGCTGAGATAGTTCAATACCTCCTCCTCAACTATCCAGAAGAGAGAACGGTCTGTTTCGGAGTACTCCCATCGGTCTATTGAGGCTATGTAGTCATCTATAAAGTCGCAGTCCGCCTGCTCAAGCTTTATGTCATTGAGCTGTGTAACCTCATTGCCCTGAACGGTAATGTCAGAGACAGTACCCTTGTACTTTTCGTCAATGAAGTTTTTAGCTATATTTCTGCGGGCTGCATTGTTTATGGGAAATCCCTCCACAAAGGTGTACTGTACAAATGTTTCACCGCTTTCCGGGTTTGGAAATTCTTCTCGGAATGCATAGTTATCGGTCTGGAACTCTTCGGTATAAAATCCGCGGATAAACTCCCATGCCGCCTGCTGCTTTTCCTCGGAGATATTGGAGCGTATAGCTATATCTCCCGTGCCGCAGAGAAAAGCACCGCTTCCGTCAGATGAAGGAAAACCGACCAGTGTATAGTCTCCGTCACGAAGACGGGCAGAGCTGCTCTCATAGTTGCTGAAGTTCATCTCGCTTATCAGTCCCGCCTGATAACTGTTTACGTATTCAACGTGGACCATGGCATCTCCGTTATAATCATATTCGCCCTTCTGACCGCTGTTGCTTGGAAATGTATTGCAGAATTCAAGCATCTTGCGAAAATCGGGATCATCAAAATGTACCTGGCATTCAGCATAATCGACAAATGAGGGCGTATTTGCACGAAGTACATCGTAGTATATATTCTCTGCATTAATGGAGCCGTTCACTGTGGAGCCCTCGGGCATTGTCTCCCAGCGGTCTATAAATTCGTCTATTGTCCAGTTCTGCTGTTTTCCCACATATTCCGACTTTCCGATAAGTGTTTTTGCCCAGTAATGAGTCGGAATGGAGTAAAGCCTGCCTTCCCTCTCACAGAGCTCAAGAATGTGCTTATTCAGGGTTTCGGTGTTGACATCAGGATCGTTTTCCATGAATTTGTACAGGTCAACAAAACCGCCTTTACGCTTGAATATCTCGAACTTAGCACCATTTCCGAAGGAAAAAGGTCCTACAAGATCTATATCTTCAGAGTTCAGAAGGTCCTGAGTGACCTGAAAGTCTATCTGGGTAAGCTCATCATCGGTAAATCCGTGAGGCATTCCGTCATCATCGGTGTTGCTGCCGTAGGATTTTATCTCGATACGGATGCCGTTATCCTCAGCATTGAACTCGTTGATCCGCTGCTTCATAGTGTCCCAGGGCTCGGTCATACAAGCCATTGTAAGGACTATTTCCTCCCCCTCTTCACGCGTTGAAGCTTCAGCAGATGTAGTCATATCTCCGCCTGACGGAGTTTCGCTGCTCACGGGGGAGCTCTGTGGTACTGTCCCGGAACTGCAGCCTGTGATAAGTGCCGCTGCTGCAATAAATAATACTGCTTTAGTTTTCATTTTGTTTCCTCCTTTTTTCCCGGCATTTTAACTTTTGTCTGTCAGGAACTGTATATATAACGTGACAGGTACGTAAATTATCACAAAAAATGTACACAAATCAGGAGAAGAAAGATATTGAAGAAAAAATATGATTTTTTTCAAAAAAGCACTTGACAAACAACTCATAATGTGGTAAAATATTTAGGTACTGCGGAACAACTGGTTATACAGTCCGCCTCGGCAAGTCTGAGCCGTGTAAAATTTATCAGACATATATGCGGATATGGCGGAATTGGCAGACGCGCATGGTTCAGGTCCATGTGAACGCAAGTTCATGCAGGTTCAACTCCTGTTATCCGCACTTTAAAAAGCTTCCCTTTCAGGGAAGCTTTTTTTGTAACGTTTTATATTCTCAGGGTACTAACATACAGAAGCTTCTGAAATATAAGGAAGGAGGGAGACCTTTGAACAGGAATATTGAGGAATACTACAACCAATACGGTAAGAAGGTCTACGCCTATCTTCTTAGTATCTGCCGTGAGCCCGATACAGCTCAGGAGCTTACACAGGAAACCTTCTGTCAGGCAATCAAGTCTCTCAGCCGCTTCAATGGTGACTGCTCTGTATGTACATGGCTGTGTCAGATAGCTAAATTTCTGTGGCTGAAGGAGCTGAAGCGGCGGAAATATCATCCTTCTGCCTCTGAAGAGGAGCAGCTTGAAAGGCTTGATATAAGCATTGTACCTCCCGATGAACAGCTGGAAAGCTCTGACACTAAAATGTATGTCATCAGACAGATACATGAGCTCCCCGAACGTGAAAAAGAGATAGTTCTTCTCAGAGCTACGGGCGCCCTGACATTTGAAGAGATAGGTCAGCTTTTCGGCAAGAGCGCAAGCTGGGCAAGAGTGACCTACTGCTGCGCCAAACAGAAACTGAGAAAGGAGTAATGACATGAGATGTGAAATAATCAGGGACCTGCTTCCGCTTTACTGCGATGATGCTCTTTCAGATGTAAGCAAGGACGAGGTTGAAAAGCATATTGCAGAGTGTGATGACTGCCAAAAAGTATACATCGACATGAAAGGACAGGATATAAAGCTCCTGACGCAGGAAAAAGACATAGCCCCTATGAAAAAGGTAAAGCAAAAAATACGCCTTTCAAGAGTTCTTCTCATCGCCTTTGTACTTGCGGGACTGATTCTTGGAGGAGCATATGAACTATTATGTGCATCTCCCATGCTTGTAAGCTCCGATAAGATAACTTACGATGTTTCCTCATACACGGCGAACTCTGTTTACAGCTATTTTGACGATGTCAATAACCGCCGTGAGGAGTTAATTGTCTCAAAAGATGCAGATTTTACGCAGGACACCTTTGAAAATGCAGTATATGTTGATGGTGAGAAGCTCCTTGATGACAGTGGAGAGCCTGTTCCTGCCACAGGCACTCTCTATCCGGGAGGAGTATTAAGAGTATCTATCCATGCCGATAACTGGCTTACTGCAATGAAGATAGATGTTGACCAGACATATTCGGGAGAGAAAGTCTCTGCGACTGTCGGTTTCCGACCATGCCTTCCATTCCGCCAGGATATGAACAGGATAAGCACCGAAAACGGAATGGTCTGGAGCTCTCCGTTAGTAAATATAGGAGAGAACTCCACTCTGACGATACATTGCAGGGACAAGGATATAGTTCTCGACCTGTACGAACTATCAAAGGATGCTGAATAAACGAAAGCCGCCTTTAAAGGCGGCTTTTTCTTTATGATTTGACTTCACAGCTGTGGATCACCTTTGCAGGACAGGCTGCCATGCAGGCTCCGCAGTTGGTACACTTGTTATAGTCGATCGAAGCGTGGAAATTGTTTACCATAATAGCTTCATTAGGACATTTCTTCTCGCAGATCTTACAGCCGATACAGCCGTTCTTACATACAAGCTTAGTCGCCTTTCCGTTGTCTCCCGACGAACAGAGCACGTCAATATGCTTTGAAACAGGTTTTATACTTATAAGCTGATTGGGACAGACTGCTGCACACTGTCCGCAGGCACCGCAGAGTGCAGGTATGACTCTTGCCACTCCGTTTACTACCTTGATAGCATCATGCTCACATTCATTGACACAATCGCCCAGACCGATACAGCCGTATTTGCACATTCCGTTTCCGCCGTAAAAACGCTTGACCGCCTTACAGGACTGTACTCCGTCAAAGAGGAAAGCCTGTGAGGTAGCGTTGCAGTCACCGCTGCAGTGTACAACGGCAGTCATCGGGACTACCTCAGCCGCAGCTGTACCGAGTATAGCTGCGATCTTGCCAGCTGCGTCAGCTCCTCCGGGGCGGCAAAGATTTGTAGCTGCCCCCTTCTGAACTATTGCAGCAGCATAGTCTGCACAGCCTGCAAATCCGCAGGCTCCGCAGTTTGCCTGAGGCAGAGCATCGCCTATCTTTTCAATTCTTTCGTCAACCTCAACGTGGAAGACCTTTGCAGCTACTGTAAGAAGAACTCCCGCCAGTATTCCGCAGCCTCCGAGAACGAGTGCAGGGATAAGATATGTAGTCATTTCCCCACCCCCTTAGCTGAAAAGTCCCGAGAAGCCCATAAAGCTTACGGAAACTATGGAAGCAGCAATAAGTGTTGCAGGAACTCCCTTGAATGTCTCAGGGATATCTGCATATTCAAGCTTTTTGCGGACACCCGAGAATATAACGAGGGCTATCATGAAGCCAAGTCCGCCGCCAAGTGCATTGATTATTGACTGTCCGAAGCTGAACCCGTTGTCGATATTCAGTACAGTAACGCCCAGAACAGCACAGTTTGTGGTTATCAGTGGCAGATATACGCCCAGAGAGCTGTACAGCGAGGGAACGCATTTTTTCAGGAAGTTCTCAACCAGCTGAACGAAAAGGGCTATTACAAGGATAAATACTACCGTGTCGAAGTATTCAAGTCCGTTGGGCACAAGTATACCGTGATGGATAGGATATGTAACAACTGTTGCACATATCATTACAAAGGTAACTGCTATACCCATTCCCGTTGCGCTGTCAAGCTTCTTGGAAACGCCCAGGAAGGGACAGATACCCATGAATTTTGAAAGAACGAAGTTATCTGTCAGCATTGCAGACAGAAGTATCACCATAATTGTCTTCACTGACAGTCACCTGCCTTTCCGCAGGCTTCCGCATTGGGACAGCCCTCACAGCTGATCTCCTTGGGAGGCTTTTTATTTGAAAGCTTGTTCACTGCTGCGATTATCATACCGAGAGTGAAAAAACCTCCCGCAGGCATTATGAACAGCAGCATGGGATTATTGTGAAGCACAGGGATAGTCATTCCCATCCACTGACCTGCGCCTATTATCTCTCTAACAGAACCCATGAGGAACAGTGCTATGGTGAAGCCTATGCCCATACCTATTGCATCAAAGGCTGAGGCTATTACACCGTTCTTGCTGGCGAACATCTCTGCTCTGCCGAAGATGATACAGTTTACGGTGATAAGAGTCAGATAGATGCCAAGGCTGTCATAGAGAGCGGGCACGAAGCCCTCCAGAAGGAAGCCTATCAGCGTTACGAAGCTGGCTATGATAACGATGAATGCAGGGATACGCACTTTGTCAGGAATTACCTTTCTAAGCGCGGAAATAACTATATTTGAGCCAAGAAGAACGAATGTGGTTGCAAGACCCATGCCTATACCGTTCATTGCCTGAGTGGTAACGGCAAGTGTGGGGCACATACCCAGCAGCATTACAAGCGTGGGGTTTTCCTTGATTATGCCCTTTGTAAGCTCCTTGACAAGTGAATTCTTATTTTCAGCCACCGAGTATCGCCTCCTTGTTCTCATTATATACATTCAGAGCAGTATCAACTGCGTGCTTCATTCCCTTTGATGAGAATGTGGCGCCGCTTACTGCGTCAAAGGACTCCGAGGGAGCTGTAAGCCCGTAGAACTGCTTACGGAAGTCAGCTTCGTCTCTTACCTTTGAGCCAAGACCGGGAGTCTCGCCGAGAGAAACAAATTCGATACCCGAAACAGCCCCCTGCTCGTCGATACCCACAAGAATATTTATACCATCCTTGGAGTATCCGTCCGTACAGACCTGTATAACTGCCTTTTTGTCAGCAGTAACAGCAACAGACTCAACCTCGTCATACTTACATTTCAGATCAACCACATGGCACTCGGTCTTGCCAAAGAGAGCTTCAACACTGGTGCTGAACTTCTGCTCCTTCTGGTCTGCGATACGGTCCTTAGTGAGCTCATAGGCAAATACCAGAAGCAGTGAAGCGATAACACATATCACTGTGAGTACAAGAGTGGGCTTTACCTTATCCTTCATTTTTCTCAGCCTCCTTTGCACCAAGTACCTTTGTCCTTGTGAGCTGCTCGATATAGGGGGTGAGCACATTCATAAGAAGTATTGAGAACGAAACGCCCTCGGGATATGAACCGAAGTGTCTTATAACAAAGGTTATGATACCACAGCCAAGACCGAATACGATCTTTCCCTTTGTGGTTATGGGAGTTGTGGCGTAGTCAGTAGCCATGAAGAAGGCTCCCAGGAACACGCCGCCTGCCAGTATCTGATAAAGAGGATCCTCGCCTGCTATCCAGCTGAGGAGGAATAAGCTTCCGATAAATGAAACAGGTGCAGCAAGTGAGATTATCTTTCTTGCAGCAAGATAAAGTCCGCCGATAAGAAGCGCAAGAGCCGATACCTCACCGAGACAGCCTCCTGTCTTTCCCAGGAAAAGGTCCAGATAGCTTGGCACACTCTGACCTATCTCGCTGAGCTTATCCGAGGTCATTCCCTTCAGTACAAGAGGAGTTGCCGCTGATACAGCGTCCACCTTCTCACCAAGAGGCAGAACCCAATGGGTCATTGCCGCAGGGAAGCCGACCATGAGGACTATTCGGGCAGTTATGGCAGGATTTGCAAAATTCTGTCCAAGTCCGCCGAACAGCTGTTTTACGATCACTATAGCCACAAATGAGCCGATGACCGCCATCCAATAGGGCAGAGTCACAGGCAGGTTCATAGCAAGGATAAGTCCCGTTACCACCGCTGAAAAGTCAGTAATAGTATTGTCGCGCTTCATCATGAGCCTGCATATATACTCAAAGAATATGCAACTTCCGATACAGACCGCAGTCAGCGGTATAACGCGAAGGCCGAAGAAATATATCGCTGCTCCCCATGCAGGAAGAAGTGCGATTATTACATTCAGCATAATTGTTGAAGTTTTAACATAGTTTTCGTCGTGTGGTGACGGCGAAACGATAAGCTTGTTCATTGTCTCTCCGCCTCCTTACTTTCTTGGTATGAGCGCTTTTGCAAGCTGATTGGTCTCTGCCAGCTTCCTGTTGGCAGGACAGACGTATGTACAGCTTCCGCAGTTCATGCAGAGCAGCACCTTCAGCTGCTTGAGCTCCTCAACATTGCGGGTCTTGTAGGCTCTGTCAATGTCAGCCGGCATAAGTCCCAGCGGACAGACCCTAACACATCGCCCACAGCGTATGCAGTTAGAGGTTTTTCGCTCGTCATAGTGGTTTATAGCAAGTAAAGCATTGGAGGTCTTGACAACAGGCATATCTATATCGGGAACGCACATTCCCATCATAGGTCCGCCTGCGATGAGCTTCTTTATGGAGTCGATATCAGCCTTGCAGAATTCAAGGAGCTCCCTGAAAGAGGTACCGATGACTGCTTGTATATTCTTCGGCTCACCAACAGCGTTTCCGTCAATGGTAAGTCTTCGGGTAACCAGCGGCATTCCTGTCTGCATATAGCGATAAAGGAATGCGATAGTTGATACATTGATAACGATGACTCCCGAATCAGCAGGAAGGGCGCCTTCATTGACTATTCTGCCTGTGGAATTGTAGATGATGACCTTCTCCGCTCCCTGTGGATATGATGAGGGCAGAGTGATTATATCTATAGTGTCATCATTTTCAGCCATTGCCGTAAAGTTCTTGATAGCCTCGGGCTTGTTGGCCTCAATTGCAAGCTTTGCGCTTTTAATACCCAGCTGAGACTTCACCATGTTGATACCGTTGATGATGTCCTCGGGATTTTCCATCATCTCGCGGTAATCCGCAGTTATGTAGGGCTCGCACTCAGCCGCGTTGATTATAAGTGTGTCAATTTCTGTCTTGGGATTGAGCTTGATATGTGTGGGGAAACCTGCACCGCCAAGACCGCAGGCACCGCTCTCACGGACCGCCTTGATAAAGCTCTCCTTATCAGTGACAACAGGAGGCTTTACCTCGTCAGATACGGTCTGCTGACCGTCGGTCTCGATCTCCACCATCTTACAGACTACGCCCATAGCATTGCGGTAGTCGGTTATAGCTGTTACCTTTCCGGATACTCCCGAATGAACAGGAGCACTGAAGGCTGCGTCCGTGTCCCCTATTTTCTGTCCGACTTTTATTTCGTCTCCTACTTTGACCATAGGCTGACATGGTGCGCCCATAGTCATTGACATTGGAATCCTTACCTTAGCAGGCACAGGAAACACAACAGTAGAGCTGTTTTCCGTATTTTTTCGGTGTTTCAGCTTGATACCGTTCAGTTTTTTCATAAAATTCTCCTCAATATGGATTAGGGTAAGACCATGAATAAAGTACAGATCAAGGTCTGAAGGCAAAAAGCCCATACAATTAATATTATATAATATTCCGCAAAAATATTCAAGAGGTTTTTACAAAAAATATACCGTATTGAGAAATAAATATGTTACCAACAAATAAAAGGCACCCGAAGGTGCCTTTCAGTAATTATTTATTTCTGCGCTTTAATGATACAGCGAATACTGCTGCGGAAACTCCGAGAAGTGCGATGACGCCTGTAGCGTTGCGGTCACCTGTTTTCGGCGAATCGGTCTTTGTTGTAGTCTTGGCAGCTGTAGTAGTCGCCTTTGCTGTCGTAGTCGTTGTATTTGTTGATGTCACAGATGTTGTGGTGGTAGTTGTTGTGGTGGTAGTTGTTGTGGTCGTTGTTGTAGTAGATGTTGTGGTCGTCGTTGTAGTAGATGTTGTGGTCGTCGTAGTAGTTGTTGTGGTTGTCGTTGTAGTAGGTGTTGTCGTTGTAGTTGTGGTCTCTGTAACCTCTGCGCTGCTCAGCATCTTAGGATTGAACGCCGAATAACCAAACTGTATACCACCGTCAAAGGACTTGGCAATAGTTGCACCTGCTACGTGTCCTCCCTCATCGCCGCTTCCGTCAGCATCGGGAGCAAGTGTGGAGCCCTGTATGGAGCCCGTATACTTGAACTTCGTAGCGTCCTTCAGATTATAGAGAACAGGCATATTCTCCCCAGAATCGCGTAGAAATTCGCCCTTGTCATTATAAAGTCTAAGGTTTGTCAGCGGAAGCTGTACATCATCACCGGGTACATTGATAACCAGATATGAACCCTCAGGTATATAAACGTCCATCTGGATATAACCCTCATTGAAGGTCTTTGCCTGCTTTTCGTCAAGATTTACGATATTCAGGTTGTCGTCGTTACCCGTTATCGTCCAGCCCTTATCGTAATACTGGGCAACTCCCAGATTAGCATTGGGCTCAAGTTCCGAAAGATATTTGCTTCTCTCGCGGAGCAGTTCGAACTCTTTGTCAAAGTCAATGAGCTGTCCAACATATATCTCACACTGACCTTCGTCAGCAAAGTGTCTGATCTCGTCGCTGATGGTTCCCACAGAACCAACAACGAAATTCTTTTCATCAGGCTGGAAGTTCTTGAGGGTATCTCCGCCAACTACTATCTGAGCAGCCTTTGTTCCTTCCTCAAGCTTTGCGCCTACTGAATATGAAACAGGATCTCCAAGGTTAGCATTACCGCCTGCCGCAAGTCTTCCCTCGCAGTCAGAACCGTGTGCCGCAAAGTCATCATGCAGGAATACCGAGAATTGCGATGCCGCACCGAGAAAATACTCGTTTTCGTTGTCGATACCCAGAAGCTGAGCCCTGTTATCGTCGGTCACTGCCTGAATGCCGCTTTTATCAGGCTTATTCCTGTGTGTGACTATAGGGAATGCTCCCACAATACACAGTGATGTGAACACACTTAGAAAACGCCTGAATTTGATCTTATCCATGCCAATTCCCCC
>JAKPUQ010000042.1 GCA_029572815.1 Bacillota bacterium | reverse complement strand
CCCTATACTGTTTCTGCCTCTCTGCCTTGATACTGATATCTGGGAGGTTGTAGATAATGTGTGCGTATGGAAGGTAGGAATTGATACTTGCACGTTTCAGGCCGGTCTCCTCGGTGATCTGAGCCACAGTCAAACCTTGGGCATGAAGTTCTTGAACCTTGCGGCTTAGTACTGTTGAATACAGCCCACCTGTGATCAGAAGCTTTCGCGCTTTCATGACAGTAATATCAAATTCATCTGCGACGTCGTGCAGACTCACATGGTCCGCATCTTTCTCTTTCCGATCGTCAACAGGATCACCATAGTAATCACACACAGCAGTCATGAGTTCCTGCATGGTGGATGTAGGATTATAATTCGGTTTGCGTTTATGTGCTGGCATAGTCTTCGCTCCTTTTGTTGCTCTGAACAACATTACGAGATCAATTTATTCTGTCGTTTTAAGCGATATTATTAATCGATTTTGGCTAGGAAACGCTTATTTCAAAAATTATTTACACGTTTTCCTGACATTTATATTGATTTCCAGTCCTTTCTCTGCTATCATATTTATGTTTTGCGGCACTACTCTGCCTGTAATTATTGTCGTTTTAAGCGACAAAGGAGGAAATCATGAAGAAATTATCGATGCAGCTGCTTGCCGATACCGTGGTATCCCGCCGTAAGGCTATGAAGATCACACAGGCACAGCTGTCCAAGACCACAGGAATAAATCGCGGGCTCTTATCCCGGCTCGAGTCACTGGACTATATCCCAGCCATCGAGCAGCTCCAGGCATTGGGTGAGGCCTTAAACTTCGAGCCCACGGATATGTTTGTGGATACAGCCACGTCCACTCCTATTATTGTAGAACGGCCCTACAAGATTGCCGTTGCCGGAACAGGCTATGTTGGTCTCTCCCTCGCAGTTCTTCTGGCGCAGCACAACAAGGTAACCGCCGTTGATATCGTACCTGAGAAGGTCGAGAAACTCAACAGCTTCATCTCCCCGATCCAGGACGAATACATCGAGAAGTATCTGGATGAGGCCAAAAAGGGTAAGCGGAACCTTGATCTGACTGCCACCACAGACGGTGCGGCTGCCTATGCGGATGCAGACCTCATCATTATCGCTGCTCCTACTAATTACGATCCTAAGCAGAACTTCTTTGACTGCTCCGCTGTGGAAAACGTACTGGCACTTATCCAGGAAAGTACAGCTGATCGGGAAACGAAGCCCACAATCATCATCAAGTCCACTACCCCGGTTGGATACACAGTACATATCCGTGAAAAGATGGGCATGGACAATATCCTTTTCAGTCCGGAGTTCCTTAGGGAGTCCAAGGCGCTCTATGACAACCTGTATCCCAGCCGGATTATTGTCGGGTGCGATGAGCAGACAGAAGATGCTGCCCACACCTTTGCAGGACTTCTCCAGCAAGGAGCGATCAAGAATCCGATCGAAACCCTGTTCATGGGATATACCGAGGCTGAAGCTACAAAGCTGTTCGTAAACACCTACCTGGCCCTCCGCGTTTCCTATTTCAACGAGCTGGATACCTACGCCGAGGTCAAGGGCCTGAAGACCGCTCCGATAATTAAAGGCGTATGCCTGGATCCTCGCGTTGGCGATTACTACAACAATCCGTCATTCGGTTATGGTGGCTATTGTCTTCCCAAGGATACCAAACAGCTCCTGGCAAATTACCAGGATGTGCCGGAAAACCTGATCCAGGCCATCGTAGAGAGCAACAGGACCAGAAAGGATTTCATCGCGGATCGAGTGTTGGAAATTGCTAGGACTTACGGCAACAGTGAGTCCTTCTCTGCTGCAAAGGAAACACAGCAGAAAGGCATTGTAGTTGGCGTATACCGTCTTACCATGAAATCCAATAGCGACAACTTCCGTCAGTCCTCCATCCAGGGTGTTATGAAGCGGATAAAAGCAAAGGGTGCCACAGTGGTCATCTACGAGCCGACGCTGGAGAACGGTTCCACCTTCTTTGGCAGCCAAGTTATCAACGATATCAAGAAGTTCAAAAAGATGTGCGGATGCATTATCGCTAACCGCTATGATCCAGTGTTAGATGATGTGCAAGAAAAGGTCTATACCCGAGACTTATTCAGGAGGGACTAACTCATGAGCAAAGTAAAAGTTGGCTTGAACAATAAAACCATTCTCGTGACTGGTTCTCCTGGATTCATTGGTGCCAATCTGGTCCTCCGTCTTCTGAAGGAAATGAAATCCGGCACAGTGATCAGCCTGGATAATATGAACGATTATTATGATCCGGCACTGAAAGAATACCGGCTAGGGCTGATCGAGGAAGCTGCAAAGGCTTCTCCTGTGAAGCACGTCTTCATCAAAGGATCTATCGCAGACAAATGCCTCATCGATCAGATCTTCGCCGATTATAGACCCGCAGTCGTAGTGAACCTAGCTGCGCAGGCAGGCGTACGGTACTCCATCGATCATCCTGATGTCTACATCGAAAGTAACCTGATTGGTTTCTACAACATACTGGAAGCCTGCCGTCATAATCCAGTAGAGCATCTGGTGTATGCGTCGAGCAGCAGTGTTTACGGCGGAAATAAGAAGGTCCCTTTCAGCACAGACGACAAAGTAGACAATCCTGTGTCCCTTTATGCAGCGACCAAGAAATCCGATGAGCTGCTGGCGCATGCGTATAGCAAGCTCTACAATATTCCTTCCACGGGACTCCGCTTCTTCACGGTCTATGGTCCTGCCGGACGTCCGGACATGTTCTACTACTCCGCGACCAACACACTCTCCAAAGGCGGCACAATCAAGATCTTTAACTATGGTAACTGCAAACGTGATTTCACCTATGTGGATGACATAGTAGAAGGCGTTCTCCGGGTCATGCAGGGAGCCCCAGAGAAAATGGCTGGAGAGGACGGGCTTCCTCTTCCGCCCTATGCTGTCTATAACATCGGAGGCGGACAACCGGAGAATCTGCTCGACTATATCTCCACGCTCCAGGAGGAGCTTGTAAGGGCTACGGTGCTGCCAGAAGACTACGATTTCGAAGGTCACCGAGAACTGGTTGGGATGCAGCCCGGCGACGTGCCCGTAACATATGCTGATTCAGAGGCACTGGAACGGGACTACGGTTTCAGACCGACTATCGGCATCCGTGATGGACTGAGGAAATTCGCCGAGTGGTATAAGGGCTATTACAAAGCATAACAATCCAAACAGATAGTTCTAAAAGAACGCCGAGGGATTGATTTCCTCGGCTATTCTTTTTTATTCTGATTCTGGTCCTGCCCTGCAGGTCGGACGTAACCATCACTATCGAAAGTCCCAGACAATGGGTAAAGTTCGTAGAAACACTTCTCATATAAGCCCGTGAATCCCGGTCTAACCTCATGTCGTCTTGCCTGATGTGCGTTATAGCGAGGCAGGTATTGAACGAGCAACGGCCTTGGCCCCACAACAGCCATATCACCCTTAATGGGATCGCCATATACAGAGAGACAGAACTTCAATGCAGCAGTTTTACCGCTGCGTGTATTGTGCCACCAATGACCCAATACAGTGCGGTGCTGAAGCTGCTCCAACAGAGGCGAGGCGAACGACCCTGCAAGCATTGCTCTAGCAAACGGAGACTTTCGCAGTTCTGCCGCTGTTTTGAGCCACAAGTCGTAATCACCATGCTCACGGAGCGCACCGATGATACCGTCGGAGTCGTCTCCCTCATAGGCAATTTCGCTGTTTGTTGCATAAGGATAGAACTCACGGCCCAGCCAACCGATACGGTCAATGCTGCGTGTGAACGGAATAACCGCCGAGTTTGCAGCTTCATATGCGGTCAGATACCTGACGACACCTTCCGCATTGTCTGAGGAAACCGGCAGGCCGCTGTCAGCCAAACGAATAAGGGCATTTTTGCTAAGCAGCGTGGATCTGGGGGCAATCAGCGTCTTCCAACGGCTGTTCCTGTAGTAGGACAGTTCCATTTTCTCCTGCCCGGTGTCTATGTTCTCCAGACGTCCGGTAATGACAACAGGCTCATGGCATAGACATACATTTCCTTAAGTATTCAGTTAACTTATTTGCGTTTTCCATAAACGATACCTCGGTCTCCCGTGCATCTGCAGGGATTCGTCGCTAACCGCTGCGGCAAGCCCAAAGCTGAGACAGTTGACCACATTTTGAAATTGGGTTCTGTGGCGTAACGCGCACAGCAGAGTGAGCACAATACCGAGGATAAGG
>JAKPUQ010000026.1 GCA_029572815.1 Bacillota bacterium | reverse complement strand
CTCGCAAGGGGTGAATCCAAAAACAGTCCGGTGGACTGTTTTTGGAGAGGGGACGCCTTGTAAGAGAAGGCGTCCCCTGGTTGAGCGGATGATAGTCGCCACTATAATACGAATTTTGTGGGACGCCGAGTGACTCCCTACGGTGTAGGGAGATGTCAGCCAAGCTGACAGAGGGTACGTGCAGCTGTTAGCTGCGGCGTCCCCTACATTAGCTAACGGCTAAGGGCTCAAATCATAAGTCCCACAAAGCAATGCCCCGAAGCGTTCAAAACCACTTCGGGGGCGTTAAGTCCTATACTTATTTATTCTTGAACCACTTGTAGTAGTACCTGCGGCAGGTATAATAGCACCTGGAAGCCACATCCTTTCCGAAGAAAAGTATCAGATTTGCCAGTGAAAGCAGGAGGAATATCCTGGTCTGGAAATCTCCCATTATAAAAGCCACAACAAGTCCGAAGGCTGAGAAAAGCCCCAGCCACTTTATCTTTATGGGGATAAAGAAGAACAGCAGTATCTGCTCGTCCGGGAAGAGTATTGCAAAGGCAAGGAAAAGGCTCACATACAGATAATAGTTGGTGGCGTAGCCCAGTATAAAGCCTGCTATGATACAGCCTATGACTCCCGTAAAGTAAAACACATTGAATTTGAAGCTTCCCCATTGGTGCTCCAGCGCCGTTCCCATCATCCAGTAGAAATAAAGCGCAAAGGCAAGGAATATCATGTTGAATTCGGGCGGCACCAGCACAAAGGAGAGCACCCTCCAGACCTCGCCCTGAAGTATCTTCCCACGGTCGAACTCTATCATGTCTATGAGAAAGACCTTGTTATTGGGGTTGGTCATGAGTATAATGTCCGCCACGGCAAAGACCGCCATGCCCAGGACGATATACAGCATGAGATTTGATATTGAAAAGCGGCGGAACTTCCGCTCAAGCTTATCAAGCAGTTGATTGAGCATCGCAAAACCTCGTTTCTTATTCAGTTTTATCCAGTATATCACGGGAAATACAGTTTGTCAAGAAGCCCTCGTCACACGGTCTCGCCCCGTTCTATACGCTCAGCCAGGTCATTGAGATACACCCAGCGCTCCATTTTCTCGTCCAGCTCCTTTGAAAGGGCGTCCTTCTTGTCGGAGAGCTCCTGTAGCCTTACATAGTCGGAGGTATTGGCTGACATTTCCTTCTCCGTATCGGCGATAGCCTGCTCCAGAGCGGCGATGTCATCGTCTATGGTGTCGTACTCTCTCTGCTCCTTGAACGAGAAGCGGAGCCTGGTCTTTCCTGTGTAGACTCTCTCCTTTTTCTCGCCCTTTTTCTTAGGCTTTTCGGCGTCGGCGGAGGTGAGAGCTTTTTCCGCATAGTCGGTATAATTGCCGTTGAAGCGATTGCACTGACCGTCCCTGAACTCGAATATCTCGTCAGCCATCTTGTCCAGGAAGTACCTGTCATGGGAGACCGCTATGACGGCTCCGCTGAAGCTCTCAAGGTAGTCCTCAAGTATGGTGAGGGTGGTGATGTCAAGGTCGTTGGTGGGCTCGTCGAGGAGGAGTATATTTGGTGCTGTCATAAGGATCTTCAGCAGATAGAGCCTTTTCCGCTCGCCCCCCGAAAGCTTCTCTATCCTGTTCCATTGAAGCTCGGGCGTAAACAGGAATCGCTCAAGCATCTGTGAAGCCGTCACCGTACCGTCGGGAGTCTGCACTCTGTCGGCGGTCTCTCTTATATAGTCGATAACGCGGAGCGTGGGGTCCATGGACTCGCACTCCTGAGAGAAATAGCTTATATTCACGGTATCGCCCAGAACTATCCTGCCCTTGTCGGGAGCCACCTCTCCCGTCAGCATTTTCAGGAAGGTGCTCTTGCCTGCGCCGTTGCGTCCCACAATGCCTATCCTTGCATCACGGGATACGATATAGGAAAAATCGGTGATAAGGGGCTTTCCGTCGATATTCTTGCTGATGTCCTCTATCTCTATGGTCTTTTTGCCCAGACGGGAGGACACGGACTGGAGCTTCAGCTTCTCAGCCTCAACGGGTATCTCGCGGTTTTTCAGGGCTTCAAATCGCTCTATCCTGTCGCGGGACTTGGTGCCCCTTGCACGGGCGCCCCTGCTTATCCATTCCAGCTCTCTGCGGTAAAGGCTCCTGTTCTTACGCTCGGCAGCAGCCTCGTCCGCCTCTCTCTGTGCCTTTTTCGTAAGATAGTCGCTGTAGTTGCCGTCGCTGACGTAAAGGCTGCCCTTGTCCACCTCGGCTATCCTGCCGCATATCTTATTGAGAAAGTATCTGTCATGGGTGACCATTACTATCGCACCTCGGTACTTCATCAGCAGGTCCTCAAGGAGCTGTGCGGTCTCGTTGTCAATGTGGTTGGTGGGCTCGTCCAGAAGCAGAACGTCGCTGGGCTGCACCAGTGCGGCAGCAATACCTGCGCGGCGCTTCTCTCCGCCCGAAAGGGTGCTTATATCGCGGTCATAATCCGTTACCCCCAGCTTTGCCAGCACTGACTTCGCCTCGTACTCCTTCGCCTCCTTGAGGTCGTCGGGAAGGTGGGAAAGCACCTGTGACAGCACGCTTCCCCTGTCGTCGAATTCGGGTATCTGCGGCAGGTAGGATATCCTTATCCCCCCCTGTCTTGATGACCTCGCCGCTGTCGGGCTCCTCAGCCCCTGCAAGCATCCTCAGCAGGGTAGGCTTTCCCGTGCCGTTTATGCCGATAATGCCCACCTTGTCCCCCTCGTTCAGGAAGAACGAGACGTTGTCGAGCACCTTTCTCTCCATGTATGTCTTGGATATATTCTGAGCCGTAAGCAGGATCACTTGGGTTCACTCCTTGATAAAAAATAGCTGTTATAAGTATATCACATATCCGCCGAAAAGGCAAACCGTACATAAACAAAAAGCTTCCGCGGCTGCGGAGGTTTTATGTAAGACAGGATAATTACTTCTTTTCCTTGAGAAGGTCTCTGATCTCTGTAAGAAGAACTTCTTCCTTCGGAGGCTCTGCGGGCTTCTCCTCTTCCTTCTTCTTGCCAAGGTTCATGAGCTTGTTTACTGCCTTTACCATAAGGAAAATGCAGAATGCCATGATGAGGAAGTTGATGATAGCTGTTACGAAGTGGCCCCAGTTGAGGTACTGACCTGTGTCGCCGAGCTTGATCTTTCCTGCGACCTCAGCACCGCCGATGCAAGCGATAAGGGGGTTGATGAAATCCTCAGTGAGAGCAGTAACGATATTACCGAAAGCAGCACCGATGATGACACCGACAGCCATGTCCATTACATTGCCCTTGAGTGCGAATTCCTTGAATTCCTGTAAAAACTTCTTCATTTTTTACAACATCTCCTTAATATGAAAATTATGATTTATTAAATTTCCGGCAAGCCGGGAATTTCCACCTGTTTTTTGGTCTTCTTTGCCTTCATCGACTCAGGGAGCTCTATGGCATCGATCTCATCGTTGTAGGTCTTGGGCTTTTTCGGCATAGCCTCAACAGCATGATCCGCCTGAGCCATAAGAGCCTCGGTGTGCTCATTCACATTGGCTTCCAGATCATCTGCATTGGCTTTATCAGCCTTGTTCATGATGTTCCACGCCCTGCTCTTTTCATGAGCGCGGAGATCACCGGCGTCCACGTTCTTGGTTGGGCGCATATAGTCGATATGCTTTTCCTGCTTTTTGGCTTCAAGCATATCGGGGTCGGCAGTTCCTGCGGACTTCATATACAGCTTATTGAACTTTGCGGGCTCGTTCTTTCTGAGTTTGCTTGCGTCCACAAGGGGCGTATCGTTCATATAGGCGTCCTTTTTCTTCTCGAAGCGCTTCATGCCGTCTATCTCGTTGCCGCGCTTGCCGAAGAAATCGTCTGCGGAGTCTACCTCTGCGTGCTCGGTTGCCTTGCCGCCGTCGAAGAATTCCCAGAAATCATCGGGGGCCTCTACCTTCTCCTTATCCTCCGGGGGAGGGGGGAGGAGGAACGGGCTTCAAGGGCTTCAACTGTGCACCGGGCATACCTGCCATCTGTCCCATGGGAGCGCCCTCGGGCTTGTCGCCGTTCTGGGGCTGACCGTACATCACGGGCTGACCGTATACCGGCATACCATTGGGATCGTAGCCTATTATCTGGGGCTGACCGTACATCATGGGCTGACCGTATACCGGCATACCATTGGGATCATAGCCTATTATCTGGGGCTGTCCGTACATCACGGGCTGGCCGTACATAGGCATACCGTTCTGATCGTAGCCCACTATCTGGGGCTGGCCATACATCATGGGCTGGCCGTACACAGGCATACCGTTCATCTGCTGAGAGCCGTTCTGGGAAGGAAGTCCCTGCATACCGTTCTGAGGGGGCATACCGTTCATCATGGGCTGCTGAGGGGGAATGCCCTGCATACCGCCCTGAGGGGGGCATACCGTTCATCATGGGCTGTTGAGAGGGAATGCCCTGCATACCATTCTGAGGAGGCATACCGTTCATCATGGGCTGCTGAGGAGGAATGCCCTGCATACCGCCCTGAGGGGGCATACCGTTCATCATGCCCTGCCGCGGAGGGATACCCTGCATACCGCCCTGGGGGGCAGCGGGTTCATAAGTCCCTGACGGGGCATAGTATTCATGTTGTTCTGGGGGCGCATAATGCCCTGATTATTGATCTGAGCCTGTCTTACAGCCTGCGACTGCTCGGGAAGAGTAACTCTGCCCGTATCCAGCTTGGGGATAAAAGGCTCATCGAAGCTGCTGAAATCAAATTCCTCGTCTGAGTCGTTCAGCTCATCGGCGGTGTACAGATCGGAAGAAGATTCTCTTGAAGGGGTGTCACTGATGGTAAAGGTTCCGCTTCCGAAGGTATAGCCTCCAGAAGCAGGATCTTCTTCAGAATGATAGCCGCCCATATCGACCTGTTCAATATTGATATCCTGCGGATCCTCAAGATTGACGCCGCATTTCACGCAGAATCTGAAACCCGCTTCGTTGTCAGTTCCGCATCGGGGACATTTCATAGAAATCACTCCTTAAAGCGAAAATACAGGGAAAAACAAACGAAAAAAACAAAGCAGGACGGTCACGAAAAACAGCCGTCCGCAGTAAGCAGTACCCATATTTTCACAATATACATTATAGCATTAATTTAATTCTTTTTCAAGTGTCTGAACAAAAGATTGTGCAATACAGCTTTAAAATATACCTGCTTTTTGTACAGATTACCACTATATGACGGATTTATCGGAATTTAGGCTTTATATATAGCCTTCTGCCCATTATATATGAGGAGAAATCTTTTGTTGAAACAGCACAATTGGCTTTCGCATCAGTCAGTCTGTATACAGCATTTTTACAAATATATTCCCCGACCTCTATATTTTCGGAAAGAAATATGATATAATATCCTTCAGACGCATTTTTATATGGTCTGATATATTTTATGGTTCCGATATTCGTAGAAAAAGAGAGATAAAAAGAACAAAAGTTAACGGAGTTTTTCAGACTCCCTATTTCAGCTGCACGGCAGCGGATTGGAGCAGACATATGTCAAAACAGAAGATAAGCAAGAAAAAAAGCATCAGGCGCGCCAAGACCATGACGGAAGTTGTCATCAGCCTTGTACTCGTCGGAACCTGCGGTTTCTTTGTAAAAAATACCTTTTCAAATATGCGCGATGTGGAGGCATCACCCTATTTCGACCAGACCGATATAGAGGTGACAACTCCCACAGATACCACGGTCCCCGACCCCAACCAGACTATTTATGAATCATCTCAGGTGAATACTACGGACAAGTTCAGGGGAGACCTGGTACTTGTAAACGAACAGCACCAGTACTTCGGCGGCGATGAGGACCTTGTCAGCATCACCGATATGAACTATGAGAACGAGGTAAGCTGCTATACCGCTGTTGACTCTACCTATACCATTCTCAGACATGTCTATGAGCCTATGACAAAAATGGTCCAGGACTTCTATGATAAGTATTACAACGATACCCTCATAATATACGGCTCATACAGAACTACCGAATTTCAGCAGCAGCTCTATGAGGAAGATCTGGCTCAGACAGGGGACGGAGAGTCCACAAGAGTGGCCAAGCCAGGCTTCAGTGAGCACGAAACAGGTCTCGCATTCGACTTCACCGAGTCCGTGAACCATGATTATGACGGCACAGGCGACTTTGAGTGGATCAACAAGAACTGCTACAAGTATGGCTTTGTCGTGCGCTATACCGAGGAAAAACAGAGGCTTACCAAGATACAGAACGAGCCCTGGCACTTCCGCTATGTGGGTATCCCCCATGCTTACTACATGACCACCAACAACCTCTGTCTTGAGGAATATATAGACCTTGTCCGCGAGCACCCCTATGACAAGGATCACCTTGAGTTCTCCTATGACGGAAATGACTATGAGGTCTACTTCGTAGCCTCCGATGACGGCGCCGAAAAGACCACAGTCCCTGTTCCCACAGGCACAAGATACGAGATCTCGGGCAACAACGTGGACGGCTTCATCGTTACCGTATACAAGGGTCAGAAGCCCGTTGTTGAGGAGGCTCCCACCAAGTCATTCGACGACGAAGACACCGATGCTGAGGAAAACAGTACCGAAGACACAGAAGCCTCCGAAGACAGCTCCGATGAAAGCAGCGACGGTGAGGACTACTGATACCCCATAATAATCACTATTGCCCGTGAGCGGTCTTATGACTGTTCACGGGTATGTTTTTTTGCGGAAGAAAAAATGCAAAACAGTTAGCGTAAACTAACTAAAATTGAGATTTCAACGCATTAAGGGCGAAAAACAGCCATGAAAAATCTTTGC
Source organism: Bacillota bacterium (assembly GCA_029572815.1). Classification (GTDB taxonomy): domain Bacteria; phylum Bacillota; class Clostridia; order Oscillospirales; family Ruminococcaceae; genus Ruminococcus. The sequence goes on along the minus strand of JAKPUQ010000026.1, from coordinate 8,974 downwards.
CAAAAACTTGACATTTGGATTCTGATGTGATATAATGCTTTGTGTCAGAGGTTCATGCGAACTTATAGGGAGTTGTTTTGAACGTTTGACGTAATTATCAGGAGGGATTTTACCATGAAAAAAGTATTATGTTTATCAACCGTTCTCCTTTGCCTCTCAGCAGGCCTCTTCGGCTGCGGCGACAAGAAGGAGTCAAAATCCAAGAGCGACGAGACTACCACAGCTGTAACAACTTCCGCAGATACTACCGCAGAGGATACCACAGCCGGTAAAAAGTCTGAGGGAGACGCCGACGTTTCCGCTTACCTCGGCAAGTGGGAGTGCAAGGAAATGATAATGGACGGCGAAAAGATGGACAATTTCTATGGTCTGGACGCTTTCGCACTCTATCAGATCGAGCTTCTTGACGATAATTCAGGCAATTTCTTCTCAGCCCTTGAATTCAAGGAGTCTCAGGAGTACACAAAGATCAACTGGGAGCTTTCTGACGATGGTACTGTAACACTTACCGGCGGCGATTTTGATGACGAGGATCCTCTGACTATGAAGCTGGAGGACGGCAAGCTGGTAATGGACCTGAGTGAAGCAGATACAGAGTTCATCACATACCTTGAGAAGGTGGACGAGTTCACCGAGATCCCCGAGGACGAGGAGATGTCATTCAGCTTCTCTACCGAGGGCGACGCAGAGTTTGAGTTCGACGGCTCAGACCCTGAGGCTGATACTACAGACGCAGAGTAATTTCCTTTAATAGAAAAGTGTGTTCGGAAAAAACGGCGGAATATCCGCCGTTTTTTTCTGTCCTCGGGAGCAAGGGCGGGAGAAGTAATTTTTTTGCTTCTGCGATTGACATTGAATACTGTAAGTGATATAATAAATTATATATGTATATTTGCGGCTGTATGCCGTATATGATATAGAGTTGAGAGTTGAGAGTTGAGAGTTGAGAGTTGAGAGTTATTCTGCTTTTATGTGAGTAAAGCCAATACATTCATTCTCAGTTCTACATTCTCCATTCCCAATATAATAACAGTTTGGAGATAAAGAATTGATAAAAACAGTTAATGGTTTGAAGGTAAACTACGAGGAAAAGGGCGAGGGCGACCTCATCGTCCTGCTTCACGGCTGGGGAAGCAACATCACCCTGTTCGCCAATATGATAGAGCTCCTGTCGAAGAAGTACAAGGTCGTGGCTATGGATATGCCCGGCTTCGGAAAGAGCGAGGAGCCGAAAGAGGTCTGGGACGTAAGCTCCTATGTGCAGTTCGTCATCGACTTCCTGAAGGACTATGACACCAAGGAGGTAATGCTCCTGGGTCACAGCTTCGGCGGACGTGTCATCATAAAAATGCACAGCCGCGATGACCTGCCTTTCAAGGTCACAAAGGTCATTCTCGTGGACAGCGCAGGCATAATGCCGCCCAAGTCCAACAAAAAGAGCTGGCGCACACGGTATTACAAGCTGGGAAGGACAGTCCTCTCCTGGGGCATTGTAAAAAAGATATTCCCCGACGCACTGGAGAACTTCCGCAAGAAGATGGGCAGCGCAGACTACGCCGCAGCTTCACCTATGATGAGACAGGTCATGGTAAAGGTGGTAAACGAGGACTTAGAGCCCTATCTGCCCAATATCAAGGCTCCGACCCTGCTTGTGTGGGGCGTCAACGATACCGCAACCCCACTTTCCGACGGCGAGAAAATGGAGAAGCTCATTCCCGATGCAGGTCTTGTAAAGCTGGAAAATGCAGGACACTATTCCTTCCTGGAGCAGCAGTTCACCTTTAACCGCGTGATGTGCAGCTTTATGAAGATAGAAGAATGATTTTAATTCGTAATGCGTAATGCGTAATGCGTAATTGAGGTGTCCGCTTGCGCGGACGGATCGAAAAATTTCTGATTCATCGCTGTAAGGCGATACCATTAATTACGAATTACGAATTACGAATTACGCATTTTAAGGAGATGTTTATGAATATAGTTTTATTTGTGATATATGCGGTCATTGCGCTGGGAGCCACGGTATTTCTTGGACTGAGAGAGTTCCATATGCTCCAGCTCAACGGCTACAAGACTCCCGAGCATTCACGCTGGATGAAGAAGAACGCAAGGCGCTATATACTGCCTGCAGTGCTGTTCTGTGCGCAGTTCCTTCTCATTCCATTTCAGCATAAAAAAGGACTCGCAGCAGCTCTTATAATTGTCCTTTGCTTCTTCAATGCGATAATAGCACTTCTCAACAAACCCGGCAAGAAGTTCAAGAAGCCGCTGGTATACACGGCACGTATGAAGCGGATGATGATAACATTCAGCATACTGGTCGCAATATACTACGCTATCGCTGTCATTAAAGGCAAAACATACGCCGTTGTTGACGGAATTGATTTCTGCCGCACCGAAACACACTGGTTCGCATGGTATCTGCCGTATATTATGGTCGGCTCTGCTCTGTACCTCACACCAATACTTGTTCCCCTTTCAAATCTTATCAACAAGCCTGTGGAAAAGGCAGTACAGAACTGGTATATCAACGACGCAAAGCGCATACTCTCGGAGTGCCCCACACTTCACAAGGTGGGTATCACGGGAAGCTACGGCAAGACCAGCATGAAGTTCTACCTTGACGAGCTGCTCAACTCACAGTACAACACGCTGAAAACTCCCGAGAGCTTCAATACTCCCATGGGCGTTACAATAACTATCCGCCGCGACTTAAAGCCTACTCACGAATACTTCATCTGCGAAATGGGTGCAAGACGAGTTCACGAGATAAAGGAGCTCTGCGGCATTGCAGACCCCCACGACGGTATCATCACTTCTGTTGGTCCTCAGCACTTAGAGACCTTCGGCTCTATCGAAAATGTGCTCAACACCAAGTTCGAGCTTGCCGACCACATTAAGGCTAAGGGCGGTAAGATATACCTCAACGGCGACAACGAGCTTATCCGCAAAAAGGCTCCCGAGTACCCCAATGCAGTGCTCTACGGCCTGAACGAGGGCAACCACTACCGCGCAACTGATATATCGGTTTCCGACAGGGGTACTGAGTTCACGGTAACTGCTCCCGACGGCGAAACACAGCGCTTCTCCATGAAGCTTCTGGGCGAGCACAATGTTCAGAACGTCCTTGGCGCTATCGCCTACGCTCATGGAACGGGCATCTCCCTTGACAAGCTGACTCTCCCTGTTAAGCGTATAGCCGCAGTTCCCCACAGATTACAGCTCCTCGACAAGGGCGGCAACATGACCTTTATAGACGACGCATACAACTCAAACCCCAGCGGCTGCCGTGCAGCCCTGAACGTCCTCGGTCTCTTCGACGCCTGCCGCATACTGGTAACTCCCGGTATGGTAGAGCTGGGCGCAAAGCAGGAGGAGCTTAACTTTGAGTTCGGACAGGAGGCTGCAAAGGCCTGCGACCACATAGTTCTTGTGGGCAAGGCTCAGACAGTTCCCATATACAACGGTATCAAGGACGCAGGCTATGATATGGACAACGTATTCGTGGCAGACAGCCTCGGCGAGGCTCTGGACCATGTAAGGGCATATCAGACCGACAAGAAGAAGATAGTCCTTCTTGAAAACGACCTGCCCGACAACTATTGAGCGGGGAGCCCCCCCGCGGGCGTCCACGTTGTCGCTTGCAAGCTCGCTCACATTTAATAGTGCTGTAAATCGTACATCGCTTACGGCGCATTAATTATTGACTTTGTAGGGGCGGCGTTCCGCCGCCCTGATGCATACAAAAACTGTTGGGCGGCGGAACGCCGCCCCTACACCAGATTATAAGGAGAATAAACAATGAAGATCAATCTTGCAGTTCTTTTCGGCGGAAGAAGCGTTGAGCACGAGGTTTCCGTTATCTCGGCAGTCCAGGCTATGGCAAGCATAGACAAGGAGAAATACAACATAATCCCCGTTTATATGACCAAAAAGAGCGAGTTCTGGACAGGCGAAAAGCTCATGGATATAAACAATTTCAAGGATATTCCCGCGCTTCTGAAGGAATGTACAGAGTGCGTTTTCGTAAGGAGCGAGGGCAAGGTACAGCTCATACGCCAGAAGATGAAGAAGTTTGGTTCAAACCTCATCTCTGATATAGACGTGGCTTTCCCCATAGTTCACGGCACAAATGTTGAGGACGGCGCTCTTCAGGGCTACCTCCAGACACTTGACCTGCCCTATGTGGGCTGCGATGTTCTGGCTTCGGCTGTGGGCATGGATAAGTTCGTAATGAAGATATTCCTCAAGGACGCAGGCTTCCCCGTTCTGGACTGCTGCCGTTTCTCCTCCTATGAGATAAACGAAATGGACAGAATGGTGGAGGAGGTCGAGAAGAAGTTCGGCTATCCCGTTATCGTAAAGCCTATCAATCTCGGCTCCAGCGTAGGTATCTCAAAGGGCAAGGACAGAGACAGCCTTATCAGGTCCATTGAGGAGGCTTTCGAGTTCGCTGACCGTATCCTGGTCGAGCCCTGCGTGGTACAGCTCAAGGAGATAAACTGCTCCGTTGTGGGCGACAGCGAGTCCGCAGAGGCTTCCGTATGTGAGGAGCCTGTTCAGGCAAGCGGTGACGATATACTCAGCTACGACCAGAAGTACGTCGGCGGCGGCAAGGGCGGCAGCAAGGGCATGGCTACCCTCAAGAGAAAGATACCTGCAGAGATAACTCCCGAGCAGGACGAGTTCATCGGAAAGACAGCAGTTGACGCCTTCCGCTATCTGGGTCTCAACGGCGTTACACGTATCGACTTCATGATAGATATGGCAACCAACAAGGTATATATAAACGAGATAAACACTATCCCCGGCTCTCTTGCATTCTACCTCTGGGAACCCAAGGGTGTGAAGTACACAGAGCTCCTTGAGAGACTTATCCAGCTCTCGCTCAAGCGCTACAGACAGGGCGAGAAGATAAGCTATACCTTCGATACAAATATCCTCTCAATGGGCGGAAGCTTCGGTTCAAAGGGCAGCAAAAGATAAAACAGAGCGGCTCAGCCGCAGGAGATATTTATGAAAATACCGTCGCTCCTTCCCAAAGCAGAAAAAATATCCCATGACGAAAGAAATAATCAGAATACAGAAAACCGTATTATCAACTTCGGAAGCGCAATGAAAATTGCTCTGATATTATTTGGAATCGTGATAGTTTTCGGGCTTGTCATGAGTTGCTTCGATGATTATACCGAAGAAAATCCATCCTTGCATTATGCTGTGGTAATGATATTTGTAACTCTCCTTTCAGCATCTATAATAATGTTTTTCATTTCAACCATAAATGTGGTCATTTCAAACGGAAGGATAGTTTGTATATGCTCAGAACAAGGCGGCAGGGTGAACTCTGCGCCGCTCATCACCGCATTACTGATCTTCCTGGTTTTCTATGCCTGTGTCGAAGGCAGCAAGGGCAACCCAAAGGGTGCTTATCCCGCATATGCACTTATCGACTTTCTGATCATACGGGGTGTTTTCAGACTGACTCTGAAGCCAGCAGTCATATCACTGGCTGTACTGTTAAGGAAAAGGCGCTGTACTGAGCCAATAAGAGCTGAATTGTTCCGAAAAATAGAAACTCACAAACAGCCAGACGAAGAAACCAAAAAGCTTTATGCGGATAGCGGCAGAGAAATAAAACAGTATTATGATAATATATTCGTATATGAGTATTGCCGTGAGGATCAGTATTACCATATATTTTTGAACGAGATGTACTGCAGCTCTTCCGAAAATTATGAGTATTACGATATAGATATCGATCCGGAACACCCCGAATACTTCATGATAAACAAGCATTTCTATTTCACGGTAAATAAACAAGAAATGAGATTTTCTTTCTGGTTCTTAGTCTTTGCTTTACTTTTTATATCACCAATATGGTTCACGAAAGTACTGCATTTTATCGCAAATCTTTTTTAAAAGCATATCTTCCCGAATAAGGAGGCTGTAAAATGAACGAAAACCGTTTTATCGGCAGCGGTCTGAAAAATGATTACAGGGTCATGTTTCACAACATAAAAGCAAGCCTGATAAACAGCCGCGATAAGCTCCCCATTGCGTACAGAATATATGAAAACGGTTCTTTCGATGATAATGAGCGTATAATGGGATACGAATTCAGATCATCAAGGAAAATAATGCTCTTCATTCTGGCAGGATTTGTTCTGTTTATTGCAGCAGGACTGATATCAGGGTCATTGACTTTGATTTTCTGGGCGTTTTCGTTTGCACTCCTTGCAGGCACTCTGACACCGGCGGATTTTTCAAAGCTGAATATCTATACATATTCCAGCAGAACTGACCGCTACCGCGCCGAAAAAATAAGTCCTGACCGCACAGAATTACTTATAAGACTGATATACGTAATTATAGCCGCATTCTTCTTCATACTCGGTACTGCCTTTATGAAAGAAGATACCGACAGCACCTTCTTGGCTGTCAGCTTTTTATCATTCCTTGCACTGATATACATTGCAATACTGTATTCGTGCCTGATATTGCCATTCAGACGTCTGAACTGTATCAAAAAGCGCATAAGGAACTGTACTGAGGCCGTCAGAGTACAGCAGAACGCAAAAAATCTCAGACGCGAAGCATCAATTGACGCCCTTGACCATGTTATCGCTTCCTATGCAGGCGGAGAAGCCGAAAATGACATCTCCGCAGTCGAAAGAAATATCAAGACCGTAAAAGAAGCTCTTTCAGCCGGGGAGGATATTATATATTATCCGAGGTATACATATGAATTCAACGGCGAAAAATACGGCATAAACCAGCACCTGAAAGACCTTTCCGAATATGATACTGTCCGTATTGATCCTGTTCACCCTAAGAGATACTGCAGAGATGAAGATATCGGACCTGTTTACGAGAAAGAACGCCGGCGGCTTGGCGGGAACATCTGTATGGGAATATTATTCCTGCTGCCTCTGATCGCTTATATTGCTATAAAAACAGCCGTTTGTGTATAAACTGATCCAACAGGCGTTTTTAAAGACTTTATGCAATACATATAATAACAAGGAGGGTTAAAAATGACCGAAAAAGAAAAACAGCAGGCAGGCGAGCTCTACAACGCCGACGACAAAGAGCTCTTCAACGACAGGATCAAAGCTAAGAAGCTTTGCGGCGAATACAATGCCGTTGAGTGCAATGATTTCCAGAAGCGCGAGAGGATACTGGACAGGCTCCTCGCTCTGAAGGGACAGAAAACCGTTATCGAGCCCGATTTCTTCTGTGATTACGGCTATAATATCATTCTCGGAGATAATTTCTACGCAAATCACAACCTCGTTATCCTCGACTGTGCGGAGGTCGCTTTCGGCGACAACGTCTTTATCGGTCCAAACTGCGGATTCTATACCGCAGAACACCCTATTGACGCAAACCTCAGAAATCAGGGACTTGAATCCGCAAAGCCCATAAGCGTGGGAAGCAATGTATGGATAGGCGGCAACGTCTGCGTCCTCGGCGGCGTAACCATCGGTGATAACGTAGTCATCGGCGCAGGAAGCGTAGTTACCGAGAATATCCCCTCAAACTGCGTAGCTGTGGGAAATCCCTGTCGCATTGTAAAGAAACTGGAGCCACTTGCAGCTGCACCGGCACAGTCTTCCGCTGAATCCTCACCGGCACCGGCTCCCGGACAGCCAAAGGCGGCAGCTCCCGGGAGAAGCAGTGTACAGAACAATGCCGGCGCCCCTCAGCCCGCCCCCAGAAAGCGCGTTGAGCTCACAAAAGTAGATGATCCCATGAACCACGGCGGGTTCCCTAACAGAAGAAAATAAAGACGAAAGAAGGCTGATCCATGAATACCCTGCACTTCAAATATGCAGTAGAGATCGAAAAGACACGCTCTATAACTCAGGCTGCCGAAAATCTTTATATGGCTCAGCCCAACCTGAGCAAGGCGATAAAGGAGCTTGAGAGCAATCTTGGCATAACCATTTTCCGACGCACCTCAAAGGGCGTTATCCCCACCGACCAGGGGCTCAAATTCCTGGAATACGCCAAGCAGATACTCATACAGATAGACAATATGGAGGCGATCCACTCCCCTGACAAGCCGAAAAACAGCCGTCTGCGCATATCCGTGCCGCGAACGGGCTACATTTCAAAGGCTTTCTCGGACTACATCGCTTCATTGAATACTCCCGAGGATATGGAGATATTCTTCTGTGAGACCAATTCCCTCAGAACTATCGAGAATGTCCGCGAAAACGGCTATGATTTTGGAGTTATCCGCTATAACACGGCACATGAGAAATACTTTGCCGACTTTCTCTCCGAGAAAAACCTGGACAGCAAGCTCCTGTGGGAGTTCAGTATGCTGGCGGTAATGTCCGCCGAGCACCCTGCCGCTGAGGCTGAGTCAATCACCTATGCTGACCTGTCCTGCAACTACACCGAGCTGGGTCAGGGCGATGACGCTGTTCCATATGTTTCGGGAGCTGTGGAGAAGCTCTACGCCGCAAACCGTCCTGCTGACGTCCCCGTCAGAAAGGTGTGTATGTATGACCGCGGAAGCGCTCTTGACTTCCTGCTGACCGTACCTCAGGCGTATATGCTGGATTCTCCCATGCCTGCGGAGCTTTGCAGAAAGTACGGTCTGGTGCAGAGAAAATGCTCCTTCCCTGACAATAATTTCAAGGATATGATAATCTACGCCTCGGGTCACAAGCTCTCAGACAACGAGCTGAAGCTGGTGAACAGGCTCTACGAGGTAAGGAACGAAAGTGCCTTTGCGGAGTATAAGTAAGGCATATAATATAGGGAATGCGATTATTCTCAAAACGAATAGCATATATCCCTGCATCAAAGTGATAGCAGAGGCGGCTGACCCGCCCCCTGTCAAGTAGACAGCGCAAAAAACAAAAATATTCTATGTTGTGACTAAAAGCAGTCTGTGCAATTTGTGCAGGCTGCTTTGTTGTTAGCAAATGGCAAGCACCGACCAGCTAAGCAGCATACGCTTCAT
>JAKPUQ010000178.1 GCA_029572815.1 Bacillota bacterium | reverse complement strand
ATCAGACCTGACGGCGAGATGATGACAGAACTCGAACTTGAAATCAACACCCTTCTCGAAGCGTTTGGCGATGAGGTCAAGCCGAGAATTGGTAAGGACTTTGAGTACCCGGAAGGCGCGAGAGAAGCGCTGAATAAGCAGCTGCCCATTGACAAGGAAAGTTTGAAAGAAAAGGTCATGGCTGCCGCTCAGACAGGACAGGCATTACGTCACGAGATGTTGGTAGACTATGCTACCAGATACGGCGTAGACCAGCTTGCAGAAGTGGTATTCCCATACCAGTTGTGGTACACCAGATCGGCGCTGCTGTGGCTGAAAAAGCTTGCGACCACTCCCGGGCTGGCTGCCTTTATAGCCCGGTATGAGGAGATGCTTGAACGCAACTCATTGTCCGGCTTCCCATCCCGTGTAGGGGGTAAACACATGATACCTTACGGTGATAACGGCGCTTTGTTCTTTGATTGGCTCAGCGTGGTATATCCACCTAAACAGATATTTGGTGTGATAGACAACCTTGCCGACCTCAGCAATACGCTCTATGACGAGACGGTATCTATTATCACGGCTCAGGTAAGGGACGGAACGCTCTCAGCAGAAGCGGCTAAGGAAGCGATAGCAGGGCGGGATAACGAAATTTGGAACGCTGCTTCTGCTCAGGCTGCTGCTACTTGGAATGAGGAAAACAACAACGCTATCACGATGACCTCGCTGGCAATGCTGCCGCGTGCTTCGTTCACAAACGCCTATTACTACCTTATCAATCAAGAGGAAAAGATCAACCCTCTCACCATGACTAAGCTCGGTAACATGCTGGCTGACGTAGACCCTGACGGTCTTATCGGCGTACTCGGAAAGATCATATCCCTGCCAGAGAATACTGTTAGAAAGATTGGCGGGCTGAACAGAGACGGGCAATGGGGTGAGTATTATGTAGACAAGAAGTTGGCTGAGATGGCTATGTCTGGCATGTATTCACCTGATGAAGTAATCCGGGCAATGATTGACCGCAGTGGTCCGGCTTACGATGAAGCGACACGTCTTGCTGCTGCTGACCTAATTGCTACCTCTCAACCGGGCGGTATTGTCTGGCACGCTATTCAAACGAAAAACCTTGACGGACTTATGCCAGCCATTATGACCGCACTGTTCCCGAAGGGCTTGTATTCAGAAGCGGAAATGGAACAGCGCGGATTACAAAAGGAATACAACGCGGCATGGAACGACTTTTCTCAGGGAGACCCGAAAGCCCTTGACAACTTCTTTGAAGCTCACCCCGAGTATGAAGCAAGGCTGGCTGTATTCAAAGAGCCTGAGGAACGGCTCAAAGAGTACATGATTGGCGGTATATGGGACGCTTATGGCAAGCTAAGCAGTGCAGATAAATCGCTGGTAACTGACCAGCTTGGCACAAACTTTGAGGTCTTGTTCTTAGACAATAAGACAAGAAACTACGATCAGCTTACCATTGACACGCTGGTTGTGTGGGGTAAACAGCTTGGGGCTGGCGTACCTGCAAGTGCAGAGCCAACACAGCAGGTAACACCGCTTGAAACCTACAAGCCTGATGTTAGCGCCGCCGCTCAGCAGTTTGTGGACTACCGTACTGC
>JAKPUQ010000177.1 GCA_029572815.1 Bacillota bacterium | reverse complement strand
ATCAGACCTGACGGCGAGATGATGACAGAACTCGAACTTGAAATCAACACCCTTCTCGAAGCGTTTGGCGATGAGGTCAAGCCGAGAATTGGTAAGGACTTTGAGTACCCGGAAGGCGCGAGAGAAGCGCTGAATAAGCAGTTGCCCATTGACAAGGAAAGTTTGAAAGAAAAGGTCATGGCTGCCGCTCAGACAGGACAGGCATTACGTCACGAGATGTTGGTAGACTACGCCACCAGATACGGGGTAGACCAGCTTGCAGAAGTCGTATACCCATACCAGTTGTGGTACACCAGATCGGCGCTGCTGTGGCTGAAAAAGCTTGCGACCACTCCCGGGCTGGCTGCGCTTGTTGCACGCTATGAGGAGATGCTTGAACGCAACTCATTGTCCGGCTTCCCATCCCGTGTAGGGGGTAAACACATGATACCTTACGGTGATAACGGCGCTTTGTTCTTTGATTGGCTTGGCGTATTGTATCCTCCTAAGCAGATATTTGGGTTGATAGATAACCTAACAGACCTCAGTAATACGCTCTATGATGAGACAGTGGCAGTTATCACGGCTCAGGTAAGGGAAGGTACACTCTCAGCAGAGGATGCTAAACAAGCTATCAGTGGGCGGGATAACGAAATATGGAACGCTGCTGCGGCTCAGGCTGCTGCTACTTGGAATGAGGAAAGTAACAACGCTATCACGATGACCTCACTGGCAATGCTGCCCCGGGCTTCGTTCACAGCCGCTTATTACTACCTTATCAATCAAGAGGAAAAGATCAATCCTCTCACCATGACTAAGCTCGGTAACATGCTGGCTGACGTAGACCCTGACGGTCTTATCGGTGTGCTTGGCAAGATCATATCCCTACCAGAGAATACGGTAAGAAAAGTGGGCGGTCTGAACAGGAATGGTCAAGTTGGCGAAATATATGTAGATAAGAAGCTTTCTGAACTTTGCTTATCAGGTTCTTACTCTACGGACGAAGTTATCCGGGCTATGATTGACAGACGTGGCGCAGCTTACGATGATGCTACCAGACTGGCTGCCGCCGACCTTATTGCAACTACACAACCGGGCGGTATCGTCTGGCACGCGATTGAGACACGCAATCTTGACGGGTTGATGCCTGCTATTATGACCGCCTTGTTCCCGAAAGGTTTGTACTCCGAAGCAGAGATGATACAGCGTGGCTTACAAAAAGAAAGCAATGCAGCTTGGAACGCGTATTTGCAAGGTGATGACGACGCTTATAATAACTTCTTGGAAGCTCACCCCGAGTATGAAGCAAGGCTGGCGGTATTCAAAGAGCCGGAAGAGAGACTGAGAGAATACATGATCAGTGGTATTTGGGATGCTTTCGGCAAGCTCAGCAGCGCGGATAAATCAATTGTTACAGACCAACTTGGAACAAACTTTGAAGTCCTATTCTTGGACAATAAGACGCATGATTACGACAAGATTACAACTGACACGCTGGTTGTGTGGGGTAAACAGCTTGGGGCTGGCGTACCTGCAAGTGCAGAGCCAACACAGCAGGTAACACCGCTTGAAACCTACAAGCCTGATGTTAGCGCCGCCGCTCAGCAGTTTGTGGACTACCGTACTGC
>JAKPUQ010000175.1 GCA_029572815.1 Bacillota bacterium | reverse complement strand
TTGACCTTGTTTTTCTTCAGAGCCATATTCATACCTCCAATGTGTACAGGACCTCATAGAGCCGTTCGCTCTCGATCCATGTTTCGGATTTTGTATAATAAATGTTGTGCTGATGCAGCACTTCCTCCACACGCTCCTCCGCATCCGGGGATTTTTCATCGGTGTACAGTTCAATATGCAGCCGCTTGAAGCTGACATACATCAGATTATCCGCACCGAATGTATTTTCACCGGGAGACAGAAACAGCGTGAACGGAGGCTCCGGACTTTCACCCTCTGCGAAATGATGATACGCAAAGGGCAGCCCGATCTCCTGCATCATCTCGGAAATTTCCTCGTAGGTCACGATAACTCCTTTTTGATGAGCGTTTCGAGCATATCTGCGCCGTTTGCCTCAGCAGGCGCAATATGCGGGATAGCCGCCACACGACCGCCGCCGCGCTTTGCATGACCGTGTTCGAGCAGATGTGCGATCTGATAGCGGTCTTTGCTGTGGACAGTCATTTCCAGTGTGTGGCTGTTTTCCTTGGTTTTCTTTGCTGTCCAGCTTCGCTTGTAGCGACCGGACTTCACAGGAGCTTTTGCGGAGATCTCATTTTTGACGGCGGTCGCAGTCTTGCGGACAGCCTTTTTCATCGCTGTATCCGCAAGCTCTGCGTACTCCGATAAGCCTTCCATGATCTCTGCCACCATATCGTCAATAGATGTCATCCTTCGCACCCGCCCTTCGTGATTCGCAGATCAGCTTCATATAGTCCTGCGATGTGTAATTAGGAACAATGCCCTTGATATCGTAGTCGATGCCATCGAACCGGATTCTATACACAGTAGAACCCATTTTCTTTGTCTGCGGCGTCTGCCGGATCGTTACCTCGATACGCTGTATCTCTCTGGTGACTCCGGTGTTTGTCTCCTCAGATGCAGAGCCTTGTGTATTGCCGACCGTCACAGAAGCCCAGAGGGAGAACACCTCCTCCCACTGAGCCTTGTGATTGCCGATTGCATCTTTTTTGACATGATTTTCAAGGACGGCGATGCGCTGAATCAGTTTTCCGATCTCCATCAGATGATGCCCTCCCTCTGTGCGAATAACAGTGCCTTGAGTGTCAGCGTCAGCGCATGATAATCAGCAGTATTGCGGTTTTCATAGAGGTACGAAACAGTATACAGCATAGCCTGCCGGGAGGTCTCCTCATTTTCCGCGAGCTGCTTTTCATTCATGCGCCCCACGTCCATCACGAGCCGCTGTGCCGTATCGATCAGAGTGAGGATGAGCTTGTCATCCTCACAGTGGTCAACACGGAGGTAGTTTTTTGTTTCAGGCAGTGAGATCAGATTCACTTATCTGCCCTCCGTTCTTATCAGCCGTTGC
>JAKPUQ010000174.1 GCA_029572815.1 Bacillota bacterium | reverse complement strand
TTGACCTTGTTTTTCTTCAGAGCCATATTCATACCTCCAATGTGTACAGGACCTCATAGAGCCGTTCGCTCTCGATCCATGTTTCGGATTTTGTATAATAAATGTTGTGCTGATGCAGCACTTCCTCCACACGCTCCTCCGTATCCGGGGTTTTTTCATCGGTGTAAAGCTCGATGTGAAGCCGCTTGAAGCTGACATACATCAGATTATCCGCACCGAATGTATTTTCACCGGGTGACAGAAACAGCGTGAACGGAGGATCCGGGCTTTCACCCTCTGCGAAATGATAATACGCAAAGGGTAGCCCGATCTCCTGCATCATCTCGGAAATTTCCCCGTAGGTCACGATAACTCCTTTTTGATGAGCGTTTCGAGCATATCTGCGCCGTTTGCTTCGGCAGGAGCGATATGCGGGATCGCCGCCACACGACCGCCGCCGCGCTTTGCATGACCGTGTTCGAGGAGATGTGCGATCTGATATCGGTCTTTGCTGTGGACAGTCATTTCCAGTGTGTGGCTGTTTTCCTTGGTTTTCTTGGTCGTCCAGCTACGCTTATAACGTCCGGACTTCACAGGGGCTTTTGCAGAGATCTCGTTTTTGACGGCGGTCGCAGTCTTGCGGACTGCCTTTTTCATTGCTGTATCCGCAAGCTCTGCGTATTCCTCCAGTCCCTCCATGATCGCCGAAGCCATATCGTCAATAGATGTCATCCTTCGCACCCGCCCTTCGTGATTCGCAGATCAGCTTCATATAGTCCTGCGATGTGTAATTAGGAACAATACCCTTGATGTCGTAGTCGATTCCATCAAAACGGATCTTGTACGCAGTCGATGCCATGCGCTTTGTCTGCGGCGTCTGCCGGATAATGACCTCGATCTTCTGTATTTCTCTGGTGACACCTGTCGCAGTTTCTTCCGTAGCACCGCCCACGGTATTGGATACCATCACAGAAGCCCAGAGGGAGAACACCTCCTCCCACTGAGCCTTGTGATTGCCGATCGCATCTTTTTTGACATGATTTTCAAGGACGGCGATCCGCTGATTCAGTTTTCCGATCTCCATCAGACGATGCCCTCCCTCTGTGCAAATAACAGTGCCCTGAGTGTCAGTGTCAGCGCTTGATAATCAGCAGTATTGCGGTTTTCATAGAGGTACGAAACAGTATACAGCATAGCCTGCCGGGAGGTTTCCTCATTTTCCGCTAACTGCTTTTCGGTCATGCGTCCCACATCCATCACGAGCCGCTGTGCCGTATCGATCAGAGTGAGGATGAGCTTGTCATCCTCACAGTGGTCAACACGGAGGTAGTTTTTTGTTTCAGGCAGTGAGATCAGATTCACTTATCTGCCCTCCGTTCTTATCAGCCGTTGC
>JAKPUQ010000170.1 GCA_029572815.1 Bacillota bacterium | reverse complement strand
ATTGATTTTCCTTAGGCGCTGTGATAAATTGTTCGTTGCATAAGTATTGCCGAAGTGGTGGAATTGGCAGACGCGCTAGATTCAGGGTCTAGTGGGGGCAACCTCGTGCGGGTTCAAATCCCGCCTTCGGCACCAATAGGGTTCTAAACCGTCAGTATGCTGGCGGTTTTGTTTTTAGAATCGGCAATTTGTCAAACATTTGTCAAACAATTGCATCAAATCTTATTTTTGAACCGTACAGAAAGGTGCTTCAGTGGAGCGCTTGCAGAAGACCGGCAGAGGGTTTATAATAATTGCCGCTACACAAATATAAAACTGTATGATATTATATAAGTTTATCATGTATTGACGTTTCCATACATATGAAATATAATCTCTCCTGCAGTCTTCCGAACTGCTTTTAACATCTAGTCGACATCAGATCTTGATGAAGCAGCCCAGATGACCGTTATAAACCCCCAAGCGGGGAAGGAGGTGTGAATATGTACGCGGGTGGGGAGTATCTGAGGGTGAAGGACGTCCAGGCCTACCTCTCTATCAGCCGAAGCTCGGCATACTGCATATGCAACGGGATCAGGTTCCCTGTTAGGCGTGTAGGAAAGCTGGTGCTGATCAAGAAGTCGGAGCTGGATGAGTATCTGGATAAGTGCAAGGTATAGCAGGAGGGGGGCATCTTGAGGGGAGAGGGCGTCAAGTATACAGGTTGTATAGTTAGCAAGATCAAAATGAACAAGTCGAAGCCATATGCGGTGATCCTCACGGGGTACTCCTCAGGGGGGAGGACTCCAAAAAGGAAGCAGGCGCACATCGGTACCTTCAAGACTAAGAGGGAGGCCGAAGCGGAGAGAGCCCGACAGATAACGGCGATGGAAGCTTCGACCTTCGTCCCGCCATCCGACATCCTAGTGAAAGACTACCTGGAGTACTGGATTAAGGAGTATGTATCGGGAGGCAAGTACAAGATACGGACTGTAGAGGCCTACGACAGCGTAGTCAGGAACCACTTCATACCATTCTTGGGTCATATCTCCCTTCAGGATCTCAGCGAGAGGGATATTGAGAGATACTTCGCTACAAAGAGAAGAGATGAGGATAGGGTCTCTGAGGGGACACTGCAACAGCATTATGCGATAATCCATAAGGCATTGAAGGTGGCGACCAACTCCTTGAGGCTTCTATCCGTGAACCCTGCGGAGAGAGTAGAGGGTAAACCCAGGGGCAAGCAGAACAGCAAAGTGACTGATACATGGTCGAGAGAAGAAGTCGAGAGGGTAATCGCCACGGCGGACAAGATGGGAGCAAGGCAGTCCGCCTTCTACCACATGGCCCTGGAGACCGGGATGAGAAAAGGAGAGCTTTGCGGACTTCATTGGGGAGACATCAGCCTGGTGCCGGGAGCCGGTGAGATTATTGTCCGTGGGCAGCTCGTAAAGGCGGGCCCGAGTTGGAGCATAGGTACACCGAAGAACGGCAGGGAGCGCCGACTCCCCATATCAGAGGAACTTGTGGAGCGACTGATAAGGTGGAGGAGTGAACAAGATATCATACGAAGCGTCACGGACAGCTACGAGGATCATGACTTCGTGTTCACTAGCATCGATGGGAGCCCCTTACTCATGAACAACTTAGGTCAAAGGGAGTACGCAAAGCTGGTCAAGGCATCGGGGGTCAGGCGCATAAGGTTCCACGACATGCGGCATACCAATGCGAGCCTTCTGATTGAGGC
>JAKPUQ010000156.1 GCA_029572815.1 Bacillota bacterium | reverse complement strand
AAGTTGAGAGTTGAGAGTTAATGTGTTCGCTTCGCTCACAGTATTTAAATATTGTCGCCGCAGGCGACTCCACAACTTTCAACTCTAAACTCTCAACTCTAAACTCAAATCAAAATTTAGCAAAGCTAAATTATGATTTATCTGCTCAGGTAAATAAAGCACAATGCCCCTGAGTGTTTTTGCAGCACTCAGGGGCAAAATTTCTATTTGGGTATCTGTGTGAACCTTACCTGCATGGATCAGTTCTTCTTGATGTTTGTTTCCTTCTTGCACTCGTAGTAGAACTTGTCCTCAACAGCCTTGTAGAGGTCATCAAGGTTCTCATATCCTACATAGAGAACGTCGTCGATAGCGAAAGCGTCGCCTGATACACCAAAGAAGTTGCTGTAGCTGGGCTCGTTGTAGCTCTGAGCGTCATACTCCTTGTCGGGGTCTCCGGGAGTAAGAACGTTCTGGTAGTAAGCGAAGTAGTAGTAAACCTTTTCGCCGTTCTTAGCCTCTTCCTTCTTATCTTCCTTCTTCTCGGTAGCTGCCTCAGTAGCGTCTTCCTTCTTTTCGTCAGCCTTAGCGGTAGTTGTGCCCTCTTCCTTCTTCTCCTCAGCTGTTGTAGTGGGAGCTTCGGTAGTAGCCTCTGCTGTTGTTGTAGCAGCCTCTGTTGTGGGCTCCTCTTCCTTCTTCTCCTCACCCTTGAGTGTGGTAGTTACCTTGTATACATAGCAGAGAGCATTCTTCATGCTGTAGTTCTCTTCCTTGGGGATGTAGAGGTTTACACCAAGGAGTTCGAGATCCTTGAGTTCCTTCTTCTCCCAGTTGTCCTCAACGTCTTCCATGAAGCGGTCCTGAGCGTACTTGTCCATCTTATCATAGGACTTCTTGTCTATCTCGGAGATCTTTGCAGCGTACTGCTGGAGTCCCTCAACTGTGTACTCCTTCTCGAATGACTCGGGGAGATATCCCTGGCTGAAGCACTCATCCTTAGCGCTGTCCTCGCTGTAGCCGAAGGTTACCTTTACCTTGTCGCCGTTTGAGAGTCCATAGCTGGGATCAGCATAGAATGAAACATAGTCAACAGGGAGATCGCTGTAATCCAGCTGGATCTGGCCGTCGGGGCCGACGCCTGTGTAGCTTACCTCAAGGTAATCGAAGGGATCGAACTTCTTGGGCTCGTCAAGATCCTTGACTGTGATGTTCTTATCGCTTATCTTGAGCTTGATCTTGTACTTCTTTTCCAGCTTATCAACGTCATCATCATTCCACTCAAAAACGATCTCATCGCCGTTTGAGAGGTCGCTTGTCTTGTCCAGCTCTCCGCTGAGATACTTTTCAAGCTTGCCCGCAGCTCTCTCGATATCGTGATCGTCCTTTTTGCTCTTGATACCGAAAGCCTTGAGGTTATCGGTTACCATCTTCTCATAGTCGATCTCCACATAAGCACGGGCAACACTGTCCATGCCCTCATACTTTACCTCAACATACTCATTGGGGTCGATAGTAGTTCTTCCGCAGCCTACCAGAATAGCAGCAAGGGGAAGACAAGCCATAAGCTTCAGATTAGTCTTCTTCATTTCTCATATACCTCCTGTTTTTTGAATAAAAATTCAAATTACATTTATATTATAACAAACAAAGTCTCAACAGTCAATTGTCAAATATACAGTTTTTGACTTATATATCCCCGTGTTTTTTGCGATTTTTTCACTTTTAATTGACAATTTACGCTTCCGGGTGATATAATAAAGTAAAATAAAAACGAAAGGAAGGGCACGGAAATGCGTTTATGCATCGTTTCAGCTCCATGCAAGGCTTGAGGGAACTGCATGGAGCAACTCTGATACCCTCGGGCTTTGCTTACCTGACCAAGTAATAAAAAGGAGCAAAGCCAATGAAAACTATAAAAGAATTAAAAAGCTATCTGTTATTATAGAGCACACAGTCACTTTCCGCCCTGGGAAGCGGCATGACAAGCTATGCGCTGGTGCTGTGGCTCTACCGCGGGAGCGGCTCTGCACTGAGCACCGCTCTGCTGAGGATATGTTCGTATGCGCCCTATGTGCTGATGAGCATTTTTGCAGGCGCCCTCAGCGATAAATGGAACAAAAAGCGCACTATGCTGACCTGTGACCTGCTGGCGGCAATGACCACGGCAGCAGCCTTTCTGCTCATAAAGACGGGGCAGCTCTGTCCCTGGCACCTGTACCTGATAAACGCCGTGAACGGCCTTATGAACACGGTTCAGCAGCCTGCGGCGGAGGTCGCCTCCACACAGCTGATACCCAGGCAGCACTACCAGAAAACAGGCGGACTGCGGTCATTTTCACAGTCTGCAAACACCATACTCACACCTGTATTCGCTACGGTACTCTACATCTTCGGTGGTATAGGCGCGGTCATCATCACCGATCTGCTGACCTTCGGTGCAGCCTTTTCCACACTGCTGTTCTTTATAAATATCCCTGAGCCCGAAAGGGCTGAGGACAAGCAGCAGTCGGTGCTGCGCTCGGCAGGAGAGGGACTTCGCTGGCTGAGAAGTAATCCCCTTATAATGAAGCTCATATTCTTCCTTGCGGGGATAAACCTCATAGCCTCAGCCTATACGGCTTCACTGCCTGCGCTGATAATACCGAAGGCAGAAAACGGCGAAAGCATACTGGGAGCCGTAAATGCCTGTGCAGGCATAGCCTCCCTCATCGGAAGCATCATAGCGTCGGCGCTGCCTGTCCCGAAAAGCCGCGTAAGGCTCATATGTCTGTCGCTGTTTTTCTCAATGAGCACCGAGAATTTTCTGCTGGCGCTGTGGGATTCTCCTGTGATATGGTGTATAGGAGCGGTCTGCGGCTGGCTGTTTATACCCGTCATGGGAACACAGCTCGATGTTATCTTCCGCAGCACTATCCCCGCGGAAATGCAGGGAAGGGTCTATTCCTGCCGCAATACACTGCAATTCTTCACTATCCCCATAGGCGGGCTTTTCGGCGGAGCCTTTATTGACAAGGCGGCTGAGCCGTTTATGGCGGAGCAGCCCTCAGGCAGCCTTCTCACCGTTCTTTTCGGAGAGGGAAAGGGCTCCGGAGCCGCTTTGCTGCTGGGTATTCTCGGCATAGCAGGAACAGCCGTGTGCATAGTGTTTACCCTGCTTCTGCGCAGACATATACAACAGGAAAAGCTTAACAACATATAAGATCAAAGCCCCCGAGTGCTGAAAAGTACCCGGGGGTTTTATTATTTAAGCCGTTAGCATAATATAGGAGCTGATAATATCCGCCCGGCAACAAAGCGGCTAAGCCGCTTCCTGATGGCTAAAGGCTAAGGGCTATCAGAGGACTACCAGCCTTTCAAGCTCTGCTTTATCTGAGCGCCAGTGGGGGCACACTTTGTCAAGAAGGGAGTAGAAGTCACGCGAGTGGTTCGGATAGATGAAATGACAGAACTCATGCGCCACTACATGGGCGATACAGTGCCGCGGTGCTTCTATGAGATAACGGTTGAGCACTATCATGCCTTTGGTATAGTGGCAGCTTCCCCAGCGTGCCTTCATTGTCCGTATTTTCAGCTGAGGAAAGGGGACTCCCATTGCCTTGAAAAACGGATATATCTCCTTCATCAGGTCGGTGAATACCTCTCTGCATCTGCCGTCCAGCCATTTGGCGTAAAGCCGCTCTCCGCGGCTCAGTTCGGAGCTGTCCCTGAGGGCGATGACCAGGCGGTGCTCCTCTTCGGTTACCCCCTCCGTCGGGGACTGTATTATGCAGAGCTCCAGAGGTCTGCCCAGATACATGACCGATGCGCCCTGAGCGAACCTGCGCTCCTCAGCGGCGGTCTCGGTGCGGCTGCGGAAATGCTCCTGCGCCTGCTTTATATAGCTGCATTTGGCAGCGATGAAGCCCTCTATCTCCCTTACGGGGACCCGGCTTGCCGCGGACACATATACCGTTCCGTCCCTGCGGACGCGGAGGTTTATGTTCTTCACCTTCTTGCGCTCAAGAGTGTATTCTATACCGCCTATGGGCGTTTTTGCCGTTCTCACTGATGATGATACCTGTCTCATTTGTTCCTTCCTTTTTCGGGGCGTCTCATTGCTTGATTATCTGTATTATATCACAGCTGCGGGAATTGTTCAATAAAATTTTCTCCTGAAAAATTTCAAAAAACTCTTGACAAATCAGATTTCTTGTGCTATAATCCAAGACATAAGCTATGAGGAAGACACGCAGAGTATTGCCAATGTCTTGCAGAGAGCCGACGGTAGGTGTGAGTCGGTGATAAGCAATGCTATGTATCCCTTCTGAGCCGAAGTGCTGAAAGCTTCAGTAAGCGCTTCCGTGATTCTGCGTCAATGAATAGGACTTGCTGGAGTCTGAAGTGGTGTTACGCAATAGCGGCACAATTTGAGTGGTACCGCGGGTAATCAGAATTGATACTCGTCTCAAAGTTTTACCTTTGAGACGAGTTTTTTGTTTTTACGCGGCAAATGTCGGCAGTATTTCACAGCGCCCGTTTCATTTTCCAGTACAAAAAATATTTTTTAAAGGAGAGATAATTATGAGCGACATGATGAATTTACAGAATGCAGAGACAAGGATCAAAGAGGTCGCAGAGCGTATTGCAAGCCTGCGTGAGGACTTGGGCATATCCGTCGAGGAAATGGCTGACATCACAGATTATTCCGTCGATGAGTACAAGAGACTGGAATCGGGCGAGCAGGACTTCAGCTTCACTTTTATATATAAATGCGCCAATGCTTTTCACGTTGAGATAACCGAGCTCATGGAGGGCAGCAGCCCCGAGCTCAGCGGCTATACCGTTACAAGAAAGGGCGAGGGAGTTCCCATCGTCCGCAGAAAGGGCTTTATCTATAACCGTCTTGCCGCTAAATTCAAGAACAAGTCCGTGGAGCCCTTCCACGTTGTTATCCCTTATTCCGAGGAGGCTCTCTCACAGCCCCTCCACATGGCAAGCCACGAGGGTCAGGAAATGGATATCGTTCTCAAGGGAACTGTCCGCATGACTGTTGGCTCACATACAGAGATACTCCATGAGGGCGACTGTATCTACTATGACAGCTCAATGCCCCACGATGAAGTAGCTCTGGGCGGCGAGGACTGCGAGATATACGCTTTCGTTATGCCTCCCAAGGGCACTACAGGCATGACCGAGTACCGCGAGCAGGTGGCTGAGCACCACCTCACAAATGTTGACAAGGCAGGCCTTCTCCACCCCGTTGCAGAGAAGTTCGTTAACTGCGAGACCAACGATGAGGGCGTTCTCAGTGCTGTTCACTTTGAAAATCAGGATAAGTTCAACTTCGCTTACGATATTGTTGACGCTATGGCTGAGAAATGTCCCGACAAGACTGCTATGATCTATGTGGACGTCAACAAGAACGAGCGCACCTTCACTTTCAAGGACATCAAGAAGTATTCCTGCCAGACCGCCAATTACTTCAGGTCTCTCGGCATAAAGAAGGGCGACAGAGTTATGCTGGTGCTGAAGCGCCACTACCAGTTCTGGTTCTCTATCATCGCTCTCCACCGCATAGGCGCTCTCGTTATCCCTGCTTCAAATATGCTCAAGAAGCACGACTTTGAGTACCGTTTCAACTCCGCTGAGGTATCGGCTATCGTTTGCACCGCTGACGGCGATGTGGCAAATGAGGTCGACCTTGCCTGTGCTGCTTCTCCCACGCTGAAAACCAAGATTCTGGTAAACGGTCAGCGTGAGGGCTGGCATGACTTCAACGCAGAGCTCTCCGCTTACAGCACTCACTTCGAGCGCACAGAGGACACTCCCTGCGGTACAGACCCCATGCTCATCTTCTTCAGCTCGGGTACTTCCGGCAACCCAAAGCTTGTGCTTCACAGCTATCAGTACCCACTGGGTCACTATGTTACCGCCCGTTACTGGCAGAACGCAGACCCCAACGGTCTCCACTTCACTATCTCCGATACAGGCTGGGGCAAGGCTCTCTGGGGCAAGCTCTACGGTCAGTGGATGAACGAGTCTGCTGTATTCGTCTATGACTTCGACCGCTTCCACGCAGATGATATTCTCCCCATGTTCAGAAAGTACAATATCACTTCATTCTGTGCTCCTCCTACTATGTACCGCTTCTTCATCAAGGAGGACCTTTCAAAGTATGATCTTTCATCACTGAAATATGCCTGCATTGCAGGTGAAGCCCTCAATCCCGAGGTGTTCCACCAGTTCTATAAGGCTACGGGAATCAAGCTCATGGAGGGCTTCGGTCAGACCGAGACCACTCTCTCTATCGCCAACGTTGTTGGTATGGAGCCCAAGCCCGGAAGCATGGGCAAGCCCAATCCCCAGTATGACGTTCAGGTGCTTCTCCCCGACGGCACTCCCGCAGGCGTGGGCGAGACAGGCGAGATCTGCATAAAGCTCAAGGATACCACTGCTCCCGGCTACGGCGTACCCGGACTGGCTCTGTGCTACTACGGTGACGAGGAAAACACTGCCGAGACCTGGCGCGACGGCTTCTACCATACAGGCGATACCGCTTGGGTGGACGAGGACGGCTATTTCTGGTATGTTGGCCGTGTTGACGACGTTATCAAGTCATCGGGCTACCGTATCGGACCCTTCGAGATCGAAAGCGTTCTCATGGAGCTGCCCTATGTGCTGGAGTGCGCAGTTACAGGTGTTCCCGATGAGATAAGAGGTCAGGTGGTTAAGGCTACCATCGTCCTCACCAAGGATAAGACTCCCTCAGAGGAGCTGGTCAAGGAGATCAAGGAATACGTCAAGAACGGTACTGCTCCTTACAAGTATCCCCGTGTGGTAGAGTTCGTGGATGAGCTCCCCAAGACCGTGGGAAGCGGCAAGATCCGCCGTGCAGCTATCCGCGAGATGGATAAGGCTAAGTATCAGAAGTAATAATAAGGACCTTTCTGCAATACGGATACCCATATATAAGTTCTGCCCCTGAGTGTTATAACGCACTCAGGGGCTTTTTTATTTGCAATGATAAATCATAATTTAGCGCGTATGCGCTAAGTTGATAGTTGAAAGTTGAGAGTTAATGTGTTCGCTTCGCTCACAACATTTAAATATTGTCGCCGCAGGCGACTCCACAACTTTCAACTCTAAACTCTCAACTCTAAACTCAAATCAAAATGAAGGATTTCTGTTTTATCTGCTCTTTATGTAATTCCTGACCTTTTCAAATATCCGCGATTTTATTTTCAGGGGAGGTATCCCGGGAAGGGCGTCTATGGAGAAAAATCGCTGTTCATAGGCTTCTTCCTCCTGCACCTTCATCTCACCTGTAAAGTCACGGCACAGGTATAATATTGCCGCCAGATATACCCTGTCGCCGTTGGGATATTCGTAAAAAGTGTCCTCTCCCGATATATCCAGGAAGTACTCCAGCTTTCCGCAAGTGAGTCCCGTTTCTTCAAGCACCTCCCTGCGGGCACATTCCTCAAAGCTCTCGCCAAGCTCCATTGAGCCTGCGGGATAGTCCCAGTAGCCGTTGTCGGTGCGCCTGCCGAGAAGTATCTCGTTTTTTTCGTTGAGAAGTATGACGCCTGCGCCTGCCATGATAACGGGTCTGCTGCCGATCTTTCTGCGAAGTTCAAGTATATAGCCCATTGTATCAGCTCCTTTTTTTATTCGGTTATTGCCTTCTCAAGCTTAAGAAGCCTGAGCTTTCTGTCAAGTCCTCCTGCATAGCCTGTGAGACCGCTGTCTGCTCCAACAACACGGTGGCAGGGGATGATGATGGAAATGGGATTGTGCCCCACGGCTCCGCCTACTGCCTGAGCAGACATATGGGCAGTGCCGCGCTGTTTTGCCATAATTGCGGCTATCTCGCCGTAGGTCATGGTGTGTCCGTAGGGGATTGTAAGCATTATCTCGCAGACCTCCCTGCGGAAAGGCGCGGTCAGCAGTCTCAGAGACGGTGTGAAGCCGGGAACCCTGCCGCTGAAATAAATATCCAGCCAGCGGACTGTCTCTGTGAATACGGGGAGGTTCGCCTCAGCAGTACTGCCGTCAATTGTGGAGCCGTAATGTTTCTGCCCGTCAAACCACAGTTCCGTCAGCGCTTCTCCGTCGCTGGTCAGGGTTATTCCTCCCAAAGGGGAGCAGTAATGATATGTGTAGTTCATAATATTGTTTCTGCTTTCGTTAAAGCCGTGTCAGGAAAATGTGAGAATTTTTCGGTTTGCTTTATTATACATCTGTCTTTATAAAAAGTCAATCATACACAAATAATCCCCCTGAAACATAAAGTCCAGGGGGATCGTTATTAAACAGCGGTATGGACGAGCATGAGCAGAAAGGTGTGACAGTTCCGAGCAGAGCGGCAATGCAGTTGGCGCCGATACCGTGGAATCTGCCAAGTATCTTCTTCGTTCTTTCAGGCGGGAAATAGCTCTGTATATAGGTTATCACGAAAATCAGAAAACCGAGCAGTATCATGATCTTTATCGTATCATAGATGAAGAATTGCAGACTGCCGCCCAGCTTGCTTTCAGTATCAAGACCGCAGGCGTTCAGCAAAGAGCCGATAAGCCTGTTCAGCCATTTCATGCCGAATACTTCGTCCTGTATGAAGTTCCACACGCTTAACTTTCACCTCCGAGTATTTCAGTCAGTATCTCTGCTGCCGTCCTTACCATTTCGGGGCAGTACTTGCTGTACAGACCGTTTGACCGTGCGTAGTTCCTGCCTTCATCGGTAGAAATATCGCAGCCGAGTATCTCACGGCATATATATGAACCTTTGCGATTTTTGAACTTATCAAGGAACTCAGATGCTTTTGCACTCTGAGCAGCACGGCTTTCAAGATCGTTTTCATCAAACTGACCGTATTTCATACCGAGCACCATAAGTGCACCCGTACACGCACCGCATACCTCAGCCTTTCTCATACCACCGCCGAAACAAGCACCTATCTGAAGTGCCTGCTTTTCCGTTATACCGAACTGTTCTGCAAACGACGCAAATACTGCCTGTGAACACATAAACCCTTTCTCAAAATACTGTACCGCTTTTGAAACATGATCCATTTTTATTTCCTCCGATAGTCATATTTAGATATATCTATTTGTTGATATTGTTTTAAGCCGTATGGTCATACGGCTTATTTATTGCAGCATTCACAATCATTTTCAGTTACTGCTGTTATCTCTTTCAGGCAGTCCATAGCTATCTTAGCACCTTCCTGCGAAATAGAGTAGTGCATCCACTTGCCCTCTTTTCTGCCGACCACAAGACCGCTGTCGCAGAGCACCTTCATATGGTGGGAAAGCGTTGGCTGACTCAGATGCAGATCCTCAAGAAGATGACAGGCACATAGCTCGCCGTTTTGCAGGATTCTGAATATCTGCACTCTGTTTTCATCGCACAGGGCTTTGAATATCACAGTGATCTGCTTGTTTGATAACTCCACGTTCTCACCTCATATTGAAGATTTTCTATATTATAGCATACACATTGAGATTTGTCAATGTGTAGCTGAAAATTTTTCTAATACTTTCTAAGCAAAAGAGAAGTCTTGTTGTTGAGAGCTTCTCCTTAATAATAATGATAAGACTATTCTTCCAACAGATTATAGATACCGTCCTCTGAGAGAACGCCGCGTTTCATGTCTTTCGGAAGCAGTCCGGCTTCATCGGCTGCATAGTCTCGTTTCCACGCAGAGCTGCTATAATAGTCGGATAAAGCTTTCAAAAGTTCAGGAGAACCGTTTTCTGTCTCCTGCATTATTTTTTCATAATGGGCTATACGTTTTATCTGCTCTTGTACAGATTCCGGTGTGGAAGGCAGTATTTTCTCAAATCGGAACATTTCAAATAATTCACCGTCTTTATCATCCGGCGCACAATGATGCTCATTGAAATACTCGACGATATGGAAGCCGCAGCGGTTCACATAGAAATGTATATTACGCTTTTCAAAATAAGGTGTAACAGTTTCCCATACCGTAATCTCCGGATGCATAGCTTCGATCTCACACCACGTTGCGTATCCTATGCCTTTGCTGTGAACGGCAGGGGACACGAACAGCAGCTCCAGCTCGCCCTGATCGAATTCGGTCTTTATAACAACGCCACCGACGGGTTTGTTATCCTGCATGATACGGTAGGCAGCACCTTCATCAATTGCATGAGAAATAGTATCATGTGAGATTATCTCGCCGTCTTCCTCAAAACGATCATCCCGCTGACCAAATTCTTCAAGAGCACCGTAATTGAATGCTTCCTGATTGTCCTTTATAAACTGCTCTCTGTCTGACGCTTCCAGCGGAACAAGCTGTACTTCTGTCATATTCATTCTCCTTTTTTATAATCCAAGTCCATATCCTGCCACTATGCCGATAACAGCAGAAATTCCTATGATTGCTATCGGGTGCAGTTTCTTGAAAGCAAGCACTGCTCCAATAACGAATATTGCAAGTGATAACCAAAAGCCAGCACCTGAAAAAACAGTGGTCTGTAAACCGTTTGGAAAGAAAACCGTCATTCCCACAGACAGGAATGCTGCACCGATAAGCCCTATCACAGCAGGACGCAGACCGTACATCACACCGTCAACAGCACGGCTCTTGCGGAACTTTTCATAAAACTTCGCTACGATCAGGATAATCACAAAGGACGGCAGAACTACTCCGAGGGTTGCACATACAGCCCCGATCACACCGCCAGAACGGATACCGATGAATGTAGCCATATTGATTGCCAGCGGCCCCGGTGTGCTTTCACTTACAGCAATGAAATCCACGACCTCCGCCTGCGTAAGCCAGCCGTGACGCTCGACTTCGCTCTGTATCAGAGGAAGCATTGCATATCCGCCGCCGAACGTAAACGCACCGATCTTCAGGAAGGTCAGAAACAGCTCAATCCATATCATCGCTCTGCTCCTTTCTGAATATCAGCGACCATATAAGCCCGAATATTCCACAGCCAATGATCACGAACACCGCATCTATTTTCAGGAAAGCTGTCAGCACCAATGCCGCTGCCATGATAACATAGGAAACAGCGTGCTTTTTCGTTGCCATGAACATGGTATAGACCGCTTTGAGTATCAGGGCAAGAACACCTGCACGGATACCCATAAAGGCATACTGCACGGCTCTTGACTCCTGAAAGGCTTTCAGGATAAAAGAAATAAGTGAGATGATCAGGAATGACGGCAGCACCACTCCCAGCGTTGCACAGACAGCACCGAGCGTTCCGGCGGTACGGCTGCCTACAAAGGTAGCAGCGTTGATCGCGACCGGACCCGGTGTTGATTCCGCTATTGCAACAACTTCAAGTATATCATCCTCATTCAGCCAATGCTTATTATCACAGACCTCGCGCTGTATCAGCGGTATCATCGCATAACCGCCGCCAAATGTAAATGCTCCGATCTTCATAAAGGTCAGGAACAATTCAAGATTCTTATTCACAATATCACTCCTACAGAAAATTATACCAAATGAAGTAATATCCGTCAATATCTGAATATGCCAAGAATATACTTGACATAAGTCAATAAATATGTTATAATCGACATAAGTCAGAAAGGAGATGCTATTATGCCAAGACCTCAGAAATCACGCCGTATCTGTTGTTATCCCGATTACTGGAGCTTTGCCCCCGATCAGGATACAGCAAACGATACTGTCGTTATGTCGCTTGACGAGTTTGAAACGATACGTCTGATAGATTATCAGTCAAAGACGCAGGAACAATGCGCTCAGGAGATGAACGTGGCAAGAACGACCGTCACGGCAATCTATGATACCGCAAGAAAAAAACTTGCTCAGGCTCTGGTCGAGGGCAGACGCATCATCATTTCAGGCGGAAATTATACTCTTGACAACACTATCTCAGAGGAGATAACTCAGAAAGGAAGCACAATTATGAGAATCGCAGTAACCTATGAAAACGGACAGATCTTTCAGCACTTCGGCAGAACAGAGCAGTTTAAGCTGTACGATGTTGCCGACGGCAAGATAATAAACGAGCAGGTAGTTGGAACAATGGGTGCAGGACATGGTGCGCTTGCGGGATTTCTGAAGAACGCACAGACTGACGTTCTTATCTGCGGAGGTATCGGCGGCGGAGCTCAGATGGCTATGCAGGAGGCAGGTATCGCACTCTATGGCGGTAATATGGGCAGCGCCGATGAAGCTGTGGCAGCTTTCCTTGCACAGACGCTTGTACAGAACTCTAATCCCACCTGCGACCACCACCATGAAAACGGCGAAGGTCATTCCTGCGGAGATCATGGCTGCGGCAGCCATAGCTGCGGTAATCACTGATGAAAATCGTCACACTTGTAGATAATACCTGCGGACATGAAGGGTGTATTGCAGAGCATGGGCTTTCGTTATATATTGAGACTGATAATCATAAGCTCCTGCTTGACACGGGACAGACGGACGCAATCGTGAAGAATGCAGAAGCTCTCAGTATAGACCTGTCCACAGTAGATACGGTGGTACTAAGTCATGGCCACTACGACCATTCGGGAGGTATTCTGCCATTCTCGCAGATAAACCATACCGCACAGATAATCATGCAGAGGTCGGCTGCCGAGCCCCACTTCAACGGCGATCGCTACATCGGCATTGATACAGATATCCTTAAACTGCCGAATATTCAGCTCATAGACGGCGATATTCAGCTTGACGATGAATTATTCCTGTTCAGTGGTATCACCGGCAGGCGTTGTTATCCACAGGGGAACAAAAAGCTGTCTTGTATAAAAAACGGCAAAAAAGTCGAGGACGATTTCTGTCACGAGCAATGCCTTGTCATCACACAGAACGGGAAACGCTGGCTGCTGTCGGGCTGCGCTCATAACGGCATACTCAATATCCTTGATAGATACAAGGAACTGTTTGACAGCTATCCTGACTATGTTATCACAGGATTTCACATGATGAAGCGTGAGGGCGAGCACACCGATGAAGAAAAAGCTGTTATCATTCAGACGGCGCAGGAGCTTTCACAGCTCGATACCGTATTTTACAGCGGTCACTGCACGGGCATTCCTGCATTCGAGATGATGAAAGATATAATGGGAGATAAGCTCATTGCTTTGCACAGCGGAGAAGAAATACTATAATAAAAAAGCTCTTACAGTTCAAAACTGTAAGGGTTTTTGTTGATGTACAGGTTACATTTCTCTGTACTGATTACACCTATACTGCTGCCAGACCAGTGACCCAACCAATTCCAGACACAAAAAATCCCCCTGAACCATAGTAGTTCAGGGGGATCGTTATTAACATCAGTTATCCGTATACACGGGCGCAAATGCTAATCGTATGTGCAGATCAACTCTGTTGAGTTGTTATTACTTCTTGTCAGCGATAGCAGCCTGTGTAGTGGCTACTAAGTCGCGGAATAAACAGGCACCTTCAATTATTATAATACGACTATGAAGTCGGTTTTTCAATGGACAAAATGTAAACAAAACTGAGGGAATGTTTTGTTCATCCCCTCGGTATGCTATCAGACAAATAACCTTATCTTGATGTTTTGCCACCCGTGAACCCTTCTGCGCGACGAGAAACTATAAACATACGCTTTAGCATCTTCGATAGTCAGATCAAATTGCGTCAGTTCGTGCCATTCTTTTTCGGTCTCATCGTCAGGAGTATCATCCATAAATGATTTCACCATATCCGGCACGGCTTTCAAATACCAGTCAAATCCTTTATCGCTTGCAATTATTTGTTCGGTAAATGCTTCAATAACGCCATCAGGAATTATCAGAGTATTTTCAAAATCAGTGTATTCGGACAGCTTCTGCTTTAGTGCCTCCAGACGTTCAACAAGATCCTCCTTTTTCTGCCTTGTGTCGATTGGTGTAAGCTCTTGAATCTCTTGTTGGAAATGTTCTATCTGCTTTTCGACTTCGTCTTTTCGCGTCAAAAAGTAATCTCTTTCAATGTCACCATCAGCTCGCATCTCAATAAGGCCGACTTTCTTCCGTTCAAGCTTTTCGATTTCGGCATTCTTCTGCGCAATGATTTCAGTATTGTCTTCGACATCTTCAACATCGTTTATATGTTCCTCAATCATTTTACAAGCGAGCTCCGTAACAGCAGAAATATCCGTAAAGTGCTTTGTGAAAATCTCATGTGCTATGA
The DNA here is from genome assembly GCA_029572815.1 of Bacillota bacterium. Classification (GTDB taxonomy): domain Bacteria; phylum Bacillota; class Clostridia; order Oscillospirales; family Ruminococcaceae; genus Ruminococcus. Next base: position 103 of record JAKPUQ010000156.1, on the reverse strand, counting down.
GTTCCATTTTCCATTTCGGAATGATCGGCGTAGTACAAGTGTCTTTTGTAGGAAGCCCTCTTTTCTTGCGTTCAGTTACAGAACCGTGAGCCAACTTACTATA
>JAKPUQ010000155.1 GCA_029572815.1 Bacillota bacterium | reverse complement strand
GAGTTGAGAGTTTAGAGTTGAAAGTTGTGGAGTCGCCTGCGGCGACAATATTTAAATACTGTGAGCGAAGCGAACACATTAACTCTCAACTCTCAACTTTCAACTATCAACTTAGCGCATACGCGCTAAATTATGATTTATATTATCAAATAAAAAGCCCCTGAGCGCTTTACAATGCTCAGGGGCAAATTTTATATGTGTATCCGCCTTGTCAGCCGTCTATACTCAGGTACATGAAGCCTTTCAGCTCCTTGTCATCGTATTCAAAGCTGATGATGTGTTCCTCGTCAAGAGTGTGGTCAAGATAGGTCACGGTCTGGTTCCCGATGTCTATGGTGGGAACTCCCAGAGCGTCCTTTATCTCGTCAGCTGTGAGCTCGCCGTAAATATCGCTTATACCCTCTTTTATGAGAAAGTCCGCAATATCGTCCAGACGGGCAGCGTAAATGTCAGCCATGCGCTGGGCAAGCTCCTCAAAGCCCTCCATTATCTCATCGCAGGTGACGATGACATTGCCCAGGTCCTGGGTGTAAAGCTCTGTGCTCTCATCGTATTCAAACATGATAGCCACTCCTTTGGTGCGGAGTCACGGCAGGTCCGTCAGCACTGCGCGGACGGGAGAGCCGTCCAGCTCCGCCATTTTCAGCGGCAGCGCCGACAGGAAGTATTCTCCTGCCGCTGCTCCCGAAAGGTCGAGATTTTCTATGATGTACACCTCTGCGCCCAGAAGTGTACGGTGTATCTGTACTATGGTGCCCTCTGCACCTACCGTCATGCCCTCAACTCCCAGAGCAAGGAGACCTGCTCTCACCATTTCCTCCGCGCTTTCGGGAGTTACGGTGATGTCGCCCTTTATGAGCAGCCTTTCGGTTCCGCCCGCTGTCATTCTGCGGACGTCCTCGGCGGTGAGCTCGCCTCTGTGCTCACATACCCTGCATCTGCCGATACAGTGAGAGAGCTCCACATGGGCTGCGTCCTTTCCACCGGGGAGAAAGTGTCGGGGAGCGTCGGCGTGGGTGCCCGTATGTCCCGTTATCTTCATGACCGTCACCTGATAAAGGTCGGGCTCTGGCTTGTCAAAGCTTGTATGCGCCCATGTTTCGGGAACGGGGTCACCCGGAAAGGTTGGCGTTGAGAACATCTCACGTGAGATGTCGTATATCATAAGCCTGCATTGGCAGCAATACGGTAGATAGTAGCAACGTCCTGAGAGGTCAGGTGTACGAAGCCGCCTGTCTTGCCGTCGCCTAAGCCGAACTTCTCAACAAGGACGGGGATATCCTCCTCCTTTGCGCCAAGCTGCTCGAAGTTGATGGGCATACCTATGCTGTGGAGGAAGCTGCGGAAGCAGGCGATACCCTCCAGAGCGGTCTCGTCGGGGAACTCAAAGTTCATCTGACAGCCCCAGATACGGACTGCCATCTGTGCGAAGCGCATAACGTCATGCTTGTAGACAAATTCCATCCATGCAGGCATGATAACTGCCAGACCTGCACCGTGAGCGCAGTCATAGAGGGCGGAGAGCTCGTGCTCGATGCCGTGGCTGTTCCAGTCCTGACTTCTGCCGACGCCGACGATGTCATTATGAGCAACGGTTCCTGCCCACATGATATTGGCTCTTGCCTCATAGTTGTCGGGCTGAGCTATAACACGGGGAGTCTCCTTTATCATTGTAAGGAGAACAGCCTCGCAGAGACGGTCTGTTATCTCAACTTCGCGGGTATTGGTGAAGTATCTCTCGAAAACGTGAGCCATGATGTCGGTAGCTCCGCAGGCTGTCTGGTATGCAGGCAGCGAGCAGGTCAGCTCGGGATTGAGGATAGAAAAGCGGGGACGGAGCAGGTCTGAGCCCACATCGCGCTTGAGGCTGCCCTCCTCCTTGGTGACTACGGAAGCTCCCGAGCCTTCGCTTCCTGCGGCTGCGATAGTGAGTACGGTTCCGATGGGGAGAGCCTTCTCAACTACCTTGCCTGTGCCGTAGAAGTCCCAGAAATCGCCGTTATATGGAACTCCCAGAGCGATAGCCTTTGAGGAGTCGATACATGAGCCGCCGCCTACCGAGAGAATGAAGTCAACGCCCTCGCTGCGGCAGAGCTCTATGCCCTTGTAGATGAGGGTATCACGGGGATTGGGCTGAACGCCGCCCAGCTCAGTGTAGGCGATGCCGCTCTCGTCAAGAGAAGCCTTTACGCGGTCAAGGAGTCCCGACTTTACTGCCGAACCCGAGCCGTAGTGTATCAGCACCTTGGTTCCGCCGTACTTCTTTACCATTTCGCCTGCTTTTGTTTCTGTATCCCTTCCGAAGATGAACTCGGTAGGACTGTAAAACTGAAAATTATCCATAATAATGTTCCTCCGTTTGTATTTTTACTGCATTGCCTTTTTTGCCTGTTCCATTGCGGATGCCACCTTGTCGCACCAGCGGTCGAAGTCCTCATCGTCTGTCTGGCACTCCTTGTGAGCAAGTATATACCTGACGGTATCCCTTATGCCCCGGTCCGCTCTCACCTTCGCAGTGAACCAGGGGACGGCGCGCTTTATCTTTGAGTTGTCGAATATGACCGTGCTGGACTTGTCGCCGATGAGGGTCCCCTCAAAGTCGTAAGGTCCCACTGCATTTAGCCACTCCGAGGACACATGGCAGGCTTTAAGCTCTACTCCCAGCTCGTCGGCTATGATGGAGTATATCTGGTTCCAGGTAACGCTCTCGTCGGAGGTTATGTGGAAAGCCTGTCCGATAGCGTGGATATTGCCGATAAGTCCTGCATAAGCCACCGCGAAGTCGCTGGTATGGGTGATGGTCCACAGGGAGGTGCCGTCGCCGTGGATGATAACGGGCTTGCCCTCCATGATACGCTTCACCACCTGCCAGCTGCCCTTGTCGCCGTGGACTCCCAGAGGCACCGACCTCTCGTCGTAGGTGTGGCTGGGACGGACTATTGTCACAGGGAAGCCGTTTTCGCGGTACTGCTTCATCAGGTACTCCTCACAGGCTATCTTGTCACGGGAGTACTGCCAGTGTGGATTGGAAAGGGGAGTGCTCTCGGTGATGACGCAGTCGGAAAGGGGCTTCTGATAGGCAGATGCGGAGCTTATGTATATGTACTGCTTCGTCCTGCCGCTGAACAGACGGAAGTCACGCTCCACCTGTGCAGGGACAAAGCCGATGAACTCGCCCACGCAGTCAAAGCTCATATCCTTGAGCTTTTCGGCAGCATCAGCCTCGTCGGAGATGTCGCACTTTATGACCTTAACGCCGTCGGGGAGCTCAGAGCTCCTGCCGCCGCGGTTCAGCAGTATGACCTCGTGACCCTCCTGAGCCAGGAGCTTAGTTATAGCCATACTGATAGTGCCTGTGCCGCCGATAAAAAGTATCTTCATGTTTTATTCACCTCATTCGCAAATTTTTGTCGAATACGCATAACTGTTGTGTCAATTATACCATATTAATATTAAAATTGCAACCATTATAATTCGGATTTATATCAAAAATATTGTTTATGATATAAATTCTTGCAGTTAAAAATAAAAAATGCTAAAATAGTGTTACACATTGTTTTGACGTTGCGTTATTATGAGTGAAGGACAGATCTGATCCCGACAATTACGATACGGAGGTAAACTATGACCGATAATGACATATTGCGCCTTATGCGTGATGATCCCCCACGGGGACAGCGGGCGCTGTTTGACAAATACTACAGCTATGTCTATGCCATCGTCAGCAGGCTCATCAGCGGCTTCGGCAGCAGCAGCGACATGGAGGAATGTACTGCGGATGTCTTTGCAGCAGTAATGATGAAGCTGAAGCCACGTGATGACACGGCTCTGAAGTCATTTATCGGCACGGCTGCGAGAAATGCCGCTATAAGTATGCGCAGGAGGCTGGCTGCAAAGACAGGGCTGGACTGCCGCGAGGGCGATGAGGAGCTGTCGGCACTGGCGGACTCAGAGGACATCGCAGAGAATGCGGAAAAAACAGAGCGGTCGGAGCTTCTCCTCCGTATGATAGAGGAACTGGGGACGCCCGATTCTGTAATACTTATCCAGAAGTATTACTACGATAAAAGCTCAAAGGAGATAGCCGGAATGGTGGGAATGAACGCAGCAGCAGTGAGAGTCCGCTGCGCACGCGCCATGAAAAGGCTGAGAAAGCTCCTTGACGAAAACGATATAACTCTGTAAAGGAGGATAGGTATGAACAGCAAAAAGAAGATAATAGAGACCCTGAAAAAAGCAGACAAGGCTTCCGTTGAAAGGCTCATGGAGGAACAGGCAAGGAAGGAAGCCGTCTTTGCGAGAGTACAGGAGAAAAATGCAGCTGACCATAACGATTATACTGACGTTGCAGAGGGCGTTGAAAAGTATGAAAGGAAGATAAGCATGACGAAAATGATAAGCATGGCTGCGGCTATGGTGGTACTGATTGGCGCTATAGGCGGCGGAGCATACCTCAGAAGAAACAAGGGACCCAAAACTCCCGATGATGTATTGACAGCTACTACCACCACATCTGTTCCAACCACCGAGGCAGTAACAACAGCTCCCGTGACCACGGTCACAGGAAAGAACGGCAGCGTTGTCACCGTTACATCTGCGGCTGCAAGCGGCTCGGCAGCAACAGCTCCCGACAGCTCGACAACGACTACCACAACTGCCGCAGTCACAGAGGCAGTGAATGAAAAGCCCGCCGTTACCACAGCTCCTCAGAGCTCATATACAAAGACCGAGGAGAAGGTGCTGGCTGAGATAAGGCAGTATTCGCAGTTCGGCGAGGAGGCAGAGAAGGTATACAGGGAGTATGCAAGGATAATCGACGAATGCTGCACCATGATAAGGAACATGGATACAAGCGGTCTGAAGTACGGAGATGACCTTTCGACCGGACTTATAACGGCTTACAACGGGTCAGCAAACCCGGGCTATGAATTCACTGATGTCAACGGCGACGGCATAATGGAACTGCTCCTCGGATTCAATGCCGACTATGGTGCTGAGTACGGCGGCACTGACAGCATAATCTACAATATCTTTTCTGTGAACGCTGATAATGATGTGTTCTGCGTTGCCAGCGGCGGTATAAGAAGCAGTTACCATCTCTGCTCTAATCCGAAATTCAACAGAATGATGGGCAGTATGCAGCATATCACCTGCATATCGAATGAGGTCGTAGGCGGCGCAGTAACCAGCATTAATGCCAACTATTACTATCGTCTCAGCTACAATGGACTTGACCTTGTAGAGGGTATATTTGCCTCCGGTCTGGACGAGAACAATAAGCCCATCAATTATTATACCGAAAGAGCGGAATATGACGAAAGCAGTGCTTCCATAATATCCGAGGATGACGCAAGAGAGATAACCGATGGCTATACCCATATGTCCGTCGAGTTCACTCCCTTTGAATTATATTGATAGCAGAAAAAGGCTTCCCTTATGGGAAGCCTTTTTTCATATCTCATCGTAGTCCAGACCATACTGGTCGGCGTAGTAATGGGCTCTTGCATCGTTGGGAGCAAGATACTCGCCGCCGTATTTATAGCAGGCAGCAAGGAGCTCCGCAGCCTCTTTGTCGCCGCCTGCCGCTGCCTTCTGGAAGCAGTCTGCAGCGTTTGCGAAGTTCTTAGCGGTGCCTGTGCCGTTTGCATAGCAGCAGCCCAGTGCCTTCTGTGCTGCAGGGTGACGCTGTGCAGCCGCAAGCTCATACATCTCCTTGGCGGCTATTGGGTCTTTGGCAGTCCCCTCGCCGTGTTCAAGACACCAGCCGCAGGAGTACTGACCGTCTGCGTTGCCCTGTGAGGCGGCTTCCCGGTACCACCTGAGTGCCTCGGCGGTGTTTCTGGGGACGCCCGTGCCCTTGTAGCAGCAGTCGCCGTAGTTGTACTGAGCCTTTGCGTGACCAAGCTCCGCAGCCTTACGGAAGTTTTCCGCAGCCTCTCTGGGGTCGCGGTCAGTGCCCTCTCCCTGAAGGCAGCAGCTTCCCAAGTTATTGAGTGCGTCAAGGTCGCCCTTTTCGGCAGCCTTGCGGAACATCAGCACTGCCGTCACCTTGTCCTCGGGAACACCGTTCCCCGAATAGTAACAGCAGCCCAGGTCGAAAAGGGCGGCGGCATGGCCGTTTTCGGCAGCCTGCTTGAGCCAGTATATAGCCTTTGGCGGGTCATGCTCCGCGCCTGTTCCGCTAAGGAGCATACAGCCCAGCCTGAACTGTGCATTGGGGTCACCCAGCTGAGCGCGCTTGGCTATGCCCTCGGCAGTGTCATCGTCAGCGTAAACGCCGTAGCGCTTTGAGTAGTACTCTGCTCTCCTGCTGTCGGGCGGAAATCCGCTTCCCCCCTGGAGATAGCAGCGTATCAGCGCCTTCTGTGAGTCATAGTCGCCCTGCTCGGCAGCCTGCTCGTAACGGTAAGCTGCCTTGGCGATATTGCGTTCTGCGCCCTGTCCCAGGTAGTAGCAGTCCGCCAGCTTTTTCTGAGAGCTGCAATCGCCGCGGTCCGCCGCGACAGTGTACCACTTGACAGCCTTGGCGTAGTCCTGTTTTACGCCCTTTCCGTAGAAGAAGCGCTCGCCCAGGTTGAAGCCTGCATCATTGTCGCCGTTCTGAGCGCGGCGGAAAAGGTCCTCGATAAGCGATGAGGAAGTCATGAACACCTGCTGCGGCGACTGAACGTTGTCCTGGGGCTGTATCGACGTCATCTGCCAGCCCAGGGCACCGGCGATACTGCGCACCACCAGCTCCGCCTTTTCGTCGTTGAGGTATTCGGTTATATCCGACATGGCTCTCGTCACTATGGGCTCGGGAGGCTTTCCGCCCCCTGTGACGGCGCTGTTTTCCTTTATGAATATAGTTCCCACGTTTTCGCTGAGCGCCACGAAGAACGCCTTGTTCTCCTTGCTCAGCCGGGGAGCAAAGTCTGAGAATGCCGAGCAGAACCTCTTGTGGTCCGCAAGAATATCGATGCCGAAGCGGTCGATGACCTGTTTTACGGCATCTGTGGTCTCGGTAAGGAGCTTGTTGTCCATATATCCCTCCAGATGAATTTACATTATCCTGTTGTCATAGTTCATGGCAGGTTGCGGCTGAGAAACCGCCTTTGCCTGTGCTATGCGTCCGCTGAGCCTGTCAAGGAGCTTCTTTTCCAGCTCTGCCTCAGAGGCGAGAATGCCCGTCCACTTGCCGAGAGCGGCATAGGCCTCGTTGAGGAAGCGCTCTGCTCCTGCGATATCATTATAGATATTGAAGGCGTAATACGCCATGACTCTTTTTCCGTTTGGGTCGGTATCGTTGGTGATAGTGCCCTTTATCCTGTTGAAGAGCATATCCGCGAACTGCCTGTTTGGTTCTATCTCGGAGAAGAAGAACAGGAGGCAGTAATATGTGATGGTCTCCTGGCTGATGAACTGTCTGCCGATGATGAGGTTCATTATCTCATGTGAAGGAGCCCTCAGACCGTCATAATCACCAATGAACGTGAGGTACTCCGAATAGAGCCCATAATAAAAGATCTTCTCAGCGTCGGTCACCTTTTTGAAGCCCAGCTGTTCCACGGGTCTGAGGTCCAGTGAACCAAGACTCTCGCCGTTTCTTATGCGCTTCATGTTAGCGCTCATATAGCCGCCCAGGCGGTTCATTATACTCATCATAGTGTAGATGGATATCACAATACTCTGGAGCGACATGAATACCATTCCGAAGCCGATACCGTACATAAGCCATTTCAGCGTTCCGTCTAAGCTGTGGAACTTCAGCATTATCAGAACAGCCGCTGCCGCTGATATGACAAGAACTGTAATGTGAACTGCCATGGTCATGATATTGCTTTTTTTCTCGCTGCACTTCTCCGCTGGGAGATCTCTTCTGTAAGTGACCAGGGACTGTATGATGGGTGTGAACTCGGTTGAGGTAAAGCCCCATCTGCCGTCCTGTTTAGACAGTGAGAATGCGAGGAAGGAGACCCTGCTGACTGTCATTCCCGCAAAGGGAGCAAATATAATGAAAAATATAAGCTTTAAAAGAGATGCGAGCTGGATAGCTATCATGCAGCCTGTGAGAAAAAGGAACACTTTCATATCGCTTCCTCCTTTAGAAGAAAAGGGCGGAAGACCGCCCCTGTGTATCAGAATATATCAAGATAGGTAATGAGCTCTGCGTTCATTATGGTGGTATACGAGAGATACCAGCGTCCGTCCAGCTCCACGAAGGCGCAGCCGTTTCCGATGAAGGAGTGGTCGTCATTGCCGTCCTTGTAGTAGACATATCCGCAGTCGGCAGCGGAACTAAACTCTGTATTCAGCGTCTTGTTGAAGTCGGCAAGCTCGTTCTCTCCTGTTGTCCTTAGCAACTCCTCCGTAAGGGAAACTGTCCACCTCTCGGGGGGAACGTCGGATTTTTCCTTCATTATATCGTGGATAGCCTGTATGGACTTATCTATAGCACTGATAACGTTAGAGCGTTTGAACACCACCTGAGGGTTCTTGCCCTCCAGCAGGTCTGTTGAGCGGAGGTATGAGTGATAGGCTTCTATCTCCTCCTCACAGAGCATATCGTATACAGCGTCAGCATTTTTGGTAAGGTAGGCGTTGTAGTAAGCCTTTGCTGCCTCAAAGCTGCTGTCAAAGCCCTTCTTCACTGCCTTTGTGGGAGCCGGTGTTGTCTCCGCAGCGGCAGGAGCGGTGGTCTCTGCGGCTGTAGTGGTAGTCCCGGCAGCTGTGGTAGTGGACTCAGCTGTGGTCTCTGCCGATGCAGTTGTAGTTGTGCCTGCTTTAGTTTCCTCCTGAGAGGTATCGGTAGCTTCCGAGGTAGTTGCATTTATTGCAGAGGAGCTTGCCTCTGAGGCTCCGCTCTGTGAGCTTTTCTTATTTTCGCAGCTCCACAATGCAGAAGATAGCATAGCAGCAATAATGACTGCCCATGCGCGTTTTGTGAGTTTCATATTTATCTCCTTACAGTAAAGATATTAATATTATAGCTCCAAAACCCGTTCCCGTCAATACAAAACTTGTCCTTTTGTCAAAAAAATCGAAAAACAGAGCCCGGGGCATAATGCCCCGGGCTGATGATATAATTGACTTTAAACTCTCAACTCAGTATCAGTAGTCCTTCTTCTTGCCGCAGACCTTGCAGGTCTTGGACAGGAGCTTGAAGTCTCCGCCGCAGTATACGCACTTTCCTGCTGCCTTTCTGCTGGCGACTACGGTCTCGTAGTAGGCAGGGAAGTTCACAGCATTGTCGGCAAGGTTAGTCCAGGAGATATTGGTGAGCTTGGGGCAGTCCGTAAAGCCGCCGCTGACCTTTTTAAGAGAAGCAGGGAGCCTTATGCTCTCAAGGTTGATACAGCCGCTGAAATCGCCGATTGCGGTTACGCCTGCGGGGATATCAAGAGCTCTGAGACCTGTACAGCCGCGGAAGCCGTCCACGCTGAGGGCTCCGCCCGGTATCTCTATACTGCGCAGAGAGGTGCAGTTCTGGAATGATGAGGCGCCCAGAGATTTTATGGTCTTGGGGAGTCCTACAGCTGCCAGAGCTGTGCAGTTAGCGAAGGTGCACTCCTCGATAAGGGATACGCCGTCGGGAATGATGACCCTCTCTATCTGCTCGCAGCCGGAGAATGCGTACTTGCCAATCTGCGCCACATATTTGGGTATATCAATGGCCTTCAGGCTCTTGCAGCCCGAGAAGGCAAATGCGCCTATCTCAGTGAGAAGGTCGGGGAACTCAACGGAGGTGAGCGCCGAGCAGTCTGCAAAGAGGCAGTCGGTTATATGTCTCAGCTGAGGGGGGAGCACCAGCTCCGTAAGGGAGGTGCAGCCGCGGAAAGCCCAGGTGCCCAGCTTTTTGATGCTGTCCGGGAACTTTATCTCCTCCAGAGCTGTACAGCCGCGGAAGGCATAGCCGCCTATCTCCTCTACCTTGTCATGGATGATGACCTTTTTCAGTGTGGTGTTGTTCTCAAAGACGTTATCGCCTATTTTACGGACATTACCGGGGATAGTCACCTCTGCGGAGCTGCCCTTGTAGGCGGTGAGTACGCCCTCACTTACCTCAAAGTCTGTGCTGTTCTTCTTTACGGCCTTGACTTTTTTTGCCACATCTCTGTGCTGAGAGCGGTATTTCTTTATTGCTTTGTCAACTACAAACGGTGTACTGCAATGAGGACACACCCATGCGTCCTTTGTACTGTCAACTTCAACGGTCTTATTGCAGCTTGTGCAGATAGCATTTACTAATGGCATACAGATCCCCCTTATTATGTCATAATTTTATATTATTATTGTATCACTTCGGCGGTGAGATGTCAACGAATTTACCGCAATTCCGACAAAATTAACATAAGATGTTATCTTGGTTTGTGCTGAATGTATATTGCAGCATAAAAAAAGAGCTGCATAAAGCAGCCCTTTTGTGGTACAATTTTTGATCAAAGCATGGAAGCTCTGAGCTCCTCACCGCTGAGTCTTGAAAGGTATGCAGGGGGAACGTCGAATGCTGTCTTGCAGCCTGTTGCGCCCTCAGCCTTCATTCTTGCAAGAGCTCTTGCGAAGCAGATAAGCACGCTTGCTGTGAACTCGGGGTTGGACTCCAGCTTCAGTGAATACTCGATCATCTGGTGAGTCTTCTCGCCGTCGCCTGTGAGACCGCTTCTCATTACGAAGCCGCCGTGAGGCATCTTGTTGTGCTTAGCGTCGAACTCCTCCTCGGTGATGAAGTTTACAGTTGTATCGTACTGATCGAAGTAGTTCTTCATTGTCTTGATATCGTTCTCGATCTTGGCAAGGTCAGCGCCCTCCTCGGGAACTACCCAACACTCTCTCAGGTGCTTCTGACGAGTTGTCAGCTCAGGCTGGCTGCCGCTGCGGACAGCTTCCATAGCGGACTCAACGGGAACTGTGTACTGGATGCCTCTCTTTACGCCCTCAACGCGGCGGATAGCGTCTGAGTGGCCCTGGCTTACGCCCTTGCCCCAGAATGTGTAGCTCTTGCCGTTGGGAAGGATAGACTCTGCGTAGAGTCTGTTCAGTGAGAAGAGACCGGGATCCCAGCCCAGAGAGATGAATGCGAGGTGGCCGTTTTCCTTTGCAGCCTTGTCAACGTTTGCAAAGTGCTCGGGGATCCTTGCGTGAGTGTCGAAGCTGTCGATAACATTGAACAGCTTAGCCATTTCGGGAGTCTGCTTGGGAAGGTCTGTTGCGCTTCCGCCGCAGATTATCATAACGTCGATGTCATTTGTCATTTTCTCAGCATCTGCAATGCTGTAGACCTTTACGCCCTCTGTAAGGGGCTTTACTGTGGAAGGGTTGCGGCGTGTGAAGATGCCTGCCAGCTCCATATCGTCGTTCTGACGGATAGCCAGCTCAACGCCCTTGCCGAGATTGCCGTATCCTGAGATACCTATTCTGATTTTTTCCATGTGGAAATACCTCCTTTGAAATACTGTGCTCGCCATTGAACACAGCTTACATACATTATAGCGCCTTTTTTCAGAGTTGTAAAGCATTAAATCAGAATTTTGCTCTGCAAAATTCTGATTTAAGCCATTAGCCGTCAGCCGTCAGCTGTTAGCCATCAGCAATAAAGCAGGGGCGGATATTATCCGCCCCATAATAAAGCGGCGAAGCCGCTTCCTATTGGCTGAAAGCTAAAGGCTGACAGATAATATTTTTGCAAAGCAAAATTATTATCTGCGCTTCTTCTTTGCCTTGTGCTTCAGCAGCACCAGTCCTGTCAGGGCTGCTGCCTTTGCAGCGGTGACAGCCACCTTTTTCGGGTCTATCTTTGTGCGTATATTCTGGGGTACGTCCTGTGCGGTGTCCAGAGTGCCCTTGCCGGCGGTCTTCATGGAGCCGCCCTCAACGTGCAGGACGCCGAAATCCTTGCTGAATTCCATTATTTCTCCTCCGTTATTGGCTCTGCGATGAGGAACTTTATCTTCTTGCCCTCATCTGTGAACATCTTCTCATGCTCGGTTACGAAGTTCTCATAGGGACTCTCTGCATGGAGGTCCCATGTCTTGTACTTTATCCGGAAGCCTGCCTCCTCGAAGTACTCGAAGGACTCCTCGAAAAGTTCGTCGTCATCGGTCTTGAACCACAGCTCGCCGCGGAGGAACTTCTTGTAGTTCACCAGCTGACGGGTATGGGTGAGGCGTCGCTTCTTGTGCTTTTTCTTGGGCCAGGGATTGCAGAAATTGATGTAAATGCGGTCTGCGCGGTCATTTTCGTCCCATGCCAGCTCAAGGCGCTCGATATTCTGGATAGCAATGCGCACATTGTCGGGAGCCTCGCCCTTTTCCTCATAGGCAGCCTCCAGCTTGCGTTTTGCCAGCACCAGCATCTCATTCTTGATGTCCATGGCTATGAAGTTAGCCTCGGGGTGGGCGGGAGCCGCCTGTGATATGAAGCCGCCCTTTCCGCAACCAAGCTCCACATAAAGCGGCTTGTAGGGCTCCGCAAAGAGCTCTCTCCAGTGACCTATCTGCTTCTGGGGCTCATGTATGTAAAAGGGACAGGCCTCCAGCTCGGGCTTTGCCCAGGGTTTGTGACGTATTCTCATAAGCTGCCTCCCTATTTCAGGCTATTACCATCTTTTTCTTGCCCTTTTTATTGCGGGGATATTCCTGTATGCGTGAGACATAATCGGCATTGACGATCTGCTTCTGACCGTTCTTGTCCTCTATCTCTACCCAGTTGTCCTCAATGGCTGTTACAGTGCCTGTGACACCTGATGCAGAAGAAGTGTATATTACGACTTCCTTGCCGATATATTTTTTAATAAGCTCGTTCATGATGCGTTCTCCTTTGTTTCGTTTTAAGCGGTTCCTGCGTGCATTCCTGACCTGACGGAGCTTTCTTGCCCTTGCAGCAGGCAGCAGGATACATAAAATGATGATAAAATAAAGATACCAGAATTGCATAAAAGTCATCCTTTTCAGAAAGTCTTGGGATCACCATATATTATAACAGCTTATTTATATTTTGTCAATTGATAATAATAATGCGTTAGTGTCAAGCAAAAGTAGGCAGAAGATAAAAAAATCGTCACAATGCACAAAATCAGAAATTCAAATCAGTAAAAGGCTTACAGAGGGAAATTTGTTTCAACCATTTCAAACTTGAAGGAATAGATATATTTCTTA
>JAKPUQ010000154.1 GCA_029572815.1 Bacillota bacterium | reverse complement strand
GAGTTGAGAGTTTAGAGTTGAAAGTTGTGGAGTCGCCTGCGGCGACAATATTTAAATATTGTGAGCGAAGCGAACACATTAACTCTCAACTCTCAACTTTCAACTATCAACTTAGCGCATACGCGCTAAATTATGATTTATACATCTCCTCTAGCCATTTTATCAGCTGGTCGAAGCCCTCCTGTGTGCGGTCGAACTCTGCTTCGTGCTCTATCTCCGCCTTCATGGAGCAGAGTCTGCCATGCCATGTCATACATTTCAGCTTGTCGCCGTTGCTTATCTTGTAAGAGAAGTCCCCCTTGCTGCCCGAGAAGTCGTTGCCGCTCTCGAAGTAGTAGAACTTGGGTATCTCAAATATCTCGGAAACGCTCATTATTATTCCCCCTTTCAAAGAAGTCCACAGCCATATCGAGGCTGTCGTAAACTGCCGAGAGGAGGGGCTTTATCTCCTCATCGGGCTGAGTCATATCGGGTATCATCACCGCAAAGCAGCCTGCCGCATGGGCAGCCTTTATGCCGTTGGGAGAGTCCTCAAAGGCAGCGCACTGCTGCGGAGGAAGTCCCAGTTCTCTTGCGGCGGTGAGGTAAATATCGGGAGCGGGCTTGCCTGTTTCTATCATGTCTCCGCATATCACCGCCGAAAAATAGTCCGCCGCGCCTATGGTCCTGAGGTACTCAACAGTCCTCTCGCGGGGAGTAGCCGTAGCCACAGCCATTTTTATCCCCTTTCCGCGGAGGTAGTCCAGCAGGGTGAACAGTCCCTTTTTGACCTCAAGGCCGTGTTCCTTTATGTATTCGTTCATGAGCTCCGTGCGGTGAGCTCTTATGTCCTCGGTGGGACAGTCCTCGCCGAAAATGCCCTTGAGCAGCGGGATAGAGAACTTCCTCGCCATACTCCGCATGGAGTAGACGTGCTCAGGCGTCATATCATAGCCGAAGTCCTTAGCTGCCAATATCCAGAATTTGAGATAGAGCTTTTCGGTGTCTATCATGAGACCGTCCATATCGAAAATAGCGCCTTTAATATTATTCATTCAAATTATCCTTTTTAGTTGTTAGTGCTTAGTGATCAGTGCTTAGCAGGGGGCAAACAGTGCTCGCCCGAGCCTTGCGGAAATGTCCGCTGCACCGTAATTACGTTTTCCCCAGCCGCCGCTGTAATTATGCATTATGCATTATGAATTATGCATTATCTTATAAAGTGTGTGGGCTGCCAGGGTTCCTTCTCGGGAATGCCGTATTTCTCCCTGCCCAGAGCGATGGACTTCATAAGGAAGCTCATATTCCTTGCAAGTGTCCTCATGGTCTGGAGACCCTCAGCGTCCTGAGCCGCCTCGCCCTTTTCCCTGCCGTGGATAATGTTCCAGTACTGGCTGGAGGCAACGGGCATACCGCTTATGGTGAAGTATTTGTTCAGCTCATCGAAGGTAGCGCTGCAGCCGCCGCGTCTTGCCACGGCTATAGCCGCTCCCACCTTCATGGTCTTGTCGAAATGGGTGCTGTAGAAATGCCTGTCCAGACAGGCAACGAGGGTAGCATTTGCTGAGGCGTAGTAAACGGGAGAAGCAGCGATGAGACCGTCCGCCTCCTCAAACTTGGGAGCCAGCTCGTTGACCACGTCATCGAACACGCATTTCCCCTTTTCGCCGCAGCCTCCGCAGGCAACGCAGCCTCTTACAGCCTTGTTTCCCACCTGACAGACCTCGGTCTCTATGCCCTCCTGAGCAAAGACCTTCACCATTTCATCTATTGCGAGGGAAGTATTACCATTTGCTCTGGGACTTCCGTTAAGTATCAGTACTTTCATTGTAATTCTCCTTTATATAGTAACGCCACTGACGTTCCTGACCGTTATATCGTAATATTACATTATCTGCGGAACATGACCGCAAACATGAAGCAGAGAGGGCGGAAAGAAATCCGCCCCCGCTCCCTTATGTTTCAGAATTATTACCATTCTATCATCCAGCTGTACATACCCTCGTACTGACGGGCGGAGCTGTTCCATGAGAAGTCCTGCTCCATAGCGCGCTGGACCATTTTATCCCACTGCTTGCGGTGGTTGTAGTAGATGTGCTTTGAGTAGTTGATGACTCCCAGCATCTCGTCGCCGTTGTAGTTTGCGAAGGAGAAGCCGTTGCCTGTGCCGTCGAACTCGTTATAGGGAGTAACGGTATCCTTGAGACCACCTGTCTCGCGGACGATGGGCAGAGTACCATAGCGGAGGGCGATGAGCTGGGTAAGTCCGCAGGGCTCGAACAGCGACGGCATGAGCATAGTATCAGCCGCAGCGTAGAGCTTGTGAGCCAGATCATCAGAATAGAGGATATTTGCAGACACTCTCTCGGGATACTTCCACTGATAGTGCTTGAACATATTCTCATATCGTGGGTCACCTGTGCCGATGATGACGAACTGAGTGTTCTCGTCGCATATTCTCTCCATAGCGTAGTTCACCAGGTCCAGACCCTTCTGGTCGGTGAGACGGGAGATTATAGCTATCATATACTTGTTCTCGTCAACGGGGAGCCCCAGCTGCTCCTGGAGCTTTTTCTTGTTCTCAGCCTTCTTTGCCTTGACATTTTTAGGCGTGAACTCCGCGAATATCTTCTTGTCGTTGGCAGGATCGAAGACCTTGTAGTCTATACCGTTGAGGATACCTCTCAGGGAAGCAGACCTTGCGCGGAGGAGACCGTCAAGCTGCTCACCGTAGAAGGGATATTTTATCTCCTCGGCGTAGGTCTCGGACACAGTGGTGATGTAGTCCGCATAGACCAGACCGCCCTTGAGCATATTTGCGTTGTTATGAAACTCCAGCTTATCCGATGTGAACATATAATCGGGAAGAGCCGTGTTATACTTGAATGTGTCTATATCCCACACGCCCTGGAACTTCAGGTTATGGATAGTCATAATTGACTTTGTTGAACTGAAGAAGGGGTTTGTAGCGAAGGCAGAGTGCAGGAAGACGGGTATCATTGAAGCCTGCCAGTCATGACAGTGTATGATGTCGGGGCGGAAGCCTATAACAGGCAGTATCGCCAGCACAGCCTTGCAGAAGAAGGTGAACCTCTCGATATCCCATTTCAGATCGGGAGAGTAGAGGCTGTCACACTTGAAGTAATACTCGTTATCCACGAAATAGAAGGTTATGCCGTTGTATTCATACTCCATGATACCAACATGGACACCCTCACTTCTCATACCGTAATCCATATAGAAGTGGTGGACGTACTTGAATTCGTTTCTGTACTTATCGGGTATGCAGGTGTAATAAGGCATTATG
Organism: Bacillota bacterium; assembly: GCA_029572815.1. Lineage (GTDB taxonomy): Bacteria > Bacillota > Clostridia > Oscillospirales > Ruminococcaceae > Ruminococcus. Next base: position 29,338 of record JAKPUQ010000154.1, on the reverse strand, counting down.
ACTCTTACGTCGAACTTTTTCTTGTCGATGTACTGTGGAAGTGCGCCTACAACGTCGGCAAGACCGCCGGTTTTTATAAAGGGAACGCACTCGGAAGCGGCGAATAGAATATTGTTCATAGCATATCTCCTTACCATTGTATTTGTTACAGCGCAACACCTGTAACCGTTACTAATATTATATACTAATTTCAGCCATTAGTCAACACAAAAATATGAACATTGCACAGCGGGGCGCAGTGCCTGCGCACCCCTGCAACTCTGCCGCCCGCAAGCTCACTTACCCTTATAAATCCCGATATTTGTACATCGCTTACAGCACAGCGTTCCGGATCTCCCATTTCTTATCTCCGATCAGCTCCGTTAATATCAACAATAGTATTAGCAATAATTTGTTTACTAAGTCGAATTTCAAAAAATTTTTCAGTTATACAACGTTTTTCCATTGTTTCAGCCCCCTTTCCGCACTGCTTATGAAGGGAGATGATAAAAAAGGACGCCCCGAAGCACAGGGCGCCCTGATGAGTTTAATTATCCTTGCTGCTTACTGCCTGTTTTCAGCTTAAAAGGTACTCGTGGAAGTCCTTGTCTCCTCCGCTTCCCTTGTATGCGTAGTAAGCCAGTACTTTTGAAGCGTCAACGGCGTCTATTTTGCCGTCCTTGTTGACATCGCCTGCCGCCAGCTCGTCTGCCGTGGGAGCAGCTCCGCCTGTGGAAGTAGCAGCGTACTTCGCAAGGATATTGGAAGCGTCAACAGCGTCTATCTTGCCGTCGCCCGTGAAGTCTCCCAGAGCCTTTTCGGCAGTCACAGGCTTTGTTGTAGTCACAGGATTTGCTGCAGAGGCAGTGGTCGAAGTAGTAGTTAAAACAACTACGGGAACCGATGTAGTGCCGGGAACAGCAGGAGCTTTTGTGGTAGTTACGCCCACCTGCGGTGCAGTTGATGTAGTACCGCCGGGAACGGAGGGAACAGTTGTTGTAATTGTAGTTACCGGGTTGTCGGTGTAAACTGTAAGTCCATAACCTGTGATACCGGTCGTGTACTTGTCTCCTGTTCCGCCTTCCTTGAATACGTGAAGCTGGTCAGCAACGAGTGAGATCAAGAAATAGTCACCGTTCTTAGCGTCCTCAGGGACCCTGACCTTTATAATAGATACAGACTCACCGTTTGTAACTGCTGTAGGTTCACCTGTTGTATCGCTTACAGACATAACGCTGAAACGTGCTGTTTCAGGGTTGGAAGTAAGTGAAGCACCGCCGAGGGCTTCTGCCTTCTTACCCATCTGAACGAGCTCGAGACCGCCGAGGTCATACTGAGTGTCAATGCCTGCACAGGTGTTGTTACCGGCGTCTACGATAAGGCTGAACTGAAGCACTTCGCCCGGCTTAGCTTTACCGTCTGACTTACCGTCAGCATCAATGATACTGAAGTAGAAATCCTTAGTGTTTGCAGTAGTAGTTACGGTCGTGGCTTCATCATCACTTGTAGTAGTGGTGGTAGTGGTGGTGGTAGTTCCGTATGTATTGGTCGTTGTAGTATAGGTTTTGACAGCAGTGGTGGTAACTATCTCCTCAAACTTATAGCCTTTCTGCTCGGCATAAAGTGCGCCGGGAGAGTCCTTGTAACCGTAGATAGTGCCGTTGAAAATGCATTGGTCACCATCGGTGCCGCCCTGTGAGGCATTGCATATAGTCTCGGGACTGTAGTCTATATCGGCATCGTAAACCACTATTTCATCAAGAGAGGTGCAGTCCGCAAAGGCTTCATATTCTATCCATTCTGTATTTTCAGAAAGAACTGCCTTTTTTAGCTTCGGACAATTCTTAAATGCGGATTTCTCTATCTTATACAGGAATCTTGGAGCCGTTACAGAGGTGATACCTGCATTGCCCTTGAAGGCGTCCTGACAGATATACATTACAGGAAGCTCATCGACTCTGTCGGGGAGAACAACATCGCCCTTTACAGTGCTGTCAGCGCTGATTATCTTGCCCTGATTACCGTCTATACCGTAAGTTATGCCGTCAATGACAGTAGTCACTGTAGTGGTGGTGGTGTTTTCCGGCTGATATGTGGTGGTGGTAGTTATCAACGGCTGGGTTGTGGTCTCAATAGGCACGAAGTTATAGTTGTATTTCTCCGCATACGCCTGAGCGGTAGAGTCCTCATAGCCGCGGATAGTGCCCGAGAACGAATCATCGACGACGATCTTCTCCGCATCGTTTTCCTTGACCTTTGTCTCAGTATGCAGATTGCTGATAGTCGAGGGAGCATCGTAAATAGTACACTCCCTGCCCATAATACTTATGGAACCGAGCTTTTCACAGCCGCAGAAGGCGTCCTTTCCAATAGTCCATATACCTCCCGGAACGTCCACACGCTCAAGACCGGTGCAGCCCTGGAAGCAGCCCTCAGGCAGTTTACTTAATTTGTAACCTATTTCCACATTCTTAAGACCTGTGCAGTTCGCGAATGCATATTTAGCAACAGAAACACTCCCCATACTCAAATAGCCTATCTTTATAGACTCCAGACCGGAACAGCCCGCAAAACTTCTGATGCCCAGGAACTTAACTCCTGACAGGTTTATTTCTTCCAGACTGCTGCAGCCCTCAAAGGCACTTTCCGAGATCATCTCCATTTCGTCGGGAAGCTTTATTGACTTAAGAGATGAGCAGCCCATAAAGGTAAACGGGTGTATGTATTGGATATCAGACGGCAGCCTGACCGAGGTGAGAGAACTGCAGCCTTCAAAAGCTGCCCTTTGAACACCGCATCCCTCGGGAATGTCTATACTCTCAAGCTTACTGCAGCCGCCAAAAGCATTATCATCTATACTGACCAGATCTTTCGGCATATTTATGGAACGAAGAGAAGTACAGCCTATAAAAGCTCCCGAACCGATACTCCTGACGGTATCAGGCAGAGTCACCGAGGTGATCTCCGTATGGCCCTGAAAAGCACGGGTGGGTATATATTCCAGCGGAACTCCGTTTATCGTCGCAGGCAGCACCAGTTCCTCTGCAAGCTCTACATCCGGTATAGTATATATCGTCGCATAATCGCCATACACCGCATAATTGATATTGTCAATGGTCACTATCTGCATTTCGCCCGCCGCATAGGCAGCCGAAAAGCGCTGCGGAGTATAGCTGTTCGCCGTCTGAACAGCGCCGAAGCTGACCGCAAGTGCCAGTGCAGCAGCTATGATCTTTTTCCATTTCATAATTATGTCCTCCTATCGCCATGAAGATTAGTATGTACTTTTTATTATACCACTTTGCCCCGATTCAAGGAATGCACCGATATACCAAAGTTTTCCTGATGTTTTTGCGCATTTCGCACAATAAAAAAGAGCGGACACGAAGTCCGCTCTTATAATCATGTGAAGTACTTTACGCCGCTCTCGAAGATCTTCTGATCCTTTTCGCCCTGAACGTTCTTGCAGATGTAGCTGCCCTTACGCTCTGAGTGACCCATCTTGCCGAATACTCGTCCGTCGGGTGAGGTAATGCCCTCGATAGCCTCGATGGAGGTATTGGGATTGTAGCGTATATCCATTGTGGGATTGCCGTCAAGATCAACGTACTGTGTAGCGATCTGACCATTCTTTGCAAGCTGCTGAATGAGGCTTGCGGGAGCTACGAAGCGTCCCTCGCCGTGTGAGATCGGAACTGTGTGTATGTCGCCCACCTCGCAGCCGTAGAGCCAGGGGCTCTTGTTGGAGGCGATACGTGTATTTACCATCATGGACTGGTGACGGTTGATAGTGTTGAAGGTAAGTGTGGGAGCGTCGTCAGCCATGTCGATTATCTCGCCGTAGGGCACAAGTCCCAGCTTGATAAGTGCCTGGAAGCCGTTGCAGATACCCAGCATAAGTCCGTCACGGTTCCTGAGGAGGTTGTGAACTGCGTCCTTGATCTTAGGATTGCGGAAGAATGCTGTAATGAACTTTCCGCTTCCCTCGGGCTCGTCACCGCCGCTGAAGCCGCCGGGGATCATAATGATCTCAGAGCGTCTTACTGCTCTCTCGAAGTAGCTTACGCTCTCCTCGATGTCGCCTGCGGACAGGTTGCGGATAACTACTACCTCGGGCTTAGCGCCTGCCTTCTCAAAGGCACGGGCAGTATCGTACTCGCAGTTTGTTCCGGGGAATACGGGGATAAGCACTCTGGGCTTTGCGATCTTTGTGGAAGCCGAGAGCTGTATGCGGTTTGGTGATGAATATGTCTGAGGAGTTGTATCCGTTGTCTTTATGCGGCAGGGGAATACGGGCTCAAGCTTGCCCTCCCATATCCTCTGGAGGTTATCCAGACTGAGAGTATAGTCGCGGCAGATGACCTTGTAATCCTTGATGGTCTTACCGAGGACCTCCTCGCCGCTCTTTGCCTCGCCTTTAAGCTCGATGATGAATGCGCCGTAGCAGGGCTTGAACAGCATCTCTGCTGAGGGCTGTGATGTGAACTCGAAGCCGATCTTGTTACCGAAGCACATCTTTGCGATACCCTCGGCAAATCCGCCGTAGCCGTTTGTCCAGATGGCATTTGCTCTGCCGTCTGCGATTATCTTCTCCACCTTGTCGAAGCAATCCCTGATGCTGTCGAACTTGGGAAGACCGTGCTCGTCATACTCGGGAACGATGGTGATAACTGTACTTCCCGACTCCTTGAACTCTGTGGAGACTATCTTATCTGCTATAGCAGTTGAAACTGCGAAGGAAACAAGTGTGGGAGGAACGTCGATATTCTCGAAGGTACCTGACATTGAGTCCTTACCGCCGATAGAGCCGCACTCCAGCTCCAGCTGAGCCTTGAATGCGCCGAGGAGAGCAGCCATAGGCTTGCCCCAGCGGGTGGGATCGTTCTGTGTTCTCTCGAAATACTCCTGGAATGTGAGCCAGCACTTCTTGTAAGAGCCGCCGGCTGCAACTACCTTGGCGATGGACTCGATAACAGCCAGCATTGCGCCGTGATAGGGAGACTTCTCGGATATATCCGGATTGTAGCCCCAGCCCATGAGCGAGCAGGTGTTGGTCTCGCCCTTGAGGACGGGTATCTTTGCTGCCATAGCCTGTGAGGGAGTCATCTGGTAAACGCCGCCGAAGGGCATGAGGACTGTGCCTGCGCCGATGGTGGAGTCGAATTTCTCGATAAGTCCCTTCTGTGAGCATACATTGAGGTTGGACATGAGCTGTGACCAGGTCTCGGCGCTGTCAGCGGGAACTGTCTCTGAGCTGAAGGCAGGTCTCTCGATCTCGATGTCTGTATACTTGGGAGCGCCGTTTGAGTTGAGGAACTCGCGTGAAAGGTCAACGATGGTATTGCCGTTCCAGTTCATCTTCAGTCTGGGTTCTTCAACAACGTCTGCAACGAGGGTAGCTTCAAGGTTCTCCTTGGCAGCCTCCTCCATGAATTTATCAAGGTCCTCAGGAGCGATGACAACTGCCATTCTCTCCTGTGACTCTGAAATTGCTATCTCGGTACCGTCAAGACCGTCGTACTTCTTGGGTACTGCATTGAGGTTGATAACGAGACCGTCTGTCAGCTCGCCGATAGCTACGGAAACGCCGCCTGCACCGAAGTCGTTGCAGCGCTTTATCATCTTTGTTACCTCGGGATTGCGGAACAGTCTCTGGAGCTTTCTCTCCTCGGGAGGATTACCCTTCTGTACCTCAGCGCCGCAGCTCTCAAGTGACTCGAGAGTGTGTGACTTTGAGGAGCCTGTTGCACCGCCGCAGCCGTCACGGCCTGTCTTGCCGCCGAGAAGGATAACGATGTCGCCGGGAACGGGTCTCTCTCTGCGGATATTCTCAGCAGGAGCCGCACCGAGAACTGCACCTATCTCCATACGCTTTGCAACGTAGCCGGGGTGATAAACCTCGGCAACATGGCCTGTTGCCAGACCGATCTGGTTACCGTAGGAGCTGTAGCCGTTTGCCGCGCCCACTGTGATCTTTCTCTGGGGGAGCTTGCCTGCGATGGTGTCCTCAACGGGTACGAGAGGATTTGCTGCACCTGTTACACGCATAGCCTGGTAAACATAAGAACGTCCCGAAAGAGGATCACGGATAGCACCGCCCAGACAGGTAGCCGCGCCGCCGAAGGGCTCGATCTCTGTGGGGTGGTTGTGGGTCTCGTTCTTGAACATGAGGATCCAGTCCTCCTGCTCGCCGTCTATATCCACCTTGATCTTTACAGAGCAGGCATTGATCTCCTCGCTCTCGTCAAGGTCGGGAAGCTTTCCGTCAGCCTTCAGCTTCTTTGCTGCAAGGGTAGCAAGGTCCATAAGGGTCATGGGCTTGTCCGTTCTGCCCAGCTCCTCGCGGACATTCACATACATATCGTATGTATCCTTTATATAAGGAGTATCTATCTTTACGTTTTCAACATTTGTGAGGAATGTGGTGTGACGGCAGTGATCCGACCAGTAGGTGTCGATCATGCGGATCTCGGTAATTGTAGGGTTGCGCTTTTCCTCGTTGCGGAAATAGTCCTGACAGAACTTGATATCGTCATAGTCCATGGCAAGTCCGAACTTGTCAACGAAGGCATGGAGTCCGAAGGCATTGAGGTTGATGAAGCCCTCAAGCTCCTCAACTGTTGTGGGGATATCGTAGTTTGTGTCAAGAGTCTTTACAGTCTCCAGTGAAGCCTCGCGGCTCTCAACGGGGTTGATTATGTAAGCCTTGAGCTTAGCGAAGTCGTCATCTGAGATCACGCCTGAGATGATATAAACTCTGGCATTTCTCACGCGGCAGCGCTCGCCCTGGCGGAGTATCTGTATACACTGCTCACAGCTGTCGGCTCTCTGGTTGAACTGTCCGGGGAGATACTCAACTGCGAAAACGCGGTCGGTCTCTGCCACCTGGGGAAGCTCGTCATATACCACGTCAACTGCGGGCTCGGAGAATACGGTGCCGATGGCAGCATTGAAGTCCTCCTCGCTGAGCTTGTCTGCATCATATCTGTTAAGGATGCGGACGCCGGAAATGTTAAGTCTGAGAGCAGTTTTTATATCACTGAGCACGGACTGTGCCTCAACTGCAAATTCAGGCTTTTTTTCAACGTAAATTCTGAATACGGACATAAAGATCTCCTTTCGGTCAATTCATAATTCATAATTCATAATGCATAATAAGCGTATCGGCTTCGCCGATAATATCAGAAACAGGATCATTTAAGATCATTCACCGCATGGCGGCGCCGCAATTATGAATTATGCATTATGCATTATGCATTTTATAAAGCATTATGCATTAATACAGGTCGCCGACTGCGCTGCCGAAGCAGCAGTCGTGACCATACTCTTCTATTATAACACTAATTATCTGATTACGCAAACTTTTTTCGGGATTTTTTCGGGAAATTTTTACTAATGTATAATCGGGTGCATATCCGCGGTGAAATTCTGTTGATTTTTCGCGTTCAAAGAGTACGGGAACAGTCTTTCCCACCTGAGCGCGGAGGTACTCCTCACGCTTTTCCTCAGCGGCGGCTGTCATTTCCTGCCAGCGGAGAGTCTTGACGCTCTCGGGGACCTGTCCGCTCATTCTGTCGGCTTTTGTGCCCTTTCTCCGCGAATATCTGAAAACGTGGACCTTCGCAAAGCCTATGCGGCGCACAAAGTCCACGGACTCGGCGTGATCCTCGTCGGTCTCCTGCGGGAAGCCCACCATTACATCTGTGGCGAAGGAGCAATCGGCGAAGATGCTCCGTATGCGCTCAGTCAGAGCAAGGTATTCCGCGGCGGTATATCTGCGGTTCATGGCTTTCAGCGTCCGCTCACAGCCGCTTTGCAGGGACAGGTGGAACTGTGGACAGAACTGTGGCAGGGCTCTCAGTCTCGTGAGGAGCTCCTCCGACATCATCTCGGGCTCCAGGGAGCTGAGCCGTATGCGCTCGATACCCTCCGTGGCGGCGCATATCTCCGCTGCGTCCGCAAGGTCCGCACCGAACTCCCTGCCGAAAAAGGCAAGGTTTATGCCCGAAAGGACTATCTCCTTCACGCCCCCCTCTGCTATGGCTCTCACCTCGCTGCGTAGAACATCAATAGGCTTTGAGCGGCACCGTCCGCGGGCGAAGGGTATCATGCAGTATGAGCAGAACTGATTGCAGCCGTCCTGTATCTTCACGAAGGCACGGGTATTGCTGTCAAAGCGGGTGCATTTCAGGGGCTCGAATATGTCACCGGAGCTGTAATCGGAAAGCTCTACGATACGGCGGCGCTCCTCAAGGCAGCTCTGCACCATGCTCACTATCCTGCTCCTGTACTTTGTTCCCGCGATTATATCCGCCTCGGGAAGCTGCTCAGCCTCCTCGCGGTTTGCCTGCGGATAGCAGCCTGTCAGGGCGATCACCGCATCGGGAAGTGCCGCCCTTGTCCTGCGCAGCGCCGAAAGGGCACGGCTGTCACCCGACGAGGTGACAGTACAGGAATTTATGACCACGGCATCGGCTCCCTCGGGGGCGTCGGCTATATCAAAGCCTGCTCCGCGGAAGAGCTCCTTCATGCACTCGGTCTCATAGTGGTTGACCTTGCAGCCAAATGTTATAAAATATACTTTATACATAATTCTCCTCAAATTAAATAATCAACGTAGTATGGTGCACTTTCCCCTCACTGGAATTGTGCACAATTATTACTCAGAGTTTTTATGCACTCTTAATAGTTTATCCTCTATCAATAAAAATCGGCTCCCCTATATCAATCATATATACCAAAATGACGAAAATTCCCAAAACGGCTTGACAGCGCAGTTTAGAAGTGCTATTATATAACTGCGGAAGGGAAAAGCCGCAGAAAAAGAAATAAACAAGAAAAAATCCATTCGCACACCCGTACATCTGAAAACAGGAGGTAAAGTATGACTAAAACAACTGTTAATCTTCAGGCAATCAATGACGTAAAGGAATTCGTCAACATCGTTATGAAGTATGATTTCGATATTGACCTCGTTTCCGGTAGATATGCCATCGATGCAAAGTCCATCATGGGTATCTTCAGCCTCGACCTCTCAAAGCCTATCCAGCTTAATGCGCACACAGATGACGCTGACAAGTTCCTCAAAGAGATCGACAAGTTTATTGTTAAGTAAGATAAATAACAGAAAAAGCAAAAGGGATATGTTCCGCTAAGGAATGTATCCCCTTTTCTTTTTATATTCAGTCTGTTACAGGTATGCGGCGTATGATGTCGCCGTTGTTTGCATCTATGTATACCTCTGCAACCGACTCGTCATTTACGGGTACTATCCATGCAAGGACTGGTCCGTCTGCAATAGTCAGTTCAGCCTTTGCGTTCTTGTCGGTCCTGTACTTGTCCTGTGCACACTTTACTGCCTCGGCCTCGCTTACCTTCGGCTTGGGATCGAAGCCCCACAGGTCGGCATAATGGCTGTTGAGCACTACTGCTCTGTTGCCCTCGTCAAAGTCCACCATAAGTTCCACATAGCCCGCCTGCATACCGTCGCAGTACTGGTCGAACCTGTAATCCAGCTTGTGGCTATACTCCGTAACGCCGCTGTACTGAAGCTCACTGTATACGTCTATATAGCCCATCACCTGGGAATATGAGGCGATGAGGTCAAGGGCTTCCCTTTCGTTGTTGATAGGGTCATCGCTGAGGACGCCCTGTATTATCTTCACAGCGTCGGTCTCCTCGTCTCTGGTGACGTAGACCTGCTCCTCACCTGTCATGGGAGTTATATCCTCAAGAGTCCTCTGCTCCACTGACCAGGTCTCTGGTCTGTCGGGGACGTCGCTGCCCTTATGGGAAAGCTTGCTTCCCGAGCAGCCGCTCAGCATTACTGCCGCAGCCGTCAGGGCTAATACTCTTCTGTTCATGTCAGCACCTTCATTCCGTTATTGTCTGTTATAGTAATCTATGCCGCCGTTTGGACGGAAATATGTTCTGATATAACCGTCTGTGGACAGTATTACGAACTCATTGGTAGACTCTATGTAGTAAACTCCGTCGCCGTCCTCGGCTTCGGTCTTGTGAAGGGCTGAGGAGTTGTTGATGACGTCGCTGGCGCCTTTTTCGTACTCAGCTGCGGAATTATAGCCGAAATCATCGGCAAACTCCTCGCCGCGCTTCTCGAAATGCTGGTCGAGGAGCTTTTTATTGCGGAAATGATACTCCACATAGGTTCCGTCATCACTGTCGAATATCGCCGCAGTTGTAGTGGTTTCGATATATTCTTCTTCGGAAGATGTGGTCTTTTTATTCTTGTTCTTTTTTGCAGTTGTAACGCTGTCCTCGTTATCGGCGGAGGTAGTCTTCTTCGCCTTCTTCGTGGTGACAGCAGCGGTGGTCTGAGCCTTTGTGGTCCACTCCACTATACCCTCTGTTGTGGTCTCCGCTTCCGTATGCGGTCTCTCGATGTAGCTCTCATTGTGGTCGGTACAGCCGCTGAGCATTGAAGCCGCAATGACCGCAGCTGCCGAAAGAGCGGCAAAAAATCTCAATTCTTTCATGTTTTTACCTCCTCACATAGCTCTTGTAAATACATTATACAGCAACTTTGCAAAATAATCAAGAAAAAAATTGGTTTCCCTTTTATTGCGAAACGGAAACAATCCCCTCTTTGTCCTATAAGTCAAAAAATGATATGAATTTTTGTTGCAAAAGATAATTGATACTTGCAAAAGAATATGCTATAATCAAATGTGAACAACTTTTGAACGGAGGCTGTGCTATGATCGCAGGTATCATTGACAGTTTGAATAATACGGTTTTCTGGGAAAACGCCCTGGGAGAGTCCTTCGACTGCACCGTCGCAGCCGATGTGAACGGTCTCCCCGACTGTGACGTTATCCTCGTTTCCGAGGAGTATTGCAGCGGCTCAGTGGGTGCTGTCATCAGCAGTATCCGCAGTTCGGACAGACTGCGCTCTGTGCCGTCAGCTGCCGTCACCTCTGACACAAGCGGCGAAAATCAGGAGATATTGCTGGCTATGGGCTTCGACGACGTTATCCGCCTGCCCCTCTGCGGTCAGCTGCTTATGAGGAGAGTAAAAGCCCTCGCCCTTATCCCTGTAAAGCCGGGCAGGGACGAGGTCATTACCCACGAAAAACTCATGTCCCTCAAAGACCGTGATACAGGCGCTTTCTGTGTACGCTCATCGGAGTTCACCAATATATTCCGCTTCGTCATGAGAACTCTCGAAAGGACGGGCAAGACCGCTCAGATGCTGGAGATATCCCTGTCCTGCGGCGAGGAATGCTCCGCCGCTTCACGGAAAAAGGTCATGCACACCCTTGCGGAGGCGGTAAGACTCTGTCTGCGCCGCGGTGATATGGCTTCGGTCTGCGGAAACGACAGGGTGGTGGTGCTCCTCATCGATGCCGATGACAACGGCGGTCATCTGGTGGCGAGCCGTATCGTCAGCAGCTTCTACAGCGAATGCGACGATGACGCCTTTGAGCTGAGCTACGATATTACGGAAATATGCAGAAAACAATGATAAAAAATCCCCCTGAGTGAAGAAATCATCACTCAGGGGGTTCTTTTTTCAGGAGCTCTGCCCCTGTACCCCGCACGAGGCTGTCTGCCTCGTGCCCCGACCAAAGGGACAAAGTCCCTTTGGTATCCCATTCATGTTTTATTGCAGATGAGCTTCGTATACGGCTATTCTTCGCCGTCGTCTATGAACTCCAGTATGTCCCCCGGCTGGCATTTCAGCGCCTTGCATATAGCATTGAGGGTGGAGAAACGTATGGCGCTTACCTTGCCCGTTTTCAGCTTGGAAAGGTTTACGTTGCTGACGCCTACGCGGTCGCTGAGCTCGTTAAGGCTCATTTTCCTGTCCGCCATTACGCGGTCAAGTCTAAGGATTATCGACATATTCCCACCTCACAGTGTCTCGTCGGACTCGCGCTGGAGCTTTGCGCCGTAATTGAATACGCTGATGAACAGCAGAACTACCAGCACGAATATTACCGTTGTGATACCGCCAAGATTTCCTACTATAAGCTTGTATAACGCCCAGGGGATAAGGGAAAATCCGAACGCCTTCATCTTTTTCAGCACGTTGTCCTCAAAGGGAGAGTCGCAGGTCTCCAGAGCCTTGGCAAGTCTCTTACCGAAGATGACGATGATACTGAGTATCAGCAGGGTTAAAGCTATCAGCGCCATTGCGCCTGCTGCCACCAGCTTCAGCTCGGTACCCGTCAGCTTGTCCAGCAGGAAGCTTATGTCATAGACCTTGTTGTTGTCCTCGTCCCTGTTCTCGGTAACGGAATATTTCAGCTGTCTGCCTTCCTTGCCGACTTCCACGTCTTCCTCATTTATTACGATGAACTTTTCGGGCAGCTCATTGCTGACGGTCACGCTGCCTTTGAAATCGCCCTTGAGAGCTACTGCGTCCTTAGGCAGTGTACAGAAATATATTGACATCACTATGCAGGTCACCATGCCGATGATAAGTGCGGTGAGGGCTATATTCAGCATTATCCTGCTGACCTTGCCCAGTGTATTGACTTTCTGTACGTTCTTGTCCTTGTTTGATACTATTGTATTCTCCATTTATAATCCCTCCTTATAATGTTTCGTCGGACTCGGTCTGGAGCAGGTTTCCGTAGCGCAGTATCTCACCGAAGAAGAAACACAGTGCTGCGTTGAATATCGAGCCTGAGCCAATAATACTTATTTTGGCAAAGCCAAGATGCATTCCCACGATTATCGACGGCAGGACTGCATTTATCAGGAACAGCAGTGCTATTATGCGGATAGCGGTGATATTGCCCTTAGTAAAAGGTCTGGCGCTTTTGGCTATCCTGTAGAAAATGACAGCTGCTATAATAAGTATGACGGAGCATATGATGTTTGATAAAGCTGTCTTTAGCATCATCTTTTTGGCATAGTCGTCGGATATTCTTTCTGTATCTGATAAAAGCTGACAAAAGCCTGCACAGGCTGTCAGGGCAGCGATAATCAAAGATAATATCATTATGGCGAGACTGCTCTCTTTTATTTTTGCTTCTACGTTTGATTTGCTCATTGTTAAGCCTCCTTATAATGTCTCGCCTGACTCTTTCTGTAGCTTTGCGCCATAGCGGAAAACTACGGAAAACGCATAGAGCACCAGTCCCGCCAGCCAGAACAGATCCAGCTCTATTTTGCCTGTGCCGATGAATACCAGTGCGGCGCAGGATATTTCCATAACGATGAAGTATATCCCCAGGTCGCGGACGCGGTTTGCGGTCTTTTTGGTAAAGGGCGTCCTGCCCTTGCTGAGCGCAGACATGGTCTTCATGGCGGAAATGAACATTCCTACCACAGATACCACCAGGAAGAACAGGGCTGCAATGGCGAATACTGCCTTTAATGTAGACATATCCTTTATGTCCATATCTATATTGTGACGCTTTACGCCTTCGGGCCATATATCACAGCAGTTGAGCAGGAAATATATCACCATCGCTCCGTATGTGAACTTGCTCAGCTTTTTTATCTTTTTGGTAAGCTTCTCCTTATCCATAGCGTCCTCCTTACAGTGTCTCGTCCGACTCCTGCTGTAATATGGTTCCGTAGCGGAATATCAGCGAGAATGCGCATAAGACCAGTCCTGCCAGCCAGAGCATTCCGATGTGTACGGTGTCAAGAGTTGTATACATGAGAAGCGTTCTTACTATCTCGAACACGATACAGCTTACGCCCAGATTTTTGATGGACTTGCTGACCTTTTCGTTGAAGGGCGAATTTCCCTTGCTGAGGCGAAAAAGCAGCTGAAGTCCCGCAACGATGATTATTGCAAGAACTGCCACGAAAGCAATTCCGCAGGGAACTGATACCAGCATTTTCCACACGGGCGTTTCTGCGGCCGTTTCCGTCTCGTCGTATGAGTTCCAGCCGTCCTTGAAGCCGTTTACCACGTCGGGTATGTAGCGGTAAGCCATACTTGCCAGATAGGCGATGACGCCGACTACCGATATCCCGCTGATTACTCTGAGTTTTGAAAGCATTTTTTCGTTATTCATAATTATTACTCCTTCTGAACTTTTTCGTTCCTGTCGGAGGCGTCCCCCCTTCTGTGACTATATCATATCACAGGTATTAACGTTTGTCAATGGATTTTTAATGTTTATCGTTAATTATTGTATGTTTGCATATAAACAGCATTCCTCAGGGCGGCAGCCTTTGTGCAGCTTTCACGATAAAAATTTATCGTTTATCATTAAATGAGAGCAGCGTTTTATATTCAATGTAGACATCCGCGATCAAATGTGTTATAATATAGTTAATCAGAATTTTGCGCAAGCGCTAATAGTGATTAGTGCTTAGTGGTTAGTGATTAGTTAATGTGTTCGCTGCGCTCACATTATTTAAATAACGTCGCCGAAGGCGACACCACAACTATTCACTATTCACTAATCACTATTCACTCAAATCAAAATTTAGCGAAGCTAAATTTTGATTTATCACAGGAGGTTTTTCTATGAAAATGACTTTTATAGGCGCTACCCATGAGGTCACGGGAAGCTGCACCTATATAGAAGCCTGCGGCAAGAGGTTCCTTATCGACTTCGGTATGCAGCAGGGCGAAGACATCTATGAGAACGTTCAGGTGCCTGTGGCGCCTTCAAACATTGACTTCGTGCTCCTGACCCACGCTCACATCGACCACTCGGGTCTGCTGCCTCTCCTCTACGCAGGCGGATTTCAGGGAGAGATACACGCAACGGAGGCAACATCTAACCTTTGCAGCGTTATGCTCCGCGACAGCGCCCACATTCAGGAGTTTGAAGCAGAATGGCGCAACAGAAAGGCTGCCCGCCGCGGCGACGAGCCCTATCAGCCCCTCTACACCATGGACGACGCTATCGGCGCTATCGAGCTTTTCGTTCCCCATAAATACGACACCGAGGTGGAGATAGCCGAGGGTATCAGGGTGAAGTTCCGCGATGCAGGCCACCTTCTGGGCTCATCAAGCATTCTCCTCACCCTCACTGAGGACGGCGTCACCAAGACTATCGCCTTCTCCGGCGACATCGGTAATACCGAGCAGCCCCTTATCCGCGACCCTCAGTTCATCGAGGCTGCGGACTATGTTATGATAGAGTCTACCTACGGAAACCGCGTTCATGACCGTCCCACGGACTACACCTCATCTCTGGCAAAGGTGCTCCAGGAGACCTTCGACCGCGGAGGAAGCGTTATAATCCCCTCCTTCGCCGTGGGCAGAACTCAGGAAATGCTCTATTTTATCAGGCATATCAAGACTGAGGGACTTGTGAAGGGACACGACGGCTTCCCCGTCTATGTGGACAGCCCCCTCGCCAACGAGGCTACAGATATTTTCATCAGCAACCGCGAGAGCTGCTACGATGAGGAGGCTCTGTCCTTCGTACGCAAGGGCATAAACCCTATCGCCTTTGACGGTCTTATCCGTACCGTCACCAGCAATGACTCTGTTGCTATCAACAGCGACGAGCGTCCCAAGGTCATCATCTCTGCGAGCGGTATGTGCGAGGCAGGACGTATCAAACACCACCTCAAGCACAACCTCTGGAAAAAGCAGAATACCATACTTTTCGTGGGCTATCAGGCAAGCAACACTCTCGGAAGATCACTTATCGAGGGCGCCAAGAGAGTAAAGCTCTTCGGCGAAACTGTCAAGGTAGCTGCACGTATAACTCAGCTCCCCGGTATCAGCGGTCACGCAGACGTAAACGGTCTGCTTGAGTGGGCTAAGGCTGTTTCGGGAGTAAAGCGCTTCTTCGTAAATCACGGTGAAGCAAGCTCCTCGGAGAGCTTTGCACAGAGGCTCCGCGACGAGCTGGGCGCAGAGGTATACGTCCCATACAGCGGCGCGGAATTTGACATCGCCGAGAACGTTATAACTATCGACGCCGAGCCAATACCCATACCCAAGAAGAAAAATACCGCAAATTACAGCATCGCTTACAGCGACCTCCTTGCGGCTTCTGAGCGCCTTTCCGCACTTATCAAGGATTCGGACGGCAGAACAAATGCGGATATGCGCCAGCTTACCGAGGCTATCCACAAGCTCTGCGATGACTGGAAGCTATGAGAAGGATATGCCCGAAATGCGGCAGTGAGATCCCCGAGGGCGAGCTGAGCTGCCCCACCTGTAAAGAGCTTGAGGAGCTGGACAAGTCCAATGGCAGAAAGCTTTCCTCCGCTATTTACCACGGAGTTGTGGTAGTGTCCTGCGTTTTTGCTGCGCTGCTCATAGCCAGCGGCATTACCGACTTTTCCTTTGAGCTCCATGAAACAAGAAATATGATATATATGCCCCAATATTTCCTTTCGTATATCATCATACCACTTTCATTCGCCCTGTTTACGGTGCTTATAATATTCTTTGAGCGCTCAAAGTATCTTATAATACTCCCCATAACGGGCATGACAGCGGAGGGTGTACAGCTCCTGACGGTCACCCGCGACAATATCCGCAAATTTTACCCAAAGGACGGCTATTTCTACGGGACTGTGGCTATGGATTTTTTCTCCGCAGCCATTGTCGTGGTGTTCTTCATCATCATGATAAGGCTCATTCTCCGCGGCTACACCATTAACCAGAGCAGGTGGCTCATTGTGGCTGCCTTTGTACCTGTGTTCGCAAGGATAGTGCTGATGATATGTCTCTTTGAGGACTATGAGCCCAAGGGCGGTTTTGTCTCATACGCAGACCAGTCCAGGATGTATATGCTCTTTGCGGCAGCCCTCATAAACGTGAAAAAGCGCTATCTCAACAGTAAAACAAGTGAACAGTGACAAGTTTTAACACTTAATTATAAAAACAGCCATAGAGAAGGTTTATTCTTTATGGCTGATTTTTTTGACAGTAATTTTGCACAAACAGGGCGCTTGATATTTGGCAGATCTGACTATTGAATTCTGAAGCTTGATATGTTATAATTATTTTACAATACGGTTATACATATATACATACAAGAAAGTGAGGTCTATCATGGCAGATCAGCAGATGAGAAAGGTCACATTCAACATTCCCGAGGAGCTCTATGCGGAGTACAAAAAGGTACTCATCGACCTGCGCACTACTCCCACCGCGGACGTGAGAAGACACATGGCAGAGGTCGTTGAGAAGGCAAAGCAGAAGGAGGACTGATTATGTGGGATACCAATGTTTACACTATTATCCGAAATAACCCCGATATGGTATGCTGGGAGGACTTCGCCGAGGGTAAAAAGGACTTCCCCGATTATCCCTCAGTCTCCGCGCCCATTCAGTACGGCGACAGCGAGCACGAATTCTGGAACAATTACTTTAAAAAGCACTTCGGCAAGAAATACGTCCACTTTGACTTTATAATAAGAGTGCTCAGCAGCTTCATGCTTGCAGCATAAAAAACAGCCCCTGAATTATCAGGGGCTGTCTGCTTTTATATGAGCCGTTATTACTTGATGATCCTTACTCTGATAACGCCGTCTACTGCGTTGATCTTGCCCTCAACTGTGGGAGGTACATCACCGATGATGTCGAGCATTGTGTAAGCGAAGTCCTTCTTGGAGGCGTTTACCATGTTCTCGATATTGAGACCCTCATTGCCTACTGCTGTTGTGATGGAAGCAATAGTTGTGGGAACGTTCTTGTGGATGATGCAGATCTTTGTGCCTACTGCGTTCATTGAAGCGTTGGGAAGGTTTACAGAGTTCTTGATGTTACCGTTCTCAAGGTACTCGATGAGCTCCTCAGCTGCCATAACTGCGCAGTTGTCCTCGCTCTCGGGTGTGGAAGCACCAAGGTGAGGAAGAACGATAACGTTCTCAACGCCGAGAACTACATCGTCAGCAAAGTCTGTAACGTACTTTGCTACCTTGCCGTCAGCGATAGCCTTTACTACTGCCTCGCTGTTGATGAGCTCACCTCTTGCGAGGTTGATAAGACGAACGCCGTCCTTCATCATAGCGATCTGCTCAGCATCAATGGTGTTCTTTGTCTGAGGAGTGTAAGGCATATGAATTGTGATGTAATCGCTGTTTGCATAGATATCGTTGATATCGGAAACGATCTTTACTGTAGGATCAAGGTGGAGAGCTGCTCCGATGGAGATGTAGGGATCGTAGCCGATAACCTTCATGCCCAGAGCCTCTGCTGCGTTTGCGATCTTACCGCCGATAGCACCCAGACCGATGATACCAAGGGTCTTGCCTGCGATCTCGGGACCTGCAAACTTGGACTTGCCGCCCTCAACTGTCTTGGGAGCGTCGGGTGTGCCCTTCAGTGAAGCTGCCCATGAAGCTGCCTCAACGATCTTTCTGGAAGCAAGGAGAAGTGCGCATACTGCAAGCTCCTTAACTGCGTTTGAGTTAGCACCGGGAGTATTGAATACGCAGATACCCTCCTGTGCGCAGCGCTCAACAGGGATATTGTTTACGCCTGCACCTGCACGGGCAATTGCGAGAAGGTTGTCGCCGAACTGCATATCGTGCATCTTTGCGGAACGTACCATTATTGCATCGGGGTTTGCAATTTCCTCAGCTACAGCATACTTGCTCTTGTCAAATACGTCTGTTCCGACTGCTGAGATCTTGTTTAATGTCTGGATATTGTACATTTCAGTAAACCTCTTTCTATGTTTTTTTGAAATGCATAATTAAGAATTCATAATTCATAATTGCGGAGCTCGATACGCTCGATATATCAAGTATAAAAAGGCACTGTAATTATGCATTATGCATTATGCATTATGAATTATTATGAGTTTTCTTCCTCAAACTTCTTCATGAAGGCTACCAGCTTCTCAACGCCCTCGATAGGCATAGCGTTGTAGATAGAAGCTCTCATACCGCCAACTGTTCTGTGGCCCTTGAGGTTCTCGAAGCCTGCTGCCTTTGACTCTGCAACGAACTTCTTGTCAAGCTCCTCGTTGCCTGTGATGAAGGGAACGTTCATGAGTGAGCGGTCCTTCTTCTCAACTGTGCCCTTGAACATCTTGCTGCTGTCGAGGAAATCATAGAGGATCTTAGCCTTCTTCTCGTTGTGAGCCTTCATAGCCTCGAGTCCGCCCATCTTCTTGATCCACTTGAATACCTTGCCGCATACATAGATGCCGTAGCAGGGAGGTGTGTTGTAGAGTGACTCGTTGTCAGCCTGGATCTTCCAGTCCATCATTGTAGGTGTGCACTTGAGTGCGGGGCCGTCAGCGATGAGGTCCTCACGAACGATGATGATCTGAACGCCTGAAGGTCCAACGTTCTTCTGAACGCCGCCGTAGATAACGCCGTACTTTGTTACGTCAACAGGCTCTGAGAGGAAGCAAGAGCTTACGTCAGCAACCAGCTCGTGACCCTTTGTGTTGGGGAGCTCCCAGAACTTTGTTCCGTAGATAGTGTTGTTCTCGCAGATGTAAACATAGTCTACATCGTCGGGTATATCAAGATCTGAGCAGTCAGGGATATATGAGAATGTCTTATCAGCAGATGAAGCTACTCTTACTACTTCGCCGTACTTTTCAGCTTCCTGTGCAGCCTTCTTAGCCCACTGGCCTGTGATGATGTAAGCAGCCTTGCCCTTCTTCATCAGGTTCATGGGAACGCCTGCGAATACCAGTGAAGTGCCGCCCTGTACGAAGATTACCTTGTAGTTGTCGGGGATGTTCATGAGGTCGCGGAGATCCTTCTCTGCTTCCTTGATGATCTCATCGTATACCTTTGAACGGTGAGACATCTCCATTACGGACATTCCGCAGCCCTTGTAATCCATCATTTCATCTGCGCATTCCTTGAGGACTTCCTCGGGAAGTACTGCAGGACCTGCACTGAAGTTGTAAACTCTGCTCATTTTAAAAACCTCCAAGTTTGATATATAAAATAGGTAGTATTTGCCATACAATATAAATTATACTCCTTTGTCCCCCATAAGTCAATATATAAAAATGATTTTTTTGCCTCTTGTTAAATATTCGTCAAATGCCGCAAAAAACAGCAGGGCAAAGGGGAGCCCCCTTGGGCGAAATCGTGGCATAAAATTACCGAGCCCATAATTTCAGGCTCGGTGACCCACTTTTCCGTTAAAGAAAGCTTATTAATGCTGCTCTGTTATGACAAAGTTACCTCAGTGCAACGTCCTGATACAGCTGCTTGTGCCAGAAGCCTATGGAGTCCTCGGTGACAAAGCCTGCTGCATTGTAGAACTTTCTGCGCCAGCCATAGGAATTCACATAGCATTTCTCGACGCCCTTTTCCCTGCATTTCAGTATCGCTCCGTGCATAAGCGCCGTCCCCAAGCCCTTGTGCCTGTATTTTTCCCTTGTGCTCACAGGCTCGATGAGGGCGGTTTTCGTGACCGTATCCACATAGACGAAGCAGTATGAACACACATTGTTCTCATCGGCTGTTTTCCCGTCGATAATGACAGTCTCGAAGCTGTCGGCATACATGGACGACTTCTTCCGCGACTCATATGCTGTCATGCCGTTTCTGTAGCCCTCAAATTCAAGCTCAGGATGAAAGCCGAGATTGAGTGCACTCCATTTCAGAGCTTCATCGGGGTATTCATCGCCGTAGAGAAGCTTATGCCCGTCGGGGAGCTCCACCTTCACAGCTGCGGTCTGAGGGTATACATAATTGTCATAGTCCTCCTCAGCCTGCTTTGTATAGCCCATTTCCGTGAGCACCTCAGCTCTGTAGGCAAGACTGTCATTTGCTATGACAAGGAAATCCACAGAGCCGTCCTTGCCCTTTTCAAACAGGGGCAGGCAGTTCTCCTCGGCATAGCTCACCATATCTGCAAAAATGCTCTCACAGCCTTTCCTTATGCTCATATAGACTGCGTCGCCGTCAGGAAGTATACAGCCGACTATACTGCCGTTGTACTCCCACATGAAAATATAGTCCGCAGACCTTGGCAGTCCGCAGTCGGTATACTGTACGTCCATTCTGTATATAAGGTCGTGGAGCCGCTGGGGAAGCCATGAGGTCATGTTTCCGGTCTCGTAATAGCAGTCCCTGAGGTAGCTTTCAAGCCTTTGCAGGTCTTTTTCTTCTGAAAAGCGCTTTATTTTCATTTATATTCTCCTGTTATTATAAAAAAGAGCGGCTCTGCCGTTCTTCTTCATTATTCATAGTACACAACGGCGATGACCGTTATATTGTCCTTGCTGCCGTTTTCCAGAGCCTTGTCCACCAGCAGGTGCAGTCTCGATTTCAGGCTTTTAGGCAGCTCAAGTATCTCCTCTATATCAAGAGCCGACACATAGTCGGAAAGCCCGTCGGTGCAGAGCAGCAGCAGGTCGCCGTACTCCATTCCACCGTCTATGCTTACGGTGTCCACCTTGGGAGTGGACTTCACATTTCCGAAAACGGGGAATATGATGTTCCTGCGGACGTGTGCCTTTCTCTCCTCATGGGTGATAGCGCCCTCGTCAATGAGGAGCTGCACAAGGGACTGGTCACGGGAGATCTGCCTGATACGTCCGCCGCGGTAGCGGTAGAGACGGGAGTCTCCCACATTGAAGGTGAGGATATTATTGCTCTCGTCCATGGCAAAGCCGCAGAGAGTCGCCTGCATATTGTGCATCTCGGGGTCGGACTCGCTGTACTCCGCAAGCCGGCGGTGAATGGAGAGAAGCTCCTCGTCAAGCTTCATATCGCCGCTGTACTCCACATCGCGGAGGAGCTCCAGACACATCTTTGAGGCAAGCTCGCCTGAGCGCTCCCCCGAAACTCCGTCGGACACCGCCGCTATAAAGGGCGGCGCTATGGTCTGCTCGGAGGAACCCGAATCTATCACGCTGTCCTTTATGAGGAGAGCGTCCTCATTATGGGGCATTACGCCCTTTTCTGTGACTCCGCAGCAGTAATACATCCGTTTTCCTCCTTTCTGCGTGTTATTCTATTCCGTACATCGCCATGCCGTTGCGGCAGGTGATGTCTATGAGTTCCTGAACGGGTATGCCCTTGACCTCCGCAGCCTTTGCCGCGGTGAACTCTATCATGGAGCTGTCGCTGCGATGTCCCCGCAGAGGCTCGGGAGCCATATATGGGCAGTCCGTCTCCATGAGGAGCCTGTCCATGGGCACCTCAGCCAGAGCCTTCAGCGTCTTCTTTGCATTCTTGAAGGTAAGGACTCCCGTAAAGCCGATATACATTCCTATCTTCAGTATCTCCTTTGCGGTCTCGGCTGAGCCGCTGAAGCAGTGCACCACGCCCCGGGGACGGAACTCCTTCAGTATGTCCACGGTGTCCTCGGTGGCATTGCGGCTGTGTACGATAACGGGCATATCCAGCTCCGCTGCAAGAGAGAGCTGCTCACGGAAAAAGCGTATCTGCTTTTCACGGTCATAATTTTCGTAGTGATAATCAAGACCTATCTCACCTACTGCCTTTATCTTAGAACAGGAGGAGATAAGCTCCCGCAGCCTTTCGATATAGTCATCGGGAGTCTCGTCCACGCTTTCGGGGTGGACTCCTGCTGCGGCGTAGATATAGTCATAGCGCTCTGCCAGCTCCGCATTGGCAGCTGAATCCCTCATGGAGGAGCCTGCCAGCATCACCAGCTTCACGCCCTTTCGGGGCAGCTCCTCAAGGACCTGCTCCCTGTCTGCGTCAAAGGCGCTGTCAGCATAGTGTGCGTGGGTATCGAATATTCCTGTCATTACTTCTCCTTGAAGTACTGGTCCTTCACGTTCTCGATGAAGCCGCTGCTGGGGATAAAGTCCTCGCCTGCGTTGGTTCCGTCAACGGAAAGCGCTACAGCGATTGATGTGCCGAACTCGAACATATTCTTGATAGCGGTCTTGTGCTCCTTATAGTCAGCAGCTGTAACGTCGGACTCCACCATATTTATAACGGTATTGAAGTTATTGTCGAAGCTGTCCGCGATACGCTTGCCGTCAGCCTGGTTCACCATTGACTTGAGCACATCGGCAGATATAAGTGAGCGCTCATACTCTCCGCCCTGGAACATCATGTAGGTGACGAACATTTCCACCTGCTCGCTGTTGAGGTACTGCTGGGTTCCGTCGTTCTTGAAGCCTGCGATGTCAGCATTTACCGCATAGGTAACTCCGCCGAAGATATCGCTTATCTTTCTGAAGGCTGCGGAATCAAACTTCATGTATCTGTCCACCTGTATGTCGAAGACCTTCTCCACGAAATCCTTTGCAGCTGCAGCTCCGCCGCTGTTGTAGCTCACCATAAGGCTCTCCTGGCTGCCGTCCACAAGGGCTATGGCGTTGGAGGGTATACCGATGAATACCAGCTCCTTCTTCACGGGGCGTGAACGCATGAGGATAAAGGTGGGAGGTGCCTTTCTTTCGGGTACATCAAGCACAAGAAGCACAGTATGGTTATCCGAATCCGTTACCATTCCGCTTGTTCTTGGTATGGGCTCTGATGGCTTTTTCTCCTGTCCGAAGCCTAAGTACTTGTACAGTCCTGCGGCTATGCCTCCGATAACGATAAGTCCGATGAAGATTGTCGCCAGAAAGGGTACTGCTATTGATCCGCTTTTTCTCTTTGCCATTGTTGTGGCTCCTTTCATTTTTATTGTCAGAAACTTGTCATTTTTACATTTTTCATTATTTTGCAGGTGATATCAACTTCTTGTATAAAGCCTGTCCGAAAATATCCGCCCGAGAATGAATAAAATAATTTTTCCAAACACGGGGGTTAAAAACTTATCCGCGGTAATGCGGTTGTCAACAGAGTTTTCCACATTTTCAACATAAATGAATGGGCTATGAATGTTTAAACACACAATTCAACAGTCTGTTGAAATAGAACAGGCGTTCAGCATGGACTTTGCCGCATAGCACCGTGGCTCAGCGTCGCAAACTACGGTATATAGCCAAATTTTTAAAGCGCTGATTTTCGGCGCACACCGTAAAAAGTGCCCGTGAAGCTGTTGAACAGGGCTGTATTTCGGTGATAGTCCTGTGAAAAAGCGCTCCGTTTTTTCAACTTTTAACATCAACATAAAATTGTTATTTCAACGCTGTGGAGTCTTTCAAAAAATGATTTATCTCTCCGCAACGGTTGATTTACAAATAACTTTGTGCTATAAGCGCGGAGCCCGCGCCGCCCTTTTCGCGGCAAAAATAACAAAATTTGTTTTTTCTCTCCGCGGTCGTTGATTTGTTATAAAGTTTGTGCTATAATTAGTACGGCAGCTCAAACACGTTTTCCATGAAAACCAGTTTTCTGCGTATGCCCTCTATATCGGGACCGCATTCGTCTATGACTCCATACGCCTCATCAAGCCCGAAACGCCGTATCTTCAGTCCCTGACGGACCGCATAGTTCAGCGTCTGGCTGGTGCCGGACTTGAAGGAGCCTTCGTTGAAGTAGGAGATCACTGCCGATGCATTATCCACCATGAAGTAATTCCGCGCCCTGTAAAGATCGGGAGAGGCATTCTCTCCGCTGCGGCTCTTGCCGTATATCACTGTGGGGTCAGTATTGGTGGTCAGGAGCATATCCGCTCCCCTTTCCACGTCTGAAAGTAGTTCCTTATAGCGTGGACTGAACCGCTCAGCGCGCCTCAGATAGGGCATTACACCGATAAGGCGAATGCTGCTGTCAGAGTGTTTCTTGCCAAGGATATACTTGGCAGCCCACAGATCCGTACCTGCGGCAAGCCCGCTGATAAAGCTCCTGTAGCCGCTCTCAACAGCCATATCTATGTATCGGAAAAGCATGAGCTGGACAGTGCGCAGAGTTATACTGCTGTATATGGGGTCACCCCTGTATGGCAGGACGCTGTTTTCACGGTGTCCCGTAAAACAGACCGTATTTTCCCTGTCTGTTACTATTTCATCGGACGGAAGCACGGGGACTCCCGAATCAATTGAGAAAAGCATGGGACACCTCGCTCTCCCGAAAATATACTGCCGCTGTGTGCATACACTGAAATTATAACATACATCACGTCTTATTTCAAGACGTTTTTTGACTTGTAATTAAATTTTAAATAAAGGCAGCGCCGCGCCCCTCAGAATGCACGGCAAATGCCTGAAGAAAGGACCGATCACGGAATGAAGCCGTATCTCAAACGCGCATGGGCTGAAGTGTCACTTCCTCAGCTCAGAAAAAATGTGGATATTATCCGCAGCCTCAACTCTCCTCAGACAGAAATCATGGCGGTGGTCAAGGCTGACGCCTATGGTCACGGCGATGAGCATATAGTACGCTGTCTCGCGGAGCAGTGCGGGATAAAATACTTCGCTGTGTCAAATCTCGACGAGGCTATTGCTGTAAGGAAGTTCGCTCCCGACGCAGAGATACTCATTCTGGGCTATACTCCTCCCGAGTACGCCCATGAGATCGCTATGTACAATATCATTCAGGGCGTGGTCTCCACCGAGTACGCTCAGGAGCTTGTGAAGAATACTCCCTCGCCTATCCGCTGTCATATCAAGATAGACACGGGCATGGGAAGGATAGGTCTCAAGCACGATACTCCGGAGGAGTGCGCTGACGAGATCGCTGAGATGATGAAGATAGATAAGCTCTCCGTTGAGGGCATTTACACCCACTTCGCCGTTGCCGACAGCGACGATCCCGACAATATCGCCTACACCGACAGGCAGGAGAAGTTCATCACCGACACCTATGATGTTCTGGCAGGCAGGGGCATAAAGCTCCGCCACCTCCACTTCATGAACAGTGCCGCCACCTGCTACCGCAACAGCTCACGCAGCGCCCTGTCAAGGGCAGGTATCATTCTCTACGGTCTACACCCCGATGTGAGCCTGGATATCCCCGAGGGACTTGAGCCCCTTATGGAGCTGAAGGCTGTTATCTCCCACGTCAAGACCGTCAAGCCGGGAGACTGCATAAGCTACGGACGTACATTCGTGGCTGACCGCGAAATGCGTATCGCTACGGTGACTATCGGCTATGCCGACGGCTATTCACGTCTCCTCAGCTCAAAGGGTGAGATACTGGTCCACGGCAAAAGATGCAAAATAGTGGGCAGGGTCTGTATGGACCAGCTCATGATGGACGTTTCCGATGTTCCCGAGGCTAAGTCGGGAGACATCGTCACCCTCATCGGCACCGACGGCGGCGACCGCATTACTGCCGACGATCTGGCTCAGATATACGGCACCATCGGCTATGAGGTGGTCTGCGGCATTTCCAAGAGAGTTCCCCGTATCTATATAGAATAACAGAGAAAATACAACTATGAAGAAAATAAATCTTATGGCGGCAGCTGCTGTCAGCTCCCGTGGTAAGCTCGGCAATAATCGACGGCAATTGCATAATATCGGGCGACTTTGATACTACCGCCGCCGCTGAGCTGGCAAAGAAGATAGATTCTGCACCGCTTCCCTACGAGGTAAGCGTTAAAGAGATAAATTACTGATACCATTTATCAAAAAACAGGAGGTATATGAGATGAAGAAGAAAGCTTTCGCAGCTATGGCAGCTGCTCTGCTGCTCACAGGCTGCAGCAGTCCCTTTGACAAGAATGACGCTGAGGAGACGGCCGTTACCACCGCTCCCGTGACCACCACAGAGGCTCCCGAGATTCCGACTATGACTCTACCCCAGAAGATGATATATCTGCGTATGGGCGAGGACGAGTCCGCAGAGCCCTTCCTCACCAGCGACCACATCGTTGACTGCTCTATGGAGATAATGCCCGATCAGCCCGATAACTCCACCTATGTTGTGGATATTTTCTTCGACGAGGAAGGCAAGGAGATCTTCGCCAAGAAGACCGAGGAAGCCGCTGCAAACAACGGTGTCATTTCCATCTGGTACAACGAATATGTTATCAGCATTGCAACAGTCGAGGCTCCTATAACCGACGGTTCTGCCGTAATCTCCAATCTGGATATGAACAGCGCCGCAAAGATAGCAGGCTGGATCTACGAATGTATCAATGCAAAGGATTCCAATAATTCAAATGAAGGTGAGCAATAATGGCAAAAGCTATGACCATTTCGTATGTTGTCGGGGATAACCTCTATCTGAACCTGACAAACAAATGTCCCTGCGCCTGCACTTTCTGCATACGCAACCACGCCGACGGCGCTTACGGCTCCGACCCGCTGTGGCTGGAGCATGAGCCCGATATGAACGAGATAATGGCGGACCTGAGAAAACGCGACCTGAGGAAATTCCGCGAGGTAGTCTTCTGCGGCTACGGAGAGCCCACAGAGCGCCTTGATGTGCTCCTTGAAACTGCCGCTTTTCTCCGCAGCAGAGAGCACTGCCCCAGACTCAGACTCAACACCAACGGTCTCGGCGACCTTATCCACGGCAGGAGCATCGCCAAGGAGCTGTGCTACGCTCTGGACGTTATCTCCATAAGCCTTAACGCTCCCACCGAGGAGGAGTACATGAAGGTCACAAGACCTAAGTTCGAGAATGCCTTTGAGGGACTCCAGAAGTTCACCAAGGACTGTGTAAAGGCAGGCAGGGCTGAGGTCATCATGTCCGTCGTGGACGTTATCCCTCCCGAGCAGATCGAGGCTTCCAAAAAAGTAGCCGAAAAGCTTGGGGCAAAGCTCCGCGTAAGGACCTTCGACGAGTAAAAATACTCACGGATTTCAACAGGCGAATTTGTGCATAATTTTTAGCTCTCCCCTATGGAAAATAATTCAATTGTATGGTATAATTATTTATTGAAAGATTTCTCTTGATCTGACGGAAGGAGTAGATTCTATGAGTAAAAAAGGTAAGATCATTCTTGCAGCTTCGCTCTCTACCTCAGTCCTGGCTGTCACAGCCGCTGTGGTCACAGTTTTCGTCTGCAAGCGCATTTACGAGAAGAATTACTTCTCGGTAACAGATTAACAGGTAATTATTTAAAGAAGAAGGTTGAATAATATGGAAATCAAATTCACAAAAGCAGAAACTCTCAAGGCTAAGCCCCAGCCCGGCGACAAGCTCGGCTTCGGTCACATCTTCACAGACTATATGCTGGTAATGCCCTACGATGAGGGTCAGGGCTGGCACGATCCCGAGATCATGCCCTACGGCAACATCGATCTCTCACCTGCCGCTATGTGCTTCCACTACGGTCAGGAAGTCTTCGAGGGACTCAAGGCTTACAGAACTGCTGACGGCAAGGTACAGCTCTTCCGCCCCGAGGAGAACTTCAAGAGACTGAACAAGTCCAACGAGAGACTGGTTATCCCTGAGCTCCCTGTTGAGCTTGGTATGCAGTGCCTCACAGAGCTCGTTAAGATCGAGAAGGACTGGGTTCCCTCAAAGGACGGCGAGTCGCTCTACATCAGACCCTTCATCATCGCTGTTGACCCCTTCCTCGGCGTTAAGCCCGGCGAGCACTACCTCTTTATCATAATCCTTTCTCCTTCGGGAGCTTACTATGAGACAGGTCTCAACCCCGTTAACATCTACGTTGAGAGCAAGTATGTCCGCGCTGTAAGAGGCGGTATGGGCTTCGCTAAGACAGGCGGTAACTACGCTGCTTCTCTTATCGGACAGGACGAGGCTCACAAGCAGAACTACTCACAGGTTCTCTGGCTTGACGGCGTTGAGCAGAAGTACATCGAGGAAGTCGGCGCTATGAACATCTTCTTCGTTATCGACGGCAAGGTAGTTACACCTATGCTCCAGGGCTCTATCCTCCCCGGTATCACAAGGAAGTCCGCTATCGAGGTTTGCAAGTCAAAGGGTCTTGAGGTCGAGGAAAGACGTATCGATATCCAGGAGATCGCTGACGCTTACGATGCAGGCAAGCTGGACGAGGTATTCGGTACAGGTACAGCTGCTGTTATCTCTCCTGTTGGTCACCTCAAGTGGGGCGACAAGGTAATGGAGATCAACGGCAACAAGATCGGCAAGATCTCACAGATGCTCTACGATACAATGACAGGTATCCAGTGGGGCAAGGTTGAGGATACATTCAACTGGGTATATCCTATCGACTGATATTACTGATATAAAAAATCAAGCCATAGTATTTCTGATACAAGGTCAGAAGTGCTATGGCTTTTTTATTTCAGAAGTGTTGTATATAAATCATAATTTAGCTTTGCTAAATTATGATTTGAGCCCTTAGCCCTTAGCCGTTAGCTAATGTAGGGGACGCCGCAGCTAACAGCTGCACGTACCCTCTGTCAGCTTTGCTGACATCTCCCTACACCGTAGGGAGTCACTCGGCGTCCCACAAAATTCGTATTATAGTGGCGACTATCATCCGCTCAACCAGGGGGCGCCTTCTCTTACAAGGCGTCCCCTCTCCCAAAACAGTCCACCGGACTGTTTTGGGATTCACCCCTTGCGAGGTGCCTGACGTAATAAGGGGCTCTGCCCCTTGAACCCCGCCAGAGGCGCTGCCTCTGGACTCTGCCAAAGGAACACAGTCCCTTTGGAATCCCATTCATGGGCTCGGCGTACTTATCGCGCTGTAAGCGATGTACAAATATCG
>JAKPUQ010000151.1 GCA_029572815.1 Bacillota bacterium | reverse complement strand
GAGTTGAGAGTTTAGAGTTGAAAGTTGTGGAGTCGCCTGCGGCGACAATATTTAAATATTGTGAGCGAAGCGAACACATTAACTCTCAACTCTCAACTTTCAACTATCAACTTAGCGCATACGCGCTAAATTATGATTTATCATAGCAAACAAAAAATGCCCCTGAACGCTCAGTAACGCTCAGGGACAAAACCTCTGTATGGGTATCTTTTTTACTTCATATGCTTTATGAACTCCTCAAGATCATAGACGGGAGTTCCCGTTGAAGTATAGGCGTAGAACGCAAGTATGCCCGAAGCGTCCACCGCGTCGGTCTTGCCGTCACGATTGACATCAGCTGCCTTGGTCTGCCTTACGTCCTTGAATGTGGTCTCATGGCCTGAGCCAAGTGCCGCATATTCTGCAAGTACCTGAGAAGCGTCTACCGAGTCGATGTGCTTGTCATTATTCACATCCCCCAGCTTGTAGGGCGGATCCTCAATTATGGTGATACTGCCCGTTGCAAGTCCCTTTGTGAAGATATGCTCGGTCATGGCAGTACCCTTGTCATCGTACTCGAAATTGGTAAACAGCGGCTTTATCTCGCCATACTTGGAAAGCCCCACTTCTATGTCGAACTGATCCCCCACCTTGCAGTCATCCGGCAGAGTGAAGCAAAGCTTCCACATCTCGCCGTCCTTGCCTGCATTCTCGCTGCCTGCTGTGGTGAGAACGAGAAAATCTCCCGTATCGCCCATAGCATACTCAGCGGCAAGCCCGTTGATCGCGTCACCCTTTTCAACCTCCGGAGCCTTCAGTCGGTTATC
Organism: Bacillota bacterium; assembly: GCA_029572815.1. Classification (GTDB taxonomy): domain Bacteria; phylum Bacillota; class Clostridia; order Oscillospirales; family Ruminococcaceae; genus Ruminococcus. The sequence continues at coordinate 6,201 of JAKPUQ010000151.1, read as the reverse complement.
GAAGTACACATAGATCAGAGTATCGCAGTAAAGTCCGTTGGCACCGTCCACTGAGAGGATCATCTCCTGATCGGAACCGTGGGAGTCTCCGAGACAGACCTGTGTACTGCTCATTCTGAACACAGGCTTCCCCTGCTCCGCAGCCTTGGTTGTAGTGGTAGTAGTTGTAGTAGTAGTGGTGGTCGTAGTTGTAGTTGTGGTTGTTGTTGTGGTCTTTTTTGCAGTAGTAGTGGTGACAGGCTTTTTTGTAGTAGTCGCAGCCTTTGCGGTGGTAGTAGTCGTTGTCACAGCTGCCGTGGAAGTAGTTGTGACATTCAAAGGCGCATTGCCCAGAGAGTCAAATCTGTATCCGTACTTCTCAGCATATGCCTCTGCCGTGGAGCCCGTATAGCCTGCAATAACGCCGTTGTATGTACCCGACTTTCCGTCCTCACCGAGAGCGTTGCAGATAGTTCTGCTGCTGTCGGCTATCCTGCATTCGGCATTGTTGAACTGAATATATGACAGCGAAGGACACTGGTCAAAGGCAAGAGCGCTTATATCCGTTACTGTCTCGGGTATATTTACCACCGCGATCTGAGAGCCTGTAAAAGCATTCTCGTCAACGGCTGTAACATAAAGTCCTGATATCCTTTGTGGGATATCCACGGTGCCATTTGCGGCAGAGCCGTTTTCCACCTCAATATGGTCGCTGTACTTGTAATATGTGATGTCTCCTGCAATAACAGTGGAATGCTCAGATGATACCGCGGACGATGCCGCAGGAAGAGCTGCTCCAGTTATCATGACAGCAGCTGCTGCCGAAATGAGCCTTTTAAGCTTCATAAATACCTCCGTGAAGTATGATTTTTTATCTATCCCCGATCCACACCCTCGCTCTGCAAGTCAATGCACGGTAATAACAGAATAAGCTGTAACGATACGTCTGTACGGTGTCTGAGCGTAACGATAAACGGGGAGTCGGACCCCATGCCGCTCTCGGCATTGCCATACAAGATGCTTTCCTTTCGGAAAGGCTTTTTCTGCATTCGCCCTTGTGGAGCTACACCGATAAAGCTCAAAGAAGCTCTGTGGACCAGTTAAGTGACTGTATAGTGTTGTCAGTAATGCGCAGCTCCTTTGACATCTCGTCGATCTGCTTCTGGAGCTTCTTTACATCAACGGTGCTGAGTATCTTTATCTCAGTCATGCGGGCGCGTCTTGCGGTCTGACTGGCATTGGCGACAAGATCCTTGTATACCGAGATCTTCACCCTGAGAGCGTCCTTACGGGCGATAAGCTCGGTTATGGTCTTGCCGTCGGACACTGTTGCGCAGTTGGTGCGGTTTATGCGGTGCATAAGCTCCTCAAGGCGCTCCACTGAGCTGTCCAGCTCCTTTATAAGAGCCTTGGGATCCTCAGCAGGCTTCTCGTTTTCCTGCACTATTGCGTTGTTTACAAGTCTCGCCCTGAGCTGTTCGATATTGCGGTTGAGATCAGCTCTTTCCTGTAATGCTTCTGCAAGCTTCATATGTATCCTCCTTACGAGCGTTTTGCTCTGTTGTCGTTGTAATCGTAGAACATTTCGTCCATTAGCTTATCGTATTCACTGCTGTCGCCGAAAGCCGCTTTCAGAAGGGCTCCTGCGTTTTTGAAGGCGAGCCTGAAGTACAGCCAGTCCCCCATATCGTCGTACTTTCTTGTGGAATTGATAAGGTGGTTCCGCCTGAGACAGCCATAACGCTTTCCCAACCTCTTGCCGTAGGCTCTCAGCGCCTTTGCCGTAGCGATGTCCTCGCCTGCCTTCTTCTCCACAAAGCCGCCTATTGCGTCGAAGGTGCGCTTCTCAGCCCAGAATATACCGCAGTACAGCCCCGTTAGTCCGAAGCCTGCACGGCACATAAGGTCATTGAGCCACAGGGCAAGTGAATACCTCTCGAAGCGCAGAGGCGCTCCGCCGCCGATATACCTGCCGCTGTTCAGCATTCCCAGTACCTCGCGGATAGTGCCCTCTGTCATTCGGTTATCGCAGTCAATGGTCATGATGACCTTTCCCCTCGCCGCAGCAATGCCTGCATTCCGCACAGTTGCAATACAGCGGCTCTCGTCGGTGACTACACGGGCGCCGCTCGCCTCAGCAAGCTCAGCGGTCCTGTCGGTACACCTGTTGCAGACCACTATTACCTCAACTCCGCATTTTACCTGCGAAGCTGCCTGTTTTACGGACTCTATGCACCGCTCAACGTACTTCTCCTCGTTATGTGCAGGCACTATCACCGATACCTTTATCTCCTCTGCCACAAGCGCCCTCCTTCCCGAAGGTCATTTAAGTCCCTTAAATTATATCACTTTTCCCCTCTGCGGTCAATAGAAGAGGCTCCTTTATACTATATATAAAAGAAAATTTCAGTTTTTTCGCGAAAAATGCTTGACTTTTCGGTTTATGTATGTTATAATTTTAGTACCTCGTTGGGGGTTTATTTTTTTGTCCCCGTGCGAGGGAGGCAAACAACCTACCTTCGGTAACGAAGGAAGTACTAATTCAGGAGGTGCCGATATGAGAGTAAAGGTTACTTTAGCTTGCACAGAGTGCAAACAGCGCAACTATGTTTCCAAGAAGAACAAGAAGAACGACCCTGACAGAATTGAAATGATGAAGCATTGCAAGTTCTGCAGAAAGCATACTCTTCACAAGGAAACAAAGTAATCGGAAGGGGTATTTTTATGGCTAAGAATACATCTTCAAAGAAGGAGAAGTCCGAGAAGAAACAGGGCAACAAGATTGTCAAGTGGTTCAAGGACCTCAGAATCGAATTCAAGAAAGTGGTTTGGCCGACCAAGAAGACTGTTATCAACAACACATCAGTTGTTCTCGGCGTTATCGTCGCTTCAGCAGTCATAGTAGGTGCTTTCGATCGGGGCGCTCTTGCCCTTATGCGTCTCATTTACAACGCAGGCTAATTCTATAGGAGATCAGGAGGATCATTATGTCAGAAGCAGCAAAGTGGTATGTTATCCACACATATTCAGGCTATGAAAATAAGGTAGCTCAGAATATTGAAAAGGTTGTAGAAAACCGTAAGCTTCATGAACTTATCCAAGAGGTCAGAGTTCCTACCGAAATGGCAACAGAGATCACCGACGGCAAAACCAAAGAAGTAGAACGCAAGACCTATCCGGGCTACGTTCTCGTTAAGATGATCATGAACGACGATTCATGGTACGTAGTAAGAAATACCAGAGGCTGTACAGGCTTCGTCGGCCCCGCTTCAGAGCCCACTCCCCTTTCAGAAGAGGAAGTACAGAAGCTCTTCGGCGTTGAGGTTTCTTCCGTTTCGGTAAACTTCAAGGTGGGCGACAGCGTCCGTATCTCAGGTACCGCTATGGACGGATTTATCGGTGTCGTTCAGAACATCAATCTCGACGATCGTTCAGTAGACCTTCTCGTCTCAATGTTCGGTCGTGAAACCCCCACTACATTGCCTATCAATCAGGTAATCAAGGTGGAGGATTAGTTCAGGTCAAAAGAAACCCGCAAGGTATGGGTTTCCGTGGGAGAGGTAAAATAATTCTTGCCTCGCCATTTACCACATTTATGGAGGTGCGAATACATGGCACAGAAAGTAGTTGGCTACATTAAGCTTCAGATCGCAGCAGGAAAGGCTACTCCTGCCCCCCCTGTTGGTCCTGCACTGGGTCAGCACGGCGTAAACATCATGGCATTCACAAAGGAATTCAACGAGAGAACCAAGAACGACATCGGAATGATCATTCCTGTTGTTATCACTGTTTATGCAGACCGTTCATTCTCGTTCATCACAAAGACTCCCCCTGCAGCAGTCCTCATCAAGAAGGCTTGCAACATCAACAGCGGTTCGGGAGTTCCCAATAAGACTAAGGTCGCTAACATCACAAAGGAACAGGTTCAGAAGATAGCTGAGACAAAGATGCCTGACCTCAATGCAGGTTCTCTTGAAGCAGCTATGAGCATGATCGCTGGTACAGCTCGCTCAATGGGCGTTGTAGTTGTTGACTAATCAATTTTTTGAATGATGAAGTGGGGAGCTATTCCCCGTTCGGAGTTCTATTGGTGGGAGGAAAATTCCGCTAATCGGGTAAGCTATAAGCTCCCGGTATTACCACTTAAATAGGAGGAAATATAATGAAACACGGCAAAAAATATGTTGACAGCGCAAAGGCTGTTGATTATGCAAAGCAGTACGAGTCCGCAGAGGCTCTTGACTTAGTATGCAAGAACGCAAAGGCTAAGTTTGATGAAACTATTGAGGCACACATCCGTCTCGGCGTTGACTCAAGACACGCTGACCAGCAGGTAAGAGGCGCTGTTGTACTTCCTAACGGTACAGGTAAGACTGTTCGTGTATGCGTATTCTGCAAGGAAGACAAGTATGAGGCAGCTCAGGCTGCAGGCGCTGAGTACGTTGGCGGTCAGGACCTCGTTGACAAGATCATGAAGGAAAACTGGATGGACTTCGACGTTGTTGTTGCTTCACCTGACATGATGGGTCTCGTTGGTCGTCTCGGTAAGGTCCTCGGTCCCCGCGGACTTATGCCTAACCCTAAGGCTGGTACAGTAACTCCCGATGTTGCTAAGGCTGTAACAGAGGCTAAGGCTGGTAAGATCGAGTATCGTCTCGACAAGACCAACATTATCCACTGCCCTATCGGTAAGGCTTCATTCGGTGCTGCTAAGCTTGAGGAGAACTTCAATACTCTTATGGAAGCAGTTGTTAAGGCTAAGCCTGCTGCTGCTAAGGGTACTTACCTCAAGAGCTGCACAGTTACTTCAACAATGGGCCCCGGAGTTCCCGTTGCTACAGCTAAGTACGGTGTCTGATCACTGAATAATAAAGCTAAAGGCTTCACAGAAATGTGAAGCCTTTTTGTTATTGTGGTTTGAAGAGTGCGCCTGTGCCGTTCTGGGCTATCTTTTTGAAAGCCTCCTTCATTACCGCCTGCTGCTCGGGGCGAAGCTTTGAGATCGCCTTGATTATGGCAGGATAAGAGCTCAGCTTGGTAAGCTCCTTCAGAGTCTCCTTATCTGGAGCCTTCAGTATCTCGAACAGCGAGTCTGTAAAGATCTCTCTTTCGGTGTCGCTGAAATCCGAGAGCATTCCGGAAATGGCCTTGTTTATAACGTCACCGGACTTCTTTAACCTGTCCGCAGGAGTGAACCTGTTGCGGCGCAGCTCCCAGTAATAGGCGTAATGCTGCTTGATGCCGTTGACAGAGGTCTTTACTATCCTGGGGTCAGTACCGCTTCCCAGAAGCATTCCCACTATGGAAGCCTCGGGTATATAGCACCTTATCCTCGGCAGCATCTGCTGATAGACCGCTGACTCCAGTATCTCGTCACGAAATCCGGGAGCGTCGTATGAATAGATATTGGTGATCCTTCGCCTTACGCTCTCGTCGCAGAAAAGTGAGCTGTATACCGCGGAATTGCCGCCCTTGGAGTGTCCGCCCAGCCGCACGGGATAGTCTCCGTCCGAAAAGGCCTCGTTGATATAAGAGATTGCGCGTTCCTGACCGGCAGTCTGCTGCATATAGCTGAGGTTGAAGTCCTCCTTCCAGCCCACCACAGTGCCGTCGGTACCGCGGAAAGCCGCGAAGCTGCTGCTGTCGTCCAAGCGATAGGTCAGGGCAGAGAATTGCATATCCTCGGCGTGCTCCGTATCGCTGACATAGCCGCAGAGAGCAGTCCCGCGAAATCGTCTGGACTCTGCCAGCCTTCGGAAAAGCAGATTATCCTGCTCAAAGGTAAGTATTCTTTGCTTGCTGTCAACTGTCTCGGGGTCGTATTTACGATAGGCTTCTGCGAAGGAAACACTTTCATTAAAGCTTTCGGGGACAACACCGTCCAGAATTACATAGCAGAACTGGGAGAGTATCAGTCCGTCCACCTCGTTAAAGGGGTCGGCTGAAAAGGGCACATCCCCCCGCCAGTCCATATAGTCAAGAATATTAGCCAGAATATCCCCTCCTTGTAAAAGTAAAGCGGCGCCTGAGCGCCGCTTTATTATTCATAATCAGTGATTATGCGTTAGGATTGAGTGTGGATCTGAGGTGGAGGAGGTACTCCTGGATAAAGAGTGCATCGTTACCTGTGAGACCTGCAGTAGACTTATCAACGTCACCGTTGATCTTGCCCTGATCCTTGAGGTGCTTTTCAGCAGTGCCCTGGAGACCGTACTTGTCGGG
>JAKPUQ010000150.1 GCA_029572815.1 Bacillota bacterium | reverse complement strand
TCGATTTTATATGCTATACTCATTTTAAGGTCACTCGCTTTCTTTGTTGTGTGCCAACTTCATTTTAGCATTTTGTGACCCTAAGAGCAACTGTTTTTTCAGCTGCTCTTTTTCTTTGCCTACTTTTATTTTACACTAAGTTTCAGTGCTTAGTGATCAGTGCATAGTGCTTAGCAGGGGTGCCCATCTGGAGTGCGCCGATAACGTGATAGACTGCATAAAACTGTGTAGGGAACGCTGTACCCTGTACTGCTCGCTAATAACTTATCACTATTCACTTTTTTTAAAAAACAGTGGAAATTTGTTTCGTTATGTGCTATAATAATAGAATACACTTATAAGGGGCTGAAACTATGGATCTTATCGACTGCCACACACATACTCAGTTCTCCTTTGATTCCGACGCTCCCATAGGGGACTGCATCAGACAGGCGGAGAGGCTGGGACTTGCTGCCTATGCCATAACCGACCACTGCGAGTGCAACTGGTGGTATCCCCGTGAGCATTACGGCGAGGACGTTCAGTCTGAGGACTTTGACTTCGGAAGGGACTTTGAGCGTTCTGTGTCCGAAGTGGACAGGATAAAGAAGGAGTACAGCGGCAAGACACGTATCATTTGCGGTACGGAAATGGGACAGGGGCACCATGCTCCCGACATATCCGCTAAGATAGCGGCGGACAAGCGCCTGGACTTCATTATCGGCTCCCTGCATCAGATACGCGATGAGTGGGACTTCTACTATATCGACTGCAAGGACTTCTCACGGGACAGGATATATGATCTGCTGGAACGGTACTTCCGCGAGATATACGAGATGTGTACCACCGTGGAGTTCGATGTGCTGGCGCACCTTACCTACTGCCTTCGCTATATGAAGCAGAGGGACGGCATTGAGCCCGATATAAGCAGGTTTGATGAGCTTATCGCCGAGAGCTTCCGCGCACTGATCGAAAAGGGCAGGGGCATTGAGATAAATACCTCCGGCATACGTCAGGGCTTCGGGGACTGCTTCCCCGACCTTAAATACGCAAGGCTTTTCCACGACCTGGGGGGAGAGATACTCAGTATAGGTTCCGACGCACACAGAGCTGAGGATATAGGCTCCGACATAGAAAAAGGCATTGACATCGCACGAGCGGCAGGTTTCCGCCGCATTGCTTACTTTATTAAAAGAACACCTTATTTTATTGACATAGACTGATATTATAGGAAAGGAACTGATACCATGAACGACATCGTAAAAATATTACAGCAGAACGCCCGTATCTCCAACGCGGCGCTGGGAGAGATGCTGGGCATATCCGCGGAGGAGGCTGCTGAGGAGATAGAAAAGCTTGAAAAGAGCGGAGTTATCAAGGGCTACAGCGTTATCGTAGACGACGATCTCTATGACAAGTCTACTGTTTACGCTACCATCGAGCTGAAGGTCACTCCTCAGAGAGACTGCGGCTTCGATGATATCGCCAAGACTATCATGATGTACGACGAGGTGGAGAGCGTAAGCCTTATGTCCTCGGGCGCTTATGACCTTGCTGTTGAGGTAAAGGGCGACAACCTCAAGGACGTTGCCTTCTTCGTTTCCGAGAGACTTGCCACCATCGACGGTATACTCTCCACATCTACCCACTTCATTCTGAAAAAATACAAGGAAAAAGGCATCTTCATCGACAGTGAAGAGCCCGATGAAAGGGGACTCGTTTGATCGTGATCGACTACGATAAGGTCCTTTCGGACAAGATAAAGAATATCAAGCCCTCGGGCATACGAAAGTTCTTCGATATTGCAGGGACTATGGAGGGAGTAATCTCTCTCGGCGTGGGCGAGCCCGACTTCAATACTCCCTGGGCTATCAGGAAGGCTGCCATAAAGGTGCTGGAGCGCAAGCACATCATCTACAGTCCCAACAAGGGACTTGTGCCCCTGAGAAACACCATTTCCGCTCACCTTTGAGAAAAAGCACGGCGTAAAGTACGATCCGGACAAGGAAATGATCGTGACCGTGGGCGGCTCCGAGGCTATAGACCTTGCTGTAAGAGGACTCCTTGATCCCGGCGACGAGGTGCTGGTGGTTGAGCCCTGCTTCGTATGCTATGCTCCTCTGGTGGAGCTTGCAGGCGGCGTGCCTGTATCGGTGCCCACAAGGATAGAGAACAACTTCAAGCTGACCCTTGAGGACTTCAAAGACAAGGTCACGGAGCGCACAAAGCTGCTCATACTGCCATTCCCCAACAATCCAACGGGAGCAGTAATGACCAAGGAGGACCTGGAGCCCATTGCCGAGTTCCTCCGCGATACAAATATAATGATACTCTCCGACGAGATATATTCGGAGCTCACCTACGGCAGAAAGCATTTCTCCATCATCGAGCTGGAGGGCATGAGAGAGCGTACTATCTACGTCAACGGCTTCTCAAAGGCTTATGCCATGACGGGCTGGAGACTGGGCTATGTTGCCGCTCCCGAGCCTGTTATCAGCCAGATATCAAAGATACACCAGTACGGTATCATGTGCAGTCCATTTATCAGCCAGAACGCCGCTGTTGAGGCACTTACCTCCTGCGACGCAGAGGTGGACAAGATGGTGGACGAGTATAATATCCGCCGCCGCTACCTTGTGGGCGAGTTCAATCGTCTGGGACTTACCTGCTTCAATCCCGAGGGAGCCTTCTATGTGTTCCCCTGTATCAAGAGCACAGGCCTCACCAGCGAGGAGTTTTGTGAGAGACTGCTCTTTGAGGAGAAGGTGGCAACAGTTCCCAGAAGCGCCTTCGGAGACAGCGGAGAGGGCTATATCCGTATATCCTACGCCTACTCCCTCAAGCATCTCATGGAGGCTATAAGCCGTATCGAGAAGTTCCTGAAAAAGCTGGAGGCTGAAAAGTAATGAGGGTAAAAACTGCTGCAAAGATAAATCTTGCACTGGACGTTACGGGAAAGCTGCCTGACGGCTACCACACCCTTGAGAGCGTTTTCCAGACCGTGGGACTCTATGACGAGGTAAGCGTGGAGCTGACCGAGTCGGGCATAGAGCTTGGCTGTGAAGTTCCCGAGGAGTTCGCTTCTGCGGACCCCATACCCTGTGATGAACGCAATATCGCATATAAAGCAGCAAAGCTGTTTTTTGAGGAGAACGGCATGGACTGCGGCTGCCGTATACATATTAAAAAGGGTATCCCATCACAGGCGGGCATGGGCGGCGGCAGCACCGACGCGGCTGCTGTGCTGTACTGCCTCGGAAAGCTTACGGGCAAGAGCGTCAGCGCTTCCGAGAAGCTGGGGGCAGACGTTCCCTTCTTCCTGACGGGAGGAACTGCCTACGTTGAGGGCATCGGTGAAAAGATAACACCCATCGCCGATTATTCGGGACGTATCCTTGTTATCGGAAAGGGCGGTGAGGGAGTCTCTACCGCAGAGGCATACAGGAACATCGACGCTCTCAAAGCACCTCAGCACCCCGACGCAAAGGCTCTGGCGGAGGCTATAGACAGCGCTCCCGACACAGCCTGGGAACATTTCGGCAACCTCTTTGAGCAGGCGGTCTGCCTTGAGGAAGTGGACAAGCTGAAGTCCGCAATGCTCAACAAGGACGCCCTCATAGCTGTCATGACAGGAAGCGGCTCAGCAGTATTCGGGCTGTTCGAGACCCGTGAGCAGGCTGAGATATGCGCGGAAAAGCTGAAAAAATGGGGCTATTTCTCCGCAGTCTGCGAGACTGTTCCCGAAAGCTTTATCATTATCTGAAGGCTCTGACGCCGAAAGCACGATTATATATGTTTACTAAGGGGCGACTGTATCGTCCCTTTTTTGCGTTTTATACAGCAGAACAGCGGGAGACTGCCGCGGAAGAGGTTGTTGAGTTTTTGTTCATAATTTTGGCATTTTGATGAAAATTAACAAAATCTATTGACAAGATGATAATATTCAGTTATAATTATGGTGTAAATCGAAAGCTATCGATTTTTAATTCATTGCTGAAAGGTGTTGAAAACATTATGGGTAAATTTATCATCAAGGCTACAAAAACAGGCTTCACATTCAGCCTGAAGGCAGGCAACGGCGAGGTCATCGCTACAGGCGGAGAGGTATACAACACTCTCGCAAGCGTAAAGAACGGTATTGCCAGCGTTGCCAAGAATGCTCCCGTGGCTAATCTTGAGGATCAGACCATTGAGGGATACCAGACAGAGACAAATCCGAAGTTCGAGATATATAAGGACAAGTCGGGCGAGTTCAGATTCCGCCTTAAAGCAAAGAACGGTGAGATCATCGCCGCCAGCGAGGGCTACGTGAAGAAGGACAGCTGCAAGAAGGGCATTGCCAGCGTAAGAAAGAACGCTGTTGACGCTCCTGTTATCGAACCCGAGCCCGAGAAGAAGTAAGCTGACTGTATATCAGAGCTGAGAGCCATAGTATTTCCGTATTGCGGAGGTGCTATGGCTTTTTTTGTTATCTCCGGGGCATTTACGCGGGGATGCTTCCGCCTGCACCGCTTGCCTGCCGCACCCATTGCATCAATGTGCCAAGGTGAAGAAATGTCCAAAAATCTATTGACAGAACGGCTGAAATATTATATAATAATTATGTTGTATTTATTTGCATAATATTACTATGGCAGTATATGCAGCTTTGTTTTACATCATTATCCGCACATGGCGATATATATACAAGCCGCGGTTTTTTAAATATGATAACGGAACAAAATTTTGGACGGGATAACGTCCGTCTATCTTTTGCGGGTCTGCCCACTTGTCAGGGCAAGACTCTTGATCTATATATTTATAAATGAATAAAATAATGCGGCATTTACCGCCTTTAAGTAATAATTAAAACATGATACAAACTTTTAATTATATCAGAAAAGGAGGTAATGCACTGTATGAACCCGGGTCTGGCTATTGTTCTTATCCTCGTTGCGCTTGCAGCAGGTGTCTTTCTGGGCTATATGCTTTTCTTCAAGAAGGGCGTTGCAGCAGGTGTTGAACAGCGTAAGCGCGATGCAGAGGCTATCGTCGGTTCTGCTGAACAGCAGGCTGAACGTATTGTCGAGGACGCCGAAAAGGATGCCGACAATAAGAAGAAGAGCGCTCTCATAGAGGCTAAGGACGAAATACATAAGCTCCGCACTGAAGCGGACAAGGAGATCAAGGATCGCAGAGCAGAGCTGTCACGTCAGGAAAGACGTATGCAGCAGAAGGAAGAGAATTTAGACAAGAAAACCGATAACCTCGAGAAAAAGGAGGAAACCCTCAACCAGAAGATCAAATCAGCCGATGAAAAGCTGAAGGAGGCTGACTCTATCAAGAAGAGCCAGATGGATATTCTGGAGCGTATTTCCGAATTTACCAAGGATCAGGCTAAGGAGTACATAATCTCAAAGCTTGAGGACGACCTCGTCCACGAAAAGGCTGTCAAGGTCGCTGCTTACGAGCAGATGATCAAGGACGAATGTCAGGAGAAGGCAAGAAGCTATATCTCACTGGCTATCGCCAAGGTGGCTGCGGATCAGGTGTCCGAGGCGGCTGTCTCAGTCGTTCCTCTTCCCAATGACGAGATGAAAGGCCGTATAATCGGTCGTGAAGGACGTAACATCAGAACTCTTGAGACCCTCACAGGTGTCGATCTCATCATCGACGATACCCCCGAGGCTATCACTATTTCCTGTTTCGACCAGATCAGACGTGAGGTCGCAAGGATCGCTCTCGAAAAGCTCATCGCTGACGGACGTATCCACCCCACACGTATCGAAGAAATGGTCGAGAAAGCCCGCCGCGAAGTGGAATACCGCATCAAGCAGGAGGGCGAAAGAGCTGTTATCGAGACCAATGTTCACAGTCTCAACCACGAGCTCATCAAGCTTATCGGACGCCTCAAGTTCCGTACAAGCTACAGACAGAACGTTCTTGACCACTCTATCGAGGTCGCCAAGCTCTGCGGAGTTCTCGCTTCAGAGCTGGGCGTTGACGCTAACATGGCGAGACGTGCGGGACTTCTCCATGATATCGGTAAGGCACTCACCTCCGAGATCGAGGGCTCACACGTTCAGATCGGTGTTGACGTTTGTAAAAAATACAACGATAATCCTGTTATTATCCACGCTGTTGAGGCTCACCACAACGATGTAGAGCCCAGAACAGTAATTGCCTGCATTGTTCAGGCAGCCGACGCTATCTCCGCTGCAAGACCTGCCGCAAGAAGCGAAAACTACGAAAGCTACATCAAGCGCCTCCAGAAGCTTGAGGAGATATGCAACTCCTATGACGGCGTTGAGAAGTGCTTTGCTGTACAGGCAGGACGTGAAGTCAGGATCATGGTCGTTCCGGAGGTCATCAACGATGAGAAGATGATCCTCGTCGCAAGACAGATCGCTCAGCAGATCGAGTCTGAGATGGATTATCCCGGCCAGATCAAGGTCAACCTTATCCGCGAGAGCAGGGTAACTGACTACGCTAAATAATTCGACCGCTGCGGATCGGATAGTTACCGCGTATGCTTCGACTGTCGGGCTTTATGCTCGACAGCCGTTCCTTTTATTTTGCTGTGAAGGCAGGAGGGGAAACGGGGAGAGAAATATATAAAGATAACTTATTCCTCATGTCTTCAGAACAAAATGTTCGTATAAAATACGAAGGGGGTATTTTTATGAAAAGGAAGTCATTGCTCAAATGGCTTACATCAGCAGCTTTTACAGCACTTATGGCTGCTGCGGTGATACCTGCCTCCGCAGGCGCGGAATGGCGGCAGGTAGACAGAATGGGTGACCTGAACGGCGACGGAGCCGTCAATGTGGCGGATATCGTCACCCTCACAAGACACCTTCTCGGCAAGGAACAGCTCTCAGCAAAGGGCACCTACAGTATCGGCAATTCCTACTACGTTATAGGCAGCGTAGCAGACAAGAACAGCCTCTCTGCGGCAGGTGCTCAGAAGGGACAGAGCCTTATCCAGAAGGCAGACCTCGACAGGGACGGTGTTGTTGATTCCCTGGACCTTTCAAGGCTCAGGAAGAATATCGTCTCATCAAGGCCTCAGGACGAGATCTATCGCTGGTATGAGACCACCACTACAACTACAACGACGACTACTACAACCACTACCACGACAACTACTACAACCACTACTACAGCTCCGCCGAAAAAGGATTTCATTCCTGCGCCTGTCTACGATATGTACGGCACCCTGCCGTCACAGGGGGACTCAAACCTCATCATCTTCTATGTTGATTTCCCGGACTGTAAATTCGATTATCTGCCTTCAACCGACCGTATCGAGGAGATAGCCTTCGGCGCTGAGAATGCAGAATCGTCAGCTTATCCCTTCGAGAGCTTCTCGGCGTTCTATTCGCGTTCCTCAAAGGGACAGATGAACCTCAGCGGCAAGGCTTACAGATACACCTGCAAGAATAACATCTCCTCCTATGAGGGAGACATCTATAAGGCGGACTTCACCACAGAGGTAATTAAGGCTATGGACGGCGTTGTGGACTATTCAAAGTTCGACGCTGACCATGACAAGATCATCGACGCTATCCTGTTCTGCGTACCTAATTCGTCCGATGAGAACGAGTGGCGGCCCTGTGCAGGCGGCTTCGGCGGCAACTACTGGATGAAGGTGGACGGTATGTCCATAGGCCATGTCATCACAGGCAATGCCGCTATCAAGGGCGATAATGACTATACCGACTTTACCTCCACCTATCTCCATGAGATGGGTCATTGCATGGGACTTCCCGACTATTATCTCTATGACAGGGACGATTTCGAGGGTATGCACGGCTCAGCAGGCTATGACCTCATGGACGAGGCTTACTCTGATTTCAGCTCAATATCCAAGCTGATGCTGGGCTGGTACAGAGAGGATCAGATACAGGTCTATGACAGCTCAAAGGGGGCACAGACCTTTACCCTTACCAACGGACAGTCCGACGAGGGCAACTGCCTTATCATTCCACGTGGGCAGCTGAACAGCGCGTACAAGTCAGAGTACTTCATACTTGAGTACACCACCCTTGACGCCAACAACAGCCAGGTCAAGCCCCATTTCTGGTGGAGACCTACGGGAAGCGGCGTTAGACTGCTCCATATCAATGCCACAGAGGCGGATGACGGCTGGCGCAAGTACTTTATGTACGAGAGCGGCAACAACGAAATGACAAACAATGATGAGGGCATACGCTTCATCAGACTGGTAAATGACGGTGACAAGGACAATCTCCTCCGCAAGGGCAGCCGCGTTGACGGAAGCACCCCGGGCTTTGCCTGGTATGACCTGTCTTCCGGAGCTCAGAGCGTTGCCACTGACTTTATCATAACCGTGGGAGACAAGAACGGCGACAGCTATACAGTTACCGTATCGCCAAAATAAATTCTGCATAAGGGCAGAAAGGAAAGAGTTAAATGCCAAAAACCATATTCCATTCAAGTGAAAAATCCAATTTTATTCTCAATATGACTGAGGAGCAGTATTCAAAGCTGGCGTCGAGAGGACTTGTCATTGCTATGCTTATGACTCCGCTCTTCACTCTGGCTCCCGAGATATTCCATGACCTTGTCTCTGCCAAGATCACATATGCGTTTTCCGCGGGCGGTCTGGTTGTAGGCGGCGTTATCGCAATGATACTGGCTATCATCGCCTTTATGAAGAAGTATATGAGCAAACGGCTCATAATTCCCATGGGTGCTATGATCATCATGGAGCTCTGGGGGATATTCTCCCTGACAAGGGGCGTTATCCTGAGCTATTCCTTCTACGGCTATCCCGAGAGAGGCGAGGGAATGCTCGCCATTATCTTTTACTTCTGCTTCTTTGCCTCAGCCGCGGCGCTGAAGCGTGAGAGCGCCTTCCGCGCCATAATCGACGGGATCGTGGGCGTGGGACTGCTAAACAGTATAGTCGCTCTCATACAGGTATTCGGCGGAGCTCTCAGCCACTATACCCTTGTATCCATGGAAGTTAAGGTAAATGCGGCTTCGGGTCTTTCAATGTCACCCCTGTTCCTTGCAATGGTGCTTACTCTATCACTTACTGCCGCACTTATCAGCTTCATCTCCTCTGAGAACAAGAAGCGCAGCATCGGTATGCTGATCTGTGCAGCACTGTTCTCCTTCGTAATGATGTTCACCTATTCATTCATCGGTTTCTGCGGAACAGCCTTTGCTCTTATCGCGGCGATCGCAGCAGTATTCGTGCTGAAAGCTCCAAAGAAGAAGCTTCTCAGCGTGCCTGTCAGCATTGCTTCCGCAGCAGCAGCCATAGCTCTGGTCTTTGCAGGAGCTATCGGCAATATAAGCTCATACAGACTCTATGACGGAAGACTTCTCTGGTGGGCAGACGCCTATATGAGAGCTTCGGCTTCTGGTACATTCGATTCAAGAGTAGTCGATATCGATGATACAGCAGATGTTTATTTCTATATGAACAGAAGAGCAATGGACGTCATCGAGAACAATCCTCTTACGGGAACAGGTCCCGAGCAGCTTGCCTTTGCTCTGTTCAGAGCTCCTGAGGATCTGAGCTACTACAGCGACATAACAAAGGTCATCTCTGCGAGTAAGGGCTGCTTTGACAAGGTATACAACGAGTACCTCTACACCACAGCGACAAGAGGTGTGGTATCGGGTATCACTCTGGTAATAACTGTTCTTTCGGCAGTTGCCCTGGGCTTTGCGGCCTTCCGCAAAAAACGCAGTGCCGAGACCTTCACTATATTCGTTCTCGCTCTGGGAGGCGCGCTCATTTATCTCATCGGCTGCAGCAGCATACCCTTTGCCCCTGTTTTCTGGACAGTTGCGGGAGCTGCCTGTGCTGAACTGAAGTCAGGCAAGCAGAATAAGGCGGAAAAGAAAAACGCTGAGAAAACTGCAAAGAAGGACACAGAGAAAAACACAAAGAAAGCAAAGGCATGAGCTTTGTGATACGATAATGAAAAAAAGATGAAATTTAAAGCCTGAGAGTCTGACTCTCAGGCTTTCTTTCGGCGATTTTACGCGGTTTGACAGGTGTAAATGTAAGCGGATGCTAACAAAAAAGTCTTGATTTTTAGCTTGGATATGCTACAATATAAATAACGAGGAGCACTGCTCCCGAATAACACGGAGGTGTATGTATATGGCATATATTATTTCTGATGATTGCGTAGCTTGCGGTGCTTGTGCAGGTGAGTGTCCTGTTGGCGCTATCTCTGAGGGCGACGGAAAGTACGTTATCGATGCAGACGCTTGCGTTGAGTGCGGTGCTTGTGCAGGAGTATGTCCTGTAGGCGCTCCTAACGCTGAGTGATCCAACAAAAAGCAGATAAGCAGTTCCATCTGAGGAACTGCTTATTTTTTTGCCCTTTTCTCAGCTGCAGCAGCCTGTGCGCTTTACGAATGAGTTGCAGTCGGTACATTCGGGGACTGTAGGATCATCCTCATGTGTGCCTACGGAAATGCAGTCAAGAGAACAGTAATTCTCTGACACAAGGTTGTGGCGGCACTGTGATACGTCACACTTGATGCTCTTGTTTTTCTTCTTATCGTCCATGATAAACACCTCTTTATGAGTATTTACCCTTTCGGGCAAGGATAGTATGCCCGTGTATTTGTGAATTATTCGTGATGGAATGATTACAGCATGAATACAAATCATGATGCAATATTGACTTTTTGAAATGTTTGTGATAGTATTATCATATGGGGTTATATGCCCGCAATGATATATCTACAGGAGGGGATCTTTATGTTTAACAAGGATCAGAACAATTTTGAAAATCAGCCTATGAACAGCGATTTCAGCGTTTCGGGCGTAGAGCCTGTTACAAAGAAGAGCAAGGGCAAGAAAGCAGCGGTGATCGGGGGAATATCCGCAGCAGTTATCGCAGGCGGCGGCGCTACGGCGTACGGCGTTTCCGATACAGTGAAAAATCAGGTAAAGCTCCGCGTAAGCTCACCCGAGAAGTATTACGCATGGGTGACTGAAAAGAACTCCAAGACAATTGGTGAGACAGTAAGCGAGGCTTACAAGAAGGGTCTCGATAAATACGAAAAGGGTCAGACCATCGACTTCAAGGTAACCTTTGAGCCTACCGAGGATACAAAGGAACTGCTGAAGAATGAGCTCTCAGGCGACTATTACAGTGAGGAAGAGAATGAGGCCATTGCGTCTGTCCTTGACATTATCGACAAGAATGACAAGTACGCTTTAAGCGCTGAGGTTGCAAGCAAGAAGGGCAGCTTCGACGCAGGTCTGGATTTTATTCTCGGCAATGAGAATGTTGTCGGCGCAGACGTTATTGCTGACGCAGATACTTCCGATTACTTCTTCCGTATCCCCGAGCTGAAGGATCAGTGGCTGGGTATCGAGTACGGAAAGTTCATGGAGGACGCGCTGGATGAGTTAGACCTTGACAGTAACCCTGCTGCATCATATAGGGATATCCTTAAGGATCCCGAGTCTTTCCTCTCACCTGAGGACGTAGAGACTGAGGTCAACAGATATGCGGCAGTATGGTCCAACTTCGCAAGCGATGTTGAGCTCGAGAAGAAGGAAGAGGTCGACATCTGCGATATCACCGTAAACTACACTGTAGCTACTGTAGACCTGACAGAAAAGGACATCGCAAAGCTCCAGCTTGATTTCCTCAAGGAGCTCCGCGACGATAAGATCGCAAAGAATATCTTCACGGACAAGCTTGATGTTGTTGGTGAGGACGAGTTCGAAGAGACTCTCGATAATGAGATCGAGGATATAAAGACCGACCTCAAGGACGACTACTATGATGACGATGAGAAGGTCATTTCCGTTGATACATACATCGATGCCACAGGTACTATCCGCGGTCTGAAGTTCTATGATGATGACAACGCTTTCACTGCGGTCATCGGCAAGGACGGCGACAGCATTCGCGGTGAGCTCACATTCATAGAGGACGGCGAGGAGCAGTTCTCCGCAAAGCTCACAGCTGAGGAGGATCACAAGAAGTACACAGGCGACCTTGAGTTCACATACAATGATGTAAGCTACAACTACACCGACGACGATTACGAAAAGGAACTCACTCCCGTAACTATCTCAGTTCTTTTTGAGAACGTTGAGGTCGTAGACGAGGAGAAGGGCTACTTCAACGGCGATTTCACAGTGAATATCCCCGACACAGCTCCCTTCGCTGTTAATTGCAGCGCTGACAAGGACGGTCAGAACGTAAGCTGTGACATCGTTGTCGACGGTACAAACTACGGAAAGCTCACATTTGACTACTCGGTTGATTATAATGCTGACATCGAAGTTCCCGATAAGGGCGGCGCATTCATGATCGACCTGGATAATAATTCCGACTTTGAGCCTGAGGACTATGCTTCAAAGGACGAGTTCAGCAGCTTCATCAGCGGCGTTCTTACAAGGGCGGGCATGGACAGCGACTTTGTTGACAAGTTCTCAGAATCCATAACAAATGAGCTCTATGACGATCTTGGCAATGACATTGATCTCGACCTTGACGATGAAGACGACTTCGATTTCGATGACGACGATGATCTTGACTTCGATGATGATAACGACGATCTTGACTTCGACGAAGATGACGATGATTTCGATGATTATGACTTCCAGTTCAATCCCGACGACTTCAAGTATGAGGACTATAAGGACTTCATGACCGAGGATGAGTTCAACGAATGGATGGACGAGATGAAGAAAATCTACGAGGAATATGAGAGCTCATCGACCAAGACTAACTGATAAAACAGCAAAAATAAAGACCTCCGTGTGATACGGAGGTCTTTTTTGTTTATTCTGAAAGGCTCCTGAGCTTTGTCAGGATAATATTTGCGGCGTCAAACTTTGACATGAGCTCCATTTCCTCGTCGCCGTCCTTGGTTATCATGGTGATGATGTTGGTGTCGGTGCCGAAGCCGGAGCCTGCCTTCCTCAGTGAGTTTGTGCATATCATATCGCAGTTCTTCTTGGTAAGCTTCTTACGGGAGTTCTCGATAACGTTGTCGGTCTCCATGGAGAAGCCGCAGACCACTTGTCCCTCACGGCGATGCTCGCCGATATAGGCGAGTATATCCGTGGTGCGCTTCAGGGGGATGCTCATATCCCCGTCGGACTTCTTTATCTTGCTGTCCGCAGTGGTAACGGGAGTATAGTCCGCTACAGCGGCAGCCTTTATGATGATGTCGGTCTCGTCAAGACGCTCCCTGACGGCGTTAAACATATCCTCCGCAGACTTTACGGGGACAACGTTCACGAACATGGGGGGCTCAACATCGGTATGTGCAGCAACAACCGTGACCTCTGCGCCGCGGAGCATTGCTGCTCTCGCAAGTGCAAAGCCCATCTTGCCGCTGGAGTGGTTTGAGATGAAGCGTACAGGGTCTATGCTCTCGCGGGTAGCACCTGCGGTGACCAGTATGCGCTTGCCTGCCAGGTCCTTCTCAAAGGCAGCCTCGCGGACGATGTACTCCAGAAGGGTCTCCTCGTCGGGGAGCTTTCCGTCGCCGATGTCGCGGTTTGCCAGCATACCGCGGACCGGCTCCACTATCTCATAGCCGAACTTTCTCAGCTTGTCAAGATTGTCCTGAACGATGGGGTTGTGGAACATATTATGGTTCATGGCAGGAGCGATTATCTTCTTGCAGGTACACGCCATGACCGTAGTGGTCAGCATATCGTCGGCAATGCCGTTTGCTATCTTGCCTATGACGTTTGCAGAGGCAGGAGCTATCATTACCACATCTGCCTTCTTTGCGATCGAGACGTGTTCCACGCTGTACTCGAAGTTGCGGTCAAAGGTGTCGATAAGGCACTTATGCTGAGTAAGGGTCTCAAAGGTGAGAGGGTGTACGAAATTGAGAGAGTTTGGCGTCATAGCAACGTGAACATCTGCCCCCAGCTTGGTCAGCATACGGGCAAGGTTGCAGGTCTTGTAAATGGCTATTGAGCTTGTCACTCCCAGTAAAACTGTCTTTCCTGTAAGCATTTTATCCACCTCATATACGGAGCTCATTGGGACACTCCTCACCCTTGTGACAGGTGATGATGTTGTTCACAGTGGTCTCGGCGATATTGCTGAGAGCCTCCTCTGTGAGGAATGCCTGATGAGAAGTTACGATAACGTTTGGCATGGAAATAAGACGGGCGAGAGTATCGTCGGCTATGATGTGCCCCGAGAAGTCCTGGAAGAAAACGTCAGCCTCCTCCTCGTATACATCAAGGCAGGCAGCGCCTATCTTACGGGCTTTTATTCCCTCAAGGAGAGCCTCTGCGTCGATGAGGGCGCCTCTTGAGGTATTGATTATGACAACGCCCTTCTTGAGCTTGTCAACGGACCTTTCGTCGATAAGGTGATAGGTCTCGTCGGTGAGAGGGCAGTGGAATGAGATTATGTCGCTGCGGCTGAACAGCTCGTCCAGCTCAACGTATTCGATATCGCTGTCCTTTGCGGGGAACTTGTCATAGGCGATGATGTTCATGCCGAAGCCACGGCATATATTGATGAAGATGCGGCCTATCTTACCTGTTCCCACAACGCCTACGGTCTTGCCGTGAAGGTCGAAGCCTGTAAGTCCGTTCAGCGAGAAGTTGTGGTCACGTGTGCGGATATAAGCCTTGTGGACGCGGCGAATTGAGGTCAGCAGCAGAGTCATGGCGTGCTCGGCAACTGCATAGGGTGAGTAGGCAGGGACGCTTACGACCTTTATTTTGTCCTTGGCGTACTTTATGTCCACATTGTTGTAGCCTGCACAGCGGAGCGCCAGTGTCTTTACGCCCAGCTCGCACAGTCTGTCGATAACGGCGGCGCTGACGGTGTCGTTTACGAATACGCACACAGCCTCACAGCCCTTTGCCAGCTCTGCGGTGTCCTCGTTGAGCTTGGTCTCGTAGAACTTGAAGCGTATGCCGTTCTCGCTGCCGAACTTCTCGAATGATGGCATATCGTAGGGCTTTGCGTCAAAAAACGCGACTTTCATTGCATTACCTTCTTTCTTTATGATGTGTTACAGCCGACGGAGAATTCACGTCGGCTGTTTTGATTATTTACACTATCTTGGCGAATATTCCTGCCAGAGAAGCGATATAGGTCTTCTGAACGGTCTCGGCAGGTATTACCTCGCCGTTTATTTCAAGGTCCATAGTAGCGCAGGCGTCTGCAACGAGAGACACCTCATATCCGTGGTCCATAGCGGCGCGGACGGTGGTGTCAACGCACATATGGGTCATCATGCCGCATACTATGAGCTTTTCCACCCCGAGACTGCGGAGGCAGTCGTTGAGCTCCGTACCAAGGAAGCTGTTGGGGCAGTACTTATTGATAACAATGTCTGTGGGAAGGGGCTTTATTCGGTCCGAGATCTCGCAGCCGTAGGTCCCTTCGTTGAAGAAAGTCTCATCATCGGGGTTGATGTGGCGTATGTAGATGATGTGCCTGCCGATGCGGCGGCTCTCGCTGATAAGCTCGGCAATGCGCGCCTCAGCCTGTCTGGGGTTGTGGAGCTCGCAGGCTCCGCCCTCGAAGTAGTCGTTTTGAACGTCAATGATGATCAAAGCTTCTTTCATATTCATATCTCCCTAAGAAAAGTGCTGTATCCGCCTGCTGATCCAGCGGCAGATATTTTTTTATTTTAGTATACCACATCGCGGCAGTTGTGTCAATTAATTGAGCAGTAGTCATAATCACGAAATCTTACCCTCAAAAACGCAAAAAAATGTGAAGGCGGTGACCGCCCCCTTCCTTGATATTATAAATGTTCTATGCTATAATGAATGCAAGGCATTCATTATAAACTATTAAAATGCCCTTGCAGATACGCAGATCAGAGATCTGTTCCCTGCAATCGGGCGATTATAGCATAACGCTCCGCTTTTATGCTATAATGAATGCGAGGCATTCATTATAAATTATCAAAATGCCCCTGGCTTTTATACTATAATTATTATTGCCATTCCGCGGCGATAATGAATATTTAAGAAACAGATAAGAAATTAATAGCAGTATGATAAAGAAGTTTTCCCGAAAATACGCTATACTTAGATCACAGGATAAATGCGGCGCCCTCGGGGGCTGCGGAAAAGGAGAGTATTATGGGTACTGCTGTATTACATACGGAAAAGCTGTGCAAGACCTTCTCCAACGGAGGCTTCCAGCAGCACGTTATCAAAAATCTGGATATTGACATCCGCGAGAAGGATTTCACTGTCATAATGGGAGCCTCCGGCTCGGGAAAGTCCACTCTGCTCTATGCTCTTTCAGGCATGGACAGGCCCACTCTGGGCAAGGTATTCTTCGGAAAGGAGGATATTTCAGGATATTCCAACGATCAGCTCGCCATATTCCGCAGAAAGAACTGCGGCTTCGTGTTCCAGAGCATATATCTGCTGGAGAATATGAACGTATTCGACAACGTGATGACAGGTGCTCTTGTGGCGCAGAAGAATTCCCCTGAGCTCATAAAAAGGCGGAGGAGCTTCTGCAAAAGGTCGGCATAAACAAGGAGACCTGGAAGAAGTATCCAAATCAGCTCTCGGGCGGTGAGTGCCAGCGTGTGGGCATTGTCCGCGCTGTCATCAACGATCCCGCCATACTCTTTGCGGACGAGCCCACGGGAAGCCTTAACTCAGCCTCGAGCCGCGATGTACTGGACATCTTCACTGAGCTTCACAGCAAGGGACAGAGCATAGTCATGGTAACTCATGACATAAAGACAGCCCTCCGCGGAAACAGAGTCATCTTCCTTTCCGACGGCTCTGTTGTGGGAGAGCATGAGATGCCGCCCTACGGCACCGATGACCTGAAAAAGCGCCGTGACGGGCTTCAGGACTTCCTTGACAGGATGGGATGGTGACGGAAATGGAGAAGATCCTGAGATTATCATGGGCGAATATCAGAAAGCACAAGCTTGAGACTGTCGCCCTTGTGGTTCTGGTCACTCTTTGTATGCTGCTCATGGGCTCTGCATTGGAGGGAATAAAGGGAGCAAAGTCCATATTCCCCCACCTCATGGAGCATACCTGCAGATATGAGAACCATATATTAATTCCCGATGAGTATTACAAAGAGGCGTTCGCGGATATACTCGCCTCTGACGAGAGAGTTTCCGATGCTGCTCACACAGAGGTCATCTACAGTATGAGCACCGACTACCTGGACGACGAGGGCAAGGAACAGGCTCTGACTATGTGCTTCTCTACCGGGTACAGCCACGAGATACTGGAGCTCTCAGAGATAGAGACAACTCTCAGCGACGAGGAGATCGCTGCTCTTGAGCACCCCATCTATATGCCCTATGCGGCAAGAGACAGCATGGGCTATAAGGCGGGAGACGACTTCGACATGATCTTCGGTACCCGAAGGTTTTCCTTTGTGATCGCAGGCTTCTATGACGCCATACTCTTTGATACTCCCGGCATCGGTTTGAAAATGATCGTCAGCGATCAGGATTATCATCTGCTTGAGGGGATCATTGATAAGCATACTGTGCTGGCATATAATGACGGTCAGGGCAAGGGCGGAGATAAGCTGCTGGAGGACGCCCTCAGAGAATTCGATGAATATTCAAACTCCAATGTTAGTGACAACGTTATGTCTGCCCTGTATAAGGATCTGAAAGAGGGCATAACCTATAATACGGATGTCCTGTTGAAGATACTTGTGGGCATGGCAGTCCTTATCATAATCGCGGTTGCAATAATGATACGCTTCAGGATAGCAGGAGATATAAAGGACCAGATAGTGAATATCGGCGTCCTTGAGGCTATGGGCTATACCTCAAAGAATATCACCCTTTCCTATGTTCTTGAGTACCTGCTCATCACTGTTGCGGGCATCATCATCGGTACCGCAGGCTGCTTAGTGGTGTCACCTGCTTTCTTCCGCACGGGAGAGATAATGTCGGGACACCTGAGCGACAGCAGGATAACTGCAAAGCCTCTTATCGTAACTGCTGTTATTATAATAGCTTTCGTGACGGTCATCTCATTCCTGAGAGCAAGAGCCGTAAGGAAGTTCCCGCCTGTTCAGGCATTCCGCAAAGGACAGGGCGACCATCGCTTCGGCAGGGAGTATTTTCCCCTGAGAAAGACAAAGAGCAGCGTACACTTCCGTCTCGCTATGAAGGGCTTCGTACAGAACTTCAAACAAAATCTGGGACTTACAGTATGTATCACTGCTGCATCTGCGGCGATAGTCTTCTGCTTCATCATATTCACCTTCTTCAGCGGCGGCATGAGCGCTATTTCAAAGAGCTCTGGCATTGAGCTCAGCGACCTGAGGTTAAGCATTATCAATCCAACGGACACTGAATGGCTGGCAGAGGAACTTGAGACTCTTCCCGAGGTAAGAAAGGCTACTCCCACATCAGGCGAGAGCATCATGATAAATATGCCTGAAAAGAAACAGGTACTCCTGCCCACGGCTTTCACCAGCTTTGACGTTACAGAGAACATCTTCACCTCAGAGGGACGATACCCTCAGCATGACAACGAGATAATGCTGACAAATATGCTGGGCAAGCTTGACGGCTTCAGCACAGGGGACAGCGTTACCCTTGAATACGGCGGAGTAAAGAGACAATACATCATCACAGGCTTCGTCACCTCGCTTACCAACGGCGGTATCAACCTCTATATCGCCGAGGACGGAATGAAAAGACTTATCCCCACCTACGCTCCCGATACCATAGAGCTTTACCTGAAGGACGGAGTTGATGCGGATGAGTTCAAATATACTCTCACTGAAAGGTATGGCAGGAGCATCGCAGATGCAGGTAAGGCGGCTGAGGGAGAGGGCTCCTACGAGGACAGGATAAGGGCTGAGGCTGAAAAGCAGATAGCCGATATCATCGCCAATCAGGGCGGCAACCATGTTGAGTACGCTATACAGTCGGGTGATACTGTCATCAAGGGCAGCAGCAGCGGCTTTATCATTGGCTCTGTCATCAATCTGGGAGGCGTTATAAAAACTCAGCTTGCAGGCACGGCGAAGGCAATATCCGCCCTGACAACCGTGCTCATGCTGCTCTCGGCACTGGTGGTAATGATAATCCTCTTTATCCTTATGGAGACTTCCATAAAACGTCAGCGCAAGGAATTCGGCGTAATGAAGAGCATGGGATATACTTCCCGTGAGCTTATGCTCCAGCTGGCGTTCAGGATAATGCCTGCAGCTTTTATATCAGTGGCTGTCGGTACGGCTTTTTCGGTTATTGCTGTAAAGCTCTTCGCAAGTTTTATCGGCGTTATCGAAACAAATATGGCGGCAGTATTCTTCATGGACGCGGTATTGCTCCTGTTCTGCTTCATATGTGCATATGCAGGCGCAAGAAAGATCAAGAAAATATCCGTATATGAGCTTATGACGGAGTAAGGGAGGACAGGTATGAAAAAAGGCAGGATAGCTTCAATTTTGGCTGCGGCTGTTATGACAGCCACAGCGGCGGCAATGCCCGTAAAGGCTGACCGCGCAATAGAACAGAACATTGCTCCCGGGAAGGGAGATACCCTCTCATGCATAGGCTCGGTAAGCAAGATGTTCGCGACTACCGCAGTAATGCAGCTTGCAGAGGAGGGCAAGGTGGATATAGACAAGCCCGTTACGGATTACCTTCCCGATTTCCGTATGGCTGACCCAAGGTACAAGGATATCACGGTCCGTATGCTCATGAACCACACATCGGGACTCATGGGGACCACAGAGGGCGATTTCATGCTCTATGATGACAGGGACGCCGCTCCCCATGATACCATGCTTGCTGAGCTGAGCAGGCAGAGACTCAAGGCTGACCCCGGAGACTTCGACGCCTACTGCAACGACGGCTTCGAGGTGCTGGAGCTCATCGTTGAGGCAGTCAGCGGAGAGAGCTTCACCGACTATGTGGACGGTCATATCTGCAAGCCCCTGGGACTTACGCAGACAGGAACTCCCTGGAACGCCTTCCGCACAGAGGAGCAGGTGGACACCTTCACAGTCAAGAATATCGCCATTGCTCCCGACTACTGCATGGATCTGGGCTCGGGAGGAATAATGTCCACGGCGGCTGAGCTGTGCAGCTTCGGCAGTTCATTTTTCAGCGGAGATAACAGGCTCCTGTCGGAAAAGTCCAAGAAGGAAATGGGCAGAGCAGCTGCAAAGGACCGCTATGAGGACGGCTTCGGACTGGGCTGGGATCAGACCGAGTATGAGGATTACAGCGCAGCAGGAGTAAAGGTGGTCTCCAAGGGCGGAGACGTAATGCACCAGCACGCAAGCCTTGTAGTGGCTCCCGATGAGGAGATAAGCGTTTCGGTGCTTTCCTCTGGCGGAAACGGCACCGTGAACCAGCTCATGGTAATGGCTCTCATGGACATTGCCCTTGCGGAGAAGGGGATAAAAATCTCTCACCCCAAGCCCGAAAAGGCGGAGACTCTGGGCAAGGTGCCCGAGAAGTACCTGTCATTGGCGGGGATATACATCTCCTCAGAGGCGGAATATGAGGTTTCCTTCCCCGACGGGGAATATATGGAGATAACCGTGCTGACAGAAGAAAGGCGGAAGGCACAGCAGTTTATGTATACCACCGATGACAGATTTGTTCAGGTGACGGGCTCGGTGAAGTCGGGAAAGGCTGTACAGCCCAAAAACGCTTCTCTGCTCAGCTTCCGCACCAGAAACGGCATTGACTATATCTGTGCCGATGAATATATGGGTTCAGGGGATATAGGTGCACAGTACCATTACTATAAATTGCAGAAGGCTGAGCCCAATCCCATAAGCGATGAGGCTCAGAAGGCATGGGACGAGAGGAGCGGCAGGAGGTATTACCTGTATAACGGAAAATATTCCAATGCCATATATAACGGGGAGGAAGCCGTTTCCTTCAGGACTGCGCCCGAGGCAAAGGGGTATGTTTCGGGCAGCAGGATAATCGACAAGGACCATTTGGAGGCGGCTCTGAAAATGCCGGGCGGACGCGACCTCAGGGATATTGAGATCAGATATGAGGACGGCAAGGAATTTGCTGTGGCTGAAAACTGCGCTCTGGAGTTCATCTCCGAGGAGGCTATACCCGAGTTCACAGGCAGTATCTCAGAGGTGGAGCTTTCAACGAAGAAGGCTGTGTGGTTCAGGACATCTGACAGCGAGACCAGGATCATCACTCTGGATATACCCGAAAATGCTGCGGTATATGTCTATGATTCGGCAGATCGTGTCGTATATTCCAGCTACATGAAGGATTACAGGAACTCAGTTCCCCTGCCGTCAAAGGGAAAGATAGTTTTCCTGGGCGAGGACGGCGGTACCGTGAAGATCAGCGGCTGAAAGGAGAGTATCAATGAAGTATCAGTGCCTAATGATCGACGATGATGTTACCATTGCGGAGACAACAGCGGAGTATTTCAATATATTCGATATAAAGACAGCCTATGTCACAAGCTATGACGAAGCTGTCAGCTTTCTGGAAGAAAACCAGGTGTCGCTGCTGCTCCTTGACATCAATCTGGGCGACAGATCAGGCTTTGAGCTGTGCAAGCAGATAAGGGCGGAGTACGATATGCCCATACTGTTCATCAGCGCACGGACCAGCGATGACGATGTGCTGACGGCTCTGAATATAGGCGGAGACGATTACATAAAGAAGCCCTACACCCTTAATATACTCCTCGCCAAGGTCAAGGCGATACTGAAAAGATATGAGCGTTCAGCGGAGGCAGCGAAAGCTGTCTCCGCCAAAGCCGTTTACGGGGAGAGCATCAGCAGATCCCGTGAGATAGTCATAAGGGAAGGGCTCGTTCTTGATACGGGCGCTCATAAGCTCATACGTGACGGTGAAGTGGTGCCTCTAAAGGCTATGGAGTACAAGATGCTGGCGTATCTCCTCAATAACCGGGGCAGGGTTGTGACCAAGGACGAGTTTCTAAAAAATGTCTGGGGAGATGAGTTCATAGGTGAGGGCACTCTTGCCGTACATATACGCCATATCCGTGAAAAGACCGAGGAGAACCCGAATTCTCCCTGTATCGTAAAGACGGTCTGGGGCGTGGGCTATATCATTGAGGACGGACAGGACACATGAAGGTTTACAGAAGGATACTCTTTTTCAGTACAGCACTGATGTTCGCAGGCATTTTCCTGTTTATGAAAATGGCATTTTCATACAGGGGCAGCAGTGCCGATACACTGAGGATAAATGACATTGTAAGCTCCGTCAGAGAGAGCTGGGACAGTATGGACAGCTTCGATGGCAGCCGCTTCGGTACGGAGATGATAGTGTTCGACAGTCAGGACTTCATAGTCTATTCCTGCGCAGGTGAGGAGCTTGAGGGCGTCGACTCCTCAAAAAAGGCAACGGAAAAGGGCTGCCTTTCTCTGAATGTCACAGAGGGCAGCCGCTATCTTGGCACAGTGGTCATACCCGACCCCGACAGGCTGGAGTACGAAAGAGTGAACCGCCGTATCTGTATAGCTGCGGCGGTGCTGTCGGTGATGTTTCTGCTGGCAGGGATAATTTACGGCATATACGTCCGCATGACTATAGTCAAGCCCTTCGGCGAAATGGAAAAATTCGCGGAGAATGTGGCTTCTGGAAAACTGGACGTGCCTATCAGGCTGGAGAAGAACAATATGTTCGGCGCCTTTACCGGGAGCTTCGACATCATGCGCGAGGAGCTGAAGAAGGCACGGCAGTGTGAGAACGAGATGAAGATAAGGGAGAAGGAACTGGTGGCGTCGCTGAGCCATGATCTGAAAACTCCCATTACGGGCATAAAGCTGCTCTGTGAGCTGATGACGGTGAAGTCAGAGGACGAGTACGTTAAGAAAAAAATAGGGGATATCCACCAGAAGGCGGAGCAGATAAACGTGCTGGTAAGCGACCTTCTTGCCTCGGCGCTGGACGATCTGGGCGAGATGAACGTGAGCTGCACCGACGAGAGCTCGGAGATACTTCATGAGCTTGTGGCTGAACACGATACAAGGGGACTTGCCGTAGAGGCTGAGATTCCTCAGTGTCTCATCTGTACCGACAGGATAAGGCTTTCACAGGTCTTAGGCAATATCATCGGCAATTCCTATAAGTACGCAGGCACCGATATCGACATCGGCTATGTGGTTCGGGACGGCTTCCTTGAGATGTCCGTCAGTGACCGCGGCGAGGGCGTTCCCGAGGAGGAAATGGGGCTTATCACCGCCAAATTCTACCGCGGTGACAACTCCGCAGGCAAGGACGGAAGCGGTCTGGGACTCTATATCGCCAGCCGCCTTATGGAGAAGATGAACGGCGAGCTCATATGCTCAAGCCGCGGCAAGGGCTTCTGTGTTACCCTGATGATACCGCTGTCATAGCATAAGGCTCCGTGCCGCAGAAATGCAGCCCGGAGCCTTTTTACTTATCTGAGGAGAGCTTCCACAAGCTCTCTTTTTTCGTAGAGTACACAGCCGCCGCTGTGGTCCTCAAGGAGCATATCTCCGCTCCTCAGCGCCGTGAACAGTGGAGACTGCATAGCCTGACGGAGAGAGGTGTCCCTGACATTCACATCGGAATAGGGCGAGAAGGGACATGGCTCCGCGCCGCCGTGGGAGTTGATGTGGAAGAAGCCCCTGCCTGCGGCAACGCAGCCCCCCCGAGCTCTTTTCGTCTCCGGGGAAGGCGATGTACACCATTTCTGACCGCTCCTCACGGAGAATGCCTATCCTGTCCATGAGGTATTCCCGTTCTGTGTCGGTGGGAGCAAGTACGCTGCTGTCCTCAGTCACGGGGACATACTCCACGAATATCACCGCTTTGCACCCTCTTTCGGCAAGACCGTCGAGGAAGGCATCTGAGGTCACCTCTTTGTAATTCTCGGTGGTGACGGTTACGGAGGCGCCGAAGATAAGTCCGCGGGCTCTGAATTTCTCCATATTCTCCATGAGAATATCGTAGATACCCTTTCCGCGGCGTCGGTCTGTGAGATCCCTGCCGCCCTCTATGCTCATTATGGGAACGAGATTGCGGCAGCGGTCAAAGAGCTTGAGATACTCATCATCAATGTATGTACCGTTGGTGAAGATGGGGAACATGATGTTCTGTCTGGTGCCTGCGGCTTCCATGATACCGCGGCGGAGCATGGGCTCTCCTCCTGCAAGGAGTATGAAGCTGATGCCCATTTCGTCGGCTTCGGTGAATATCCTGAGCCATTCCTCGTCCGAGAGCTGCTTCACGGGCTCTGAGTCCACAGTGGCGTGGCTGCACCGCGAATAGCAGCCTGCACAGTGGAGGTTGCATTTGCTGGTGATACTTGCAATGAGGAAGGGCGGTATATGCTCGCCTCTGTCCTCGGCAGTGCGGCGCTTTTTTGAAGCGGAGCGGCTGGCGGCTGCGAACTTAATCATGAATGCGCTCTCTCTGGGATTTCTGAGAGTAGCCTTCAGGGCGTCCTTTACAACTCCTTCCACTCCCTCGATGAGGTAGTTCTGAAGGTCAAAATCCTTATCCATAGGGTGTCCTCCTATCATTTTCAGGTACAGGGCTCCGTCAGTATTATCCTGTCAGCTGTCTGTAATCAGTATAGCATAATCAGCTGTCAATATCAAGACTGGCGGCATTAAAGTGCATTTTCGTATCCTTTTCATTCCGCATTCATTGCTATTTCCTTATTTTTATGATATAATGTTTTCATACTAAAGAAAGGGACGATAATCATGAAACACTATTTTACACGAACATTTACCCAAAACATCATCGCAGCAGTCTCATCATTGATACTGGCTATGACTGCGGTCTGCGGAGCAGCCTCTGCTGAGAGCAGCACACCCGGACTGAAAGGCTTGCAGGAGGCAGGCGGCGAAGGCTCCGGCGAGCCATTTACCGACAGCGCTGCGGACGATACGGGACGTATAACTGGCATAGAAGGACTGGAGCCGTTCACGGCATATGAGCTTGACGAAATAGCTCCCGGTACCTCGGACAAGGTGGCGGAGTGCATCATAGACGGCGACTATAGCTCCGACACTGTAAACAGGAGCTGTACCATAAAGTCTCTTGACCATGACCTTATTATAGAATCAGCCGACGAGGACATTGTTATCCTTCTTGATGATCTTACCCTCGATAACACTATCACAGTCAGAAAGACGACTAAGAGAGTTATATTCTTTATAAAGGGTACCTTCACCTGCGGCGGAAACAGCAGGGGGCATACTCTATGACAATATTGGCGGCGGCAGTGTAGTAAGATTTAACGATTCCTTCCCTGTAAGATTTTACAGTGAGAAGGGGGCAAACATGACAATGAACGGTAATTGTACCTTCTGCGGATATTTCCGCGCTCCTGAGCTTACAATGGAATGCGGAAGTGAAGGTGCCTTCGAGGTGGAGTACATCAGCGAGATGTGCGAGGGCTTTGACAGCATGATAAAGTGCAGACCAATGATAATCGGAGGTGCAATTGTGGGAAAGATAGAGTATGAAGAGGGGAACGAGGCATTTATTTTATCTGCCAACAGTACTATATTTGATGAGTATATCCCCCTGTGCGATACGGCGATGCAAACTGCGACAGAGTCCTTGATCTGGCGGACGCTATATTCATCATGCAGGCTATGGCAAATCCCGACAGATATACCCTCAGTCCCGAGGGCAGGATAAATGCCGACATCAACGGCGACGGCGTCACCGTAAACGATGCCCTTGCCATACAGCAGCACCTTCTGGGACTGGATAAGAAATAAGCATATAAAGCGAAAGCCCGCATCGGATCGTCCGATGCGGGTACTGTTTTGTCCGCCCTTTCAAGGATGTTTCGGAATAAAAGGAATCGAGGGTCCCGAAACAGATCTATCGCCCAAGGTCAGTGCAGAGCCCTTCGGCAGATGTGTCCCATATACATATGATACACCCAAAAGGGGAGAGAGTAAATGCGGTTTTATCCCATTTTATTTGCCTTTCTGCTCCTTTTCCCTGCGGTAGGCAGAAGGGGTGAGACCTGTCCTGCTGCTGAACTGGCGTATGAAGTGGCTGGTGTTGGAATATCCGCTCTTGTCGGCTATCTGTGCTACTGTCAGTGAAGTGTTCTCAAGGAGCCATTTCACCTTCTCAAGCCTTGATGTGATTATATCCTCCTTGCAGCTTGTGCCGAAAAGCTCCCTGTATATCCTGTGGAAATGGCTCTTGCTGAGACCCATGCTGCGGGTAAGGGCTTCGATGTTCCAGTCCTTTTCGGGAAAGCGGAAGATGTTGTCCCTCATGGCGGTGAACTGGTCCTTATAGCTGAAAGTGCCCGAGCTGAGGCTTATCATCTTGCCCTTGAGCCTGTCCGCCATGGAGCATATGAGGCTGTCGATGGTGAAGATGTCAGAGGGCTTCAGCTGACAGGATATAACAGCTATTCGTTCCTGCTTTATCTCCACGGCTCCCTTGTAGGAGAGACGCACGCTTTCGGCTACCTTTTCCGCAAATGCCTGTTCCGATAGCTTCTGCTCCCCTGTATTGGCAGCGGCGATTATATCGTCGCCTATGCTTGCAAGCACGGTATCGCTTTCGCTGAGACGTATGGCGTTGACAATGGAATTGATCGGCGGTACGCTGTAATGGACCTTGTCCTCCCTGATATATGAGAGCAGGGTAAGTGTGAGGGGGAAATCGCTGTTTTCGGACATGAGGTTCATGAGTTTGCTGATAAGTCCGCGCTTGTTGTATATGCCAAGTACGGGAGCGAATTCCGAAAGGGACTCTATCCGCTTGTTGACATAGTCCTTGTATATCCTGTTCTGTACGGCGTTGAGACCGCTGCTCACCGCGTCGCACCAGTTCATGTAGAATTCGTCCAGAACGATGTGAACTGCCTTGCGGTAGGTAAAGCCCACATAGCCGAATATCTGTCCCTTGCAGTGAAGGGATGAGACCACCGTAAGCCGCGGTTCATGGGGCTTTGTCAGTGAGGGGAAGATGTCACGGGTCGGGAACTCCTTCATCTGCTCGCCCCCCTCATAGCAGGCTTCTATGGCAAGGAGCATTTTGTCGGGAAGTCCGCCTCTGCGGTAGACCGACGGGTCGCTTGGCTCCCTGCACCAGTCCTCGCAGAGACACAGCTCTGCCCTTACGCCTGTGGGTATCATATAGCAGCAGCCCAGGAATGTGCCTGTAACGTCATAAAGGTCCTTGCATTCGGACATACGCCTGATTATCTCGCCCTGACTGCTGGTCTTGCGCTGCTCAAGTATATCGAACATAACTCCCGCGTACTCCCTCGTGTCGGAGAGGCTCCTGCTGCGGCGTATGCTTCCTCTGTCACCGCAGCCGCAGCTCTCGCCTATGATGAGCTCGGGAACTACGGGACTGTCCTCAGGCTGCCTGCCCATGGCTTTCAGCAGCTCATTCAGGGCAAGGAAGCCGTTGATGCGCTCCTGTCCCGCAACTGTGGTAAGTGACACCCTTTCGGTCTGTGATATCATGCTGCCGTCGCAGCCCGTGACCTTTATATCCTCGGGCACTTTTATGCCCTTTGACATGAGAGTGCGGCACAGCTCCACCGCCATTATATCGCTTCCGCAGACAATGCCGTCGGGCTTTTCCAGCCTGCCATCTGCTATGTCAAGGGCTATCCTGTGTGGAACGTCTCTCCAGTAGTTACCGTAGAATATGCAGTCATCGTCACAGGGGAGACCGCTTTCCTCCATTGCCCCGCGGAAGCCGCTTATGCGCTCCTCCGAGGGAGTATGTCCCTTAGTGCCTCCTATGCACCAGAGCCTTCTGCAGCCGTGTTCGTTTATGAGGTGCTGAGCCGCAAGATAGAGGAGCACGTTCTCCTCTGCGGATACCACGGGGAAGTGTGGCTGCTCGTAGTTGACTGCCACACAGGGTATATTCCGCCTGTGAAGGAGGTCGAGTATAGTTCTGCGCTGTCTTTCGCTGCAAAAGATATTGGCTTCAAAGATAAAGCCGTCAAAGCTGCCATGGAGGATAAGGTCATAGATATTGGTCTGACCCTTTGAGTATACCTGGTCAAGCTGCTGGTCAACGTAGTTTATGACTCCCGAAATGACTATGGTGTCATAGCCGTACTGTGCAGCTCTTGTGTGAATGACATCTATGAACGAGGTCTCGGTATTGCTGCTTATATGGGGCATTATAACGGCTATCCTTCCGATGCTTTCCATACTGTCACCTCCGCTTTTATTATACACTTCTCCCGTAAATACGTCAATACGCAAAAGCTCCGCAGGGTCAGTGCGGAGCTTCTGCACAGCCCTCCCGCAGGAAAAGGGACGGGCTAATGCCTTGAATATACATATAAGTGAGGATAATACTGTAACAGTTTATTTTATTGACGGAAGAAGAATGGCAGGCAGTTGTAGATGTACTGTCTTACATAGTACCAGCTGTGCTCGCCGCCGTTTGCAAGTATGAACCAGAGGTTGCCCTTTGAGAAGTCCGAGGTGTACTCAAACTGGCTCAGCTTCTTCATAGCCTCTAT
Source organism: Bacillota bacterium (assembly GCA_029572815.1). Lineage (GTDB taxonomy): Bacteria > Bacillota > Clostridia > Oscillospirales > Ruminococcaceae > Ruminococcus. The sequence continues at coordinate 26,032 of JAKPUQ010000150.1, read as the reverse complement.
CTGGGGGCTGAGAACGGGATTTGCGAAGTCAGATGTGCCTGTTGCGGACATGATGAAGTATTCGTTCTTCCTGAGTCCTGCCTTGTCAACAGCTCTTGCCAGTGCGCCTGCATCGGCTGTGCCCGTTCCCCAGTGATGAGCGCCGCTCATGGGCATGAAGTAGCCCACTATGTCCACGCAGTTCTCGAATACAGCTCATGTGGAAACGCTTCCCATGGAGAATCCGCCGTAGGCTCTGTGCATTCTTGAGGCTTTGATGTCTTCCATTGAGGTGGAGGCTGCATAGGTGGAATACTTGCCCTCAACGAAGGGAACAACGCTCTCGCGGAACTCCTTGTAAAAGTTCTCGGCATTGTAGAAGGTATCGGAGCTCACCTTGTTGAAGGTTGGAGTAACGATTATCATGGGCTCGATGTCGCCGTTCTGTATCATGTTGTCGATAAGGCGCACCGATTCGCCGTTGTCATTGTAGAACAGGGAATTCTCGCTGTCTCCCATGCCGTGCATGAAGTAATAGATGTTGTACTTCTTGTTCTTGTCATAGCCATAGGGCAGATACACGTTAAGGGAGTTGGTTCCGTTTATGCCGTTGTAGGTCTCCTTTACGACAGTTCCTGTCTTTGAGGCGTTGCTGCGGTAGTTCTGACCGTACTCGGCGTATTTTTTAGCAGGGTCGAATTTGTATGTTGACTGCGGAGTTTCGGGCTGCTCGGGAGGAGGAGTCACCTTGGGAGCAGTAAGCAGCTTTCTCATCTCTATCATGTCAAAAACGTCCAGCACCTGGTCTTCACACAGGTCTCCTGCCACCCAGTTAGCTGCGGTCACGTCCTTGCTGCCCAGTATGAATTTCTGGAGGATAACTGCGTCGGCAACATTTACCTGACCGTCTCCGTTAAGGTCTCCCTTTATGCCCTTTGAGGGGACAATCTCAAAGGTGGGACCGTCCTCGCCGTAGGATACCGGGCTTCCGTAGTGATAGATGTCGGGGAGCTCATCAAGTGTCAGCATATAGTCGCTGTTGTAGACCTGCTTCAGGTATGATGCGGTATTGAATTCGTTGCTGTCGATGAAGGAGGTGTGCCAGGTCATGAACCACAGCCACTTTGCACCCTCCGACTTCATCTTTTCGGGGTCTGGGATAGGTCCGTTCTCGTGGAGGCATACAGGCTTGTTTGCCACCTGTGCTGTCTTGTTGTACATAGGTGCCAGTGAGCCTGTATGGTTCACATAGGTGTCGGAGTCGATTATGTCAACGTATTCGTCCCCGGGATACCAGCCTGCGTTCACGTCGCCGCAGTAGCCAAGGCTCCATATAAGATTATCAAGTCCCCAGTAATTCGTATATCTGTCGTACATTATCCGCCAGAGCTTCTTGAAGTTCTCGGCTCCGCCCTTGCCCCACCAGAACCACTTTCCGTCAAACTCATGGAAGGGACGCCATACCACGGGGATACCCGCGTCCTTCAGCTCCTTGAGAGCCTTGGCCCCCTTGTCCATGCCTGCAATGAGCTTGTTGTACTCCGCAGTTCCCTCAGTGAGGGCAGTGCTCCAGTTGAGGTCAGTGTTCATGGCTTCGGTGTGGCTGCCGCTGAAGTCACTTCCGCAGTGCCAGCAGATAGTGACTATGCCGCCCTTTTCATACCATTTCTTTGCACGCCTGTTGCAGCCTGCGAAGTCATCGCCCATGTAGTCCAGTCCGCGGAGGGCAGGGTATCTGCCGCTGGCATTCTTTATGATGTCAAACTCATAGCCCTCGCTGCCCATCCATGTGGACTCCTGCTGACCTGATATGACGTTCTTGCCGTAGGTGTCGCACAGGAAGCTGTACAGTGACTGAGTCTGTGCGGAAGCTTTGGGATTGGACAGCTTTCCGCCGCCGGAGTAGGCGGTGAAGTCGCCCTTCTCGATGAGCAGGCGGTCAAACAGTGTCCAGCCCCAGGAAGCCTCAACGGTAATGTCATTGCTGCCCGCGTTGAGCTGTGCGCTGACGCTGACCGTGGAGAACTTGTCATCGCCTGTGTATTCGCAGAATATCTCGCCTGCGTCCTTGCCGTTGATGAGTACCTTCTGGTACTTGCCGTCCTCATCGTAGGGCTGGCAGTAGCGCAGGGTTATCCTGTGCATACCCTGTCCTGCGGCATTGACCTTTACGGTGACGGAGTTGCCGCCGTCCTTCAGATCAACGGCTCTGCCGCCGCTTGCGCCGCTGAGGGCGCTGATCTCCGCGCTGTTTTCGCCTGTGCTGCTTATTGTGCCTTCTTCAAATTCGTACTGATCCCCTGCTGCGTCCGATTGGAAAGGAGCAATTGCCATAGTGCTTACTGCAAGTGCTGATGAAATGATAGCCGAAATAAGCTTTTTCATTGAAATCACCTCTCAGATCATTTACTGCGGGACGCTGTAAGTCCCGTCAATGCGGAATTATCCGCTTGCTTCTGTCAATATTATACAGCAGATTTTTCTCCGAAAAAATAGCCTTTCATGCCATAAAATAACAGTTTTGTATCATTTTTGAGGCAACAATGGTAATTTATGTATATTGCTAAAAGCAGGTCAATAAGTACAGCGCCGTTTTTATAGACGATGCGGCGATGTGGTGCTATGATTTAAGTTTAGAGTTGAGAGTTTAGAGTTGAAAGTTGTGGAGTCGCCTGCGGCGACAATACTTAAATATTGTGAGCGAAGCGAACACATTAACTCTCAACTCTCAACTTTCAACTATCAACTTAGCGCATACGCGCTAAATTATGATTTACTTTATAAAACACAATGCCCCGAAGCACTTTTGAAATGCTTTGGGGCAAAACTTATATATGAGCATCGGACATAATGACCTGCTTTTTGCTTTTATATTATCTTGGTGGACCATTCCTCGATGTTCCAGATATTATCGGCTATATCCATATAGAACTCTGGCTCGTGGCTCACTATGAGCACAGTTCCCTTGTAGTCCTTTATTGCCTTTTTCAGGGACTCCTTGGCGTCCACGTCCAGGTGGTTGGTGGGCTCGTCCAGCACAAGGAGATTTACCTCCCTGAGCATTATCCTGCATATCCTTACCTTGGCATTCTCGCCGCCCGAGAGCACTCTCATCTGTGAGGTGATGTGCTCGGTTGTGAGACCGCATTGGGCAAGGGCTGCGCGTACCTCCGCATTGGTCATGGAGGGGTATTCCTCCCATATAACGTCAAGGGTTGTCTTTGAGGTGCTCTCCTCTTCCTGCTCGAAGTAGCCGTACTCCACGAACTGATCGTGCTCGACGTAGCCGGATATGGGTGGTATTATTTTCAGCAGGGTCTTCAGCAGTGTGGACTTTCCTATGCCGTTGACTCCGCGGATAGCTATTTTCTGTCCGTTCTCCACCTTGACGGAGATAGGCTTTGTGAGGGGCTCGTCATAGCCCAGCACCACGTCCTTGCAGTCGATGACCACACGTCCGGGAGTTCTTGCTTTGCGGAAGGAAAATGTGGGCTTGGGCTTTTCGCGCATGAGGGTGATCTTGTCCATTTTGTCCAGCTTCTTCTGGCGTGACTTTGCCATGTTTGTAGTTGCCACCCTTGCCTTGTTGCGGGCGATGAAGTCCTCCAGGTCTGCGATTTCCTTCTGCTGCTTTTCGTAAGCCTGTTCTATCTGCTTCTTCTTGAGCTCATACATTCTTGTGAAGTTGTCATAATCTCCCGTATACCGTGTCATTACGGCGTTTTCAACGTGATAGACCACATTGATGACGCTGTTCATGAAGGGAACGTCATGGGAAACGAGTATGAATGCGTTTTCGTAGTTCTGGAGGAAGTTTGTGAGCCATCTGATGTGGTTTTCGTCCAGGAAGTTAGTGGGCTCGTCCAGAATGAGTATCATGGGATTTTCCAGCAGCACCTTCGCCAGCAGCACCTTTGCACGCTGTCCGCCCGAGAGCTCCGCAACGTCCCTGTCAAGACCTATCTCGTTGAGTCCCAGACCGTTGGCGTATTCGGAGATCTTGGCGTCAATGGTGTAGTATCCGCTGTAGTCCAGAATGCTCTGTATCTCGCCCACTTCCTCCATAAGGGAGTTCATTTCCTCCTCGGAGCAGTCGGACATCTTCTCGTAGAGAGTGAGCATTTCCGCTTCAAGGCCGGAGAGGTGGTCGAATGCCTCGCGGAGCACGTCCCTGATGGTCTTGCCCTTGGCGAGAGTGCTGTACTGATCCAGGTAGCCTGTGGTTATGTGCCTGCACCATTCGATCTTGCCCTCGTCGGGCTGGAGCTTGCCCATGATTATATTCAGAAATGTGGACTTGCCTTCGCCGTTAGCGCCTACAAGTCCGACGTGTTCTCCCTTCAGAAGTCGGAAGGAAGCGTCATTAAGTATCTGTCTCGCACCGAAACCGTGCGTAACGTGTTCAACATTGAGTATGCTCATATTATCCTCCATTTCAGCTGTCATACCCTTTGTTATATCATAAATGCAAGATAATAGCAAGATGGGCGGTGCTGAAGTTTCTGTACGGCGGTTCGCCGTTTTGTGAAGCTCGGACAGCAGATGATTTAATTAAATTATAAACTTTTGTTAAAGCGGCCGGCGAGTTAAAATATTACCAGAAATATCATTATAATTGTATTATGAAAGCAGCCTGCAATGCTATAATTAACACAAACAGGTTCAAAATGGTGATTATCACCAAAGACGCGACGGGGGATATTAAAAGAAAAACTTATTCTCACTATTAAAGAAAAAAGAGAATAAAGGGCATCTCTAAAACCTATTTGGTAAAGAAAAAACAGATAGGCGCAGCATATGTCGTCCATAGCTGTTTTTCCTCAAAAGTGGGTTTTCAGAGATGCCATGTAGAAGGAGGAATTTTTATGATCGGGAAACTAAGAGGAACGGCTGCTGTTATCAGCGCTGTTTCGGCGCTTTCTGCGCTGAGTCCGTACGTCTGCGCGGGAACTGTCCATGCCGTGGGCGGAGTCCAGGCTGTGTACTATGTCTCGCCTGAGGGCAGTGACAGCGGCGACGGCTCGCTGGACTCTCCATTTGCAACTCTCGAAAGGGCAAGGGACGAGGTAAGGAAAGTGAACGGCAGCATGACCGGCGACATCGTGGTCTATCTCCGGGGCGGAGACTACCGCATCACGGAGCCTGTTGAGTTCGACACAAGGGACTCGGGCACAGGGGGGCTGCAAGGTCAGATATGAGGCTTATGAGGGAGAGAATCCCGTCATCAACGGTGCTCAGAAGGTCACAGGCTGGACTAAGTTCAACGATAAGCTCTGGGCGGCACCTCTGGACCGCAGCACCAAGCTCCGCAACCTCTATGTCAATGACCGCCGCGCAAATATGGGCAGCGTTCAGGTCCAGGCAAAAGGGGGCTACGGAGACTATTATGTTACCGCAGGTCAGGGCGACTGGGCATGGGACTCGGGCAAAAAGAGCGACGGAATCGTCTATGATGCAGGCTCAATGCCCCGTATAACCTCAAATTTCGACGACCTTGAGGTGGTGAACGGCACCACCTGGAACGAGAATATCGTCTGCTCAAGGGATATAAAGTACGACGGCAGCAGCATGATACTCCTCATGCAGCAGCCCTACGGCGCTATCGCCCAGACTCCCGGCTGGGGCGCAGGCTTCTCCACCGGGGGAACCCACACTATCTACAACGCCTTTTCATTCGTTGACAGCGAGGGCGAGTTCTACTTTGACAAGACCGAAAAGATGCTGTACTATTATCCCAGAAGCGGCGAGGATATGGCAACTGCCGACGTTGAGGCTCCCGCAGCGGACTGCCTGATAAAGATAGCGGGAAGGTCCACATCGGAGCGGGTGGAGAATATCAGCTTCAGCGGCATTACCTTTGCAAATACGGACTTTCAGCTCACCGAGGTGGCAGGCTCTCACGGAAAAGCTACCTGCCAGGCAGCTCAGAGCTACACTGCCTTTGCGGACTCAAACTGGCACTCAAAGAAATACGAAATGGCGGATACTCTCCCTGCTGCCATACATATCACAAGCAGCGACAATATCAGCCTTACGGGGAATGTGGTCAAGCACACGGGCGCTGACGGCATTTCCATGACCAATGACGTTATAAACTCCGACGTAAGCGGAAACTTCATCACCGATATAACCTCCAGCGGTATCACCGTGGGTCACCCTCAGCATATCTACATCGGCGATGCTGCTGCCAATAATCACGAGAAGTTTCCCAGGGGCGTGGAGGGACTGTGCAAGAACGATACAGTTTCCCAGAACCTTCTCTATGACATCAGCGTTGTTCACGGCTTCGGCGGCTGTGCAGCCATTACCGCCTATTATGTGGACTCTGTGAAGATACTCAGCAACACCATCGAAAAGACCGCATATAACGGCATACATCTGGGCTGGGGCTGGTGCAATTTCAAGGACAGCACCACCTGTCGCGACAATCAGATATGCTATAACAGGGTGATAAACTCCCTTAACCGTCTCCACGACAGCGGCGGTATCTACACTATCGGTCAGATGCCCGGCACTATCATCAACGAGAACTACATTCAGGGCATTCCCGCAGGCGGTCCCGGCTGGCCTACCTACGGACTCCACAACGATGAGGGAACTGCCTATATCGAGGAGAATGACAACGTTCTTGAGATAAGCCCCAATGTTACCTATACCATCAACTGCGAGGAGTACGGCGACAAGCACGACCTGAAGATAAAGCGCACCTATGCCACTGTGAATAAAATGGGCAAGAACCCGCCCTCCAGCGACATAGACACTCCTATCGTGGTTTCGGATAATGTATGGCCCTTCGGGCAGTACAAGGTCTGCCTGAATTCGGGTATCTCCGACGATAACCGCAGTCTCATGCCCTCATGGCTGAAGTCTGCTGCGGACTGGGTATTCCCTGCAAGCTGCGAGACAGCCTGCGGAAGCAGGCTCCCCGTGAGAAAGACTGAGGGCACTGTATGGATAGCTCCCGACGGCACCGACAGCTTCAGAGCAGGAGCCGATATGACCAGAGCAGGTGGCAGCACAGGTACGGTCAGAACTCCCTCAAAGGAAGGGGAGTACAGGGTATACGTTCTCGGCGCTGACGGCAAGGTGCTGAGCAAGTCCTCCCATATCCTCAGACTTAAAGGCACGGCAAGCGGCGGCGACGTCATCGAGGCTGAGCGCTGCGACTACAAGTCGGGTATTGACACAGAGAACTGCTCCGAGGGTGGAAGCGATGTTGCCTATATCGAAAACGGCGACTATATTGGCTTCAAGGGTATCGATCTTACCGATGTCAGCGGTATTGACTTCCGTATAGGCTCAAACGGCGCAGAGGCTTCTCTTGAGGTGAGACTGGACAGTCCCGACGGAAAGCTCATAGGCACCATGGACGTCAGCGGCACAGGCGGCTGGCAGACCTGGAACACCCAGAGCTGCACCATAACTCCCACCTCGGGGGCGCACGATGTCTACTTCGTATTCAGGGGCGGCGAGGGCTACCTCTACAACGTGAACTGGTGGAGACCCGTAAAGCCTGCGGAGGAGTACTTACTTGGCGATGTGAACGGTGACGGTGCTGTTGATGTGTATGACATGACAGGTATGCGCAGAGCAGCCGTAAACGGCGATGCAGAGCGCTTCGACGCCGCTGATATAAACATGGACGGCGCAATTGACGAGAATGACCTGAGGCTCCTTGTGAGCTTCCTCAAAGGTGAGATAGAGTCATTCTGAATATCATAAAAATGAAGAAAGCCATAGTATCCCCCCATGAAAGATACTATGGCTTTCGGTATTTATCAGCCTGCTATGAGCAGCTTTCTCAGCGCTGTCATGTCGAATACGTCGGGAACTGCGTCCGCAGCGATGTCGGCTGCATAAGCCTGCTCGCCAGTGAGTGCGGAGCCGCCCAGGATATACTTCTGCATGAGCACTGCGTCGGACACATTGACCTCACCATCAAGGTTTATATCGCCCTTTCTGCCCTTTGTGGAAGCGCCCTCTGTCTCCAGGGGACGGATAATGATGTAGCAGAGGTTTATAGCCTTGTCCTCGGAGCGGAGGTTCACCGTCAGCTCACCGTCGGTGACATTTGCTTCTCCGCTTACGGCAGTCTTGTCGGTGGGAGCGTTCTTTACGATGACCGATTCGGAGCTCTTGCCGTAGTTTGCATAGACTGTAGGAGACTTTGAACAGCCCCAGGGGTCACAGAAGCACATCTCCACAGAATAGGTGCCGTTGGGGAGCTCAAAGCTGTAGTCCAGGTGGCGGGCTATATTGTTCTCGTACTGGTTCTTGGTGTAGCGGAAGCTGTTGGACTTGTCTGCGCCGTCAGCAGTGTTCGCCTCGTCGCACCAGGTATTGGCAGTGTAGAGACCGCCGCTCTTTGTTGAGCCGTTGTACTGGTCGGTGGAGTCATCGATGAGTCCCCACTTTTTGCCGCTTACCTCGTCCTCGCCGTAGAGCTGCTCGGTGACGCTGTTGTACATACCAAGTCTGTCCCTGCCTGTGAGTGTGCCTGAGTTATGGTCGCCGCAGTCGACGAAATAGGCGATGTCATTGTTGTATTCGTATACGGGAGTAACTGCCTCCATATAGATGAAGTCGCAGACCTTTGCGGAGCCTGCTCCTTCTTTATCGGGAGAGAAGGTAACGTCAAGGACGCTCCTCTCGGTGCCGTCGTCGCTTGTGGTGTAGGTGCAGCGGTCACGGACGTCCTGAGGAACGGTCAGCAGCAGGTCATAAACGTCCTTATTGCCGCTGTAGGAGAGAGTTCCTGCCCAGAGGACAGCGTCGCCAACGCGGACTCTCAGCGACTTGCCGTTGTCAGCCTTGCGGAGCTTTATGTGGAGACGGAGCAGGGGAGCGTTTTCGTCCACTGCCATTCTGTAGGTGAACCAGCCGTCCTTTTCCACATAGCGGTAGGTGCTGTCATTGGTGACGCCTACCGTGCCTGTCTCAACCATTGCGTGGAGCTGGTCGCTTTCGTACTGACCGTAGCCCGGCTGTACCGTATCGGTGATGGTAGTCTTTGCGCGGGGCAGTTTTTCCTCTACCACTGTGCCGTTGGGTACGAACTTCCAGTAGATGCCGTAGCGCTGCTGATACTGCTTGTAATGAGGAGTGAATACCAGCTTTGTATTGGTATCGTTGAGGGTGAAGGTGAGACCGTCGCCGCTGCGGACCAGATGGTCGTTTATCTCAGCCATGAAGGAAGTTACGGACTGTCCCTGCTTTGATATCCTTATGGTCTCGCTTGAAACCTTTTTCTCCTTTGGGATAGTTACCCACATACCCGTGCTGTCGGTCTTCATATCCTCCTTGCCCAGCTCTGCGCTGAGTACCAGGGGGCCGTACTTGAAGCCATATACATCGGGAGCATCGGGGAGGGGATAAGCCCTTACCTTTGAGGGAACGGTCAGCTCGATAACGTCGCCGTCGGAGAAGTCTCCCGCAACATCGGCGTAGCCGTTCACGGTCTTGTAGCTGTACCTGCTGCCGTTGACCGTAACGCCCATGGTGCCGTCTATCCAGTCGGGGATACGGAACCTGAGGTCCAGCGGGGCGCTGCCGCTTACGGTGAACTTCGCGGAAGTTCCCTCGGGGATATTGCTCTCCTGGGTTATGGTGACGTTCTTGTCAGCCCATTCCAGTATGGAGCTCTGGTAGAAGTTGACGTAGAGGGTGTTATCCTCGTGTATATATATGGTGTCGCCCCAGCTTTGTGAAGCTCTCCATGCCGCTTCCCGTACAGCACCAGAACTTGTCCCAGCGTGTGCTGTAGACCTTGAAAAATCCAGTAGCCATAGGCTGGAAGTAGGTGGTCATACCTGTCTCGGGGTTCTGGGAGGAGAGTATGGAGTTGTAGTAGGTATTCTCATAGAAGTCCATATACTTGCTGTCGTGGGTTATCTTGAACAGCTCACAGGACAGCTTGAGCATATTGTAAGAGTTGCAGGTCTCACAGTTGCAGTTGGTGCGCTCAGCGTCAAGGATATCGTCCTTGCCGAAGTGCTCCCATTCGCTGTTGCCGCCTGTGATGTATGTGTGGTGAGTGGTTACCATGTCCCAGAAATCCTCTGCGTATCTGAGATAGGCTGAGGCGTCCACCTGCTGACCGTTGACGGTCCTGCCGTCAAGGACGGTATAACGCTTGAGAGCGCCGATGAACTTGGGGGATAGTGGTGTTGGCGTGGCGGTTGTTGAGCACATCACGTCCGCCCTGAGCTACCTTCTGGAAGAGGGCATCCTCATCGAACACATGGGCAGCAGCTGCGTGATTGTCCTTGCCTGTTATGGCGTAGAGGTCATACATACAGTCGTTCATGCCGCCGTACTCGATAGAAAGGACGGTATTTCTTGTCTGCGAGCTCCACTTGCTCACTCTGTTGTAGACCCAGTCGCCCAGTGAGGAGCCTACCTCCTTTGCGGGAGCATAGCCCGTGGCGTTGTAGACGTCAACGATGCCTGCAATGAGCTTGTGCATGGTGTACCACGGTACCCAGGCGTCATCGAAGATATTTGCCTTGCCCACCTCAACGCGGTCGAACTGTCTCTCCACGTTGCCGTCTGAGGGTACGGGAGCCGCCCACAGGAAGCCTGTCTTGCCGCGCGGGTGCTGCTGGCAGGTCTTCATGCCGTCGATGAGGGTGGTGATACGCTTGTACAGTGCGTCCTTCTGCTGTGAGGTGATGTTGGGATTCTGATAAGCCTGAGCCAGAGCGGTGAGATAGTGTCCCACGCAGTGGCCTGCGATGTTGGTGTTTTCCCAGCCGCCGTAGCGTGTGGCGCCGTTGGTGCTGAGACCAGCGTTGTCGCGGAAGCCTGCAAGGAGCTTCTCCGTGTCGAAGGACATGAGATAGTCCATTTCCTTGTCGAAGGCGTTGGTGCAGTAGTCATCGGTCATTCTGACGTCGGATATAGAGAAGTCCTCTATATCCACCTGAGCAGCGTTAGCACCGAGGCTGCTGACGGGAAGGCTGCTGCCGGCAGTGCACACCACTGCTGCGGCAGAGCAGACCGATACCAGTCTGCGGATCAAGTTGTTTTTCATTTTAATTCCCCCTGAATAAAGTTTTGGTAAAATACCACTTTATTTTTTGTATAATATCATTATACTGTCATTTTAGCACAAAAGTCAACCCATATATCGCCGATAAAGTGGACGAAATGACTGAGTTGCTGGCATTTTTTTACCATAAATGAGGAGAGTAAAAAAACGCCCCGGAGATGCTTCTCCGGGGCGTTATCAAGTGGGTATTAACTATGAAACATTTGATTATTAAGGAGATCTCAGCCTAAAGAGGTAGTCTTGCCGAGAAGGAACTCCTGAATGCACAGGGCATCGTTTGCAGTGAGTCCGCCGGTGGACTTGTCAACATCGGCGTTTATCTTGCCCTGCTTGGTGATGTGGCTCTTTGAATAGCCCTCGACCTCGTATTTGTCAGGGTTTGCAAGTGCCTGCATTACGAGGATAGCGTCGGAGAGATCAACGCCGCTGTCGCAGTTGGCGTCGCCTGTTTTCTCCGATTTAGGTGCAGCTGCCGGAAGTGCAACTGCGGTAGTTGTTGTGGGAACAGTGCTGTAAGGAACGGGGGCTGTTGTTGTGCCTGTGGGAGTACTCTGTTTTTCTGTGTACTGTCCGCGGGCATTCATTGCCATTTCCTCAAGATCTATCTTATCTATATCACATTTTCTTGATACATACTCAAGCACCAGCAGAGTATCCATTGCGTCACCGCTGACGCCGCTTCCGTCCAGATCGAAGTTGGCGATGTAGTTGTCCATTATCTCATCTGAAACGGTGTGGAGGTCCTCATTGGTATGAGTCTGAGAGTAGAGAGTGTTCTCTGCGCATATATAATCGTTGGCATCAATTACCCCATTCATGTCAACATCGGGAGCAGCCCTCAGACCTGCTTCCACGCTTGTGTAGTAGTCCGATAACCTGACTGTAAGCTCCTTGCTGTCGGGATATGTGAAAGCGTACACATAATTGTAGCAGAGGCTGAACAGGTCATCGGGGTCATTCAGGGGGTATCTTGTACCCTCAAGGCAGTTAGTGCCAGGCCAGGGATAATTGGAGACCTCACCGTTTACCCAGGCGGCTCTGAAGTTCTCGTATTCCTTTTCACGCTTTGTCTTCATGCCGGTCTGCTCGCAGATATATAACTGAGCGATGCTGCAGTCTGCGGCGTCACCGCTGATACCGTTGCCGTTGATATCGAAGTTGAAGCGGTAATGCTCCAGGTCTTCCTGAGTGAATTTGGGATTGGGCTCATACCTGTTGTTGTATAATTCGTCGCAGGCATAGTAGTCCACAATGGTTATCCTTCCGTCACCGTTCATATCGGGCTCGGGGAGGAGACCTTCCTCGACCTTCTTCTTGTAGATCTCATAATCCCTGTCTATGTGCGTCATATCGACATCAGCTCTTACATCGGAGCTGGGAAGTCCCATTTTCCACTCAATGTCCTGTATGGTGCTCTGGAAGGAGCTGAGGAGATCCTGTTCCTTTTTCAGGAAATATCCATCGGGATAAGTGTAGCCTGAGCGCCACAGGTATTCATAGTAGTTCCTATCGGAATACTCGGGCAGGAACTCGTTGTTCTCAAAATAATACTTTATAAGGTAGTCCGAGAATATGGGCACTACCAGGAAATCGTCGCCGAGAGTTCTGTAAAGGTCAATGCACTTCTCCTCGGAATCGCAGGGAAGATGATCCTGTGTCAGCTCGTCATATACTTTCAGCCTGTCCTCAAAGGTGAGGTTTTCACTGTCCATATCTGCGTATGTGACAGGGGGCTCGTTAAAGAGCTTGCTGAAGTACCAGATGTCCATGACGTCGCACATATCAAAGGTACCGCTGCCGTCAACGTCCACATCGGGTTTCTTTTCGTCCATTACGGCTGTGAACACATCATAGAGTCCGCTGAAATCCTCAGTGCGCTCCCTGAACAGGTCGGCGAAGTCCTGACGGTACTGCTTGTCGGCAGCAATTGCGTCCTCATCGTTCAGATACTGTTCGTCAACGTACTTGGTTCTGTCAGCTGCATAGTGATCGGGTGAGAGAATGTCTCTGTCCACATTATAGTAGCAGGTGAAGTACTGAATGAGTCTGCCCGAATTGAACTGCTCATCATCGGGATCGGGAACGATGTGGTCTGATTTGAGAGTCGTGTCTCCCTGCTCAATGCGATAGAGAAGGTAAATATCGTGTTCATCGAATTTGCCGTTCTTGTCGATGTCGATGAGGCTCTCGTCATTGTGCCATTTTAAAAAGTCAAAATCGTTTATATCGTACTGCACGCTCATGATCTCAAAGGGGATCTTTTTCATGCCTGTGTCATTTACTGCTGCGACGGGCTTAGGCACAGCTGTTGCACCTACGAGCATTGCAGCAAATCCTGCTGTTAATTTATTCATGTAATATACCCTCCTGTGTGTTTCCATAAAAAGTTCCGTGGTGGTAGTGACGGGTACTGTGACAGAAGCGGTCGTGGTCTGAGTGATGAGCTGCCCTGCCGTACTAAGTGCCGCGGTACGGGGAGCAGCTGTGTGATCTGCTGCTGATGATGTTTTTATTGCCGCGTAACTATCATTTGCAGCAACAGCTGATCTTGTGGTGACTGCTGTAGTATTATATCGTGAGGCAGATGTGACAGCGGAAGTGCTCTCCGCTGTTGATACAGTGGTGGTATTCTCAGTTGCTGAAACAGCAGTGGTATTTACCGCTGCAGTAACTGTGGTGTCTATGCCGAACTGTACCGAGGAAGGATCTTTTGCAGTATTGCTGTGCCATATTCCGAAGCCGATCACCGCAGCAGCACACAGTGCCGCTGTGCCTGAAGTGATCCTTCTTATGCGGATCCTGCGGATACGTCTTTCCTCTAAGATCTTATCGCCGCGTGATTTGACGATCTCAGCCATGGTCTTATAATCCATAGAACACTGCCCCCTCCTTTTCTATTTCTTTTTTCAGAGCATTTTTAGCCCTGTACAGCAGATCCCTGATCTGTTTGCTGTTCTTGTTCATTATCTCAGCCGCTTCGTCATTTTTAAAGTCCTCGAAAAATACGAGATACAGTACCTGACTATATTCGGGTTTGAGTTTTGAGATGAGTCTGCGCAGGTCTGAACGCTTCTCATCATCTATGACCTTTTCTTCAATATTTTCCTCATCGGAGATGTCATATGCGGTGTCGAGTGAGACGGAATTAAATCTGGATAGTTTTCGTTTTATGTCAAATGCCTTGTTTCTCCCGATAGTGTAAAGCCACGTTTTGAAGCTGCATTTGCCTTTGAATTTTGGCTTGTCCACATACAGCTTTACGAAGGTATCTATGGCGGCTTCCTCTGCCATGCCCATATCACCGATCATACTGTACAGGAAATAGACAAGACCGTCCTTGTAATCGCGGATTATTTCATCTATTGCATCCTTATCTCCTGAGAGGAAACGGCTGTAGCTACTTATACCGTTTTCCATTTTTCCTCCTTTCGGCAGGAAATATTTCCATTTGTTATTTATACGAAGGAAAGGCTGCAAATGTCGCAGCACTTTTCAAAAAGTTTTTCCCGATCTTTTTATACCTATATTATACTATCCATGACATCACCCCGTCAAGGAGCACAGAGAGGTTTTTTAACGGCACAGAGCCACATCCCTTGATTTGCCGCCTGCAATATGATACAATATTTACAGAAGTGACAGAAAAAGGCGTGTCGCTGCGGCACGCTTTTCCTTATATTATATATTCATCACCGCCGCAAAAAATTTTTTCCGGAAAAGTGAAATCTACGGTCCGCTGTAACGTCTTTATATACAGAGGACCTCACGAAAGGAGGCTGTACCTTTGGATGACGCGTCGATCATAAAACTGCTTTGGGAAAGAGACGAGCAGGCAGTTGAGGAACTGAAAAACAGCTATGAAACGCTGTGCTTCTATGTCGCAGGAAATATCCTCTCACAGAAAGAGGATCGGGAGGAATGCGTGAACTCTGCCTATATGGACGTCTGGAGCTCTATCCCGCCCAAAAGACCTGACAATCTTAAAAATTATCTATGCAAGCTTGTAAAAAACTGTGCGCTTGACCGCCAGAGATATAATACCGCTGCAAAACGGAACAAGGAATTTTCGGTATCACTTGATGAGCTGTCAGAATGTGTGTCCGACGGAAAAAGTCTTGAGGACAGACTCTCCGACGAACAGCTGGGAAAGATCATAAGCAGCTTCCTGAGGGCTCAGCCCGAAAAATACCGCAAGGTGTTCGTCAGGCGCTACTGGTATTCCGAAAGCATTGAGGACATAGCGGCATATTTTGATATGAATGCAAATACGGTCGCTACATATCTTTTCAGGATAAGAAAAAAACTAAAGGCATATCTGCAGAAGGAGGGGTATATAGATGAGTGATCTGAAGCTTTACAGGGGAATAAACAATATAGATGATGACCTCATCGAGGAGGCTGACCGCAGAAGCAGACCTGTGGTACACCGTTTCTATGCCTTTGCCGCTTCTGCCGCTGCGCTGCTCATCACAGTAGGCGCATCGGGATACTTCAGCGGTGCAGATATAGGGAAGAAAACCATTTTTCCTGACAGCGGCATCGTCATCGAAGCCACTACGGCTTCAGGGGGAGACGTAACCCCCGTGACCACATCAGCGGTCAGCGGCGGCAGCACAGTTACCGCGGCAGTTTCTACAGCCACTCAGACAGTGATCAATACTCAGACCACCGCCTTGCAGTCAGCAAACAACACTATCACCACTGCCCTTGTCACAGGCAAGGCTGCCATTACGGGAAAAGTTCCCGCAGTTACTTCAGCGGCAGCAGGCGGCAGGGACATTGAAGCAGGAGAGCCCACGGTCACCGGAGCTCCTGCAAAAGAAGATGAATATATAATTGAAGGGAGTACTATTATGAAAAAATACGCAGCACTTTTTGCTTCGCTGCTCACGCTATCAAATGCGGCAGCAGTAAACGCTCAGGCAGGGGCTCAGACCTTTGTGCCTAAAAATGAAAATCTCAGTGTAGCCATGAACGCAAAGACGTTCATAGAGAGATATGACGTTGACATTGACTTTAACTGTGACGGAAAGTTTGATATATTTGATGTATACGCATACTACCGCGCTGAAATACGTGAAGCCGATGAGAGAAACGCAGCTATCCCACGCTGCACCGTTCCCGATTATATCTGGGAAAAGTATAAGGCGATACCAGCTGATACAACGCTGGACTACACCTATATCGACAGCGAAACAGGTGAGGAAAAAAGCTTTACCGAAAAACATCGCCTCGGTCACGATGAACTGATAGATTACTATTTTGAGTATGTTGCACCGCCGCAGCCGGAATTTATGGATACTAATTTCTATATCGACAACTGCCCCGATGATTACGGTGATCCTATGTCCTATGACATTATAAGACATGACGGCGATCTGCTCAGTATGTGGGATTTCCAGAGGACAGAGTTCTCAATAACCGACGACGGCGAGAATTACAGGCTCGTTGACAAATCCGTCGCGGAAAATATCCCCTCAGAGAATCGCGATAACATAGAGTACGGTCTGGGTCATCTTCGGGGCGTGAGAAAGTCGCTGATGCATGAATTCATCAAAGACGTGAGACGCCATGCTCACTATACGGGCGAAGACCGCGCATTCGTAAAGCAGTTCATCGAGGATGGTCGTGTTGATCCCGACGTAAATGCCGACGGCACATTTGATATGGACGATGTGGGACTTACCGCATTCTATGCAAATCTCCGCAGCAACAGCGAGAATTACACCTATTTTTACAGCCTGCTCTATCAGACAAGCGTGGATTATTACAGCGAACATATGGCTGAGATCAATCCTTCTGTATCAGCAGAGGACTGGGGCAGGGCATTCACATTATGCGATACTCTGGCAAATTACTGTGATATTGACAACGAAGACATCGTGCAGTATCTTGCCGAGTACTATCTGACCTATAATGAAGCGGATAGCAAATACTTCGACCCGATGTACTATGTTGACAAGGGTTATACCTGTTACCGCGTTATGCACGGCTTCCAGGGCAGGTTCTTCCAGACCCTGGGCTATTATGAGAACTTCGCCATCCAGTACGGTCCCTCAGCCGCAAATAACACTATCGCAGCACCCGAGGGCTACTGGTTCTCACAGGACGAGATAGACGCAGCCTTCCCTCAGTATTACAAGGACGTGAAGACAGGCGTTCTCCCCCGAGCCCGACATCGACCTCAGCGGCAAGATAGATGCTGCGGACTATAATCTGCTTTTCAATCTGGGATATGAGGCATTCACTCCCTATGACACAAGCTACATCGGCTCTATGATAAGACGTCATCCCGAGCTGAACATCGTCCTCGACGTTCCCGAGGAAGTACGCGAAAACTTCAATACCAACTACGACTTCAACCACAACGGCATAAGCTGCGACACCCTTGAGTCTGACTGTATGATGATGTATATCCTCAGCGAGCTTGAGGCACAGTATGAGGAAGAAAAGGATATGTTCAAGGCTATGGACGACTACTATACTGCTCACCGCGGTGCTCAGTACTTTGAGGTCTTCGACAACAACATGGAGAAGTTTTACAGCGATAAGGGTCTGGAATATACAGGCTACATGGGCAGGTATGATACTGCTCCTGTTATGAGCTATGTTGAGACAATAAAGAGCTATAAGAGCTTCCCTCAGAACATCGGAAAGCTCACAGAAGATGACCATGTTACAGGCGACGCAAACTGCGACGGCAAGGTAGATCTCTCAGACGCTATCCTTATCATGCAGGCTATCTCAAACCCCGACAAGTACGGCACACAGGGCACAGACGAGAAGCACCTCACTCAGCAGGGCAGCCTCAACGGCGACGTTGACAAGGCATCGGCGGGTATCACATCCAATGACGCCCTGATGATACAGGAGTTCCTCATAGGCAGGGTAAGCACTCTGGGCTGACAAAAGAAAGTTATTGAAGAATAGAAAATGCCCCGAAGCGGCAAATGCTGCTTCGGGGCAATTTTTTTTAAGCTTATGCAGCTTCGTTCTCTGCTGCTTCCTCGCCGCTCTGGTCGGCGCTTTCGTACATCTTATCGGTCGTGCCTATCTGGTCTGTGAGCTCTGCACCGTCAAGTGTGACCTTTGCATCACAGCTCTCGATAACGCAGTTCTCAGCACGTCCTGCAACTGCGCCCGGAGTAACAGCACCGGTTATCTCAGCGTTTACCGTGCAGTCAACTACCTTGAAGGCAGTTTCCTCGCCGTAGTAGTAAAGACCTGTTCCGATAAGTCCGCCCACATGGGTAGCACCGGGAATGTTCATCTTCACAGTGACCGTGCAGTTCTTTATAACAGCCGGATATTCGTGAGACTCAACGCCTTCTGTTGCAAGGGCGATGTCTCCAACGGAGTGGGTTCCGCTGTATCCGCAGAGACCGCCTATAGCGTGGCCGCCCTTTGCGGAGATTATCTCAACGTCGGCTGTGCAGTCGGTAACGGTGTCCATCATCTCAAGGCAGCCTGCGATACCGCCCAGACCTACGGGCTCATTGCCCTCTGCGACTATCCTGCCCTTTGCGGTGCAGTTCTCCATGGTGCCGCCGAAGCTTCCGCCGATGATGAGACCGCCGCACTCGGCAATGTCGCACTGGATTATCCTGCCGTCTGAGAAATCGTTGTCGCCAAGGACCTTTATGGTAGTTCCTTCAACGGTGCAGTCATGAACATGCTTTGTAGAGCCGCCTGCGATACCGCCGATGGCATTTACGCCTGCGATCTCGTTCTCACCTGTGAGGGTGACATCATGTATCTCGCCCATATTGTAGCCCACAACACCGCCGATAGCCATTGAGTAGGTATCGGTGCAGTGGATATTGATATTCTCGGCTGTCAGGTTCTTTACTTCGCCCAGGTTCATGCCGATGATGCCTGCACCGCATACGGGCTCATCGGTCTCATATGTCACGTTGGAGATAGTGTGTCCCTGACCGTCAAAAACGCCCTGGAACATACAGGAGTAGTTGGACATATCCTCAAGGTCCATGGTACCGATGGGTGTCCACTCAACATCGGTGCAGTCGATATCGTCGGTGAGGACGACTGTGCTGCCTGCATAGCCGTTCTTAGAGCCGTCGGTGACGCTCTCTGCGAAAGCCACCAGCTCCTCGGCAGTGCCTATCTCAATGGTCTTACCGCCTGCTTCGGCGCCTTCCTCACCCATGTCCGAGAGGTTCTCCTCGCAGAAGAGACCAATAACATCATCTACCATCTTGTCATCATAGTCCGAGCGTATTCCCGCTGCCAGCCAGTAGGCATAAGCACCCTCGGCGTATTCGGCAAGAGCAGCCTCGTCGCTGCCGTAGCGGAACTCGATATGATAGGTCGTTTCGGGGGTGTCGGGCATCATGAAGAAGTATCTGAATTCTCCGGCGTCCTCGTCGGAGGTCTCGTAGAGATAGCCGTCCATCATGCCGCCCAGGGACAAATCCTTGACGTAGGTGTACTCGTGCTCAAAGACCTTGCTGCCGCTCTCATCAAGACCCGAGATATTGCTGCCGTCGAATACGAACTGATTTACGCCGTTGATGAAGAAGCAGTCAAACTGCGCATCCTCGGCATCTGCGAATGCCTTCACTGCTTCCTCGCCGTATACCGTGCCTGTGCAGGCGCTCTTCAGCATTTCTGCGCAGCTCTCAGCCATGTCTTTGCCGACGATAGCCTCGCATTTGTCCAGCCATACCTGATCGTATTTTGAGTCGCAGATAACGGTGAAAAGCTCATCGTAGGATCCCTTTACGTCCTTGAGAAGCTGATCCGCAGGGGAGAGCTTCTCAGCGGCGGTGGCGGGCTCAGTTTTTGAAGAGCTGCTTTTGCCCTCAGAACCGCAGCCGCAGAGTGATACCGCAATGGTAAGTGCAGCCGATAAGGCAAGTATTTTTTTCATTGTATTTCCTCCTAAAATAGTTAGTTATCTCTAACATATGCTTAAAATAAAAAGCACGAGGCGTGAAAATGCCTCCTGCCGCATATGCACCGCTGAATATAATATCATAAAGGCAAGGATGTGTCAATATTATTTAACAAAATTTGTTATGATATACAAACATTTTAGGCTTTAGTTTCAGAATTTAATATGCTATTGCAGTTGCTGCGCATTTTACCGAAAAAAGCCCCGCAGCTGCGGGGCATATGGTCATTGTTTACTGCTTTTAGATATCCGCAGCTGCAAGGCATAAAACAATATGGCAGAAAGTGTTCCTGTAATAGCTCCTGCGGAGACATCACTGAGATAGTGGGCGCCAAGTATCATTCGGGTGAGCATTATGACAAGGCAGAAAAACAGTCCCCCAAGAAAAAAGGCGGAGCTGCTTGTCTTTCAGCTTCGGGAAGAACCATGCAAGGGAGGGAAAGATGCACATGGTGAGGCTGCTGAACAGGCTGTGACCGCTGGGAAATGAGCGGAACTCATCGGCAGGCAGACCGTATTCTGCGGCGCATTTCTCCGCACCTGCAAATGGCTTATACCAGGGCGCAAAGCCGATCCCCTCATAACCAAGGACTGCTGTGCGGTAACGGGGACGGTCAAAAAGGTTTTTCAGCAGCTCCAGAGACAGATAGGCTGCCAGAAGTACCGCAAAAAGCGCAATGACCCGTTTGACAAGCAGCTTGTCCTTCGACTTTTTTGACGCCAGATAGCCTGCAAGAAACAGCGGATATTCCAGTATCAGACTGGATATGATGACGGCGGGGATATTCCCGATGAGGGAGGGGTATATGCTTCCCAGATTGTTTCTTCCTGTCATGGACTTTCCGCCTATAAATCCGATCAACAGAGCTGACAGGACAAATATGATGCACAGGGCGGCTCTGAAAGCTTTGCTTTTGTCTGAATGTATCGCACGCTCCGACAGGGCTCCCCAGAAAAACACCTGAGCGGCATAGAATGGGTATACTCCCAGCGTGGTCAAAAGTTTTGCGGGGACAAAATCAGGGGAGAACAGGGCTTCCGCAGCGGTTTTGTCGAAAAATGTTCCCATTATGAAAAACGCGGCAAAGAAGGGAAGTATCAGCAGCCCGAGCTTTTTCTGCGTCGAGTAGTTTTTATCCATTGTCAGGCACCTCCGTGTAACAGGTCATTTATGCTCCGATCGTATTGTTTATTCTAATATTATAACATAGGAGACACCTGATAGCAAGCTGTCCGTGCCGCCCGGACATCAACACCTGCAAATAATGAAGACTGAGATCTAAATATTATTCATGCCTGACCCGAAAAATCCTTTTATCGAATCTGCAAGTTCATCAAGATGGCCGACAAAGCAGTGATCCGCGCCGTGTATCGGAATGAGTACCGCATCACTATAAAGCCCGGCAGCTTTCTCAGCATAAGAATACGGAACTGTCGGATCTTCGTCGCCGTGAACTATTAGCACTTTGCCTTTGAACCTTGAAATTGAATCTTCAACATGGATAGTCTGAGCTGTACGGATATAATCTCCTGACAGCTCCCAGCTGTCACTGACAAGCTTTTCAGGTATATGCTCAGGATCAAAGCGGTTTCCGAGCACTATTCCTTCCCTTGCATTGTCGGGTATCATCCACGCAGGGGATAGCGGAAGTATTGCCTTGAGATCATCTGCACACATACCTCCTATGAGCATAGTAAGAAGCCCACCCTGAGAATGACCGCACATATAAAGATCCGTTACATGATCCAGTCCTTTTGCGTATGAAACTACTGCAAGGGCATTGGTCACCCATTTATAGAGAGTGTGGTCCTTGAATTCGCCGCCGCTTTTTCCGTGGCCGTACATCTCAGCGCGAAGGACCGAAATACCGGCTTCGTTCATAGCTTTCTGAGCGGTAATGATATGATCCTCCTCCATATGTCCCGTGAAACCGTGTATCAGTATACAAAGCGGTCCTTTTTCAGCGGCACGGTCAAGCCTGGCATGGAGACGTATGCCGTCATTATTTATATAGAATTCTTCCATTTCTTCACTCCTCCTGCGAAAACGCTATTCATAAACAATAATATCAGGGCTCAAAGCATGATCATTGCGGGGAACTGCCTGTACTTCATCGTAAATAGGCATATATCGTTTAGAACATTATAACATACGGAGCTTTTTATGACGATATTTGTATAAATAATATGTCAAAGTGCACACAAACAGCGTGTCAGCTTTTTACAGTATGCAATAAGGCGAATGGCTAAAAACCGTTGCATCCGGGACTGTTTATACTTCAGGGATAACAGCTGAATAGCAAAAGCAAAATACCGGTAATTAAATCAGTGAATGTTTAAATGCCTACCACATGGAATGCGCTTAACCATGGTAATGAACTTTACATAATCAGCCGCACGGTAAGCAGGTTTTATGACAGGAAACAGCATAGAAAGCTTTCTATCTGTGTATTTACATATTATCCGCAATGTGCTATAATGAATGCAAGGCATTCATTATAAACTATTAAAATGCCCTTGCAGATACGCAGATCGGAGATCTGCTCCCTGCAATCGGGCGACTATAGAATACTATGCGTATGCTTCTACAAAATCTCTTGGAGAAGCAGAGACCATGGCAGAATATATGAAGAAGTAACAAATTTTTTTATAAGCCGCCTGTTACAGGCGGTCTTTCCTTTTACCTTTTCATTTCATATGTGTTTTTTGAAAAAAGTGAAATATCATGTTACGGATGTTGTCTTTATATACAGAGGACCTCAGGAAAGGAGGCTGACCTTTTGAATGATGCATCAATTATCAAATTGTTTTTTGAAAGAAACGAAAAAGCTGTTGAAGAGTTGAAACACAGTTATGAAAAGCTGTGTTTTTATATTGCAGGAAATATTCTTTCTCAGAAAGAAGACCAGGAAGAATGCGTGAATTCTGCCTACATGGAGGTATGGACCTCTATCCCTCCCAATAAGCCCGATAATCTGAAGACCTATCTTTGCAGGCTTGTGAAAAACTGCGCTCTGAACCGCTGGAAATACAATACTGCTGCAAAAAGAAATCAGGATTTTTCTGTATCTCTTGATGAGCTTTCGGAATGTATACCTGACGGAAAATGTATTGAAGAAACAGTATCTGAAGAACAGCTTGGCTTGGCGATAAGCGAATTTCTCAAAGCTCAGCCTGAAAAATACAGAAAGGTATTTGTGAGGCGTTACTGGTACTCAGATACCCTGGAGGATATAGCTGCGTTTTATGATATGAATTCCAGGACTGTGGCTACATATCTTTTCAGAGTGCGAAAAAAACTGAAAGCATTTTTACAGAAAGAAGGTTATATAGATGAGTGATCTGAAATTATACAACAGCATCAATAAGATCAATGATGATCTCATCGAAGAAGCTGCCTGTACAGAAAAACCTGTGATACACCACTGTTATGGTATTGCAGCCTCTGCTGCCGCAGTATTTATAGCTGTCGGAGCTTTAGGACTATTTCATGCGTCCGGCTCTCTCGGAAAAACTGATCTTTCTACAAATACTCCTGTTATCGGACAAAATACCACTGAGACTGTAACTGCAACTACAACGCCTGCAATATCTGACGAGACGATACAGACTTCTTCTGCGGGAACTGTAACTTTGACCACTCAGGTCCCGATGACTTCAGCTCAGGCTTCCGTTTCTTATTCTAAAACAAGCACGATACCTCAGAACAGCCAGAACCAAACATCAGCTTTTTCTGCCCTTGCTGTTACGCAGACAGCCTCCACGGGCAAAGAAACAGGAAAAGCAGCTGAAAGCATAATAACTACAGCTGTTTCCGCATATGACTATGAATACGAAGGGAGCATTATTATGAAAAAACATGCCGCAGCATTAGCTGCACTTATCGCCGCATCCGGTACAACAAATGCAATTCCTGCACAGGCACAGACTCAGGCATATAAGGTCGAAGCATCTCCGACTGCTTCAAGTGTAAAAAATTTCATAGATGGATACAATCCCGATCTGGACCTTAACAGCGACGGAAAATTTGATATATTCGATATATACGCCATGTTCCGCTGCGACTGGACTCCTATAGAGAATGTGCCGGATCACATAAGAGATAAATATGAGGGTATGACCAGAAAAAAGAAGGATGACAATGGCGAAATAGTCAATATAGACGGATTTGATTTTTATCAGGATCCGTTCTACCTTAACTGGCATGATCTTGCGGAATATTACTTTACATATTGCAGCATAAAGCCTGAATACTTCGATCCGAATTACTATATAGACAACTGCCCCGATACATATACCGATCGTGTGCCGCTGGATGTTGTAAAGCAGGATATCGGAAATATTCAGATATGGGATGATGAAAAATTTGCAACAACCGGCTGCTATGTAAAAAACGGTGACGGATCTTTCAGACCTTTTTCAGAAGAGGATATCCACGATGCTTTTTACTATAATGAAGAGACAGGAAGGTACGAATCTGATTCTCTATTCTTTTTTAATAATATCGAATTTCCGGAAATTTATCAATTTATCTCCGAATGCAAGGATCTGGCAATGCCCGAGCTGTATCAGACCAATGCTTTACTGCTGGATATTCTGAACAGGGGATATGCTGATACGGATATAGATTCAGACGGCGTTTACGATTTCGATGATATAGTTCTTCTGGCATATTACGCAAATACATATGAAAACGATGAATCAGAAAGCGCTGATCCGCTATATTATGCTTTTAGCTCTCATCAGACAGGAAGCTATCCTGCTGAATTAAAGGGATCTTCCGATGCTCCCATCACCGAGGAGGAATGGAACAAGGCTGATGATTTCTTTGATATAGCAAGATATTACTATGAGTCAGACCGTAATACCATCAGATTCCTTGCAGAGGATTACCTGCTGAAAAACGAAGTGGATACAAAGTATTTTGATCCTGTATATTATGAAAAGCAGAACTTTGCTCACTATGAATATGATGACAACTTCCTCTATACAGTGGATCCCTATAATGAAATATTATTTGATCAGCTTGGCTTATTTGAGAGCTTTGCATTAATGTACGGTCCCGGCTCTGAAGAAAATGTGTACCCGACCGAAAATGAGGAAGAGGCCGAGACCTTATATGAAGATGCCTTTAACGCAGCATTCCCCGTATACTATAAAAATGTGAAGGCAGGCGTTATCCCCGGACCTGATATAGACCTTGACGGAACGATAGGCATTTCCGATTACGTCATACTTGATACTATTGGTCTGTACTATGTAGGTATAGATGAGATGGACTCTTTTGCTCTGTTTATCAGGCGCCATCCGGAGGTAAGGGCAGATATCAATCTTTCTCAGGAAGCAATCGATAATTACAAAAACAACTTTGACTTCAATAATAACGGCATAAGCTGTGATTATCTTGAAAGCGACTGCATGAGAATGTATATCTTCAATGAGCTTGTGAAGCAGTACAGCGATGAAGAAGCTTTATATGATGCAATAAATGATTACAGCGAAGAACATCCTGAATTAACGTATAGCAGAATATCATATGAAAAAAATGGAAGAATTCATCAAGAACAATGGTGTTGGCTTTACAAAATCAGCAAGGTACACTGCCGTGGACGACAGCAGCGATAATCAGGTATATTCCGCACCCGAGGCCGGTGACGGCATCAAGGGCGACTCAAACGTTGACGGAAAAGTAAGTACCTCGGATGTTTTACTGATAATGCAGTCCCTCGCCAATCCTTCAAAATACGGATTAGACGGCAGTGATGAAAACCATATTACTCCAAAGGGACATCTTCTTGCAGACGTTGACGGTAACGGCGTTACAAATAATGATGCTCTTACAATACAGGAATATTTACTCGGATCAGGCAGCATTGAGTAAATACGGTTTAAAAAAACGACACGGGAATATCCGTGCCGTTTTTGGGTTATGGAGATCTGAATATGCCATAAATCATAATTTAGCGCGTATGCGCTAAGTTGATAGTTGAAAGTTGAGAGTTGAGAGTTAATGTGTTCGCTTCGCTCACAATATTTAAATATTGTCGCCGCAGGCGACTCCACAACTTTCAACTCTAAACTCTCAACTC
>JAKPUQ010000137.1 GCA_029572815.1 Bacillota bacterium | reverse complement strand
TCTTGCTTTTGCATCTGCTTCACGCAGTACCATACGGCTTTTCGCCTGAATATCGGCAAGCACCGTGGCTTCAATAAGATACTGTTTGATGAAGTGCGTAGAACACACATCACCGCCACAGCGACTATGCAGACCACAGGTATAGGCAGGCTTACAGCCCTTGCCGCCGTTATGCTGTCGCATCTTTGAACCGCAGGAATCACAATAAAGGAAACCTGAAAGCGGAGCGGTAACACCCTTATGGTCACGCTTGCCCTGGCTCACCGATCTGTCGATCTCACGGCACTTGTCCCACAGCTCCTGCGTGATGATAGGTTCGTGGTTGTTTTCGACCACCGCCCAATCCTCCGGGCGTTTCTGAATCATCTTGTGGTTTTTGTAGCTCACCGAGGTAGTACGCAGTTGAGCGAGTTTGCCGAGGTAGATCGGATTTTTCAGAATACGCTGAACATTGATGTTGCCCCACAGATGTGAGGTGTTATGGGGATTTGGTTTGCCAAGTCGCTGATACTGATAATCGGACGGCGTGGGGATATGCTCTGCATTGAGAATATCGGCTATCTTTTTCGGGTTGAAGCCCTTTGCCCTCATCTCAAAGATACGGCTGACGATAGCGGCGGCATACGGATCAATGATCGGAGTATTAAAGCCGTCATCGCTCTTAAAATAGCCGTATGCACAGTAGGTGCATTTATACTTGCCCGACCTTGCATTGCTCTCAAACACGGCACGGAGCTTCTTTGAAGTGTTGGCAGCGTACCACTCATTAAAAACATTCATGATCGGGAGCATATCCATTGAAGCACTGTCGCTGTTGAGCGTATCAATGTTGTCGGTCAGTGCAATGAAACGGATATTGTACATCGGGAACAGGTAATCTACATACTGTCCGACCTGGATATAGTTTCTTCCGAAACGGCTCATATCCTTGCAGATGATAAGATTGATCCTGCCTGCCTTTGCATCATCGAGCATTCTCTGGACCCCTGGGCGGTCAAAAGACACGCCCGAAATTCCGTCATCAACATACTCGTCATAGATAGACCAGCCCTGTTCGTTTACATAGTTTGTGAGGACTCGTCTCTGGTTTTCGATT
>JAKPUQ010000128.1 GCA_029572815.1 Bacillota bacterium | reverse complement strand
ATAAGATTGACCTGAAATTTATGCTTGCCGAGCAGAAAGAACGCAATCCGAGAGCGAAGATGACTCGCGCCCGAACGCTGGGCTGGTTCTATGAAACTGAGCAGATCAAAAGCCGTATCGCACAGTATCAGGGAGTGCTTGTCTATGTGCCGAGGTCGAAGATAAGAGTTATCACGAAAAAGCCCCCGAACAAGTTCGTTCAGGACGCTATCGACCGTGGCAATATGAAGCTCGCCAGTATCGCAAAGAACGTGATAGCCGAGTATGGTGTAGAACCTGATCAGATAAAGCAGGCGGCTATATCGGAATACGCACACAGCCGAGGACTTCTCTCCGAGCTGAACAACATGAAAACGGAGATCGAGGACTTGCAGGTGAAGCTGAAAGTCCTGCGGAAATACCGCAAACTGAAAGTGTACGGCGAGGAGCTGAAAGCCCTCAGCGGAAGTGCTGCGAAGAAGTACCGCAAGGAACACAGCGCAGAGCTTACCGAGTACGGGCAAATTCGCACTAAGGTATTGGAGTTTTACCCCTCCGGTCATATCCCGACCGTGGAAAGCCTGGACAAAAAAATAAACGCCCTTATACAAGAGCGTTCATTGAAAGATCAGCAGTTTCGCGAAGCGGACAAGCGGGCGCGTGAACTTGCCGACGCACAGCGTACCATTGAGGAGTTTCTCAGGCAGGAACGCAACGAGCAGCAGCAAGACCGTAAGCGTAAAAAGAATGGGGATTTGGAGTAGTATTAGTGAAACCGAGAAAAGTCTCTGGAAACATATTTCTCGAACTGTTTTTTACAGTATTCTTGTTTTTCACCAGTGCTTTTATCAGTTTTGTTTCCGTTGAACCAAATACTACGTTTGCCCTTATTTTTTCCATTTTTATTAGTAACGCATTCTGTCAAAAACTCCTCAGAGGACATGATCCACATAGTATCCAGCCTTTCAGAGTAGAATACGAAATAGAAATTAGGCGTTAGGTCGTGGGTGATCGCTGCAAATAAAGCGGCATCACCGTCAGCGACCTCATTGGAACGTGCCTTGATTTGAACTTCGATAAAAGTTCCATCTGCCTTTTTGATTACACAATCTACTCCGTGATCGTCAACAAGCGGTAAGTATACATCAAGTCCTTCCATAAGCATTTTGCCGACCAAATTGTATTCCATTCGTTTACCGAATCCTGCGGAGTGTCTAAATGATATGCCCATATCGCAAATATCCTTTCAAGAATGATGTTCTTTGTATTCTTCCAATGCCGTGAGCAGCAGCTTATTCACGCTCATACCCTGAGACTCCGCATAAGCCTTTATCTTCTCACGCTCTCCCTTCGGGACGTTCACACGGATATAATCGTAATGCCCTTTGAGGTACTCCGTGTTCGGAGCGGATTTCTTCCGCTTCTTGCTTGCAGTACAATCCTTGCAATACTTCTGAGAGCCGGAGGTCACGGTGTAGGTCTTACCGCAGATCGGACAAACCTGTTCGCTGCCGATCTTAACAGCAGAGCCGGACTTCTTCTTCTCCGCATAGGCTCTGTTCCTCTGGACCTGAACCTTATCACGGCAATAGATACAGTATTTCGCACGGGTGTTGTTTGTCTCAAACTCCAGTCCGCACATCTCACATTTATGCTTAAACAAAGGTTATCCCCCCTGAATATAGGTCTTTACACCTATTCTATCAAAAGTTGGGTGCAAAGTCAAGTATAATCTGAAATTTAGTCAAATCACACTGGGGAAAATCAAAGATTAGGGTGCTGATTGCTGCGCTCCTACAAAGATTCCGAAATACAGATAATTATACTTGACATTGGGTGTATAGTCAAGTATAATAAAAGCATAACAGGAACACAGAAACCCGAAACCACGAAAGGAAGGTAAATACCTATGTTAAACAAATTCTTAGTCGCAGGCAGAATGACTGCCGATCCCGAAATCAAGACCATTGGTGAGAACCGCCTCTGCAAGTTCACCATTGCCTGCGACCGCCCGAAGCGTAAGGGCGAGGAGAATCCCGAAACCGACTTCTTTCCCTGCACCGCCTGGAACCGCAACGCTGATGTGATCGTCGATTGGTTCGGCAAGGGCGATATGGTGACACTCGTCGGCTCAGTCCACAACAACCGCTATGAAAAGGACGGTCAGAAGCGTTCTTCCACCGAGGTCAAGGTCGAGGAGATCCACTTCTCAGGCGGTAAGAAGAAGCAGGAGAACACCGCACCGACCGACAACAGCAACCCATACGCAGGAACAGAGGATGATCCGCTGTTCTGAGCCGAAATCACAGGAGGATAAGAAAATGGAAACTACTATCATCGCAATCAGCAACCAGAAAGGGGGTGTCGGCAAATCCACCACCGCATACAACCTCGGAGCCTGCCTTGCCCTGAAACACGATAAGAAAGTGCTTCTCATCGACTTCGATCCGCAAGCAAACCTCTCCGAGTACCTGAAATACGAGCCGGACGGCAACCCGACCATGACACAGCTTATCATGTCATTCTACGCAGGAACTCCCGTGACCGCAGACACAGCTCAGAGAGCGATCCGTCACAGCGAAACCGCAGGAGTGGACTACATCCCCGCCGACATTAACCTCGCCAATGCGGAAACGCTCATGGTCACGATGATCTCAAAGGAGCATATTCTCCGCAGGATACTCACGGAAGATGTGATCGGAGCGTATGACTTCGTGCTGATCGACTGTCTGCCGTCCCTCGGAACGCTCCTTATCAATGCTCTTACCGCTGCGGACAGAGTGCTGATACCCGTGCAGACACAGAAGTTCAGTATGGACGGCTTGCAGTCCCTTGAAGCTCTCACACAGCTTGTCAAGGCGAACACCAACCCGAAGCTGAACCTCATCGGAGTGCTGCCGACTATGGTTGACCGCACAAAGGTCAGCAGGACGGCGATAGAAACCCTCAACGAGAAGTACGGCGAAATGCTGTTCAGGACAAGCATCAGCAAGTCCATTGAAGCGGCGAAAAGCTCTGAAAACGGCACACCGCTTTGTCTCACAGGTCACAAGTTAGGTCAGGAATATGATGAATTGGCTCAGGAGGTGCTTTCAAGATGTTAAGTATGTCAGAACTTGCCATGAACCCCAACCGCAAGGTCACTACCGTCTGCTACGGCAAGAAGCAGGAGTGGGACGACCGTGAAGAAGCTCAGGCGTATTTCCTTGAAGCGATGATGAACAGCGACGGTGCGGAGCATGACCGCTATTCTGGCATCTACATTCAGCTTCAGAACGGGCTTGACTACTGCACCGATGAAGATGATGACGAGGAGGACGAGTCATGAAGCCCTTTGATACCGACAAAATGCCGTGGCTTTTCACTCCCCACGGCGATGGTGAGCTGAACGAGTATTTCAGCACCGACCACAGCAAGATCATCGCAGAGACTTCAAAGGAAGTGCTTGCAAGCCTTTCCGAGAGCCGTGACAGGCTCTCAGGAAAGCTCTGCTACGAATTTCACTACAATCAGCGCAGATATAAGTACACGCTCCTGCGGTTTGCGGATATGATCGTCCGTGCCGATGT
>JAKPUQ010000115.1 GCA_029572815.1 Bacillota bacterium | reverse complement strand
CGCCTGCGGCGGTGGCTGGTTTTGCCTCTGGTTCGGAATCTAAGAACAGCATATCTATCATGAGCAATTGCATCAGGCAGGGTTCATTTTATCTGTCCATGGTTGCAAAATTTTGTCCACGGTTTGGGGTACACTTTAGTTTTTGTTTTAGGGAAACTTTGAATCCAGTGGGTTCAAAGTTACTTATCGAAGTTCGGCTTGTAGATACGGTTATCAAGACCAAAGGGCTTCTTTTCCGTGATTTCTCCTGGCTCTAACTCCTCATAATGCTCCTCACACATATACATTTTTGCATCGAGATTGTCAATGTAGTGCAGAGCAAAGGCTTCGGGGATCGCCGGGCAGGATACTGCACCCCATTCCTGTGTACCGTGGTGTGAAAGTATCATGTGGATCAAGAGCTGGACTTTTTCCTTGTTGTAATTGCCGTCCGCTGTAAAGCCCTTGATAAGCGAAGCTCCCATATACAAGTGACCGAACAGCACTCCGCTTGCCGTAAACTCTGCATCACCGCTGATAGAGGTCTTATACTCCCATACCTTGCCTATATCGTGCAGAGCTGTACCACAGAGAAGCAGCTCTCGGTCAAGGTTCGTGTATACTCCGCAGAGAGCATCGGCAGCCTTTACCATACGATAAGAGTGGTATAGCAGACCGCCCCTGAGATTATGGTGCATCGAGATAGCGGCCGAGGAAGTCATGTAGCTGTCCTTATACTTTGTCAGTATCTTCAATGCAAGGTCAGACAAGGGCGTATAATTGCCGTCATAGTCATTTGCAGAGCTTTCGATCAGACTGCATATCTCATTATACATCAAATCCAAGTCCACAGGCGGGAGCTTCGTGAAGTCATTGACCGTGAGTGTGCTGTCTGCTGTCGGTCTGATCTGGACTATCTTGAAGCTCTTTGAACCTTGATACTCAGAAACCGACAGTTCTGCATCAGCGATCGTGTTCTGCCTGATACCGAGGGACGCAAGGCTTTCTGCCGAAGCATCGAACATCATAGCCGTGACTTCCGAAAAGCCGTCTTTCAGCGATACTCTCACGAATGTATTGCCGTTTCGTGCGGTATTCTCTGCGATCGCAGACACCAGTACGGGACGGTTGATCGTACTGCCAATCTGAGCATCGGAGAATTTTGTAAACTGTTCCTTGTCCATAGAAGCTCCTTTCTTAGCTTAAAGCCGACCTCGATGAAGTCGGCTTTAATTGATTACAGTTAGAATTTTACACCCGAAAAAGCGATCAGGTTATTGATGTACTTTACAAAGCTCCTCCAATTCGGAGGGAAATCGTTGCTGCCGTAGTGTTCAAGCTCGCTGCCGTTATCAAGAGTGACCTTTACCGACCATTGAGTACCGTCAAGAATGTCATGATTGATGTATTCCTCATTCCAATCGTCTATATGATATTTTGAGAAAACATCGCTGATAAAACCATTCCATTCGGCTATTGTCAGCTCTTTTGTTGTATCTTCCACTTTACCCTCACGAAGCATTGAGGGACTAACCGTCAGCACGGCATGATCTCCCTCTTTTTTGACCGTCACATCGCCGTAACCGCCAAAGAAACCCCCGCAGGAAAAGTGAAACGAAACAGCAGAGAGAATGTGATTATCATCGGACATGATCTGCACCTCTCATTCTACTCCTAAAGCCTTAAACACAGCATCTTCCGCACTCTGATAGAAGATAATGCTGAAATTGCCCATAAGTTCAGGCGGCACCACACCGAGATCTGCTGCGGAAGTTATGGGGAGAAGCACCTTTTTAGCTCCGCTGTCAAGGCATACTTGCAGAGAATTTGCCAAGTCCTCAGCCTTGATAAGCGAACCGCTGATACTAATCTCACCAAGAACAGCCAAAGACGGGAGCGCTGGCTTTCCTAAAGCGATAGAGCATATCGCTATAAGTGTGGATACTGCAAGCGTAGAGGTCATTCCTATACCTTGCAAGTCCTGATAGTTGATGATATAGTCCTTAGTGGATATGTCGATCGAACCACTGATACGCTTGCCATTGGCTTTGAGAAAGTTGTATGCCGTAGCAACTGCTTCTTTTGCTTCACGGTCACTTCCAAGCCCTGTTTTTTCAAACTTGCCGTTACCTGGCAATACCTGAGATTCAAGTCTGAATACACCGAGCATTCCTGTTTTTCCTCTTGACACAGTATATACCTGTCCTGGATTGCAGATGCCTTCGGGAATCAGTTTTCCGCCGCCCTGTTCAGGAACGGAAACATAATGCTCCTCAAATGTGTCGTTATCAATATAGGAGAAGTTCACATCGTAGAACTCCATACCGCCGAGCTTTTTGAGCTGTTCCTTCACTCTGCGGCGCATCTCAAGAGCAAATCGAATGATCTCCTCTAATTCTTCCTTTGTAAACTCTCCGTCAGGATAGATCAGCTTTACAAGACCGCCGACCATTTTTCTAACAGCGATCGTATCTCTCTGATTGAGGTTCTTGCCGAGCTTAAAATATCTGTCGATTACATCGCCGGACTGCACCTTACGGAGCTCTCTGATAAACTCAGCAAGATAGTCCGTAATAAAACCGTAATCGTCGGTGAAATGCTCAGGACGGAACTTCGGTATCTCCCAACCTGGGATATAGCAGTGCATACGGTCAAGAAAAGCTGTATCTGTACCCATTTCAGGCGGGAACGGATCAAACAGGCTTGATGTTTTCAGCAATACATCGACACTTTGATTGACATTACCAGCAAAAACCATAGAAGCCGAAGCCCCGATTTCTTCTTTTCCTCTTGCGAAAGAACCCGAAGCCATGTAGTCTTTCATGATCTGAACGCCATCTTTGTCCTTAAACTTGATACCAGCGACTTCATCAAAGGCAACGCAGTCCCAAAGGCCGACAAGTCCCACCTGCTTCCTTGCCATGTTATAGAACAGATTGGCAACGGTGGTCTGTCCGCCGGACACAAGGATGCTGTTCGGAGATATTTCTTTATACAGGTGAGATTTGCCCGTGCTCCTTGGGCCCAGCTCGCATAGGTTGAAGTTATTCTCAATGAGCGGCAGCATTCAGGTCAGAAGCAACCATTTCTCACGATACTTCAGTTCATCCGGCTCCATACCGATGG
>JAKPUQ010000091.1 GCA_029572815.1 Bacillota bacterium | reverse complement strand
ATATGGAGGAAAAGGGCTTTGAGATCATCAGCAAGGGCGGACAGCAGGCTGAAAAGGCTGAACCCGAAGATAAAGGTCCGGTATCGCTCCGCAAGGTCGGTGACTTCTACGAGATGCACGGCAAAAATGCGGAGATCGGTGAAGAAGTCCTCGGACTGCAAATGCACTCAAAAAACGGGCAGCCTATGGTCGGTTTTCCGGCAGAGGACAAAGACGAATACTCTGCAAAGCTCCGTGAAGCAGGATATACCGTCCTCATCGAACAGGCTTTTGAGCTGAACCCTCCGAAGCGTGAAGCAGAAAAGATACAGACCTTACAGCAGGTAGTTGACAAGTTCTTCGGAACAGACTGCGAGTCTGCGGAAACTGAGGGCGGCACATGGAAACTGGTTATCGCTGACGGAGAAAAGATCGGTGAGCTGTTTTACGGCGGTGAACCTGTCTGCGGTATCTATAACCGTGGTGACAAAATGGAGATCGAGCCGTACCGTGAACTGACTACATTTCCTGCGCTCCTGCGTACAGCGATGCTTGAACATAATCCCGACAAGCCCGTGGAGATCATGGATTTTCAGCGTACCCTTGAAACTCCGCTTGATAAGGCAAAGTGGCTTATCAACGATTTCTGTGAAACGGAATATCGTGAGGGTGCTGACTTCTCCGATCTGCACAAAGTTGGTCTTGCGTTCACCACACTGACGGACGATGAGCTGCCCATTCAGGTGACGGCTGACCTTGTGGACTTCAAAATCGCCTACGAGTTTGACGGCGAGGTTTACAATACGGAGCAGTATGACAGCATTGAGGATATGATCGAGAACGGTCTGACTGACTTGGATTTCTCTGACCTTGTGGCTGTCCCTGATGAAGTGATCGAGCGTCACACTGGCAAGGACGAACAGACGGTAGAGCTTATGAGCGATGCCGCCGATGCGGCAGATATTCCTTCTCCTGCTGACGATGTATCGTCCGTAACGCTGAAATACAAAGGAGACAGCGAGAGCCTTGACGAGATCAAGGACAAAGCACTTTCACTCGGTGCAACTGTTATTATCGACAATGCAGAGGGTGTTATCTCTATCGACACCTATGCAGACCACAAGGCAGA
>JAKPUQ010000082.1 GCA_029572815.1 Bacillota bacterium | reverse complement strand
TTCTGCGGAGGAACGCTCGGTCATTGATAAGTGTGTTCAGCGTATCTACAAGCACTTCATTGAGAATGAGCCGACTGAGGACAAGATGCCGCTTCTCTCCGATTTGCAGAGAGAGCTTCATGAGGAGGGCGAAGTCGCTCTTAGAGTGGCAAACTCTTTGGAGATGTTCGTCAACGGCAGCCAGAACCTCTTTAATCATCGCACCAACATTGATATGAGCAATCGTATCATCTGCTTTGATATTAAGGAGCTTGGCAACCAGCTCAAAAAGGTCGGTATGCTGATCGTTCAGGATACCGTGTGGAACAGGGTTTCCGCCAACCGTGAGAAAAAGAAGATCACTCGCTACTACATCGACGAGTTCCATCTTCTTCTCAAAGAGGAGCAGACAGCGAAGTACAGTGCAGAAATTTGGAAAAGATTCCGTAAATGGGGCGGTGTTCCGACAGGTATCACACAGAATGTCAAGGACTTGCTTTCTTCTCAGGAGGTCGAGAACATCTTTGATAACTCGGATTTCGTGTATATGCTCAATCAGGCCGCCGGAGACAGAGACATTCTCGCTGAAAAGCTCCATATCTCAAAGGAGCAGATGAAGTATGTCACGAACAGCGGTCCGGGCGAAGGACTGATCCGCTACGATAAGGTCTTACTGCCGTTTACGGACAAGTTCCCGACAGATACAGAAATGTATCGCCTTATGACCACGAAGCCGACCGAGAGTGCGTAAACTGCGCAGAATGGAGGATATATGAGCTTACAGAGAAAAGAAAATAACCTCCGCAAAGCGCAGGCACGTTTCGATAAAGTCAGCAGACGGTCGAAACAGTTTCAGTTAGACTTCCGCCGTGAGGAAAACAGCAGAGGTCGGTTTCATACCCGTGCATATATCGTCCGTGGTGAGAAAACGCACCACGGCGGCAGGGGTATCATTCACAAGGTCGCTAATGCAAAATACCGTATCACTGGCGATAAACCCTCGGTCACAAGGACTATAAAATCATGGCAGCCGAAAACTGTCAGGGGCAAGCTGTTCAAGGCAAATGCCCGTGCGGTGAATTTTGCGGTTCACGATATAGGTCAGACGGTAGTCGATACGGCACTCGCTGCGGAGACTGTCGGGCTGAAAACATCGGATATTACCCAGCGTGAAGTCCGCAATAAGCTCAAACAGAAGTACACCCGTGAAGCGGTGGACGATTATCACCGTGGTGTATTTCTCATGGGCCGCACGGCAACTGATGCTGTTAAGGGTGTTCACAATCACCTGAAAACAAAAAGCAGTACAAGCTCGAAAAAACAAAGTTACAGCTAAAGAAAGCCGATAACAGGCTATATAAGGCGAAAACACAAAAGCCGAAAATGGCTGTGACTAAGGCAGACCTGAAACAAGCGAAAGCTGAATACAAGGCAAAGGTCAAGCCTGCCCACGGCAATAAGCTCCGCAAGGCGATGAACAAGCGCCGATTGCAGGCGTATAAGCAGACTAAGCGTGAGCTGAAATTTGAGCGTAAACAGCTCAGGACAGAAAACAAGTTCCGTACCAAAGAGCTGAGTAATCAGCGGAAAATCGCACATCTAAGCAATCCGGGACTGCTTGCATTGAAGCCTGCCACATATACCGCAGGGCGAATGAAAGCATCTGCTTGGCAGAAGGCGGTCAATGAAGATCAGGACAATGATTTTCTCCACGCTATCGACTCTGCAAAACGCAGAGTTATAGAGCCTGCATCGCAAAAGGTCAGCAAACCTCAGCGGTTGCAGAAAAAGGAAAAACAGCGTGACCGTCTGAATGACAAGAAGTCGAAGTCCAATAACCGCCTGAGTCGTCAGGAAAGCAAGCTGAAAGACAAACATGACAGCTACAAGAAGCATAAAAAGCCGAAGCCTAAAAAGAAGAAAGGTGCAAAAGACACAATCTCCGCAGCACTGAAAGCTGCTTGGAAATTCGTGAAGAATGTCTATGAGAGCGAGGTCAAGAAGTTCTTTCTTTGTCTGGCGATACCTGTCATTGTGATATTGCTTGTATTTGCGATATTTACGATGATATTCTCGGCAACTTCCTCGCACAGCGGGTTCACTCTCGGCACATACGCAGCTCAGGACTATGACCTGAGTGAAGCTGAGAAATACTACACGGAGCTTGCCTATAACTTGAATCAGAAGATACGCAAGGTCGGCAGTTCTTCCGACTGGAAAAACGGTCTTGCTGCTTTCGGAGCAAATACTGGCGATCTCTCCGATACCCCTGATGAATGGGTGTGGGGACGTTCCTCGGTCTATGACTTTGATCCTGTGTATGACTTCGATACCTACAAGCTGTGGTCGTTCCTCTGTGCCTATTATTATGATTTCGATGCCGATAACGATGATATTTACTATTGGGAGTTCGACGGCGATACAGAAGATCTGCTCGAAGAAATCTTCAACGAAGAATATGAGTTCGTCTATTGGTACGATAATCAGTCCCGTTGGGAGGAGCTTTCCCCATACAACTATTGGGGCGGCGGCAACGCATCTTCGGGAACATATTACAGGGCTGAGAAAGATGCTTATATCTATGACGGGCAGCCGTATAGATACCGTTTCAAGCCGATTGCGATAACTTCTGAATTATCGCAGTATGAGGACGATGACGGCTATCTCTGCATTACAGACGGCTATCGTGTGCTTGATGCACAGAACGATTACAAGGAAACAGGCTTCTTTATCATGGATCACCGCTGGTATTCCGGCACAAGCCACCCGTTCTACTACATCGACAACGAAACTGACACATTTTTCTTTATGCACGGCGGAGAACGTCACGACCGCAGCTTTTGGGGTTGGGACGGCACAGATGCTTGGTTCTTGGTATCTCCGACAGATACCCATATCTGGAACAGCGGTCTGAACGATGT
>JAKPUQ010000061.1 GCA_029572815.1 Bacillota bacterium | reverse complement strand
TGCTGGCTCGATGAAAAAGGCTGATTTCTCTTCATATCTTCACTGCCATCGGTCTCGGCAAATCCAGCAATTTAGCAGTCCAGCTATTTGTAATTATTTAAATGCAAAATTTAATGAATATCTCTTAACCGATGACCAATGGCAGCTGTAATGATAAGGACCGAGAGCAAAAAAGCTTGCAGGATCCGCTTAAAATCAAATCTCTTCATTTTCATTTTCCCTCAAAATAAACATATAATTCCAACAACAAATAAGAACCTTCACTCTGAGAGATACGTAAAGTCCCAAAAGCTTGGCATTTATATGCCCATGCATCTTAAGGTCGTATGGCTGTATCATAGACCTCTGCAGATGTTATAAAGAAAAGTGTTAGAAGATATCGATTTATGTCAGATTATTCAGTAATTTGCGCCACACAACCCGCTTTTAACACCTCTGAAACAGAGGTTTTGGCGTCGAAACAGCTTCTTGCCGAGCGGGAAGATCGGGCGAATCTCTCACCGCCTCCAGCACCTTTTTAGCAGCCGAGCACCTCTCTGCCGTGGACTCATCTGCCGCCATCTTCGCGAGGTCCTCGACATCTATCAGACCCATCTTGAACCGGGTCACAAGTATGCCAGTCATGACAGCATCGCTATTCGTCGCACTCTTGCGCACCTATCCCCACCCCACAGCATGCTTGACCGGATCTCTGCCGGTCAGTTCTCTGGGTGGTAATCTGTGAACTAATAATAGCTTGTGCTCAGCTTTCGAGCGTAAACTATAAATATTTATAGTGAGTATAGAGATGCTTGCCGCGCCTTAAGCTGCGTGGGCGAGGAAAAGGCTTGCGGCTGAGCTCATAAGGCTAAAGAGCGTGAAAGGCGTATCTCACCGTAGATGCACCTTCAAAGCTTGGAAGACCTGAGAGGTGCTGTCTCCAGACAGCATTCGGAAAGTGCCAGGTATAGCTGGAGACCCGCGTGGTTTCGAGAGATACGCGCCTTAAGTGGCGTAGTATGCCTTAAAGCGGCTGTGCATGGAAAAAATCCTCCCCCCACACAGAGAGACGCGGCACATAAAAGCCGAAAGGAGGTGATGCAGGCCCGCCATCTGGAGATGCAACGGGTTCCCGTAAAAGGGACGCTGTAGTACAGTGCTGTATTTGCCTTATGAGCACCGGGCGGGTCAGGCCGTCACGAATGTGAGGAGCTCCTCCCAGGAGGGCGCTGACCCGC
>JAKPUQ010000047.1 GCA_029572815.1 Bacillota bacterium | reverse complement strand
GTAGTCATCCTCCATCTGCATTTCTGCGTTTTTCAGATAATTGTCGGTATTGTGGAAGTTGTGCAGCTCCTTATATCCAACGCTGTCAACGTAGTGATAGGATACCACACCTGCCTGCTTTAACGCCACGATGTCGCTGATAGAAAGGCTGTGTCCTGTGAAGTCCTGGGGGTGCTCAATATTGAAAATACGGTACAAATTCTCCAACTTTTCCATCTGGCTGCCGTCACCCGCAAGTGCTCCGGTGTAGATAAGCTCATAGTTTTCATACTGCGGCTTGATACCCTTGGATTTCAAATAGTCAGAGTTCATAAAACGAATGTCCGTTGTGGCATCGTCACGCTTGAGCTGATAGATGGCGTAGGTGTCACCGGAGCTTTCAAGGAACGCCTGCTCACGCTTTTTGCGGATGATTTCAATATCCATAGGCGGTACTTCGTTTTTGATGGCATCCCAATCCTCACGAGTGATACCAAAGCAGCCGGAGAACAGAACAATGTCCTCGGTATCGAACGCCATCGCTTCGGTGTTGCCCTCGTAGAGCATATAAATGGGAACATCACGCTCAAACAGCTCCAATGCTCGTTCCTTGGAAAGAGGAAGCATATCCGAATCCATATAGCCGTAAGCGTTCATCGCCTCGATAGACATAGACGGGTCGGGCATATATCCGTTATCGGGAGCTTGGGTAGGAGGTTCCTCCTCAATAGGCGGGTCGATTGCCGCTGTACTCTCGCCGGAAGCCGTGCTTTCATCAACCGCTTCCGTCATCGCAGGTTCGGCGTTGATTTTTCTTGCCTGCCATTCTGCGTGAGCAAGGTCGTTTGCCTGTTCCTCGGTCATTCCTTGCTCCATGAAATGGTCTACCATTTCCAGAATGTTCATTTCTGCCAAAGGCTTTTCTTCGGTTTCAATCGCCATTTCAGCCTCACGCTCTTTCATAATATCGGCGTAGTGACGGTCGATGTCGGTAATCAGCTCGGAGGATGTTTTGTTGATGGTCTCAAGGCTCGCACGAAGCTCTTTCAGTTCCTTGTCCTTCGACCAGGTGGCGATATAGCCGAAGCTGTTTTCACCTGTAGCAATACCATAATAGGCACAAACAGCAAAAGAAATGCTTTCGGCTTCGACCTCCTCGGTGTTGCGGTCTTTTCTCTGTTCATTTAAGAAACGGTAAGCGGAAATCTCACCGCCGACAAAGTTCAGACCTTCCTCCTCAGTAAAGGTCAGCCGTCCATTTTCGCCAAGGTCAAGGGGCTTGGCTGAAATAACCGAACCGGCGTGATTGACAGTAACGTGGTTTTCCACCGTGATAGGCTGTCCTGGGTCATCGTCAGAGCCACGCAGGTCATAGACATACATTCCTTCGGGAATGGTGGCAGGGTCAATGCGACCGTTGGAGAACAGACCGGGTACATCGAAAATCTCGACCTCTTGATACTTTTCGGCATCTTTCGGTTCTTCGATTTTCTTCTGATTGTGGAGCTTGGAGTGTGCGATTTCGTGGACGACGGCAGAGACCGTTTGCACTTCGCTCATACCCTCACGGATGGTAATTCGCTGATTATCCAGGGAAAAATAGCCGTCTGCGTTATCCGCAATCGGCTTGAAGTCAATCGGCACGGGAGAGGAACGCCGCAAGGCTTCCATAAAAACATCGAAGTTCTGTACATTACCCTGGAGGTCAGCGGCGAGCTGCGGCAGGGGCTTTCCGTCTGTCTGCGACACATCAAAGACGGTGACGGGCTTGAACATCGGGATTTTGATTTCCTTTTCCTCGATGATAACCTTGCCGTCTGCATCCAGCATGGGCAGGTTGGTGTCGGGGTCTCGCTTTTCCTGTTCGATTTTCTTCTTGAAGGGTGTGGGAGCGATGATTTTGATTCCTTTTTCGCCTTTCATCACGTTACGCTCGAATTGGTCTCTCCACTTATTGAAACCTGCCACCAAAGTAGCATCGGGTCTCTGCATATAGATGAGCATCGTGTTGTTCACGCTGTACTTGTGAAAACGGCTCATTGTGCGGAGATATTCGGCATACTTGTCCGACTGAAAGAGTTCTTCAATCCCTCTTTCTATGCTGTCGGTGATGTCTTTGAGTCGTTCCATGTTGGTTTGCTTTTCGTTCTCAGGCATAGACTTCTCCTTTCAAAAAAAATTAGCAGCCTTAAACCGAAGTCTAAGACTGCTATGTAAATGCGAGTATTCAGTTGATATTACTTGCTTACTGCCCTCAACTCGATGTATCCACGGTCTCCTTTGGGTTCCAACTGGATACGAGGATTGCTGTCATCCCAATGATAGCCGATTACAGAAGGAGCATAACGGTTCATCGCAGTTTGCACGGCGCTGATGGCATCGCAGTAATCTTCTTCTGCAAAGGGTTCTCCCTGGAACATCAGATAATCTGCTTCCGGAAGCGTGATGATGTCAAAGCCGTCGGGAATGCTTCCGTCATAGTCCACGCTGACTTCCACGCCCATGACATAAGTGGAGGTGTTTGCGGTTTTATACTGTTCGGGAAGCCACATACACACAGGCTCTCCGCAAAGGCTGTCCATGCTGAGAAGGGTTCCCCATACATCGCAGCCAACCTCGGAACAATAGTCAAAATACTCCGCAGCCTTTACACCTCGTTTGATAATTACCTTACGCTGAGGCTTTCTCACTACTTGAATGAATACATTTTTTACATTTTCCATATTCGATGGTTCCTTTCTGAGTTCTCTGAATTTGACGCCATAGGAAACGAACAAGGTAACAGGAACCGGGTTCCTTGCGTACTCGCTGGGGTTCATACCAAATTCTCGTCGAAAAGCTCTGGTATATCCATCCACACTGGCAAAACCGAGGTCATAGGCTACATCAATGATTTTGCTGTGGTTACTTTTTAGCCGCAAAGCCGATTTAGCCAGTCTTAGCCGTCGGATGTAATCCGCAGGAGCGTAACCGGTGTGCTCCCGAAACATCCGATGGGCATACCACGGAGAGAAGCGACAAGCCTTTGCCAAATCTGCCAAAGTGATTTCGTCCGTCAAATGAGCCTCAATATAATCCTGCATGGTTTGTACCGCAAGAATTTGTTCCGTCACGTTCGTCACCCCCTTTGTCATGTATTCATTTTACAGAAAACAGAAAAGATTCTCTCGACCATTTTTGCTATCTTCATCTGTTACATTATATCATATTGAGCAACAGTATTCTGCAAACTCAATGTAAATTCCATTTTATGTAGTTTGCCGACCTATGAGTTCTTTCACAGGTCGGCGTGATGGTTACTTCCCGAAGTCCAGGCTGTAGAGGGTCTTTGTTCCATCGTCGGTCATTACGAGGGTTGCATCGTAAGACTTGCCGGTTTTCTCGGAGAAGATACCCTTAACAGGAATACGACCGTTTTTCAGCAAGGTTGCCGCCATCTTCTTTGACAGCGAGATTTTCTTTCCGGTGAGGAACTTGTTGTCACGCCACAGACCGAAGCGGCAATCGTTGGTCTCGCAAAAAAAGCCCTTTTTGCTCTCGGTAACATCGCCGCTGCAGCGAGGGCACTTGCCAATCACATCACGACCGGACGGAAACAGAACCTCCGCACCCTTAATGACGGAATAGGTCTTGATAAGCTCATTGACCATAAGGGAGATTTCAGCCATAAAAGTATCGGCATCCAGCTCACCGTTTTCCACCATCTTCAGCTTGTGCTCCCATTCTGCGGTAAGCAAGGGAGACTGGAGCTGTTCGGGAAGAACGGTAATGAGAGATACACCCGTCTGAGCAGGAATAAGGCTCACAGTCTTTTTTGCTTTCTTACGCTCCACAAATCCCGTGGCAATCAGCTTTTCGATGATACCGGCTCTTGTGGCAGGTGTACCCAAGCCCTTACGCTCGGCATCGTCGGGCATTTCCTTTGCTCCTGCCACTTCCATAGCAGACAGTAGAGAATCCTCGGTAAAGTGTGCCGGGGGCTTGGTCATACCTTCCTTGATTTCGGAGCTTGCGACCTGCAGCTTGTCACCATCGGCAAGTTCGGGCAGAATCTTATCGGTCTGCTCCTTGTCATTGTAGGCTTTCCATCCGGTCTCCAAAACGGTCTTGCCCTTGGTGGTGTAGGTGTTGCCGTTGCAGGTAATAACAGCGACCGTCTCACAATAACGATAGCTCTCGCTGACGGCACGGAGTACCTGCTTGGCAATCATAGAGAGAATTTCACGCTCACCCGCAGGGAGCGTTTTCAAATCAGTCTCACCGGCAACCATCGTCGGGATGATTGCGTGGTGGTCGGAGACCTTCTTACTGTTGCACACCTGATTTACCTTGACCGAAGCAGGTTCGGCTCCACCACAGATACCGGCAGAGCAAATAACCACCGCCTTCACGCTGTCCGCCATATCGTCGGTCAAATACCGGCTGTCGGTACGGGGATAGGTGCAGAGCTTCTTTTCATAAAGACTCTGAACGTAGTCGAGGGTCTGCTGTGCGGTATAACCGAGCTGACGATTCGCTTCTCTCTGGAGCGTGGTCAAATCATAGAGTGCCGGAGCTTTCTCGCTCTTTTCCTTGCTTGTAACGGACTCCACCACAACAGGTTCGTTTGCTTTAGGAATGACCGCCTCCGCATCGGACTTCTTCTTGAACTTCTCGCTTGCGGCTGTAAACGAACCGAAGTCAACCTCTGCCGTGTAGAAGGGTTCGGACTTGAACGCCATAATGTCAGCTTCACGCTGAACGAGGATAGCCAGGGTCGGAGAAACCACACGACCGACATTCAAAGTACGGTGATACAGTACGGAGAACAAGCGAGTTGCGTTGATACCGACGAGCCAATCTGCCCACTCACGGCATCGGGCGGCAGCAAAGAGGTTGTCGTACTCCTTGCCGTCCTTCAGTTCCCGGAAACCCTTGGCGATTGCATTGTCCTCCATAGAGGAAATCCAAAGGCGATAAATTGGCTTTTTGCACCCGGTCATCTGATAGATGTTGCGGAAGATAAGCTCGCCCTCACGCCCTGCGTCGCAGGCGTTGATGACATTGGACACGTCGGGTCGATTCATCAGATGCTTCAAGGTAGCGAACTGGCTGTACTTGTCACGGGGGATTTTGTACTTCCAGTTGGCAGGCACGATGGGCAGGTCGTTATAGCTCCATTTGGCATACTTCTCATCGTAACTGTCTGCGTTGGCAAGCTCGCAGAGGTGTCCGAACCCCCAGGATACGATATAGTCACGACCCTCCATGTAGCCGTCCTTGCGGTCTTTTACACCGAGGACGGCAGCGATGGACATACCCACAGAGGGCTTTTCAGCAATTACCAGTCTTTTTGTCATGTTTGTCTTTCTCCTTTTTCGCTTGATAGGCTTTCTGACGCTCCTTGTTTTCATGGAGCTTCTTCAAATATCTTTCAAAAGCGAGGTCACCCGCGATGTCCTCTGCGACCTCTGCCAATGTGACCCTGCCTGCACAGCTATCAAAGAACCTCATCAGTTTTCCTCGTCCTCGCTTTCTGCCTCTGCCATAAGGTCGGCATCGTCATACTCGGTCTCCTCATCGAAGTCCTCATCGTCCTGCCCGAAGTCATAATCGTCAAGGTCGGAGCTACCGTTGTTCTTTTCCTTCGGCTTTCTGAACTTGAACCAGTAAACGGCAAATCCACCGCCGCCTGCAATCAGAAGAATGAGAATCGGCATAAAGTTAAAGCCGCCGTCCTCT
>JAKPUQ010000044.1 GCA_029572815.1 Bacillota bacterium | reverse complement strand
TTCAGCTTGCTTTCCTGACGACTCAGGCGGTTATTGGACTTCGACTTCTTGTCATTCAGGCGGTCACGCTGTTTTTCCTTCTTCTGTAAACGCTGAGGTTTGCTTACTTTCTGAGCCGCAGGCTCGACCACACGCCTTTTTGCAGAGTCGATAGCATGAAGAAAATCGTTGTCCTGATCTTCATTGACCGCCTTTGGCCACGCAGATGCTTTCA
This sequence comes from Bacillota bacterium, assembly GCA_029572815.1. Classification (GTDB taxonomy): domain Bacteria; phylum Bacillota; class Clostridia; order Oscillospirales; family Ruminococcaceae; genus Ruminococcus. The sequence goes on along the minus strand of JAKPUQ010000044.1, from coordinate 1,634 downwards.
TTCGCCCTGCGGTATATGTGGCGGGCTTCAATGCAAGCAGTCCTGGATCGCTGAGATGTGCGATTTTTCGCTGATTCCTCAGCTCTTTGGTACGGAACTTGCTTTCTGTCCTGAGCTGTTTACGCTCAAACCTCAGCTCACGCTTCGTCTGCTTATACGCCTGCAATCGGCGCTTGTTCATAGCCTTGCGGAGCTTATTGCCGTGGGCAGGCTTGACCTTTGCCTTGTATTCAGCTTTCGCTTGTTTCAGTTCTGCCTTAGTCGCAGCCATTTTCGGCTTTTGTGTTTTCGCCTTATAGAGCCTGTTGTCGGCTTTCTTTAGCTGTAACTTTGCTTTTTCGAGCTTGTACTGCTTTTTTGTTTTCAGGTGATTGTGAACGCCCTTGACTGCATCAGTTGCCGTCCGCCCCATGAGAAACACACCACGGTGATAATCGTCCACCGCTTCACGGGTGTACTTCTGTTTGAGCTTTTGGCGGACTTCACGCTGGGCAATATCCGATGTTTTCAGCCCGACAGTTTCCGCAGCGAGTGCCGTATCGACTGCCGTCTGACCTACATCGTGAACAGCAAAGTTTACCGCACGTGCATTTCCCTTGAACAGCTTGCCCCTGACTGTTTTCGGCTGCCATGATTTAATTGTCCTTGTGACCGAGGGTTTATCGCCCGTGATACGGTATTTTGCATTAGCGACCTTGTGAATGATGCCCCGACCGCCGTGGTGCGTTTTCTCACCACGGACGATATATGCACGGGTATGAAAGCGACCTCTGCTGTTTTCCTCACGGCGGAAGTCTATCTGAAACTGCTTCGACCGTCTGCTGACTTTATCGAAACGTGCCTGCGCTTTGCGGAGGTTATTTTCTTTTCTTTGTAAGCTCATATATCCTCCATTCTGCGCAGTTTACGCACTCTCGGTCGGCTTCGTGGTCATAAGGCGATACATCTCTGTATCAGTCGGGAACTTATCCGTGAACGGCAGAAGCACCTTATCATAGCGGATAAGTCCTTCGCCCGGACCGCTGTTCGTGACATACTTCATCTGCTCCTTAGAGATATGGAGCTTCTCAGCGAGAATGTCCCTGTCTCCGGCGGCCTGATTGAGCATATACACGAAATCCGAGTTATCAAAGATGTTCTCGACCTCCTGAGAAGAAAGCAAGTCCTTGACATTCTGCGTGATTCCTGTCGGAACGCCGCCCCACTTACGGAAACGCTTCCAGATTTCAGCGGAATACTTCGCTGTCTGCTCCTCTTTGAGAAGAAGGTGGAACTCGTCGATGTAGTAGCGGGTGATCTTCTTTTTCTCACGGTTCGCAGAAACCCTGTTCCACACGGTATCCTGCACGATGAGCATACCGACCTTTTTGAGCTGATTGCCAAGCTCCTTAATATCGAAACAGATGATACGATTGCTCATATCAATATTGGTGCGATGATTAAAGAGGTTCTGGCTGCCGTTGACGAACATTTCAAGAGAGTTAGCCACTCTCAGAGCGACTTCGCCCTCCTCATGAAGCTCTCTCTGCAAATCGGAGAGAAGCGGCATCTTGTCCTCAGTCGGCTCATTCTCAATGAAGTGCTTGTAGATACGCTGAACACACTTATCAATGACCGAGCGTTCCTCCGCAGAA
>JAKPUQ010000039.1 GCA_029572815.1 Bacillota bacterium | reverse complement strand
CTGCTGACGCTGATCGTCAAGATACTTTCGTACCTGACGGGAGTACTGTGATGCCGCCGCCTTTCTTCTGAGAAAAACATTATGCTCAGGCACCAGAGCATTGTATTTCTCTTTCAGCTTGGCAGACATCGCCTGTAGGTCGCTCAGTTTCGGTGGCTTGCCCTTGATGTAATAAGGCTTGATATGCTCGGCAATATACTTGTTGGCTTCTTCAAATGCATCGATTGCGGCAGCATTCTTCTTGCGGAAACTCTTTTGTGTAAATGCCGAACGCTCCTGATACTCCTTGTATGTAGCATAGTTCTGAGAATGCTGTATCATCATATTGATGAGCTTTTCAATCGGCTTGATCTTGGCGTTCAGCTCGGCAAGCTCGTCCGTGTGGTCATCAGGGTGTTTGAAATTCCAGAAGAAGCCCTTGAGATCGTCAAGCGATGTGATTCCGCCAGCTTCAAGGTCAGCGATCATCTTGTCGCAATCACGCATACCCCTAATCTCTGCCCATACATCTTCTTTCTTTTCAGGTGCTTTACTCTCCGTAGGTGTGGGCTGTGGTGTCGGGGCAGACGGTTCAGGCTTCGGCTCGGCGGGCTTGGAAGCAGATGCGTTAAGCATATCAAGCTGTGCCTGCCGTCTTGCTCGTCGGGCTGCAAAGAACTTCTCAACCTGTTCCGCCGCAGCTTTTCTCTTTGCGGTTTCACTCGTTTCGGTGATAGTTTCAGGCTCGGCAGATTGTTTCGGCTTTGTCGGTGCGTTAACTGCCTGTGTCTGCTTAGGCTCAGGCTTAGGAACAGCAACAGGCTTCGGCGGTTCGATAAGCATATCGGGAGTGACATTCGCCGCTGACAGCTTTTCTTGTATCTCTGCTATCTGCTCGGTGATACGTTCGGGGGTGAAGTCTGCGCCCAGAGTGTCGGCTCTTGTAAACTTCTGTTGACCGTCACCTGATAGTCTGAATTTCAACTTGACCTTATTGCTCGGCTTATACACATATTCAATACCGCACTCACTGCACTTTTCAAGAAAGTCCTTGAAGTCATGGCTGTAAAGCATGACCTCTGCAATACGGACACGGAGCTTTTCTTTCCACGACTTGCCCTCTTTCTGCATATCCCTCTCAAAGTGAGATACCCCATGTCCCTTTTCAGGCTCGGAGATAACAGATATGCCGTGTTCGGTGCATATCTCGTCCGATAATTGCCTGAGTTCTGCCCAAGCACGTTCAGTCTTTTTACCCTGATTATGCTCGGTGGTGAAGCTCAGTCCGTTATACAGATTGGTATTATTGAAGATGATGTGTGTATGGATATGCTGGCGGTCGCTGTGAACGGCAAGCACATACTGATAATCACCTTTAAGATAGCGGTCACAAAGTTCTTCACCGATCTGCATAGCCTGTTCAGGTGTAACTTCACCGGGAGCAAAGCTCTGTATCAGGTGGTATGCAAGGATTTTTGTTCGCCCTGTTCCTCTGTCTCGGACAGCTCGGAAATCTTCGCTTGCCCCTGCGCTGTCGGCTCTGCAAGCATAAGAACTGACATATACGCCGTTGACGGTCTTATCTCCGTCTGTGATGTAAGCGATTGCTGCGCCGACTGTTGCTTTGATGCTATGGATAGAAGTAACCGCCAAATCTCTCCGACTCCTTTCTTGATTTCGGTCATATCGTCTGCGTAAAAGTTGCCTGTGCTGTGCAGGCGGACAGCAATCTGATTGATGTTCGTGCCGATGCGTTTCATAGCCTTGTTGACCTCGGCAAGTCCACCGCTGTCGGGAGCAAGGTCAACCCTCGCACGAACGCAGTCACGGATATACTCCGTTTTGTTTTTGTACCCGTACTGATCGCACTTCGCAAGTATATCCTGCATTTCGGATTCCGTGAAGCGTACATTCAGCGTGTAAGACTTCTTCTCCCTCTTGCGTTTCAGGTACTTGCGTTCATCATCGGTAAGTTCGCCCTCAGACTTGTGTGCAAGGGTATCGTCAAGCTCGGCAGCAAGCTTTTTGTCCAGAGCGTTGTTGATAGCTCCCTCGTAGCTCATGCCTGAGTTTTCAAAAAACTTCTGCTTGCGTGGTCTGCCACGCCTTTTCTTTTCGGTATCCATAGTGGTGTCTCCTTTATCTCTATTTCGGCGTAAGCCGATTAACTATGACCGCTGTGCGGTCTTTTTTTCGGGGCTTGGGGTGTCCCCAACAAGCAGATGTATTTTCGTCCGTGTGCGGCGCAAAATACAATGCTTGCTATTTTTGTTGCGCTGTCGCGCAGTTTTCTGCCTGCTGTATCTCTGTATCTCGCAGGCTTTCGATGCTCCGTCAGCGAATTTGGAGCTATGCGACTTATCATCTCCGCCGCATTGGTCGGCGGTCATACTCGCTCACGCTCCTGCGTGATGCTCTCAATCATCATCGGTGTCAATATTCTAAACTGGTACGGCGCAGTTATTGCGCAGTCTGGGCGGCAGTTTGATGAAAGTAGATATTGATTTTTGGGGGACAGAATGGTATAATGTAGAAGTGAGAGTAAGCACTCGGCTTGCCAATATTTATCATTTCAAATAATCGGGGTGTACTATGACTAAAAAGAAGAAGGTTACAATTATCTTGTCAATTATAATACTGGTCATAATAGGTGTTATATTAGGTCTGCGAATAAGAGATAGTAATCTAAGACGAGCAGAGTATACTGGCAATAAACTTAGCTTTGACGGTAAGGTATATGAGGAAACCAGCTATACCGAAATACAACCATATAAAGAAACATGGAAAGTGGTCTGTAAAACAACAGATGGGGTCTGGACTGTATATGAGATAGAACAGTATCCTAATCATGAATATCTTGTTGCTCGTACTTCTTGGGAGGCAAGAGTATTAAAACTTACAAACTAAAAACTGAATATCCCCACAAGCTGTGTGAGCGAACTCCGCTCCGCAGCTTTTTTCATTTTCCCCATAACAATATGTCGAACTGGATAATGCAAGTGAAACAGAAAGTTTGAGCGCAATATCAATAGACACAGAACAGCGATTCGCGCTATAATATTAACATAGGGTATTATCCCTAAATCCAATAAAAATGTGAGGTGATGTGAATGCGTGGTAATCTGAAAGACAACCAGGCTAAGCTCGACAGCTACGAGAAGTCTATCAAGGCAGCTCTCGAACGTAAACGCAAGGTCATCATGGAGAGCAAGCAGATCGCTTACGATATGCTCTCTGAGCTTTACGGCTTAGAGGGACAAGAGCTTGTCGATACTGCAACCATAGAGCATACGCTGATCGGTAAGCTGACCGCAAGCGGTATGACCTATGACCAGATCGCTGAGCTTGCTGACGATAGCTCTGCCGATGCCGACAGCGATGAGGACGATGATTCCGACGGCAACGATAATGCTGACTATCAGACTTCGTTCTTCGATAACAAGCATACTCCGTATTCGGATTAACATATATCCGACAACAAGACGATAGCTGTGAGAGGGACGGCAGCAATGCCGTTCCGCACGGCTGTATTCACAAACAACAACCATGAGGGTGATAGATAAAAAGCGAAGCCCTCAGACCTATAAGCGTAGATATAGATAAGCTAAAGGAGATAAATTCGCTATGAAACAGAAAACTATGCAGGAGCTGAATAAGCAGTATAAAGACTGCCCCCAGCGTGAAAATGAATATACTGTCTGCGGACAGAAGATGATCGTGGTGAGCCACTTCATCGGGGATAAAGACCTTGACGATGAGCTTTACCGACTTGCGTTCGACAGGGCGCTCAACGAGGTACTGAACAAACCTATCCCAAGCTGTAAAAGTGTCTGAATTTTCCAGAAAACACTTGCTTTTATCGGTGGTGCGCGCTATAATGGGTGTATTACCGATAAAAGCTGCTTTGGAGGAAAGGAGTGTTTATGTTACCAAAGCAGGATAATTACAAGGTGGGTATCTACCTCCGCTTGTCTAAGGACGATGAGCGACAGGGAGAATCCCTCTCAA
>JAKPUQ010000038.1 GCA_029572815.1 Bacillota bacterium | reverse complement strand
CGGCAATCTGGTGAAAAGTTTGCCGTTAAAATTTTCCCCATAACAACTTGACGAACTCGAAAACTCTAATGGCGCACAAAGTTCATGCGCCCTGCGAATAGACAAATAGCTCCGAAATTTGCTATAATATTATCGTGGGATAAAATCATATCCTGCGACACTCCAAACCGAAAAGAGGTGATGCGAATGAGTAAGAAAGCTAAGAGTGAGGTCACTGACAACTCTGCTGATACCGTCATGGACGGAGTGCTGTCTGAAAATCAGGCAAAGCTCAACAAGCTGAACAGTTCTATTCAGGCTGCCTATGAGCGCCGCCGTAAGATTATTACGGACAGCAAACTCTACACCTACGATAAGCTCTCGGAGCTTTACGGCGGTGCTGAGGGGCAGGCGCTTCTTGATGCTGTGACTGCGGAGCATACGCTCATCGGTAAACTGACCGACAGCGGAATGTCCTACACTGACATTGAGGGGCTGGTCGATAGCTCTGACGGTGCAGACAGCAAGTCGGGCAACAGCTCTGACGATGATGTTGCCGACGGGCAGACTTCTTTCTTCGGAGATAATTCCTACAAGGATTAACATATTTCCGACAACAAAACGATAGCTGTAAGGGGCGGCAGCAATGCCGTTCCGCACGGCTATAATCACAACTGACAACCATGAGGGTAAGAGATATAAAGCGATGCCCTCTGACCTATAAGCGTAGATATAGAGAAGCTAAGGAGATAAATTCGCTATGAAACAGAAAACTATGCAGGAGCTGAATGAACAGTACAAGGACTGCCCTCAGCGTGAAAATGAATATACTGTCTGCGGACAGAAGATGATCGTGGTGAGCCACTTCATCGGGGATAAAGACCTTGATGATGAGCTTTACCGACTTGCGTTCGACAGGGCGCTTAATGAGGTACTGAACAAACCTATCCGAAGCTGTGAAAGTGTCTGAAAATTTCAGAAACCACTTGCTTTTATCGGTAAGGCGCGCTATAATGGGTGTATTACCGATAAAAGCTGCTTTGGAGGAAAGGAGTGTTTATGTTACCAAAGCAGGATAATTACAAGGTGGGTATCTACCTCCGCTTGTCTAAGGACGATGAGCGACAGGGAGAATCCCTCTCAA
>JAKPUQ010000032.1 GCA_029572815.1 Bacillota bacterium | reverse complement strand
CCACCGGCAGCACTCTCCGCGAGATCACTGCCGAGCTCAGCGCAAAGGGAGCCGCCTCCGTTCACTGTGCCTGCTGCTGTAAAACAAGGAAGCAAGCTCCATGAGCTAAATCATAATTTTGCTCCGCAAAATTATGATTTAAGTTTAGAGTTGAGAGTTTAGAGTTGAAAGTTGTGGAGTCGCCTGCGGCGACAATATTTAAATATTGTGAGCGAAGCGAACACATTAACTCTCAACTCTCAACTTTCAACTATCAACTTAGCGCATACGCGCTAAATTATGATTTTTTACAGGAAATATGCTGACTTTATGATAGTAAAATATAACAAAGGGACAGCAGTGTTTTTGATACATTCTCCAAATATATTGCTTTTTGTGCTAAATTACATATAATGTTCACAAATTCAGAAAGAATTATGTTATAATAGTAGCATGGAAGCTGTGACCTCAGGCAGCTTTCCTCACCTATCTATTATATAATGAGAGGAGAATGGAAAAAATGAAACTCAAAAACACTGTTACCAGAAAACTCACCGCTGCAGCCGCTTCCACTGTTATGGCACTGACATCGGCAGCAGCAACATTCACCCCAATGAATGCAAGCGCAGCAGATCACGACTACTACAAAGCACTTGCAATGTCACTTTATATGTATGACGCAAATGCCTGCGGCAAGGGCATTACAGACGGCCCTCTGACCTGGCGCGGCGACTGCCACACCTATGACGGAGAGGCTCCCGTGGGAAGCCTTGGCGGCTCCGCAAAGTCAATCGTCGACCCTGACGGTGACGGAAAGGTAGATGTTTCCGGCGGCTTCCACGACGCAGGCGACCATATAAAATTCAACCTCACCATAGGTTTTGCACTCAGCAGCCTTGCACTCTCGGATTACCTCAATCCCGGAGTATACGAAAAGGCAGGCTGTAAGGACCACCTCATCTATGAGCTGAAATGGGGCGCTGATTACCTCATGAAGACCACCTTCCTGGACAGCTCCGACAAGGTCGCTGCCATAGCTCATGTTGTGGCAAACGGCGGCACTGACCACGGTATATGGTCAGCACCGGAGGTACAAACCTATGACAGACCCATCTACTGGCTCACCGAGAGCGACAACAACTCCTCCGTAAGCTGCGAGATGGCAGCAGGTCTGGCGGGCACAGCCTACGTCCTCAAGGACTCTGATCCCGCATATTCGGCTGAATGCCTGAAATATGCAAAGGCTCTCCTGGAGTTCGGACAGAAGCACGTAGGAAACAATTCCGGCGGTATCGGCGGATTTTATGACACCGCCGCCCAGTATCAGGACGAGGAGGCTATGGCTCAGGCATGGCTCTGGGTCAATGACGCAGGCAGCAAACCCTCACGCGTCGGCAAAAACGGCGACTACGGCAACAGCCAGTATGACGGCTGGGTATACTCCTGAGACAAGGTATGGCAGGGCTATTCCGCTCTCATGTACAAGGCTACGGGAGATAAGGCATACGCCGATGAGCTTCAGTACGAGCTCAAAAATCAGGGCGATCTGAAGGTCGGCACATACAACGCCGGCGGCTGGGGCGCTTCACGCTATAACTGCGCTAAGCAGATGGACGCTCTTGCTCTTGCAAACGGCGACGCCAATGCTGATTACGCAAAGGCTGCAAAGTATCAGATGGATCATATCCTGGGCGATAACAACCTGGGCTACAGCTTCCTGCTGGGCTTCGGCGACAAGTGGCCCGTACATATCCACCACCGTGCAGCAAATCCCGGCAATGACAGCTCGGGAGCTTCCTCAAATCCTTCCGCTAAGTATACAGCTTACGGCCTCCTGGTAGGCGGCGATGACTCCAGCGGCTATCAGGATCAGACCGACAAATACCAGTACACCGAGGGTGCTCTGGACTATAACGGCTGCTTCGCTATCGCCTGTGCAGGCGTAGCAAACCTCTACGGCGGCGACGCAACTTCAATGCCCGCTCTTGCTAAGCAGGCAAGCGAGATCAACGCTGACTTCAAGTTCGGCAGCGCTGAGCCTGTAACTACCACGACTACCACAACTGTCACCGAGACTACTACAACTACCACCACAACATCACCTCAGCCCATTTATACTATTGTTATGCCCCCGTCTTACATTGTTCAGGAGATCATCTCCTACCCCACAAAGACCGAGTATACCGTCGGAGAGAGTCTTGATCTTACAGGCGTTTCCGTAAAGGTACGCTCTCAGGCTTACTGGCAGGAGGTTGAAGGCGGCAGCAGAGCAGGTATCATCTACGGCGAGCCTTTTGTATTAGAAAATATCACTCTTGATCCTGCTAACGCCATTATCGGCGGTGAGAACGGCGCTATCTGGAAGGGTGATATGGCTGACGAGCTGACTCCCGGAAGCTATACTGTAATGTATGACAAAACATACACAGATGATCAGAATCGTGAGATACAGTTCGGGAACTTCAAGCACCGCATTACCGTCAAGGAAGCCGATGGCATACAGCCCTATTCATACGTTTTCACTGTCAAGGACAAGGATACGGGCGAGCTCCTGAAAAACGGCGCGCTGTCATTCAGTACCTATATTTGCTATGAGATCAACGGTGAGGACGTATTTACAGGTCCCATATCCCGGTATGACCTGTCGGAAGCCAATCCCGTTGTATACAACTACGCGAAGTACAAGGACGCAAAGGAGTTCAGCATTGAGAGCATATATGCTCAGGCTGAAGGATATACCTTTGTTGATGCCAGGGAAGACATCAGAGACGGCGGAGATCCCACCATCAGATATTACGATGTACTGATGACAAAGGGCGATGCAGGTCTCAAGGGCGACACCAACTGCGACGGCAAGGTTGAGCTGGCTGACGCTATTCTCATCATGCAGTCACTGGCAAATCCCGATAAATACGGTGAAAACGGCACTGCCGAAAAGCCGCTCACAAAGCTGGGCAGAAAGAACGGCGACGTAAATTCCAACGGACTCTCCGCTGACGACGCCCTCTCTATCCAGAAATTCCTGCTCCATATCATACCCTCACTTGACGAGGCCTGATAAAAACTTTACCCGGGCTCGTGCAGAACTTCCGTTCTGTACGAGCCTGTTTTTTTGCACCTTTTCTGCGTAAAATCCATAGCAATTATGCACAATGTGCAGATATGTTTTTTAAGCACTATGACGAAATTATTAATAATCTGTTCAATTTTACCAGATTGTAATATCTCTGTTACCGTTTTGTTACCAAATTTCAGGGCAAACCCTGTATAATGGGTGTAAGACATATTATAGGCAGATCATATTGAAAGAAGTGTGATAACATGAACAAATTAAACAGGCTGAAATCAGCCATCATCAGCAGTGCTATCGCCCTCACCTCGATTGCGGCACCTCTCTCTTCTATCGGTGCTCCCTCTCTCACAGCAAACGCGGCTGACGGTGATAACTACGCAAAGCTCCTTCAGTACTCCCTCTATCTTTATGACGCAAATATGTGCGGAAACAACTCGGACTGCGCTATCTCATGGAGAGGCAACTGCCACACCAATGACGAAGTGCCCGGCGGTTTCCACGATGCAGGCGACCACGTAATGTTCGGTCAGCCCCAGGGCTATGCAGCTTCTACACTGGGCTGGGCTTACTACGAATTCAAGGACGCCTTCACTGCTACAGGACAGGACGCTCATCTTAAAGTCATCACAGACAAATTCTGTAAATTCTTCCGTGACGCTACAGTTCTCAACGGCAACAACGTTTCCAAGGTCCTCATCGAAAAGGGCGAAGGAAATCAGGACCACGATTACTGGGGCGCTCCCGAAACTCAGGGCGACAGAGGCCGTATGGTCTGGACTACAGGCGGTGCTGCAAACATCACTGCCGAGTACGCAGCAGCTCTCGCAGCTAACTACGTAAACTTCGGTAATCCTGACGACCTCAAGTACGCCGAGGCTCTCTACAACTTCTCAAAGCAGAACACAGGAACATATTCAGTTGCTCCTTTCTATGTAAGCGGCACCAGCGGCTCCGCTGATGAGCTCGCATGGGCAGCAGGCTGGCTCTACAAGGCTACAAACAACCAGAAGTATCTCAATGATCTCGGAACTTGTCCCGAGGGCTACTGGGTACACTGCTGGGAGAACGTTGGTCTCGGCGCTTCTATCCTCAAGGCTGAGGCAACAGGCGACTGGAGCATCGTTCACGAGATCGGCGGCGGAAATGAGTACAAGTTCTACGACGAGTGGGGCTCGGCAAGACACAATGCTACCGCTCAGATGGCAACTCTCGTAGCTGCTAAGTACAACCACGGCGACGCAGGCTGGGCTAAGGGTCAGATGCAGTATCTCACAGGCGACAAGGCTTTTGCAAACGGCAAGAGCTACTGCCTCATCGTAGGTTTCAAGGATAATTCTTCCAAGAATCCTCACCACAGAGCTTCTTCACCCGATGCCAATGCAAACCCCAGAAATGACGGAACACCTAACAAGAACTTACTGGTAGGCGCTCTCTGCGGCGGTCCCAAGCAGGCAAGCGGTGACGGCTACGCTGACGTTCGTTCCGACTATCAAGCAAACGAGGTCGCTGTTGACTACAACGCAGGTCTCGTTGGTGCAGCAGCTGGTCTGTACCACTTCTACAAGACAGGCTCAACTGTTTCCACTATCCCCGGCGTTTCCAAGATCTACGGCGGCGGAAGCAGCATAACTCCTTCACAGCCTTCTGTAACTACAACTACTCCCGCACCTTATAATCCGCCCACAACTACAACTTCTCCCACCCCTGGCACTTCTTCGGGCAGCGGCAAGACTCTCCTTCCTGCTGACATGAAGGTAGGCATAGAGGATGGTACAGACGGACCTATCAGCTATGCTGAGTTCGCTCCTCAGGGCGCTAAGAAGGCTACACTTTACTTCAAGATCAATACAAACGATACACAGGCTTCCGGCGGCTTCGGCACATGGACAGGCAAGTGGGATCAGGTAGACTTCGAGAACGTAAAGGCTGACGCAAACAACGAAGTAGTTGTTGACTACGATATTCCTTCAAATGTTGGTTCAACTGTCAAGGCTATGATCTGGTGGCCTCAGGGCGAAGGCGTTACTATCGAGAAGGTCGTTCTCGACGGCAGCGGAAGCAGCAGCGTAACTCCTTCACAGCCCGCAGTTACCACAACTACACCCGCACCCTACACTCCCCCTGCAACAACTACAACAGCTCCTAAGCCCTCTACAACAGGCAGCAACGGCGTTTACAAGGTAGAGCTCAACAAGTCTCTCAAGTTTGATGACGCTGCTGACGACAAGATGATCGGCTTCGACTGGGCTGACTTTGATATCCCCAGCGGCGAGTACGCTACAAAGATCGAGTTCAACATCTCTGCAAGCGGCAACATCGACAAGTGGGTAGGTAACTTCGGTTCTTCAACAACTGTTGCTCCCGATTACTGGTTCATGGACGATGACGCTCAGCAGGATAAATCCATCAACAGCAGCAAGGGCACTATCACATGGAATCCCCCTGCAAGCGCTGCTCAGACATTCGCTTACAGCGGCGGCGAGCTCAAGTTCGGTACATGGTGGACTAACGTTTCATCCTACACAATGGATTCTATTGTAGTCTACACAGCAAAGGGCACAGCTGCTACTACAACAAGAATTACAACAACCACAACAACTACTACAACAACCACAACAGCACCTCCTGTTATAACAACAACTACAGCTCCTACTCCCTCTTATAACGGCGTATGGGGCGATACAAACGGCGACGGCAAGGTCGAGCTGGCAGACGCTATCCTCATCATGCAGGCACTCGCTAACCCCGACAAGTACGGTGAGAACGGAAGCTATTCAAAGCACATCACTGCACAGGGCAAGTACTACGGCGATGTTGACAGAGCTACAGTAGGTCTCACAGGTAATGATGCTCTCTTCATTCAGGAGTATCTCCTCCACAACAGATCTACACTTGCTCCCATTATCTGAGCTGAATAAATGAATATAAGGCTGCACGGCTCTGCTGTGCAGCCTTTTTCATGCCGTTTTTGCGGATCCTTGTTAGATTTCAACAATTTTGCACTGTTTTTTTGTCTTGCTTTTTCGATAAAACCTCTTGCAAAACACTGCGGTCTGTGATATAATATTAAAGCTAATTGAAATATATCGGCTTTGCCGTAATCCATACTTTACCCGGAGGTAGTTTTTATGTCAACTATAGAGATCATCGGCGGTATCGTTATACTCGTCCTCAGCCTTTTAACCATCGTTGTCTGCCTTTCACAGGAGCAGAAATCACAGGACAGCACGACTGCTGCTCTCACAGGTGCAAGCGCTGATTCCTTCTACGGAAAGAACGAGGGAAGAACAAAGGAAGCCATCCTCGCTAAGATCACAAGAGTTATGGCGATAATCCTTTTCGCTGCTGTACTTGCAGTAAACATCGTACCGATCTTCACAAAGTAAGAAAAGAAGCTGCCCTGTGACTCAGAGTCATGGGGCTTGTTTTTTGCTCCGCTGTACGCGGATAATATGACACAAGGAGAAAATATGGCAGAAAAAAAGAAAAAACAGTCCGACAAAAAGGGCAGCAGCCCTGTGTCGGTGGAAAGCTACAAGAATAAAATAGTCACCTTCCTGAAGGCTTACGGAAAGAAGTCCATGCCCCTCAGCGAGCTTGAGACCAAGTGCAGAACAAAGAAATCAGGCAGGGAAAACTTCGCTGCTGCCTTTTCGGAGCTGCGCACAGAGGGCGTTGTCATGATGAAAAAGGGCATGAAGGCTGCACTCTGCTCCCGTCTGGGCGTATACCCGGGCAATGTCACCAGACTTAGCCGCACCTTCGGCTTCGCAGTGACCGACGAGGGCGTGGAATACTTCGTTCCCGGAAAGTGTATGCTGGGCGCTATGCCCGGCGACAGGGTGCTCATCTCCCCTATCGCCTCAAGAACAGGTGAGCCCGAAGGCGAGATACTGGATATACTTGAATTCGGCAGCTCTCAGCTCACAGGCAGAATTGAATACGAGGACGGCAGACCCTACCTGGTACCCGATACCGCCTCACGCAACCATGTTATTATAGTCCGTGAGGAGAGCGTTCCCTTTGAGAACGGCGACAAGGTGCTGGCGGAGATAGTCTACCGCGGACGCCGCCATGCCGAGCACAAGGTGAAGATAACTCTTGTATTCGGAAGCTCAGAGTACGCAGCCTCTACAGCCGCTTCAATACTGGTCACTCACGGTGCTCCCACAGCCTTCCCCGAAGAGGTAATGAAGGAAGCCCGCAAAATAGCCGAGGGCGGCGTGCAGGAGTACAGCTTCAACAACCGCGAGGACCTTCGCGATATGACTATATTCACCATCGACGGCGCGGAGTCCAAGGACCTTGACGACGCCGTTTCCGTTGAGAAGACAAAAAAGGGCTACCGTCTGGGAGTCCACATAGCCGACGTCTCACACTATGTCAAGGGCAACAGCGCTCTGGACAAGGAGGCTCTGCTCCGCGGAACAAGTATCTACTATGCGGACAAGGTCATTCCCATGCTGCCCAAGGAGCTGTCAAACGGCATCTGCTCCCTCAACCCGAACGAGGACAGGCTCACACTGTCCGCCTTCATGGAGCTGGACAAGGAGGGAAATATGCTCTCATACCGCTTCTGCAAAAGCGTTATCCGCTCAAGGGTAAAGGGCGTTTATTCCGAGATAAACCGTATCCTCGACGGCACAGAGACTGAGGACATCGCGGAGAAATACTCCGCGGTAAGAAAGAATATCGACCTCATGAACGAGCTGGCGGACAAGCTCATCACAAAGAAACAGCTCCGCCACGCTCCCGAGATAGAGACCACCGAAAGCAAGCTCCTCATCGGCGAGGACGGCATATGCTACGATGTACAGCCCCGTGAGCGCGGCAAGGCTGAGCGTATCATCGAGGAGTTTATGCTGACAGCCAACGAGGCTGCCGCAAAGCTGGCAAAGGACAGGAAGGTACCTTTCGTGTACCGTATCCACGAGGCTCCTCCCGAGGCAAAGGCGGAGGCTCTCCATGAGCTGCTGCCCAAGTACGGCTTCGAGTGCCCTCATTTCAGCGAGTTCAAGCCTGCACACGCGGCTAAGATACTGGACAGCGCAAGGGGCACGGACAAGTTTGAAGCCGTGAATATGCTGGTGCTCCGCTCCATGGCAAAGGCTAAATACTCCAATGAGCCCCTTGGCCACTTCGGACTGGTGCTGGAGGACTACGCTCACTTCACCTCACCTATCCGCCGATACCCCGATCTTGCTATACACCGCATAATCACCGATATCCTGGCAGGGTACAACAATGAGTGGCTCAGCAAGCGCTATGAAGCCTTTGCGCTGAACGCCTCCGAGCGCTCATCTGCTGCGGAGATAAGGGCGGTCACTATCGAGCGCGAGTGCGAGGACTGCTACAAGGCTGAGTACATGAAGGCTCACATCGGCGAGAGCTTCACAGCTAAGATATCAGGCGTTACTGAGTTCGGCTTCTATGCGGAGCTCCCCAATACGGTGGAGGGACTGGTCCATATAAGGACACTCCCCGAGGGCGAGTATGACTACTCAGAGCCTGTTTCCCTTACCGAAAAATTCAGCGGCGTTTCCTATACTCTCGGTCAGACCGTTCAGGTGGTCTGCGCCGCAGTAAACGTCAGCGACGGCACTATAGATTTCGTTCTCGACGATGAACAGGAGGATGACTGATGAAAAAGCTCATATTATTCCTGACGGCAGCGGCTATGGCTGCGGGAGCTGTGTCATGCAGCGGCAAAAAGGCAGGAAGCTCCTCACAGACCGCTGAAAGCTCAGCTGTTGAAGCAACAGACGCTTCCCAGCCTGTACCCACAGACCACTCCGAGCTAACCACAGCGGCAACAACTGCAACGACTACTGCGGCGGAAGCGACTACTGTCACCACCACCGCTGCACAGCAGGCTACCCATCAGCCCGACCCTATGGGCGGCGACGCCTTTGAGTACAACGATGACGGAGCTGTGATATTTGAAAAGCCCGTTGAGGACTCCGATGACAGAACTCTCATTGCAGCTGCACAGGCGCTTTATGAGTCCGCAGGCCATGTTCAGCTGAACTTCACCGTCGGCTGTCCCTTTAAGGTAGATTATACCAACTTCGTGGAAAACGATCTCGGCTGGCAGTTCTACCGCATCACGGAAAGCGGCATAAGCAGCTTCAGCGACGTAGAGGACGCCTATTTCAAGGTGTTCAGCAGGCGCTATCCCTGCAAGGAGCTGTCGGAGCTTTACATTGAGAAAAACGGCGCGGTCTACGCCCTCTGCGGCAACCGCGGCAGCAATATCTATTACTCCTCATCAAAGGTAACGGGTATCAAGTCACGTACCGCGGACGAGATAGTGTTCTCTGTGGACAGCTACTATGACGGCAGTGACTTCGGAGATGAGTCCTACACCCAGACAGACGATTTTTCCGTAGTTATCGAGGACGGAAATGTATGGAAGGCAGGACAGTTCACGATGCCGTATTAAATAATAATTTTGCGCAAGCAAAATTATGATTTGAGTGAATAGTGATTAGTGAATAGTGAATAGTTGTGGTGTCGCCTTCGGCGACGTTATTTAAATAATGTGAGCGCAGCGAACACATTAACTAATCACTAACCACTATGCACTAATCACTATTAGCGCTTGCGC
>JAKPUQ010000031.1 GCA_029572815.1 Bacillota bacterium | reverse complement strand
AGTTTAGAGTTGAGAGTTTAGAGTTGAAAGTTGTGGAGTCGCCTGCGGCGACAATATTTAAATATTGTGAGCGAAGCGAACACATTAACTCTCAACTCTCAACTTTCAACTTAACGCATACGTGCTAAATTCTGATTTATCGAAGAAAACATAACAAACACAATGCCCCTGAACACCGCAAAGCACTCAGGGGCAAAACTTTTTTATTGATCCGCTCATCGGAAGGAGCTTCTGCGCCGGCAGGCTATCTCCGCATACTTCCGCTTGGTGGCGAGACCTCCGCGGATATGGCGCTCCTGCTTGTTTTTCTCCAGCACTTCCTTGACTCTGCGGTAGAGCTCGGGGTCCTCACGGCGGAGCCTGTCGCTGACGTCCTTGTGAACGGTGCTTTTTGATATCCCGAATTTATTGGCAGCGCCGCGCACGGTAGCACCTGTCTCGGTAATGTATCTGCCCAGCATGGCCGCCCTTCCCTCAGGCTGATCCTTCAAACATATCACCTCTTTTCCTTGCATTTACTAATGTATATGCCAAAGGGTAATGAGGTAAGAACCCCCGTTCATCTTGCGGAGACGGTACCCCGCCCCCACCAGCGCAGCACATCGGCGCATAAAAAGAAAAAATCCGCAGATAATACTGCGGAAGGAGCTGATAATATGAAGATAACACCCGAGCTTTACAGCGACATGACAAAGCAGGTCTCACCAAAGTCAAATTACAAGGTAAACCTTACCTGCGCCTTTTTTGTTGGCGGAGCCATATGTGCCCTGGGACAGGTCATCATGGCATTTCTTGAGACATACGGCCTGGAGCGCACCGAGGCAGGCACATGGACCTCTATAATCCTTGTGGGACTAAGTGCCCTTTGCACAGGTATGGGCTGGTATCAGAAACTGGCAAAGCACGCAGGCGCAGGCACTCTCGTCCCTGTCACAGGCTTTTCCAACGCCATAAGCTCATGCGCCATAGAAGCCCGCTCCGAGGGACCCGTCCTCGGCGTGGGAGCCAAGATATTCACCATAGCAGGTCCCGTTATACTCTACGGCTGTTCAGCCGCGACCCTCTACGAACTGATCTATTATTTAGTGGTTAGTTTTTAGTGCATGGTGCTTAGTTGGGACGCCCATCGGGCGTCCGCATAGTAAATGCCGTACATTTACGCGCCGTAAGCGATGTACGGCTGACGCTCTTATTTATAGTAAGCGAGTTTACGAGCGTCAGCGTGGTCAGCGGTCAAGTAGGCACTGCGCCGATACATAGCATAATATCCGCCGTACATTTATGCGCCGTAAGCGATGTACAGCTGACGTTACTATTAACAGTAAGCGAGTTTACGAGCGTCAGCGTGGTCAGCGGTCGAGCTGGCTCAGCTCGAAAAAATAAGCAGGGCAAATGCCCTGCTTGTTAGATAAACAGATGAAAATAAATATGTGTAGAACAAAAGAAAGGAGACAACAAAACGAGTGTTAATAATTAAGAATTATTTAACACTACAGTTATTATACAGTATTTTCCCTTTCCCGTCAAGCAAATCCGTTAACTTTTGTAAAATTGCACAACTTTGAGCAGAATTACTCTTGCATTTTTCATAACATTCCCGCAAAAAATACTGACAAGTGTATAATTTTACAAAAGGAGTCTTTAAAAAAGTCTGACAAGACCTCGCAATATAGGCAATCTGCCAAAAATTAGCCTGATAAATTTGTAACAAAGAAGCAAAAAGGTGTTTACAAAAAATCAGATTTGTGGTATAATTATTCTCAGTAGTTATACATGGTTAACGCCCACCACGTTAAGCATTCCTATAACCCAACTTTTATATTTTTTCAGGAGGTATATTCCTATGGCAATCAAAAGAAAAATGAAAACAATGGACGGTAATAATGCCGCCGCATATGTTTCTTACGCCTTCACGGAAGTTGCTGGTATCTACCCTATCACACCTTCCAGCCCTATGGCAGACTATGTTGATCAGTGGTCCGCTCAGGGTGTCAAGAACATTTTCGGCACTACCGTTAAGGTTGAGGAGATGCAGTCAGAAGCCGGTGCAGCCGGTACTGTTCACGGTTCTCTGAACGCTGGTGCTCTTACCACAACCTATACTGCTTCTCAGGGCCTTCTCCTCATGATCCCGAATATGTACAAGATCGCCGGCGAGCTGCTTCCCTGCGTGTTCCACGTTTCTGCACGCTGCGTAGCTTCTCACGCACTTAACATCTTCGGCGACCACTCTGATGTTTATGCTTGCCGTCAGACCGGTTTTGCAATGCTCGCTGAGACAAATCCCCAGGAAGTTATGGACCTTGCTGCTGTTGCTCATCTCGCTTCCATCAAGAGCCGTGTTCCTTTCATCAACTTCTTCGATGGTTTCCGTACATCACACGAGATCCAGAAGATCGAGATCTGGGATTACGAGGATCTTAAGGAAATGTGTGACATGGACGCTGTAAAGGCATTCCGTGACCGTGCTCTCAATCCTGAGAATCCTACAATGCGCGGTTCTCACGAGAACGGAGATATCTTCTTCCAGCACCGTGAGGCTTGCAACTCCTACTACAACGCTGTTCCCGGAATCGTTGAGGAGTACATGGACAAGGTAAATGCAAAGCTCGGTACAGACTACAAGCTCTTCAACTACTACGGTGCTGCTGATGCAGAGCGCGTTATCGTTGCAATGGGTTCTATCTGCGACGTTGCCGAGGAAGTTATCGACTACCTGAACAAGAAGGGTGAGAAGGTCGGTATCGTTAAGGTTCGCCTGTTCCGTCCTTTCTCTGCTGAGAAGCTGGTTGAGGCAATCCCTGCAACAGCAAAGACAATCGCTGTACTCGACAGAACCAAGGAGCCCGGCTCTCTCGGTGAGCCTCTCTACCTCGATGTAGTTGCTGCTCTTAATACTACAGGCAGAACAGGTATCAAGGTTATCGGCGGCCGTTACGGTCTCGGTTCCAAGGATACTCCTCCTGCATCTGTATTCGCTGTATATGCTGAGCTCGCTAAGGCTGATCCCAAGCCTCAGTTCACACTCGGTATCGTTGATGACGTTACAAACCTCTCACTCGCTGAGGAAGATGCTCCCAACACAGCAGCAGAAGGCACAATCGAGTGCAAGTTCTGGGGTCTCGGCGGCGACGGTACTGTTGGCGCAAACAAGGACTCTATCAAGATCATCGGTGACCACACTGACAAGTACGTTCAGGCTTACTTCCAGTATGACTCAAAGAAGACCGGCGGTATCACTATCTCACATCTGCGTTTTGGTGACAAGCCCATCAAGAGCCCTTACTACATAAACAAGGCTGACTTTGTTGCCTGTCACAATCCTTCATACATCCTCAAGGGCTACAAGATGGTAAACGATGTAAAGCCCGGCGGTGTATTCCTTATCAACTGCCAGTGGAAGCCCGAGGAGCTTGATCAGCACCTCACAGCTGATACAAAGCAGTATATCGCAAAGAACAACATCCAGCTCTATCTGGTTAACGCTATAGACCTTGCACAGGAGATCGGTCTTGGCAAGCGTACAAACACAATTCTCCAGTCTGCATTCTTCTCACTTTCAAAGGTTCTTCCCGAGGCTGAGGCTATCAGCTACATGAAGGAAAAGGCTCAGAAGTTCATGAAGAAGGGTATCGAGATCGTTCAGATGAACGAGAAGGCTATCGACGCAGGCGCAAACGCTTATGTCAAGGTAGACGTTCCTGCTGAGTGGGCAAATGCTGTTGATAATTCAGCACCTGCAAAGCTCGAGGGCCCGGAGAAGCTCGTCAAGATGGTTGAAGGCATCATGAACCCTGTTGGCAAGATGCTCGGCGATACACTTCCTGTTTCTGCATTCTCAGATCACGTTGACGGTACATTCGAGCAGGGTGCTTCCGCTTACGAAAAGCGCGGAGTTGCTGTTATGGTTCCTGAGTGGAATCAGGATACTTGTGCAAAGTGTAACAAGTGTTCATTTGTATGCCCTCACGCAACTATCCGTCCCTTCGCTCTGACAGAGGCTGAAGCTGCTGCTGCTCCCGAGAACATCAAGCTCGCTCCCAAGCCTATCGCAAAGAGCGATTACAAGTACACTCTCGCTGTTTCCGCTATGGACTGCATGGGCTGCGGCGTATGTATCGGTGTCTGCCCCACAAAGTCACTCAAGATGGTTCCCAGAGAGTCACAGGAGCCCCAGCAGGCAGTATTCGATTACTGTGTTGCTAAGGTTACAGAGAAGGCAGACGTTGCAACTGACGCTAATGTAATCTCCAGCCAGTACAAGAAGCCTCTCCTTGAATTCTCCGGTTCATGCGCAGGCTGTGCTGAGACTTCATATGCAAGACTCATCACTCAGCTCTTCGGTTCAAGAATGTACATCTCCAACGCAACAGGATGTTCTTCTATCTGGGGCGGTCCTGCTGCTACATCACCTTACACTGTTGATGCAAACGGCCACGGTCCTGCATGGGCTAACTCACTGTTCGAGGACAACGCTGAGCACGGTCTCGGTATGTATCTCGGTCAGAAGGCTATCCGTGAGAGACTCATCGAAGAAGTTAAGGAAATAGCTGCAAGCGACAATGCATCTGCAGAAGTTAAGGCTGCTGCTGATGAGTATCTGGCAACTGTTAACGACGGTGCTAAGAATACTGCTGCAACTGCTGCACTGGTTGCTGCACTTGAGAAGTGCGACTGCAAGTGCGATAAGAAGGCAGATATCCTTGAGAACAAGAACTACCTCTCCAAGAAGTCCGTATGGATCTTCGGCGGCGACGGTTGGGCTTATGATATCGGATTCGGCGGTCTTGACCACGTTCTCGCTACAGGCGAAGATGTAAACATCATGGTATTCGATACCGAGGTTTACTCCAACACAGGCGGACAGGCTTCCAAGTCCTCCAACATCGGTCAGGTTGCTCAGTTCGCAGCAGCAGGTAAGGCAATCGCTAAGAAGCGCCTTGCTGACATCGCTATGAGCTACGGCTACATCTATGTTGCACAGATCGCTATGGGTGCTGACATGAACCAGACACTCAAGGCAATCAAGGAAGCTGAGGCTTATCCGGGTCCCTCACTCATCATCGGCTATGCACCTTGTGAGATGCACTCAATCAAGGGCGGTATGACTAACTGTCAGGCTGAGATGGAGAAGGCTGTTAAGTGCGGCTACTGGAACAACTTCCGTTATGATCCTCGTCTGGCTGCTGAGGGCAAGAATCCCTTCCAGCTCGATTCCAAGGCTCCCACAGAGTCTTATCAGGACTTCATCATGAACGAGGCACGTTACAGCGCACTCACACGTTCGTTCCCCGATCGTGCTAAGGAGCTGTTCGCGAAGGCTGAGAAGACAGCAGCTAATCGTTACGAGTACCTCACAAAGCTTGCTGAAAAGTAAGAAGCGTTACGATGCACTCGTCCACGTTGACCGTCGCTTACGGCAGTTTAACGTGTAATATGCACATACGAATATAATAAAACTCCCCGATACGGACAAGTATCGGGGAGTTTTTGTATTGTAGGGGACGGCGTCCTCGACGTCCCTTGTATTATTGTTATTTACATCTTCTTATTGTAGTATGCAAGGGCGCCAAGGTAGACCAGAGGGTATACACCCAGAGCAGCACCGAGAGTCCAGTAGACTGTCTCATTGATGTATGAAGCGGCAATAGCGGCTATACTAAGCAGAAAGATAGTGAACAGCGAGGTGAAGTTTCCCGCCTTCTGCTGTACAGCGATGGTCCTTTCGTCGGTATTGCGTACATACCATTGCTTCAGGGCAGCATCGTCCTTCACGGCTTTTCTCATACGCATTATATTCATTATCAGAACGGTAATACCGCCCACAAAAAAGCCCATGTTGGTCTCGCCTCTGAGAACGCCCCTGTGCACCAGCACCTGAAGAACTATCAGCGCTATCAGCAGTGAAGCCGCCATTATCCAGTATAATACTATCTTTGTCCTGAGTTTTTTTCTGAATTCTTCCATGATAACTCTCCTTTTCCCTCTTGCTTACATTTTACTGTTATAATAACTGCTTACCGCGATATACACCATAAAGATGAACGCCAGACATACCGAAAGCGTACAGCTGACGGTCTCGCTCAAAAAGTTAGCGATGATAGTGGCAGCGGAAATACCGAGAAGTATAACACGAAAAGTAGTTGTGGACGCCTCTTTGGTTATCTGAGCACTTCTCTCGTCGGTATACTTTATATACATCTCTTTCAGCTTTGCTTCATTGCCCAGCGCAATTTTCGACGTTACAACATTGCCGATGGCAATGGCAAGAACTGCACCTAATATGCCGCTTGTTGCGTTAAATCCGTCATTTGCCCTTCCGAATGCCGTAAGCAGGATAATTCCTGCCACCATGACAGCTGCAAGAAGAATGAAAAAATATATTCTCTTCTTTATTGTAAGTCTGAAATTCTCCATAATGTTCCTCCTTAAAGGTTCTCCTCACCCTCGAAAATAAACAGCTCCTCTATGGTGACTCCGAAGAACTGAGCCGCCTTGTGAGCCAGTGTGAGTGAGGCATTGTATTTACCGTTTTCCAGTGATATTATGGTCTGCCGCGTGACGCTGAGAGCGTCAGCAAGCTCCTGCTGAGTGACCTTTCGTGCCTTTCTCAGCTCCTGAATCTTATTCTTCAACTGCTCGCCTCCTTTTTCGATGTAAAGTTAGCTTTACTTTATGTATGCTAAAATAAAACTGAGCCAGATATGGCACAAATGATAATAAAAAAGTGAGCCACTAATAATAAAAATCCTGTATAATAAGAGAAAGAGCTTGTGTACAGGAGGAACAAGGAGTGGCAATAGCAATGGAGAT
>JAKPUQ010000025.1 GCA_029572815.1 Bacillota bacterium | reverse complement strand
ACTAGAGCGAGCGCGTCTTCAGCACAAGCGCACGCAAACTCGTGCAGGAGCCGTGTCGCGTCCAGCATCCACAGCACCGTGCGGCGGCGGCCGCACAGTTTGTCTTCACTCTCGATCACGTCTCCTTCGATTTCGACGCGGCATACGATAGGGCCGCTCGCGTAATGCAGCGCGTCAATGAGCCGGACGCTCCCGTGCATTCCGTTGTCGCACAGTACGGGATCCCCCTTGCATTCGAGCGTCTGGCCCACCTCGACTACACGGCCATCGCCGTAGCCGAGACATTTATCTTCAGACAGAAAGTGCCAGGCTAGCATGTCTTATCCTCCCACGCATATCCAGCTTTTTTAAGCAGCCCCTGAATGTTTGGCTCCTCTTTCTTTGTAAACTTTCCAGAGCCAATACGAGTACCAGCTTCCAACTTTCCATCATTCGTAGTTAGTAAGTACCGCTCCGTTCCCTTCTGTGAGCCTTTCTCCACCTCTTCGGATACGCATACATAGAACTCGTCAAACATAGGTGGAATCTTAGCTTTCAGTTTTCCGGTAGCAAGAAGGCTTGTGTACAGCTTCCCACTTACATCATCCCTGACCTGCTCGATATGGCCTGTCATAATGAAGTGGCAGGGAAGGGCAAGCAAACTTGACAGGCACTCCCTAACTACAATCTGTTGCTTACCATACTCTGGAAGTGTAGGAGCTTCCCCGACTCTATTTGCATCGCGAAGTATCTCGTCCATAATAGTATCTGTCCAGAAGGTACCGCTATCGATAGCATACGTCGCTATCTCATCCCAAAGCCCAGCGTCACCTATCCTATTCACTTCGTCTTTCCAAATATTGAACCGAGACTTATTCTTCGGCACAACCTTAGAGCCAAACGCCTTGTCTGTGTATTCGAAGCGAGTGTCCACCATAATCTTTCCAGCGTCTACACCTTCCTGTATTACCCGTAAGCGTGTACCACCTGGGTCAAACGAATGGATAAGTAGTGGCTTCGGTGCAGTCGCAAGTGTATGCGTCTTGCCAGCTCCCTTATATCCATATATTAGGAAGTTAGCTTTCTTCTTAACTTCCGAATACATAGTTTCCAATTGCCCTTTCAGCTGGGACAGGTCAAGTCTACCCTTCTTATCCTCAATCATTTCTTTCCCTCCTCTGCCCATCCACAGTCTTCGCAATATGCCTCATCCGCAGGCACACTTGCTCCACAGGAGGGACACTCCATATATACCTGGTCACACTCCTTACACAACCCATC
>JAKPUQ010000201.1 GCA_029572815.1 Bacillota bacterium | reverse complement strand
GGTACGGGCAACACGACCCTGTCGGTTATCCGCACTAACGATTTTCGTATAGGATTCCTTACGCAGAACAGCGGGCGGATGCTTCTTGCGCTGACGCATCGGAATTATGCCGGAATGAGTGTCCGTCCGGAAACAGTCCATGTTAACGCTTCAAATGTGAAGATGTGGATGTCCGATATAACTGAACTGGAGACGCTGAACAAGGAGTATGCATCCGGGAATAGCGCCTATCCCTATGTTCTTCTGGACGAGCCGTACACCGAAGAAATCTCCGTAGCCTCGGTAGAGAAGCTGAACCGCGAGACGGGCTTTGTATGCTATGGCTTTAAAATACATCTCACAAAGCCTTTGAACGGAAGTATCGATGAGGGATTCCCGGTGAAATGCACCATCTCTGTTTCAGGAGTGTCATTCACCGAAGCATTTTATGATAGTGACGAGCAGGCAATTATCCTCTACACAAGTGCTGATATCCGCAGAACAACTCCGGTGACCATTACTATGCCGGAGTACCGTTCTCTTTGGTATTACAAACTTGGAGCGCAAAGATGGTTCCTGCCCGCTCTGACTGCTACTGCCCCTGCAGAAACTATTGACTACTTTTCTTTGGAAAATGAAACCGCAGGCATATCAGCAATTTCAGCCGGAACATGGATCGACGAGGCTGTTTTCGCTGAGTATTTCCAACCTGCATATACGGCTGTGATTGCGGTTGTGGCTTCGTCTGTAAGCCTGCAGCCTGTTTCCACATTACCGATTTAGGAGGTTTTCAACATGAAAATACAAGAACGAGCAGTCCTTCACAACCGATTTGATGTCAAGGTGGTCGAGGCCGTAAGCGGTAAAATCAAGCAGACAGCAGTCGGCTTCAACGTCATTACCAACTACTATTTCAACAGCAGGCTGACCGGGTCACCTTTGAGTAAAACGGCTGACCTGTTCAGATATATCGCGGTTGGTACCGGAACCGGGACACCCGCTGTTACAGATACAGCTCTTTTCTCGCATTTAACACGCAAAGCCGTGACAACGTTGGAAACGGTTTATGAATATCCGACTTCGCACACGACAAAGCAAATCAAGCTGGAAGCGACCGAATGCAACGGCTCCACCATTACCGAGGTAGCGCTCGAAGGTTATTACAGCGGCACCTTTTCAAGCTATTATTACATCATGTCCCATGCTATGCTGCAGGATTCTGAAGGAAACCAGATTGCTATCGTCAAAACTGACACGGATGTGGTGTATATTACGGCTACCTTCTATGTTACCTACACTCCTTCCGGCTTTGGCTCAAACGGAATCTATCCCAAACCGGAAAACAATTATCTGGTCAGATGGCTGCTCACCGGCAGCACGGATGG
>JAKPUQ010000182.1 GCA_029572815.1 Bacillota bacterium | reverse complement strand
TTCCGGCATAAGCTCATCCAGTGTTACAAATGCCATCTTCATTTGCCGCGGTTCAGATCTTTTTAACATTGCTCTCGACCTCGCTTTCTATGATATTATTATACCATATTTCCTTGCGATTGTCGATGGTTTGTCAACAGCACCGCCGCGTTCACCGTACTGCACTCGCCCTGATTCGGGGCGGGTGTGAATGATTCGTTCGGTCAGTAGACGAAGCAATAAAACGTGACGGCGTCTCAATAATCAAAGGGTGTCCCAAAACGTGACATCCTTTGCAATAAGGGTATCGTGAAAGCCGATACCCTTGTAGTGCTTCTGCTCGGTATCAACAGCCAACATTCGTCCAGTCTGGTGAATGGATTTCAACAGAGCAATGTGGTATGATTGTTGGTCAGGAGGTGACCGCGGCGATGAAGTTGCAGGATCTATACTATGGAAACGTCATACCGTGTCAGCACGATGTGAGGAAGGACTCCGACTATGCAAAGCGAAGTCTGGAGCTGCTTGAAATGTGCGACAGGCTTGAGAAATGTCTATCGGCTGACGATAGAAAGCTGCTGAACGAGATAACGGATAAGCAGGGAATGCTGTCCGAGACAATGGCAGCGGAGAGCTACATACAGGGCTTCCGTGACTGTGCCGAACTGATAATTGATGTGCTGTTCGGCAGGAGCGAGAACCTAAAATAACAACATAACAATTATATGGAAAGGGTACGGACAGAGCCGTACCCTTTAATTCTAAGTAAAGGAATGATAAAAGTGAACAATTCAAATCACACAGGAAACGAGATAAAGACAATGAGAAGGAGTATGATCGAATGGCTGAAAACAAAACAGAGACTAAAATCGTAATGCTTACCATAAAGCAGGCGGCAGCTCTTGTGGAAGGGCTGACCGAATACAGAGTTCGCCAGATGTGCCTGAGCGGTCAGGTGCCGCACATCATGGCTGGCAATAAATATCTTATCAACAAGGAATTATTTCTGAAATATCTGCGTGGGGAGACCACGTAAAAAAATAGTGGAAATGGCGCGTTTTTTCTGGACTTCCGCAACGAGTTGTGGTATGATGTCGTTGGCAAAAACGCGCCATATTTATGAAGGAGGGAAAATATATGGCGACTATAAGAAAAAGACCGAATGGTTCATTCGAGATAAAGGTATCATGCGGCTACGATATTTACGGAAGGCAGCATAATCAATACAAGAGCTACTATCCTGAACCCGGCATGACACCTCGTCAGATCGACAAAGAGGTCAACAAACAGGCAGTGCTGTTCGAGGAGGAGTGCAAGAAGGGGCAGATAACATCGGCGGTCAAGTTCGAGACCTTTGCCGAGCAGTGGTTTGATGAGTACGCAAAGGTCAACCTGAGACCGACCACATTCTCAAAAATGCGGCAGGTCACCAAGCGTATCTACGCTGCAATCGGACACAAGCGTATGGACAAGATAACGTCCAGAGACATACAAATGTTCATCACCGACCTTATCGTGAACGGCAGGCACATGGTCACAGGCAAGCCGCTGTCACGAAAGACGGCTATACATCACCTGAGCTTCATCAGCGACATATTCAGCTACGCTATCCGCATGGGAATGCTGACGGACAATCCGTGCAGCCGAGTTGTGATACCAAAACTGGAGCAGAAAGAAAAGGAGATATACACCCTTGACGAAGTGAAGAAGCTGTTTGAGAATCTGGGCTATGAGCCCATGTGGTTTCAGGTCTACATCACACTGGCGATATACAGCGGATTCCGAAGGAGCGAAATGCTGGGACTGGAGTGGAAGGACATCGACTTCGACTACAACACCATAAGAGTCCGCAGAACTTCACATTACACACCTGCAAAGGGCATCTACACCGATACTACGAAGACTAAGAAGTCTCAGCGAGTGGCGAAATTCCCCGAGGACGTTATGGATATGCTGAAGAAATACCGCAAGGAGCAGAGAAAAGAAGCCCGTCGGCTGGGAACGAAGTGGGAGGATAACGACAGGCTGTTCACCAAGTGGAACGGCTCACCCATGTATCCGGAAATGCCGTACAAGTATCTGAAAAGCTACTGTGAGAAGATTGACATACCCTTCCGTGGCGTACATTCACTGAGACATCTTCACGCTTCACTTCTCATCTACGAGGGCATAGACGTAGTAGCCGTGTCAGCTGATATGGGACACAGCATCGTAGGAACTACCTTGAACCTGTACTCCCATATGTTCCAGGAGGCGAGAGCGAGAAACTGCGATGCTATAACCAATGCACTGAGATTTACCCGAGAGGGGAAAGACACTGAACATAAGTCCGCAAAGGAGGCTGAACCTGACATTGACGAAGATGAGGACGAGCTTGAAGATGAAAATATGGGGCAGACTATGGCATAAAAAACTCCGCAGAGACAAAATTCTGCGGAGCATCTGATATTGTTAAATAAAAAAATAAGTGGTCAATAAGTGGTTGAGAGCACTTTTAAAAAAGAACGAGCTCGCAAAATGGCTATTCTAAGCCGTTTGCGAGCCTTGCTTCTGGTGGAGGCGAGGGGAATTGAACCCCTGTCCGAAAGTCCGTTCATGCAACTTTCTACGAGCGTATTTTACCTATTATGATTCCCCTGTACGAGCCGCCGATAAACGGGCTGCAGGTGCAGGTAGTCCGTATACAACTGGCGGACACGGACACTTCCGTCAGTCGTTCACCGCTGATCGATGCCCAAGCGAGAGCCGCGGTACTCCCTCGGTGGACAGAAGCTGACTTAAGCAGCTACCAGTTCGCTATTTCTAGAAACTGTAATGTTATTTCTTGCGTTTATATTTAAACGTGGCGCAGGTTATGGAGATCACGCCATTCTCCGCTCGCTTATCACACTTCAAGACCCCCGTCGAAACCTTTACGCCCCCATATAATGAGGGAGTGAGGTGGTGAGCCGAAATGCTCTGAATAATATTATACACTGTTTTCAGCCGTTTGTCAACTGCAAACGGTGTCATTTTTGTTACAGCAGCGTTATTTCCTGTTTGTTTGCGTCGGCGCAGGTATAGCTAAGCAGAGGAGTTCCCGTTATGCAGTATCAGCGACTGACAAAGCTGTGAGTTATTCTCACAGCTTTGTCTTCTTCTTATTATTGTTATTATGATAATTCCCTCCCGAGCCGGAGCGGTATGATCTTCTTTCGTCGATCAGATTTCATTATCGTGACCTGTAAAAAAGTCTTTTTGTAAGCTCTGCGAAAAGCTTTATCATTCCCCTCAGGAACCTTACGGGTCTGAATGGCGTCATATAGCCGTCATCAGGTACATTCCTCCTGTGTATACTGCCCTCGAACAGAAGATGTTCCGACAGCAGTTCGTCCATGTCCTTTATGGAATACCTCCAGAAAGGACGTCTGAGTTCTGCGCAGCCGCTCAGCTCTATACATCTTGCGGTGAATGACATACAGTTTTCGGTGTGGGGAATACGGAAGCCTCCGATGACCGGCATAGTCGCCATGGAGAAAAGGTTGAAGCGCATATCGCTGTCATTCATGCACTCCGCAATATAGGACATTACAGCTTTATAATGCTCCTCATCCACCGATAGGCGGAATATCTTTGCTCTGAAATCCCTGTGCTTACCGAAGGCGTAGTAATGGCGGTATTCATGCGTTATGCCCGATTCAAAGGGAAAGAAATGATATCTGCGCGAGAAGCTGATGAAATCGGTCATGGAGCGGTCAAGGCTCAGCGCGATATGTGTGTAAGGGTAATGAGTTATCCTGCGGGCGACTGCTCCCAGTCCCGTATGCGCCTTTATCAGCACGATGTAGATGTCTTTCATCTGTCGAATTCCTTAAGTCTGCGGAAGAGTGTGAATGCCATTCTGAGCATCTCGTAATACATAGGCACAAGTCCTATGACAAGGAGTATATCTCCGCCCATAACACCGATACCGAAAAAGCTGAACAGTGCCTTCTGACCGAAGATCATGGCGATGATGCAGAATGCAGAGTAGGCGATATGAGCCTCTATGGGACCGAGACGGGGAAACTGGAATTCGTTGTAGTATATGATGTAGTTCATCATGGTAACGTTCATAACGCCGTAGAGAGGTGCGGCAAATGCCGCAGGAGCAAGGTGTGCATAGGGCGAGAGACCGAATGCCAGCAGCAGGAAGGTGGAGATCAGAACATCTGAGATAAGGTCGAAATAAGCTCCCGCTCTTGAGGACATTCCCCGTGATCTTGCCACATAGCCGTCAAGCACATCAGCGGTCATATGTAC
Source organism: Bacillota bacterium (assembly GCA_029572815.1). GTDB lineage: Bacteria > Bacillota > Clostridia > Oscillospirales > Ruminococcaceae > Ruminococcus. The sequence continues at coordinate 37,841 of JAKPUQ010000182.1, read as the reverse complement.
GAACAGACCAAAGATAGTGCCTATCAGGAACCAGGGTGAGATATTTGAAAGGGCAGCGCATATAATGGCGAAGATACCGCCGAGAACGCCTATCCCTGTCATCTGATTGGGAGTCATGCGTTTCGGGATATGCTTGCCCAGCAGCTTGTACATAAGCTGCTGATACCCCGTTTCCAGTTTGCTGGGGATCAGCTTCTTAACAGGATTTTTATAGATCTCTGACATTTTTATCCTCCGAATCTGAACAGGTTCTTCGCCATTGATCCGATAAAGAATCTGTAGTCGATGAAATCGTAGATACTCTGCCTCCATGCACGCAGGAACAGGCGTATCAGAAGTATGTGATAGTGGAAATAGTATCTTCTTACAGACATTTTTGAAGGCTTTGCCACAACATGGAGATAGTCCCAGTGGGAAGGATCACGGGTAATGAGCCTGTCCCTGTATTCCCTGATAAGCTCCGTATCCATCTCGGGAGTGAATATGGATACAGCCGCGTGCTTCAGCCCGTTCCTCACTGTCCATTTCCATATGCTGCGGAAATCAGCGGCGGTGAAATCCAGGTCCACTATGAACATACCCATCATGTTCACACCCAGTGAGTTGAGCAGCTTCACGGCTTTCTCGTTGATCTCATTGCTGCAGCGCTTGCTGTAGGAGGCAAGGTGTCTGTCGTCTGCGGCTTCAATGCCGGTGAGCACATAGTAAAGCCCTATATCAGCCAGCTTTTTCATAAGCCCTGGGTGAGCCGCAACGAAATCGGCTCTGCCGTAGCATACATAGCGCTTGCGGATATTCCTCTCCTTTATCAGTGAAACGAACTTCTCAAGGCGCTTTTCGTCAAAGAGAAAATCATCGTCTATGATGTAGATGTTTTCGCAGCGTATCTCAGCTATCTCGTCGACCACGTCGGCTATATCACGCTGAGCGTATACCCCGCAGTTCAGCCTGTTCCTGATACAGAAGCTGCATCTGTAGGGGCAGCTGTAGGCGGTGCGCACATGAGCTGCTGGCAGCAGTTCGAGATAACGGTAGCGGTCCTGATGCTCATAGAAATATGTACGGTCGGGACGCGGAAGAGTGCATATGTCGTGGGGAACAGCCTTGTTCATGATCCATCTGCCCTCATTTTTATAGCAAAGGGAGCTGACAGAAGCAGGATCCTTCCCGCAAAGCACATCGGCGATGAGCTGAGGATCATAGCCTGTAAATATGAAGTCGGTATAATCGCTGAAGAAGCGCTTGAAGCAGCGCTGAGCGTGCTGACCGCCTATCATGGTAATGGCGCCGCTTTTCTTAGCCCCGCGGGCATACTCCTTCATAAAGCTTTCCTGTCTTGTCCTGCCGCAGATATATACCGCAGCGGGATGAAGCTCACGAAGTTTGCTGATAAAAGGCACCTTCTCCACCTGGCCGTCCCAGATATGGGGCTCAAATCCCGCATTTTCAAGAGCAGTACAGATGTACTCCAGTTCAAGGGGCTCATTGTCGATTATGCCTGCAAAATTATACTTGGTGCGTGAGATCTCGGGGTGGACCAGCAGTACGGTATTGTTCTTCATCATACCCCTCACCCCGCATTTTTCAGCTCATTATAGGCTATCTTGCCCACAAGTGTCTTGGGTAGGGAATCGTAGAACAGTATCTCACGGGGGAGGGCATAGGCTGCAACTTCCTTTTTGAGCATAGCCATGAGCTCTGCCCTGAGCCTTTCCTCGTCGGCGCCTTCTGTATGAACGACGCAGGCTCTGACTTTTTCGCCTCTCAGCTTATCGGGTACCCCTACAACAGCGCACATGACCACTTCACTGTGTGAGCTGATGACCTCCTCAAGGTTCTGGGGGTAGATGTTGTAGCCGCTTGATACTATCATTCTTTTCAGGCGCTGACGGAAGTAAACATATCCGTTTTCTCCGATACAGCCGATGTCTCCCGTATGGAGCCATGTATATCCGTCGCTGTGCTTCCTGAGAGTCGCGGCTGTCTCTTCGGGTTCCTTGTAATATCCCTTCATTACCGTGGGACCGCGGAGTATTATCTCGCCCTCCTCACCGTAAGGCAGCTCGTTTCCGTCCTTGCCTATTACCTTGTAGAAGGTATCGGGGTAGGGAAGTCCCACGCTGTTAAGGTCGCTGTACCCATCGGGCATAAGGCAGCTTCCCGTAACACATTCCGTGAGACCGTAGCCCTCTCTCACCCTGACCCTGCAGCCGTGCTCGGCGAGCATGGCGTTGAGCTTCTTCTTTGTGGAAGGGGCAAGGGAATCGCCGCCCGAAACTATACATTTGAGGAAATCCAGCTTCCTGCCGTCAAAGCTATTGTTGACTATCATAGCTTCGTATATGGCGGGAACTCCCGCAATGATATCGGGCTTGTAGCGGAAAAGCAGCTTATGGAACTCTGCTGCCGAGAACTTGGGCTGAAGGACTGCCGTGCCTCCCAGCACCATTATGGTGTGTATGCAGACGCCGAGACCGAAGCCGTGAAAAACAGGCATAACGGACAGCATCTTCATGCCTGCCTTTAGTCCTCCGCAGGCCTCGATGCTCTGGAGTGCAAGAGCGTTGAAGTTCATATTTGTTAGCGTTATACCCTTGGGACGGCCGGTAGTGCCGCCGCTGTAAAGGATAGCTGCCGTAGCGTCGGGAGCGCTGTGATGCACACTTACGGTAATATCTTTACCGCCGTCAATGAAGCTGTTCCAGTCGCGGATACTGCTCTTTGGCGGCTTCTTCTTGTTGGTGAGCGCATAGCCTACCTTTATATGGAGAGGCATACTTCCGCTGACGCTGACTTTTACAGCGCTGAGTCCTTCGCACTGTTTCATGACTCTTTCTATCTTGTCGCTGATAAGGTCAACTGCGAATATGATACGGCTCTCGGTCAGCTTTACAAAGCGGACTATCTCATTCTCGGCGGACATGGGGTGTATCATATTTGCAACGGCGCCTGTCATGCTGACAGCATAGAACAGGTAGACAGCCTCGGGAGTATTGGGCATACATATAGATACCGCATCTCCGCTCTTCACGCCTGCCGCCTTCAGTGCAGCAGCGCACTTCTGTATCTCTGAAATAAATCCCTGATAGGAGATCTTCCTGCCGAAGTAATCGATGGCGCAGTACCCGGGGTACTTATCCGCCGTTTTTTTCACAAGTTCATAAATAGTGCATTCAGGATATTCAAGATGTCTTTTCATATTTTTCCCCAGCTTTCATAAGAGGTAAAGTGTTTATGCTTCAGCTCGTCCTCGGACATAGCCTTTCTGAGAAGTCCTGCCACCTCATCATACAGTCTTCTGTTTGTATCCCCGGGACTTCCGCCCGCTTCAACAGGTCTGCCGAACATCACAGTAAGTCTGTGCTTCGGGAAAAGCGAGTAATCACCTGCGACTGCATAGGGGATAATGGGAGCCCCTGTGCGTTCCGACATTACTGCCGCCCCGAATTTGAAGGGAAGAAGCAGCTCGTCAGTGTAGTTGCGCTTTGCCTCAGGGGATACGTTCACAAGCTCTCCCTGTTTCAGCGCAGCCACCGCAGCTTCAAGAGCGGCGGGATTATGCTTCGCATGGAGGTCCACAGGAATGGTCCCTGCGCTTCTGAAAAGGAAACCGAACCTTGAATCATGAAGTTCCTTCTTGGCAAGGGTCCTTATGACACGTTTTGTTGAAATATCGATAAGCAGAGGATCAAAAGCGTGTTTATGGTTCCCTGCGATAACGGCGGGGCCGTCTGACGGGATATTCTCACGGCCTATGATAACAGGTCTGTACAGGAGCCTGAAAACGGGCCCGAGTATAAAACGTGCAGTTTTATAAAAAGTATACATTATCTTACTCCTTGCCTCTTCTGAATAGCCATTAACCATTATATTACGGTTTCCCTGCATTGTCAATAATCTGTCCCGTATCGGCTGAAGCTTCTGTAACTATATATTACCGCAAAATCTGTTTTATTTACAGATGATAGCTGTAACATTTTCGGTGACAAATGTAACGGGATCAGTGACAAATGTAACGATATACCTTCATAAAGTCATACTGTGGATCATACATCATCCGGGCGGAGGTGCGAAACCGCAAGAAATGGAGAGCAAAATATATTTATTGACTTGACTAATGGCATTAAATATGGTAAAATGATACATATATAATTTATTGATATGCTCAAAAATTACTGGTTTTTTATCAGCTTTTTGGCGTGATTTGTCAGATTGACCTTATATAGGTACAAATGTCATCTATGACCCATGATATTTCCGGAGCCCCTCTTATCAGAGGAGTGCGGATACGGGATTACAGCTTTATCAGGAGGTAAGCGCATGGACAACGAATACTACTACAATCAGGCTCGTAATCGCTATTATGACGCTTGTTCAGGGATAAACTACTGTGAGAACCGCGCTAATGAGCTTGCGCGGGATAAAAATCAGGCGATCGCGGATCTCAATGACCTCAACGCTCAGCTGGCAAGGCACAGACAGGCCTCCTATGATCTTGGCGGAGTCATCGCTCAGGAGGACGATCTTACAGAAAGCCTTGACACTGTTGCGGGAGATATGGACGAAGCTACCGAGAACTTCAGCGGAATGGCGGAATCCTCCGATACTCCTGCGGTGAACGTCAATGAGGTGTTCAGCGATGAGATGACCAGAACAAGATCCGTTCTCACTACAGCTATGTCGGATTTCAGGACCAAGAAAACTGCTGTGGATAACAGGATAACAGAGCTCGAAGCGGCTGTAAGAGACGCAGAGCTCAGGATAGCAGACATCGAACAGGCTATGAGGATAAACGAAGCCGATGCTTCCTCATGGCGCAGCACAAAATACAATGCCTCCATGGATATGGAATACTACAGACGCAGAATGGACGAGGAAGACTGATAATTACAGGAAAGAGGTAGGGCTGTATGTCGACGATCACACTGTATTCGGGAAGGGTAAATCAGATGCCCTCCCTCATACTTGCACTGAAGCGCTCGGTTGGATATTTCGGTGAGGATATAGAGACTCTGCGACAGAGCGCTCTCGGGATAGACAGCAGTATATGCAGCCTTGATGAGACCATAAGCTCCCTCAGGGCTTCCTCAGATACCCAGGAGGCTAAGGCAGCGGTCCTGGACACTATACAGACTCAGACCGAGACCTTCATCAGTGAGACCGCCTCCATAGACGTGTCTGCGGCAGAGGCTATCAGCACCTCAGAGGAGGATTTCTATTCACTATATGATTATCTCCGGCCTGCGGAGGATTCCATCTGGGACGCAATAGGCGATTTCTTCGGCGGCATAGGCGAGGGACTGGCTGAGCTCTTCTCGGGCGCCTGGGACGTTCTGGCAGGACTTTGCAACAGCCTTTCACAGTGGTGCAGAGACAATGCCGACCTGATACTTCTGGGCTGTAAGGCGCTGGTGGCGATCGCAGAAAAGATAGGCGACGTTATAGTGGTGATGGCTCCCTGGCTGCCTGCGGCTCTTGACCTTCTGAAGGAAGGCGCCTCGCTTTTCTATGAAAATATACTTGCCCCGCTGGGGACGTTAATAATGAATTCTCCCCTTGGACCGCTGATAGAGGACGCGGCGTGCAAATTTATCAGCTTCATGGGGCAGATGATAAACACGGAATGGTTCGGCGATATTGTCGAGGGCGTCATCACCCTCTTCGGCCCCTTCATTGAGATCGGCAAGATCTGGACAAAGGGCAGACTTCCCGGCGCTGACTTCGTTGTGGGACTCATCGGTGCAAAATACGATGAGAGAGACGGCGTTTATCACATTGACCAGGGCACCTGGCAGGGCTGGGGACCTGTGGGCTACAATGACGGCTATGACAACGTTTTCAACCGCGGCGTAGGCGCTACGAAAAATTCCATCGGCGTATACAAATCACAGGAATTTACCGTTGACGGCAATACCTTTATTATATGGGCGTGGAAGGGTGACTATATGAACCTGGGCGCAGGTGCCGAGACAGGCATCTATATGGCTACCGATGATGGCTTCCACTACGAAACAGCTACCGAATATGCCTGCGATATGGAGCTGATGCTTGAGTACAACGGCGAACAGCTCTTTGACTATGCCCCCTACGGGGACGAGGCTATGTGGCATGACGGCGCACAGTGGTGGGTGAACGGCTTTGACCCTCAGCATCAGAACGTTCAGGCAAGAGACCTTACCTCCACAACTACCATAGACTTCAATACAATGGAAAACGGCAGGGAAATGTTCTATGCTCTTGAACAGAGCGTGGAGAGCGGCGGTTCCGCACAGGGCGGCACATGGACCTTCGATGACAGCAACGGACAACTCATAGCAACACTTGAATGGTAATGGGAATGAAAAAAACATTTGGGATATTACTTGCGGCAGCAATGCTGCTGACAGGCTCCTCCTGTTCGGTACTCTCGAAGCTTTCAAAAGGCATAAAAAATGAGAGAGACTCTGTCAGGAGCTTTGAAAAAACTGCTCTCAAGGCGCTGGAAGACTGCGATGAGGAGCTTCTTAAAAGCTGTTTCTCAAAACGGGCTCTGGAGAGAGCGGATGACTTCGACAAGGGTATGAAATATGCCATAGACCTCTACAGGGACGGAAAGGCTACTGTGGTAGACGAGAACAGCAGCAGCTACTCCTTCTATGAGGGGAACGGACATTACAAATACGTCCGCGGATACTGCAAGTTCAATTCCGGCGACAACCGCTATAAAATGGTGTGGACGCAGTGGCTTGAGGATACAAGAGACCCCGATATGGTGGGGGTATACAGCTTTGACCTTATCGAGCTCAGCGACAACGATGACGTGAAGTTCTGGGACATCGCAGGCATCAATTACCCCGAACGACAGTACCTTCACGATATGTTCAGCACAATCTCTGAGACTGACGGAGCTTCCTATGACACGGAGGCAAGAGACATATTCTCGGAGGAGCTGCTGGATAACGCGGCTTTTACAGAGATATCCCCCATGCTAAAGGTGGTCTTCGCTCAGGACGGAAACTCGGTGGGAGTGCTCTGGACTGACACCGACAGCGGTCATACGGACGTTTATGCGGAGATAAGATACGATACTAAGGACTATATAATGGCTTTCAGGACGGACGGAGAAAAGGTGACAGCAGCTTCCGCAGCTGAAAAAGCAGAGGATATAGTCATAAAGGATAATGATATAACAGGATTTGCGGCGATAGCGAACAGCTGAGCCGCAGCTTAAAAATATCGCAAAGGGGTGAGTGATATGGCAACGATAGCTTTATATGCAAGCAAGGCAAATAAGATGTCTTCACTTATAACAGATCTGGGAAGATCGGTCAGATGGTTCAGAGATGACATTGATGACCTGAGCTTCAGCGCGGCTGCTGTAGACAGCGGTGTATGTGATCTGACAGAGGTCATAAACTCACTGAGGTCCTCATCGGATACTCAGGAGGCAAAGGCAGAAGCACTCAGTGATGCAGCGGAAAAAACAGAGCAGTTCCTTGAGGACGTTGTGGATATAGATGAGAACGCTGCCGAAGCCATCAACAGGAGCAAGAATGATTTTTATGATACCTATGAATACCTCAGACCCGACATTGAAAAGAGCGGCTGGGAGAAATTCTGGACGGGCGCCAAGGAATGGTGCAAGGAGCGCTGGAAGGCGCTGGCGACCATCGGTCTGGTCATTGCGGCTGTTCTGGTCATAGTTTTTACCGGCGGAACTGCTATTGGTCCTATTGCAGCTCTGTTGATCACTCTTTCCAAGGGAGTGCTGATAGGTACGCTTGTGGGAGGAGTTATGGGAGGCATTGCAGGCGGTCTGTCGCCTAACAGTACCTTCCTTCAGGGGCTTGAGGGCGGCGCATTCGGCGGAGCCCTGGGAGGACTTCTCACAGCAGGTATCGGAAGCGCGGTAGCAGGCGCTACAGGCCTGGCAAGCATAGCCGATCTCTCACTGCTGCAAAATATGCTTATCGGCGGCACAGGAGATGCTTTTACTTCTATACTGACAAATCTGGGAGACCATTTCTTCAAGGGTGATGATATCTCCGCAGGACAATACATATTCGATGCACTGTTCTCCTTCGGTACAGGAGTGCTGTTCACAAAGCTGGGAGACTCTCTCGGCAACCTTATCCCGCCTCTCAAGATCAACGGTATCAACAAGGGCAGGGGCAGCTGGAAGTTTGACTGGATGTATGATCTTGCCAACGTGGGAAGAAACGGACGTATCATGAGCAGGTTGTCCGTACTGAAGGGACTGGGAGCCGAATTCGTGGACGGCGTTCTGGATCACGGCATCGAATTCTTCAAGAGCCTGACAGGTGAGGGCTGGGACGCTTACAAATCCTGGGTCTCTGCATAATATTAAACAAGCATGAATGATAAATTTACAGTAAGATACGGCGTAGGAGACCTTTTGGTAACGCTGCTGATAGTCGCATTCTTTGCGGCAATGGCGGTCTTTATGCTCATATTTACAGAACTTAAGGCTATCGCAGTTACCATGCTGATAATACTTGCGGTATATACTGCGGCGCTTATCTGCCCTACAGTTCTGTTTTATCTGAGAGTTGACGGCGACAGGCTGTATTATCGCTCGAGAATCGGCAAAAAGTACGAATTCAGCCTCAGCGATATAAAGAGCATAGTTCAGACTGAGCACAGGCATTACAGGTACGGTGTGAAGTTCTTTCTGGTGATAAAAACAAACGATCAGGACATAGTGCTCCATCACAGCATGAATGGCTTCGGCGAGCTTGCGGCATATCTGATATGGCTGTACAGCTCGGGAACACTGAATTCATCGGTTATCTCAAAAAAATGTGCCGGATACCTGGAAAAGTATTCGGATAAGCCGGCATAATGACCGGCAGCTATCCAGACACAGCAGCATTTACGGAAAAGAGATGATAATGACTTGGCAACAATAACTCTCTATGCAAATAAGATAAACAATATGTCCGGTATCATAGGCGATGCCAGGCGCTCTGTCGGTTCCTTCAGGGATGCCCTGAGCACTCTTACAGGCAGCGCCTTGCAGGTGGACGGAGGAGTATGCAGCCTTGAAGCGACCATAAGCTCTCTCCGCAGTTCAACCGATACACAGGAGGACAAGCTTGATGCCCTTGAAAAAATAAGCGATGATACCGACGGTTTCGTCAATGATGTGGTAAGCATAGATGAAGCGGCGGCAGAGGCGATAAACACAGGCAAGAACAGGTTCTACGATGATTATGGCTATCTCAAGCCCGATAGCGAAAAGAGCGAGTGGGAAAAATTCAAGGAAGCCTGCGGTACTTTCGGAGACTGGGTGAAGGACCACTGGAAGCAGATCGTCATCGGAATAGTTGTTATCGCCGTGGGAGCAGTGCTCACTGCACTTACGGGCGGAACCTTCCTGGCGGCATTTCTTGTAGGACTCAAGGCTGCGCTTATATCGGGACTTATCGGAGGCGCAATAAGTGCGGGCATATCCCTTATCGGCTCGCTGATAAAGGGCGAGAGCTTCGGCACCACTATGGGACACCTGGTGAGATCCTTCGGTGACGGTTTTGCAGGCGGCTTTATGTGGGGTGGTATCTTCGCGGGAGCTTCACAGGGCATGGCTGCGATCTTACGTTTTTCACAGACAGGCACCATTACGCTTATGGGTGGAAAAAGCCTTCAGGTGTTTAATCCGAGTGGAACATATAATTATCAGTTGGGCAGTAATATCAAATTCTGGTCTCCTAATTCACCTGGCAATCCAAATTCAGGAGGTACGCTCTTTAAGTTCGGAAGGACGTTCAGAATTGATTTTGAAGCAGGAAAACAACTGTTCCATACCCATATAACTACAAATATGTATAATAAACTGCCAGGATTTATTAAAGGTCTTAAATTCATTTTTGATCCGGCAAGGAGAGATGTTCATGTCAGGTTAACATCGCTTCTTGGTGGTATATTCGGAGCAGCAGATGAAAGAAAGGATTAGGATAGGACGATTCTGTATAAAGTGTGATGTCAGGGAAAGGATTTTAAAGAAAATTGTATCAGGTTTTCCTGACAGACATTGCATCATAGAGTTTATCGGGCTTCGTAATAATGATATTATTCTTGATTGTATAAAGTCTTATATCAGGCAAAATGATACCGGAAACGGCAGATTAAATATCATTTTAAGATATGATGATGTATTTGAAGAACTTTTTTTCAAGAATATTGTAATGTGTGATTGCGAAGTAATAGATTTTTACTTTTGTGATAGTGCAGATATATCAATGGATTATTTTTTACATGAACCGATTTCTAATTCTCCTCAATCGCTTGCGATATATGACAAGATATGTGCTGTCGTTTGTACTTGGGTAACGGAAGAATATGATCTGTGGTTCTATTATAATCGCGAATGTTATGATAAAAAATCAATTCAACAGTTGTTCGATGCTGCTATTGAAAATATATGATTTGGCACATTGCCTTTTAATATAATCAGGATAGCACAAACATCCCCGCTTATTCCATGGAGGTGGTTCTGATCAGTGTTTGATTATGATAATATACCCGATTGCCCGAATTCAGAGGAGATCATGCCGGCGGTCAGGGCTTTTGCAGCCGAAAAGGAACAGCTTCTTGATGAAAAGGGCTTATCATTAACTCTCGCGCAGCTTGAGAAAATAGCCGAAAGAGAGTATTACGGCGATTTCCCTGAGGAGTGGCTGAGAGATATCTCCTGCTTCCTCATTGAAAATCTCGGAGGCTGCGGCTATGATGATATGGACCTTTTACTTACCATAACTGCTCAGCTGGACCTTGAAATGGTCTGGGCAGAGATCAGAAGGAAAAGAAGATCCTTTCCCCATGATATAAAACAGCTCATAGATGAGTCTTACAATGAGATGAATGGATATTTTAACCCGAAAGGAGTCGAATAAATGACATCAAATCAGGACAGAGCCCAGCAGCTCATGGCGGATTCACGTTTTGCATTCATGAACGGCCAGTACCGCGAGGCTCTCAATTTAGCAAAGGAAGCAATACAGCTCGCTTCAAAGGACGCCGACGCTTATCAGTGTGCAGGAAACGCCTGTATGTCGCTGGAGGACTATGAAAACGCCATCGACTACTATAAGAAGGCAGTAAAGCTTGAGCCAAATAACGGCAACAGATACTTCAATCTGGGATATGCCTATGCCTCCGCAGAGAGAGCGGGAGAGTCAGTGAAGAACCTTGCCAAGGCTGAGGAGCTGGGCTGCACTCCCGAGAATACAGTTCAGCTGTACAATCTTCTCGGCATAATCTGCTTCGATATAGGCAGATACAATGACGCCCTGGTGAACCTGAGCAAGGCTGAGGCTATTATCGGGATAGATATGGATATCATGCGCCGCAAGGCCATAATCTACGGCATGAAGAATGAGATCAGGAAGGGACTTGAGGTCTGCAATCAGATGAAGCTCATAGCGCCCTCTGAATATATCGGCTATCAGTACGCATTCAGGCTGCTCAGCCAGGCAAGCAGGCTTGATGCAGCAAAGCGTGAGCTGGATATAGCGGCAAAGTACGCAGCTCTTTCAATGGATTACTATATGGACTGCGTTTCATTTGAGCTCCAGAATTATGAGCTTGACAAGAACAAGGAGCACATGAAGAAGTCTCTGGCGCTTCTCGTAAAGGCTCTTGATACTCTTAAGCCCTCTGTGAAGGAGGTAGCTGAGACATACATAAGCTCTGCGGAGCTCTGGCTCCAGCTGGAGGAGGCCGACAGGACCATCGAGTGCCTGAATGCGGCACAGAACCCCGTATCCTCATTCAATCACGGATTTGAGATCATACCCGGTGACTACAGCGAGATCAGACTTACGGAATACGACGTCGAGGAAATGATCGAGAATGACAGGATACGCATTGAAAACGAGCTGGGCGAATACGGTCTGGAGGAGCTGGCTGAAAGCATCGATCCCGATGAGGAGGGCGGAAGAGACTTCCTCACTGTCATCGGCGACGGTGAAAACGGCGAGGAAAAGGAGGAGTACAAGCTGGACGAAAATGAAAGCTATGAATTTACTCCCGACAATACCGATCAGATCAACAGGCTCTATGTGGGAGCCTATACCCTCAAGAATGACTTTGCCAGAGTCATTGATTTTGCACGGAAATTACAGGGCAGCGAAAGCGCTCACAATAAATATATCGGAATATACAGCGAGGCAAATGCCTGCATGAAGCTGGGTACCGAGGATCATAAGCAGAAGTATGAAGAGACGATCAGATTCTTCAGAAATGCAATGATCAAGGATCCCACGGATATCGCGGCTGTTACATTCCGTATACAGTGCTATACCGATATAGGGGAGTACGGGGAGGCAGAGCAGCTTTGTAATTTGCTTACACCTGAAATAAGGAAAAACTTCCTTGAAAAGATAAAGGAAGCGAAAGGCGGAGGTGAGTAATTATTGGGCCTGGATCAGGATATCAAACTGGATAGTGCGGCGTTTGAAAAGGCGGCTGCCGATATGGCTGCACTGAAAACAAGGGCGGAAGCTCTCAAGGAAAAGCTGAAGCAGATGTACAAGGACATCACTACAGCCCTTGACACTCCCGCAGGACACGCGATCGAGATAACGGCGGAAGATGTGCTCCTGAAGCCCGTCGAAGACCTTATTCTCGTGATAGGACAGATGTCCGCCACTCTTGATGAGATAGTTTCAACACCGTATTATCAGAGTGTGTTCGACAAGTATGATGAGCTTGTACAAAGCATCAAATTTAATTAACAGGAGGAAAAAATTATGCCAATGGGAAGTACGGGTACAGTTAATATCACACCCGAAATGATGACAGCTGCACTGAATGCAGTAGAGGAGTATGAGTCGGTCATAAACAATCTTTACACAAGACTCGACAACGTAGTAAGCGGTCTTATCCCCGGAAGCTTCAGCGGAAGTGCCGCGCAGGGATTTGAGACATTCTACACTAACAATATCGAGCCTGCAACAGGTCAGGCTGTTAAGGATATTATTGAACTGCTCAAAAATATCATTAACGGTATCAACGACGCTATCCCGAAGGACGGCGACGGCCTTGATGACCAGCTCGGAAATCAGAACAGCAGCAATAACAGCGGCGATGGTAACTAATAAGGGAGGTAATTGAAAATGGCAGGTTGCAGAATAGTTAATGAATCAGTAGCAAACGCAGTCATGGAGATAAACGGCATCTCAAAGTCTTACAAGGACGCAGGCGATGCTCTCATCAGCGCACTGACAAGCGCTATCGCTGATATGGAGGGTGAGGCTAAGGACGCTTTCCAGACACTTATCGACGGTGACATCAAGTCATTCGTGTCAGAGAACCTTCCCGAGGCTGTCAAGGGTATGGCCGATCTTCTCGAGCAGAACAGACAGCAGTTCGAGGATGTTGACGCTAAGATAGCAGAAAGCATCAGCGGCTAAGATTTCCGTATGTGCAGTCCCGTACCATATACGGATAACGGGGCTGCACTTATTACGTTTTCGGAGGTATAACATGGCTTTCAGGATACTGAGCGAAGAAGAAAAGCTTTTCATGACAAAGGAGCAGCTTGAGGTATACGAAAGGGAACTGAGACTGTATAAGGAGCGTCTTGCTTTTATTGAAAAGGTGGAGCAGATAGAAAGGGCTGACATAAAGAAGTTCATTCCCTCTCTCCGTCCTGTCAGCGTCATAAGCTCTCCCAGACTTGTACCCTTTGAAAATAAGGGAACAGGAAGGATAGAACTTAAGAAGACCGCAGTAAAGATGCCCGATATGTCCGTTTATGCAGCAAGAAAGATATCTGAGAACGATATCACAGGCTTCATGGATGCAGCAGCCTCCGCTAAAGCCCGTGCAGGCATCAGCAGAGAGCTTATGGGCAGTATTTCCCGAAGAGCAGCTTCTGCCGCAGCACCGCTCACGAATAAGATCAGTATTTCAAAGACAGCAGTTCCCTCATTCAGACACAGGGGCTTTGAGAGCCCTGCCGCTGACATGAGAGTTCAGCTGATGAAAAAGCCCACAGCTGAATTTGACATCAGGAGCTTCAGCGCCCCTGAAAGAAAGGCTCCCCGTTTGAGAAAGCCGGGCATTGCCACCATAACAGCAGGACAGTTTGCAAAGCCCGAGTTCTCAGCAGTGAAGCTGGATACGCCCGCAAAGGCAGCAGCATTCTCCGCAGTCTTCACAGCTCCCGAAAGACAGGAAGTAAAGCTGAATGTGCCGTCAAAGGCAGCGGTCCCCTCAGCAGAATTCAGGCTGGCAGCTCTAAGTGCTCCGAAGGTGGAGCGCCGCCCCGTCAGGAAGTATGAGGCAAAGCATTTTGCAATGCCCTCACTGAGCCGTCCTCAGCTAAAGGCGGTTTCTGCGGCAGTACCGAAGCTCCGCAGCTTTGAGGCTCAGCAGGTAAAGGCAGAGGTGAAGCGCCCCGAGACTATGCCTGCGCTGAAGCTTGCAGACTTCCGCAAGCCAGAGGTAAGTGCAAAGATAAGCAGGAAGGATGTCCCGGAGATAAAGCACACAGAGTTCGGTATGCCCGAGATAAAGGCTCCTAAGCTCAGTAAACCCGATCGTCCCGAGGTAAAGGCGGGAAGCTTCAATGCTCCCGAAATGCCTGAGATCAGGCTCAGCGTGAACGTGAGCCCTGTGAAGCCTCAGTTCAGCGTAAAGCCTATACCCGAGGTAAGGGCTGAGATAAGAAAGCCTGAAATAATTGCCTGCAAGCCTGATCTCAGCAGGCTCAACTTCATGGCAGGACATGAGAAAAAGGACGTTTCCGTCTTGGAGAAGGCTATAATCTCAAAGACGGAGAAGATAAGGTCGCTGAACACGGACAGCCTCAGGGACAATATCCTTTCCGCATTCAAAAATGATATCAAAGGAACAGAAGTATGAAAAACAATGAGATAATGATCTCCGCAAGGTTTGAATTCGGCGATGACAACAGCAGAGAGCTTTCATTCCTCGTGCTGAAGGACATAACGCTAAAGGCCTTTCTGGAATCGTTATACTACGGACTGAAAAAGACTCAGGGGCTGGAGGAGTGCTTTCAGCTCTTCGAGAGATACATAAAGACCCGCAAGGAGATACAGGTGCTCTACACCGCAAAGGGAAAGCGCAGTGTCATCGACCTCAATGACAGGGTGGGAAAGGGCGATGAGCAGAAGAGGGTATACGATATGGGTATAGACTCTCTGGGCTTCGTCACCTCAAGCTGTATCCTCATAACCATGGACAGGACTGTCAGGGCTGACGGTCTTTTCGGCGAGGAGGAAAGCAGCTATATCCTCAGGGAGAATGACTCTCTCGAATACAATATCAGTACCCGCAGGCTCAATGTTATAGAATCCTCTGTCATAGATATAATCCCCCCTAACGAGATGCCCACAAAGGACAAGTCGTCCATACTTGACGTCATTATCCCTACGGTGCTCTCTACGGGAGGTATGGTGGGCGCTCGCTTCCTCATTATGAAATTCGCAAGGGGCTCGGCAGCCATGGGAAATACCATGCTCCTCATGTCGGCAGCAATGGGTATAGTCTCACTGGTCACCACCCTCTATAACTACCTGAAGAAGCGCAGCGAATACAAGAAGAGCATTGCCGAGTGGAAGGAGAACTATGAGAACTATATCTCACGTATAATCCACACCATCAAGGAATGGCAGGAGAGCGATATAGTATATCTCAACAGCGTATATCCCTCAATGGACAAGCTCTTCAATAATACCGCCGAGATAAACGGCATGATATTCGCACGCTCACAGAACGATAACGACTTCATGAAAATATCTCTCGGAACCTCCGACGAGGTAAAGCCCCTGTTCGAGATAAAGTCCGAAAAGAAGGACAATATCTACTATGACATCTACTACAAGATGAAAAAGGACAGCGACGGCATAGATATATTCCTGCCCTCTGCAAAGAAGGACAGGAAGCTGAAAAAAATGTCTCCCGAGGAGATAGTGGAGCAGGACAGGAACAAGTTCCTCCTCACCGACCTTGCCTACAACTTCGCCAACAAGGGCGTTGACAGCAAGAACGGCGGCGAGGTAATCGGCTTCAACTACCTCAGGAGCGATACGGGCAGAAAGCCTCCTCTCCTCATCGACCTGAAGGACTGCGGCGCTCTGGGCGTTATTTCCGACAATGCCGAGACCTCTCACAGCTTCATTCAGCACGTCGTATTCGAGCTGGCTTACTACCACTCTCCCGAGGACCTTCAGTTCGTGTTCTTCTTCGACAAGGAGAACGACCCCGAGAAGCAGAACGAGGTGCTCAGGAACTACAAGTACCTGCCCCATACAAATGAGCTTTTCGACGGCATTTCCCAGTTCGTCTTTGACAAGGACAGCTCCGGCGTGGTATTCGGACAGCTTCTCAGCCTCATGAACGAGCGCAGCCGCAGCAACGCTGACAGCGATGACCCGGCTCCCGAGCCCTCCAAGCTTACACAGGTGGTATGCGTGGTTTTCTATGACTACGACATCAAGGAGACAGGCTTCTCAAAGTTCCTTCCCGAAGTTCCGAAGGAGGGCGAGCCCTATGTGAACTCACTGGGACTTACCTTCATATTCATACAGTCCGTAAAGGACAAGCTGCCCAAATACTGCGGCAACATCATCAATATCGACCATGACAATGAGGGTGAGAGAAAGGTCAGCCTGCGCTACAACGTGCTGAGCCGTGAGACCCTCAACGTCCTCAGCGAGGATAAGAATGACCGCAATAAGGTAAAGGATACCGATAACCTTATCGAGTACAAATACTTCAGCAACAAGTTCATATTCGGTCCCGACAGCTACGATGACAGGTTCGCCCTGGCATACAAGCAGCTCAGTGCTATCTACTACACCCGCATCGCAGAGAACGGCAAGGTGCCTTCAATGGTAACACTGTTCGAGCTC
The DNA here is from genome assembly GCA_029572815.1 of Bacillota bacterium. Lineage (GTDB taxonomy): Bacteria > Bacillota > Clostridia > Oscillospirales > Ruminococcaceae > Ruminococcus. Next base: position 20,961 of record JAKPUQ010000182.1, on the reverse strand, counting down.
TACGGCTTCAACTCAGAGAAGGTTGAGAACGGCGAGGTAAAGGAAAGCATCAGAGAGAGCTGGCAGAACGTGGACAAGAATGACGTCACCAGGAACCTGAGAGTGCCCATCGGCAAGAACGAGCACGGCGCAATGTGTCTGGATCTCTACGAAAAGGCAGACGGTCCCCATATGCTGGTTGCCGGAACCACCGGTTCGGGTAAGTCAGAGACCATCATCACCTACCTCATAGGACTGTGCATGAAGTATTCACCCATGGACCTGAACCTCATGCTGGTAGATATGAAAGGCGGCGGCTTCTCAGACCGTCTGGGCGGGCTCCCTCACTGTGTGGGCGTAGTAACCGATACTGCAGGCGAGGACGAGGGTACCTCGGCGGCATATATGCTCAAGCGTTTCCTTGAGACCCTCAATGCGGAGATAAAGAAGCGCAAGCTCCTGCTCTCAAGCTTCGGCGTTGATACTGCCGACGCTTACATAAGAGCCCTCCGTATCATGAGAAAGATAAAGGCTCTGGAGAATGACCCCGAGCACAGCGGCGAGGCTGAGAGCCTCATGAAGAAGCTCAACGACAAGCAGAAGGAAATGCTGAAAAAGGACGTTTCCGAGCTTCCCTCACTGTCACATCTTGTGCTGGTAGTTGACGAGTTCACAGAGCTGAAGCGTTTCTCCAGCGAGAGCGACGATGTTGACTTCATTGCAGAGATAACCACTATCGCCCGTGTAGGACGTACACTGGGCTTCCATATCATACTTGTATCACAGAACATCGAGGGCGCTATCACAGACGATATACGTGTAAACTCCAAGGCGAGGATATGTCTGAAGGTAGCCACAAAGCAGGCTTCAAAGGAAATGCTGGGAAGTCCTGCGGCGGCGGCTCCCACAATGCCCCTGAACGGCCGTGCTTATCTGCTGGTAGGTACGGGAAGCAGGTTCGAGTACTTCCAGTCCGCCTATACGGGCGCCAACAAGAACCTGAACATCGAGCCTGCGGTAAACGTTACCCAGGTGCCCAATTCGGGACGCTTCAACAAGGACTTCTATTCGTCCAAAAAGGACAATATCATCGAGAAGAAAAAGAGCGCCAACGTCAGCGAGCATGATACCCAGCTGGCATTCATCGTAAATACTATCATCGACATAGGAAAGAATATGGAGAAGCCCAGGCAGATATTCCTGCCGCCGCTTCCCAGCGTCATCATGGACAGCTCTGAATGGGAGGGAACTGAGTGAGCAGGAAGAAAATAGTTTGCACTCTTGGCAAATTCGATATACCCATAATACAGCTCCAGCCCGACTTCAACGTAGACCTTCTGGACTCAAACATCATGGCCTTCGGAGCCTCTATGAGCGGAAAGACCACCTTTCTCAAGACACTTGTGAACATACTCCACAAGCGCATGAACGAGAAGGAGGAGAGGATATTCATTCTTGACTTCGGCGGCGCCCTCTCGGATTACCGCGATATGCCGCTGGTATCGGCGTACTTCGATAACTCCAACGAGGAGTACGTCAAGAGAGTTTTCAAGATCATGGACAATATCCTAAAGGAGAACATAAAGCTTCTGGGCGGCAGGAACTACCGCGAGGTGGCAGAGTGTCAGCCCGTCCATACTACATTCATCATTGACAACCTCAATGCCTTTACGGAGGAGTCACGCTATACAGCCTATCAGGAGAAGCTGGCAAAGCTTTGCCGTGACGGCCTCTCAAAGGGCATAACCGTAGTTGTCACAGCAGGCGATACCAAGGGGCTTAACTCCTATATGGCAAGCTTCCGGCAGAAGATAGCCTTTGAGATGCCTGCTGACAAGTATCTTGACATCTTCAATGACAAGGCAGGTTCTGTTGGCAACAACCCGGGACACGGCTTTGCCAATGTTACCGTAAAGCCCGAGGGCATCACAGGTACATTCAAGATGAACCTGCCCTATGAAGTGCAGTGCTTCAAGGCACAGACCTCCGCAGACCCCGACGGCAAAAATGTCACCTTCGCACAGGGAATGGCTAAGAAATATGACTTTGACAGCGAGGCAGGTGAGTACCGCAGACACGTCAGACGCTATCTGACCTTCCCCAAGGAGCTTACCCGTGAGGAGTACGAAAAGCTGGCTCAGCAACCCGAAAACGACGCCGAAAGGCTCTGTCCCGTCAGCGTGGGACTTGACTATGTTGACTTCTGTCCCGTTACCATTGACCTTGCAAGAACAAACACCCTGGCGATATACGGCAAAAAGGAGTTCGGCAAGACCAACCTTCTCAGTCTCCTTCTTGAGGGCCTTGTACAGCAGGCAGAGGAGCTCAGAATGGTGTTCTTCGATGACGGACGAAACCAGCTGAAGTTCCTTTACGATAAATACAGCAGTGAGTGTGACTGCGTGCTCATAAACGGCTTTGAGAAGCGTGACCTTCCCATGAAGGACGGTACCGTTATCACGGGCAGGAAGCTCTCACCCATTCAGCAGTTCTACCTCTATCTCAACGAGAATTATATCGAGCTGGACAAGAGGTTCCTTGCAGGCATTTACGGTGTCAGCGATGCTCTCAGAAAGGAATATGAGAATATCCCCGACTGCACCGCCGAGGAGACTCCCTTCACCGTATTCGTGATACAGAGCAAGCTGGTGTATCTGAATACTCCCGAGGGAAAGAGGTTCATCAACTCCATATTGCCTCAGCTTACGGCTGTGGCAGAGGAAAGGGGCTTCCTGTTCATATTCTCGGATGTTCAGAAGATAAGCGACGGCGAGCAGAATTCCTTCTTCAACAATAATATCTCCTATGCCTTCCTCCTGGACAATATCGCGGAATTCGCAGGGGAGAGAGGTCAGAAGACCGTCTTCGGAAACATGGACGTAAAGACCCTCAAGGAGGACTATGCAAGATGCGAGCTGGGCGACGGCTACAGCTATGATATAGAGGCTGACAGACTGGTCAAGCTCAAATTCATAAAACACGGAAAGGATGATTGATATGGCAGAATTCGTATCAGCGGATATAGAGAAATTCGTGCAGTTCGAGACTCAGGCTCAGGAAGCGATCACCGAGTTCCAGTCCATTAAGGACGATTTCGACGATATAAATTCCACCCTCCTGAGCAAATGGCAGGGAGCAGGAAAGGACGCCTACCAGAAGGAGTCCGACCATATAATGGAAAATGTCCAGGGTATAAAGACCATTCTCGATACCATCTGTGACAGCGTCATCAAGGACGTAAAGGACGCCTACCTCCAGCTTGACGAGGAGCTGGGTGAATTCAACAGGAATCCTCAGGAAGGGGAACAGTAAACAATGGGAAAACCGAGCGTCGGTGAGATAAATACCGACAGCATAGAGAAAAAGACCGAGAGGGTAAGCAAGCTCACGGAGCTTCCTGAGGAAGCCCCCGGAACTATTTATGACCTTCTCTTCTCAGAGGGCAGAAACAAGGAAATGGTGAAGAATGAGCCGAGAGATAAGAGGAACTGATTTCAAATTCACGGTTGATACCTCTCACGGCCTCAACAAGGACGGCTTTATCGCCATAGGTACGGAGAGTATAGTTTACAAGGGACTTAAGACCGCCAGCGAGGGAGGTCTCCAGTTCTCCTGTGTACTCAAGTTCAAGCCCAAGTTCGTAAAGTCCGGAGACGAGATAGTGGACAGGCTGAAAAAGTTCAGGGAGGAAGAGCTCACCATCTTTGATGACCTTCAGGAGTGCCGCTCCATCGTCCGCATATTCGATGTTATCGAGGACCTGGGAGACTTCAGTATGCCCTGCGAGCACATTGCCAGCAAGGTCATCAACAGCGAAGGCTACTTCTGCGTTGTTGAGGAGTATATCGACGGCTGGTCCCTTGAGGAGTACTGCCGCGAGGAGAGCTGGAAGCTTCGCAAGGCTCAGCAGCTGGACAACGGCCTTTCCAGAGTCATAAATTACCATGACTATCCCGAGGAGGAGCGTCAGCGTATCGACCTGAGCTATAAGAACTATGAGAACATCATAAAGTATCAGGGCGAGATAATACAGTTCATGATAAACTTCTGCGAGATACTTGAGTTCGTGACGGAAAAGAAGAATATCCTTCACCTGGATATAAAGCCGGAAAACGTCATGGTTACCAAGTACGGCAGGGAGCTGGTGCTCATCGACTTCGGACGGGCAAAGCGCATTACAAAGGCGGACAGGTTCGCAAGAGTGGAAATGGCTCCTGCGGATTACAAGGGCAGGGAGACTGTGGACAGGATGTTCCAGTACGGTACCCTGGGCTATGCCGCTCCCGAGTGCTATGCTGAGGCCGCCGAGGGCTCACAGTTCCCGTTTACACAGCCCCTGGAGAAGGGAAAGATGTCCATAGAGAGCGATATTTTTTCCTTCGGCGCCACCTTCTGGGAGTGCCTTAACATCTTCGAGCTGGTAACGGGAAACAAGTGGTTCTCTGAGGACAGCCATGACTTCTACAAGGAGCACTTCCTCCGGGACGAGGCATACTGCGGCAGAGACCTGAGCTTGACCTCCATACACTACCACAAAAAGCTGGAGAATATTATCCGCACCTGCACCAGGGCAAGGACTACCCACTATCTTGAGGAGGACAACAGGGAGTTCTACCACTCATACTCAGAGCTGAAAAAGGACATAGAGGACGCAAGAAATTCCGCCCCGACTATCGTCCGCGCAGAGAATATCAAGGTCAGGAACGCCTTCGGAATGTTCGGCGTCACAATGGCTGTGGCCACAGCCTTCCTGCTGATGATATCCCTGTACCGGCTGGTAGGCTACAGAGTAGCTATGGACAAGTGGAACAGCCTTGTTTCGGGATATAACGTTACCCGCTTCTACAAGCTGGATACCCTGTCCATGGACCTTATAAAGACCTCATCGGGAAGCAGGCAGGAAAACACATACAGAATGATCTCTGAGTTCACCTATCAGGACGGCGACATCGACGATAAGGAAGCTGCCATGCTGGTGAAGCTCCTGAAGAAAATGAGCAGCACCGAGCACCTGGGCGAGCATATCGACGAGCTCATGATGCATGGCAACCAGAAGAACTTCAGGGAGATAAGCTCAGAGATAATGACCATAGAGACAGCCGCGGACTGTGACGGCTATCGCATAGCAAGAGCCATATACAACGCCGAGGTGGGCAGGACAGGCTACACCGAGGCATTCGAGGTGCTTGACAGCTACAAGGATGACAGCAGGTTCATCAATGCCGTAATAAAGCTGAGGAACGTGCTTGACAATGACGAGACCATTCGTCTCCTTGCAGAGTACAAGGGCACAGAAAGAGCCGAGATACAGCAGTATCTTGCGGAGATAGGAGGCTGATGGCCATGAGCAGAAGAAGAAATACAGGCTTTGTGAGCCGCTTTCTGGAAAAGCACCTGCTTGTGCAGTATGTTCTCAGCTCCTTCGGAAAGGTCCTGGTGGGCATACTTATCGCAGCAGCCGTGCTCTTCGGCATACTGAAGGCAGCGGGAAAATATTCCGCTCTGGAGAGCAGGCTTGACCTGAAATACGATTCGCCGTGGCTGACAGTACCCATGGCAGCAGCTCTCGCACTTGCCCTCATTGCCCTTGTCATAGGGCTTATCCTGTACTTCTACAAGTACAAGCGCAGCAGGGTGAAGAGCAGCTTTTACAGCGCCCTTGCGGACGTTGTCAATGAAAAGAAAAAAGGCTGACAGCCTTACAGGGGAAAGATCCAAAATAAGAGATTGGAGTGTTATCAGTGAAAAAGAAGCTACTTTCAATAATACTGGTGGCGATGCTGTCTACCAACGCCATACCTTATGCCGCAGTCGCGGCTGAGGAGGGCACCACGGCAGCTTCTGAGGAAGCGGCTGAGGACGGAAAGACCTTGGTACCTCAGATCACCGACATCAATATGGAATATAAGAAGTATGAGCTCGAAGCTGAGGTAGTTGAGGAAAACGGCGATTACAGCGTAAGAGAGCTTGTATGTAAAATAACGGATTTCCGGGGCAAGGACGTTCACTTTGAGGCAGAGACCGAAGCCGAAAAGGTTGGTGACAACCATTACAGGGTATGTCTCAGGAACTGTCATCTCACAGGCAGCGATGCAGAGCTTTTCAGGCTCAGGAACACCGATCAGGACGGGAACGGCGCTGTAATTCTTGACGTTTACAGCGTTACCCATATCGTTCATGTCGCTCCTGATCCGCCCAGAGTAAGAGTCGGCGAGGATATGCCGGGCAGCATAGACTGTCACTGCGTTGACGAAAGCGCTGATATAGACAGTAATGTAAACTTCAGCTGTACGGTGAATGCTCCGTCGGGAAAGGCTGTGGAGGGCGCATATTCCTATAATGCACCCACTGCGGACCGCAGAGGCTATGAGGTATCCTTCGATAAAAACTACAGCCTGACGGTAGAAAACCCTGCGCCTGACGAGAAGGCGGCAAAGGTCCTTCCTGTGGGTGTGGAAAAGCTGAGAGGCGTCACTCAGAGAACGATAAGCTGTCCGGACGGATTTGAGATATCCACGGATATGTGGAATTACAGCAAGTCTGTGACACTTGATCTGGATACGAATTCAAAGGGCACTAAGAAGACCATATGCTACTTTGTGAGAAAGAGCGGATCTGTTTTTGCGAGCCAGCTTTATTACAATTATATACTCAATGACAGTACTGACGTAAACACTGTGTGGGCAGATGCAGGCACAGTGGGAGCAGTCCGCGGCGGAGAGATCGACGTCAGGGAGGATGCTGTTATAAAGCTGCTGATCAGCAGAAGTGATGATACGGCACTGAGCAGCCTGAAGCTCACTGCAAAGTCTAATAATAAGGGCAGCGAATATGTATGCCGCACTCCCATGATATCCGAGGAGGAACTCTCTGAGCTCGTAAGGAAAGCCGCAGGAGCAAAGAACACGATAGCTGAGCTCATGACTGCACCCGTGGAGGAGGGAGGGACCCTCAGGGTCGGGTACGGCGGAAAGGTCTATTTCTACGCTGAGATCCCCCTTGATAAGGTGAATCCGGAGCAGTCGTGCAAGTATACAGATCTGAAACTGGTGCTGGAAAATGAAGGCGAGAAGGAAAAGGAGAATATTTCCCTCCAGCTTGCACCTTCATCAGACGAAGCAGCCTCTGCAGCACAGCTTCTTGTGGACAAGAAGCTCCCTGTTATTGCAAACAGCAGTGCAAATAAGGCTGTTGCGGTAAGCTTCAGCAACACCGGCAAATCCATAAACGGAATTATAAACGTAGCCGATAACGAGAGCGGTATAAAGGAAGTAAAGTACAAATGGGACTTTGAAGACGATTATACCACTATAAAGAATGTGGATTCCGCAACGGGTAAGCAGCAGGAGCTTAAGTTCTCTGCGTCCTACTCAGAGCTTGATGATGATGAAGCCTCTCAGGAAAGCTTTGTTATCAATGTTCAGGTCACGGATAATGCAGGCAATGTCACCGATTACAGTCAGGAGTGTATGTCTGAATGGGATCAGCAGCCTCCTGCGGTGAAATTTGCAGGCTTTGTGGACTGGGATTATAACCTTACCACTCTCAGGAACTGTCCTCACGGAAATTATACGAACAGCTTCAAAAAGCTTTTCATGATCATACAGGACGATACCGACAAGAAGTTCATATCGGGCTTCGGCAGGGTCGAGCTGGAGGGCAGGAGCGTAACTCCCAGGCTCTATTCACTGAGCGATGTGGAGGGCATAGATGAAATACTTGAAAGCATCGAGCCTGAAAATTCAAAATTCAGCAACAGCCAGATATCCAAAGATGCCTGGAAGAAGATAAGAGACTCCATCAAGGATCAGAAGGAGAAGGGCAAGTCCCTGAAGACAGGCGTCCCGGGCAATACACCTGTAATATGTATATTTGAGGTCAGCGAGCTTTCGGGACTTTCTCCCATCTCACTAAGATTTTTCGATAACGGTGAGATCGTAAACGAAGTCACTGCAAACTCCATTATAGAGGGAATGGTAAACGGAAGCTGCGTTTATGATGAAAAGGTACCCGAATGCAGCTTTACCTTCAATGATACTGACGGTACCGCTCACAGAGCAGGCGACGGATCGACCGACTACAAGCCCGATACAGACGGAAGGGTCTGGCTCAATGAGAACGATACCTCGCTGAGCATCAACATCTCTGACCATGAAAGCGGTATCGACAAGGTGATCGTTGAGAAGCTTGACGAGAACGGACAGCTTGTCACAACAGGTGAGATCACTGTCAGCAATAAGACCTCGGAAAAGACACGCAGCATCGTTATTCCCCTCCATGAGAATACCGAAGAGGAGCCTGAGGAATATGCTGAGGCGCTTACCGACGGCAAGTACAGCTTCAACATCGTGGTATACGATAACGCAGGCAATGTGATCGGAAGACTTATCAATGACGAAAACAGCTCAGTTGAGCCCGTAAGGGTTGACGTTGGAGTTTACACAGGCAGCGTTACTGCTGAGTCCCAGAGCATTGCAGGCACATCGAAGTACATAAAAAATCAGCTGTGGATGACAGATACAGAGCACCCGAAGCTGAAAATAAAGCTGAGCGATAACTATGCAGGCATAGGAAAGCTCCTTGTGACCGTAAATGATAAGGAGGTCAGATGGAGCTATGACAAGAAATCAGGCACACTTACCTCCGAGCTTATCGCTGAAAAGGACGGTTCAAGGGTAAGCTTTGACGGCAGACAGCAGTATAAGGTGGTCATCAACGGCAGCGACAACGCAAGACATATTATCAATCTGAGCCAGACTGTGAACGCCGATACAAAAGCACCTGAGGTGTATAAGGTCGAGGCTGTGAAAAAGAGCGACAATATCGCGATCCAGACTCTGAATTTCTTCACCTTCGGAGCCTTCTCCAATGACGTTGTGGAGGTAAGGGCTTATATAAAGGAGCCGCAGTATGACAGCGGTCTGTCACAGGTGATTCTCAACTACAACAAGGCTGACGGCACTGCTGCCGAAAGCGTTGCTATGGACTCTGCAAGCACCAATGGCGGAGACCACATCTACACTGCTCTCCTCCCCATAGAGGATCAGGTATTCTACAATGACATCAGCATATACGCTGAGGATAATGTTGGCAAGAAGAATGACAGGTTTGTATTCGATATAAGCGGCGGCGAGACCGAGAGCAGAAACTGCCTCGTCATTGAGAAGAACGAGCCTGTTATCGGTATAGACTTCCCGGAGAGCGATCTGACGACCTCTGCTGAGGAGATTGCTGAGGAGACTGAGGAAGCCACTGAAAACGAGAGCGGATATGCTCATCACATCAGCAACTACGGCGGTGACAAGGCTCCCGAGGACCTGTGGTATGCCGAGCACAAGAAGTTCGCAGTCACAGTGCAGGACGCTCAGGCTGGTATCAACAGCATTAAGATGACTCTCAACGGCGTTGAGATAGAGGAACTTGACAGGTTCAGAGCAGGTGCTGCTGAGAAAGCTGAGGGTACTGAGGCTGAAAATGCCACACCCGACGCCGGGAACGAAAAGGCTGAGGAAGCCGAGACAGGAGAGCTCAGGTTTGAATTTGATACCGAGGAGCTCCACAAGATACTTGAAAAGCAGCCGGAGCGCGGCGATTATAAATTCACGGTGGAGGCTGTGGACAACGCAGGCAACGCCACAAAGCCTCTGGAATTTGCATACAACCTCGATGACATCTGCCCCGAGATCGAGAAGTTCATCTTCTCGCCCGCAACATCAGACAATGTGGGCGAGACCGAGGAATGGGTGATCGATGAGAACATTCCCACCTACACTTATTTCTTCGGCGGCAAGTTCTGGGCGGTATTCCGCGTATCCGATGCATACCCCACCTCTGAACTTGACAGGGTGGATTACAGGATTATTCCATTTGAAAACGGCAGCGCGGGCTATGACAAGGTTCAGAACGGCAGCCTCAATATCCACTCGGATACAAAAGACCTGGAGGAGGGCTCAGAGGAGTACAGTCTTCTTGAGTCACTGCTGAAGGCGGGTGAGGAGAGCGGAAGAAGCACAGACGAAAGCGGCATATACGGTTATGCGTGGCTGGAGATACCCGTTGACTTCAAGGGACAGATCTTCGGCTGTGTATTCGATAAGGTAGGACACAGCTCCGAAAGCCTTACAACTCACGGATATGTAACCGACAATAACGCTCCTACATTGGAGATAACAGGCATAGACAACACAAGAAATTCCGACGGCGAGGGCAATAAGCTCTATTCCTCCGAGAAAGAGGTCACCGTCGTAATCAGGGATACTCAGTCCGGACTCAGAAATGTCAATTATTCAGTGAATTCCGAGAAGCGTCACAATGACGGTGGAAACTTCGACATAAGAGACTTTGATCTGAACGGCACAGACGAGATCACTGACGGCTGGACAGTTTCGGGAAGAGACAGCAATCTCATTACCGAGATCAGAAAGACCTTCGTGTTCGACAGCGATGATAATGGTATCACCATCACCGCTTCTGCGGGGGATAATTCAGGCAATCATTCCGATGATACAGTCAGCGAGAAGTTTACCGTTGACCTGACAGAACCCGTTATAGATGTTGACATCAACGGCGGTATTGACGGTACCAACTACTACAGCGCTCAGCACAAGCCCGAGATAACCATTAAGGTCACCGAGCGCAACTTTGATCCCGAGCTCATAAGCACCACCCTCCAGAACAGCTTCGGAAGCAAGGTGCCCGCAGTCAGCTTCACAAATGTATCCGATACCGAGCACACCGCTCATCTGGTATTTGACGAGGGCGATTTTACCTTCGACATCAGAGGCAGGGACATGGCAGGTCACAGCGCTAAGGTAAATATGGACCGCTCAAAGATCGGCAAGTTCTACATGGACAATACTGCACCTGTGGTATCCAGCAACCTTACCGACTTTGCTGACAACAAGACAGGCAATTATCTCAGCAGCGCAAAGAATATCGAGATCACCGTTGTGGAGCATAACTTCGATCCAGAGAGATCGGGACTGAAGATCTGGCACAAGGATCCCGGCTCGGAGCATGACAATACAGGCTTCACAGATGTTACCAGCAGCGTTATATCCCGTGCTGACTGGAAGAACGAGAATGACACCCACACTCTTTCGGCACAGCTCAGAAATGACGGTGTCTACAAGATAGAGGTGGCTCCCTCAGATCCCTCGGGCAACAATGCAGGCTCATCAAGCTCGGGAATATTCGAGCTGGATACCACTAAGCCCGTAGTAACCGAAAAGAACGGCAAGCGTGTTGACAAGAGCAACGCGGATAAGTTCCTGGACATCTACAATGCATCGAGAAAGGACGAGGCGGTACCTACTGTTGAGTTTGCCGACGCCAACTTCGATCATCTGAAATACGTCCTGACGGTATACGCTCCACAGTACAAGAACGGCAGGGAGCTTGCAGTCATCAGACCCAAGAATATGTTCCTCCCCGATGACAAGAACGAGACAGGAACTATCAAGAACACCAGGTTTGCGCTTCCTGAGTTCGACAAGGACGGTGTTTATGCACTTGAGCTCATAGCTGTTGACAAGGCAGGAAATGAGAGCTACCTTAACTCCAACACATATATGAGACTGGTTGACAACGATGTACTTGCTTACATTCCCAACAGCAGCTCAGTGAAGAAGACGGGCTGGTACTCATTCCAGTACGATAACGGCGATCCTATCAGCAAGCGCCCGGACAACTTCAGCGATATAGAGATAGTGGTATTCTCTGAGAAGAACTCCGATGTAAACGTAGTTCTGAGAGACTTCAACGGCGACGAAAAGGTCACAGATCTGAGATCGGAGACTGACCCGAGCCTCTACGGAGTAAACATCTCAAGATTTACCCTGGGTTCCGACTACTTCAAGAATAATTTCCGTGATGACACTGATACAGAGCTTTATCTGTCGGTAAAGAACGACGATGCGAGAATAGACCTTGGAAGGCTCCATATCGATAATATCGAGCCGAAGTGTGATCTTCCCAAGTCTTTGAAGTCGTGGAAGTGGTTCGCCGGAAACAAGTCACGCACTATCACAGTGAGCAACATCGACGAGCAGCTGGATATGACCAACTGCAAGGTATATGACAACGGCAGGGAGATAGACTTTGATTATTCTCCCGAGAGCAAGAGTCTTTCGTTCAAGCTTGACAAGGGCTGGCACAGAGTCGGCGTAAAGCTTGAGGACGAAGCAGGAAATGTCTACAGCATACAGGAGATAGACAACCTTTACGTTGGTTACTTCTGGCTCTGGGTGATACTGGGTTCCGTAGCTGCCATTGGCGGACTCGCAGCATTCATCATAGCAAAGATAAGAAGAAAGAGACTCTACTGATAAAAACCAAAGCCCCGAAGCAATGATTTTTGCTTCGGGGCTGTTCATATAAATCAAAATTTAGCGGAGCTAAATTTTGATTTGAGCCCTTAGCCGTTAGCTAATGTAGGGGACGCCGCCCTCGGCGTCCCGCGAGATATATTACACTCCCAACGGGACGCCGAGTGACTCCCTACGGTGTAGGGAGATGTCAGCCAAGCTGACAGAGGGTACGTGCAGCTGTTAGCTGCGCCGTCCCCTACAAATGTAAATTATGATTTATGTGAGAAAAAGTCAATAGAAAAGCCATAGCACTTCTGACTGCGCATCAGAAATGCTATGGCTAAAAATCTCTGTATCAGCTTGCCTTCAGTGAAGGTGCATTGAATTTTCCTTCATTCAGGAGCTTGATATTCTCCTCTGTTACATCGTTGTCTGCACCCAGAGCGTATGAATCGCCTGAGCTGTGTTCATCCATGATCTTGTGATACTCGTCTGCGGTCTTGGACTCAGCGTTTATATTGTAGATAATATCATCGCTGTTGCTTACCTCAGTATCGCCGAAGCTGAAAAGCTCCTCAAACTTGAACTGCTCATTGAACTTATAGAAGCAGCCGGCAGTGTAGCTGGGAGCATGATACTCACCCTTGAGCTCGCCGCTTGTGGGATAGTAATACATTGTTCCGTCTGTTCCGAAGTTGCCTACAGGAACTACACAGCCATTCCACGAGAATACATCGACACTGGGAGAAAATGCAACGCCCTCAGAAACAAAGAGCTCGGGTACCTCATCGCCGTTTACGTCCATGATGGAGTAGGAGCTCTTGACGTTGGCATTTCCCTCCATTTGTTTCAGGTAGCTGTTGACAACAGCGGCATAGCCCTCTTCCATTGTTGACTTATTGCCGAGAGCTGCGTCGATGGAATCATCATCAAAGGCAAAGTCTGTGCCCATATCCTTGATAACACCGTTGAGGAGCAGGTTGTACTCATCCATGTACTCTTCCTCAGTGCATTCTTCGCCGTTCATCTTGTAAGTCTCGCCAGACATCTCAAATGTATAAACATTGGCGAGCTTGGAGTTCTTGAGGCGATAGAGCTGAGCAGTCTGTGTCTGTGTATTGAAGTCATAGAAGAAGATGACAAGCAGGCTGCGGTTCATGCTGAAAAACATCTCGCCGCCGTCGCTTATGGGGTCATATTCTGTATAGATGTTCTCATCGCTGAGACTTTTCACAAGGTAGGTCTTGTCATCGTCGCTGCCGTAGGAAATGAAGAGCTCAGGGATCATATCATTGTTTATGTCATAGATAGTGAAGCGGGCAGTTTCATCGCATTTATCGGTCTTTTTGAATTCATTGATAGCGTCACGGTAGATAAGGCTCCAGTCAACATTTGAGACCTCTGACATATCTGTATCAGTTCCCGTAACGGGGTATTCATAGTCAAAATTGATAGAAGGGGCTGCGGTAGTGGCAGGTATCGTAGGTGATCCTCCGGAATTTGCTCCTGTTGAGCCTTTGTTATTGCTTGAGCAGCCGCTGAGAAGAGCAGCCGCACAGAGTACAGCCAGATATTTTTTCATGGGTAGTACCTCCATAAAAGATTTTTTATCTACGTTATTATAGCACATTTTTTTCTGGTTGTCATCACACTTTTTGCGATTTTCGTAATTTTTTCACTTTTCTTACGTCTTGATAACATATTGGAACTATGTTAAAATTAAAAAAAGTGATATTTTTTAAAGACTTTTTAAACTTCAGTATGCTATCATAATATCAGCGAAATGAACATCGGAGGGAAAAGATATGTTCTTCAAGATGCTGAAAAACGACCTTAAATACAAAAAGGGACTAAACATCATCATATTTATCTTTATAGTCATAGCCTCTGTGCTTGTATTTGTGGGCTCTGTACAGATATACTCCACCCTGTCAAAGGACAGGACCACCGAGGAGGTGTGCAGACCTTCCAATGTAATAATGGGGGTTATCAAGCAATACTCCACAGAGAGTGACGGATACAAGAAAATAGAGCCTGTGCTTGATAAGAGCTCCTGGGTAGCCAGCTGGCACAAAACAAGGATGAACCGTGTGGGATACACCAGTATGGACTTCCCGGGCTATGACGAGAATGAGGGCAATCTTCAGAACCGAATCCAGTTCCTCACCACTATCCCGCTGGAGGGCGACTATGTCTACGGACTTGACGATCAGCCCTTCTATGTTGAAAACGGCCATGTGGCAGTATCGGTAACTGTAAGGGACAAGACGGGCGTTAAGGTAGGCGACAAGGTGAAGCTTACCACCGTTACGGGCAATGTCTATGAGCTGGAGATAAGCAACTTCTTCAAGGACAACAGCATGAGCTACATGGAAAGGTACATAGTTTCCGATGCGGATTATGAGGTCCTTTCAGCGGACGCAGTAAGATGTGATACTGTTTACTGCATAAAGCTGAAGGAAAACACCTTTACCGCACAGGACGCCCTTTACAGGGAGCTTGACAACAGTGAGCTGGACGCAGGATATTACACCATATCCAACAATATAGGCCCCACAAATGAAGATTCCATGATGGAGGTCATCTCCATATTTGCAATGGTGGCCTGCTTCTTCCTGATACTCATAATCTTTATGACCATACGCTTTACCATGGTAGCGGAGATGAAAACCGAGGAGAAGGAAATAGGCATGATGAAGGCTCTGGGAGTCGACTCTCTCAGCTTCCGCTGGCTGTTTGCTGCGAAGTATATCGCTTTTGCAGTGGTGGGCGGAGTCATAGGTATCATCGCAGGTCTGCCGTTATCTGGCATATTTATCAATATGTTCGGACCCGACTGCATACTGCCGCCGAGGTGGCAGATGATACTCATCGGAGTAATAGCGGTAATCGCTACAATAGCGGTCATGATACTGTTCTCGCTGCTGGTAATGCGGAGGATAAATAAGATATCGGTAATAGACGCAATTCACGGTGAGAACCGCGGAGAGCGCTTCACCAAGGGCTTCCCCATGTTCCTTCACAGGAGAAAGCACATGAAGATACCCTTCTTCCTGGGACTCACCGACGTCCTGGGCAGGCTCAAGAGGTACCTTTTCCTCATAATCGCCTATGCTCTCGGAGCAGCCATAATCCTTGTGGTATTCAATGTCCGCCACAGCTGTATCTCTGCAGAGTATATGAAGAACTGGATGTATCATACACTTGATTTCAATACCGATTTCAACAGTGACACAAGAAACGAGATAAACAAGGAAGCGCAGAGGACAGGTGTCTACTTCTACGATGTCGTGAATAAAAGAATCGAGGAAGCAGGTATCCCTGCCCGTATCGAGTCTATGCATGTAGGCTCTGCTGATATTGAGCGCAACGGCATCATCAAGAACTATGATCTGTTCTGGGGCAATGATCAGGCTGAGAAATTTGAATACCATGAGGGCGGAAAAGCTCCTGTGCTGGCAAATGAAGCGGCAATGAGCGCATATACCGCAAAAAATATGGGTATCAGCGAGGGCGACGTTCTGAAGGTGACTCTTTATGAGAACAACGAGGACAAAACCGGAATCGAGGAAAACGAGAAAGAGTTAGTCATAACAGGACTGTTCGATACCATGGAGGACGGTGTGCCCGCTCTTATCATGGGTAAGGAGTATGACAGCGGCTATAAGATGGGATATAGCATTACAGGCTTTGTGATAGACGCTCCCGAGGAGGATAAGCCTGCTGTAATAGAACAGCTCCGCGGAATCTTCGGCAAGGACGCCATACTGACTCCAAAGGAGGCAGCAAGGAGCGCCATGGAGGAATTCGACAGGCTGTTCGCACTTCTTGAAAAGGTCATGACCGTAGTTGTTATCCTTGTGCTGGTGCTGATAACCTATCTCTATGTGAACATATTCGTTACCGAGGAGGCTTCCGAAACAGCGCTCATGAAGAGCATGGGCTTCCGCGGCTCCACTGTGAAGCTGGGGTATATTTTCAGGATAGCCATGCTTCTGGTCATAGGCATAGCCGTAGGCGAGATCATCAACTGGACAGGCGGCTCAGCGCTTTACGGTGGCTACTTCAAACAGTGGGACGCAACGGGCATGAAGTTCATTCCGGAGATCCCCGTAAGCTTTATAGCAGTACCGCTTCTGGTTGCAGGCTCAGTCCTGCTGACCACATGGCTGACCGCTGGAGGAGTACGCCGCATTGATATATGGAAAATATCCGAAGAATAAGGGAGAGCATAAAATGAGTACAGTTTTATCCGTAAAGGAGCTTTGCAAGACATATATTATCAAAAAGCTCAGCAACAACGTGCTGAGAAACATAAGCTTTCAGCTGGAGGACGGCGAGTTCGTATCCATCATGGGACCCAGCGGAAGCGGTAAATCCACACTTCTCTACACCGTCAGCGGCATGGACAGAATGACCTCGGGCAAGGTGGAGTTCGCAGGAAAGGACATCAGCTCCCTTGGCAAAAAGGAGCTCTCAAAGCTGAGACTTAACGAGATGGGCTTTATTTTCCAGCAGATGTACATGATGAAGAAGCTCTGCATCTTCGATAACATCGTGCTTCCAGCCTATCAGGCAGGAGTTTCACGTAAGGAAGCCAACAAGCGTGCCGAGGAGCTCATGCGCAGCCTTGACATAATCGACGTCGCCGAGCACAACATCAACGAGGTTTCTGGAGGACAGCTCCAGCGTGCCTGCCTGTGCAGGGCGCTTATAAACGATCCCAAGGTCATATTCGCCGACGAGCCTACAGGCGCCCTCAACTCAAAGGCTGCCGCAGACGTTATGAAGGAGCTCATAAAGGCAAACAGAAACGGCACGGGCATCATGATGGTAACTCACAGCGTCAGGGTGGCTGCCATGAGCGACAAGGTCATCTACCTCATGGACGGCGATATACAGGGCGAGATAGAGCTTGGCAGACTTGCTGACGACGGGGAGCTCTCCGCAAGGGAGCGCAGGCTGAGCAGCTGGCTCATGGAGCGCGGCTGGTAAGGAGCGGATATGGATATGAAAAGGATAGTATCGGCTGCTGCCGCACTTCTCCTGGCAGCAGGAGCAGCAGGCTGCGGACGAAAGAACGGATATGTGGACTTTACAGTGCCCGAGCAGGGGGACAGCACTCTTCAGCCCGTGGATACCATATACATGGAGAACAACTACACGGGCATAGCTCCCACAAAGGAAAAGGTGCTGAACACCCTCTCCTCTGAGGACGGGCTGTGCAGGATAGACGTCATGGAGAGCTATTTCGATGTTACTCTGGACTACACCGCGGGCAGCTATTACGATGTGGGAGCAGCCTACGGCAGAACCATACAGAAAGCCTTTCCTGAGTATGGTGAGCTCTGTGAGCCCTACATCTATCAGAACATCAAGGAGGCGTTCAGCGACCTTGAGGGTGACTATACTCCCATAGAGAACAGAATGAAGGCGTTTTACAGCAAGCTTGACAAGGAATACAGGGACGAGCTGGACGGCTTTACCGACGGCATAAAGGGGGAGTCCGAGGGATTCAGGGAGGACGGTATTCTCAGCCGTGACGAGGCGATGCTCATGCAGTTCGTTCCCGATGCGCTGAGAGGAACTGCCTGCAGCGTCCTGACAGCCGACGGCGAGGTCACTGCAACAGGTGAGCGCATAACCTGCCGTGTGCTGGAATGGATGCTGGGAAGCGATAATCAGATATGCAGCTGCCATGCGGTAGTCCACATGAAAAACGGGGACAAGAGCTTCGTTTCAGTAACGCCTCTTGGATTTATGACTATACTCACCGCGGTCAACGATGATGGTCTTATGCTGGGGGAGCTTGACGTGGGCAGTAAAAAAATGGTAGAATATACCTGTGAAGACAGAAAGAGCTACACCTACGGTATGCGATACGCTCTTGAGCACTGCACCACGGCTAAGGAGGCGGCGGAGTACCTGGCGGAGAACGCCTCTCAGTACCCCTATTGCGTTAACGTTCTGGCTACGGACAGTAAGGAAGCCTATGTGGCAGAGCTCTGCGTAACTGAGGAGGACGGCGCAACGGTCATCCGCGACAGCTCCACTGAGCTGACAGATGGAGTGGAGTGGGACGATCCCCATTATCTCTGTGCGGTGAACTCCTTTGCGGCAAAGGGCAATTCGGATATGCTTACCAATGATGAGGGAAATATCGTAAGGTGGAACAGATACAATGAGCTTTTCGGGGGACAGCGCGGACTTACCATTGACCGCTTCAAGGAGCTTATGACCTGTGAGAAGACAGATAATTACCTTGTCCGTATGAGGGGCGAGGGCATGGTCCACATGGTCATCGCAGACTACTCAACGGGCAGGCTCCAGGCTATACTCACAGGAGAGGACGGAGTGGAGCCGAGTCCCGAATTCATCGACCTGGGAAGCTGGAAATAAAGCGGGTTCACACCACAGGAGATACCTATGACCGATATACTGATAATAGAGGACGACCCCGAAATGGGGCAGATTATAAGGGATTTTATGATAAAAGAGGGCTTCTCGGCAAGGCTTTGTACTGCCGCCGAGGAAGCCCTTGAGCTGCTTGAGGGGGATAGCTTCGGCATAGTTCTGCTGGACGTTATGCTCCCGAAGATGAGCGGCTATGAGACCTGCACGGAGATAAGAAAAAAGGGAGATATCCCCATACTAATGATGAGCGCAATGACTGACGAGGAAAGCAAGCTCCTGGGCTATGAGACAGGTGCCGATGACTACATCGACAAGCCCTTTTCCATAAAAGTGCTGACTGCCAAGGTGAGGGCTCTTATGAAGCGCAGCAGCGGCGGAGACCCCTCTGGCAGGCTCAGCGGCTGCGGCATAGAGCTTGACCCTTCCTCCCGTATTGCGGTGAAGGACGGCAGGGAACTGAAACTCAACGCCAAGGAGTTCGACCTGCTCAGCTATCTTATGGAGCACAGCGGCGAGGCTCTGGGCAAGGAGGAGCTTTTCAACGCAGTATGGGGCTGCGACTGCTTTACCGAGCCAAGCACCGTGTCTGTACATATCCGCTGGCTCAGGGAGAAGATAGAGCGGGACCCGAATTCCCCCCGAGATAATAAAGACGGTCTGGAAGGTCGGCTACAGGTTCGGTGAGCAGAAATGAAGAGAGCGGTTTCATTCTTTCTGCTGTTCACAGCAGTTTTCGCGGCAGCTGTGCTGTGCTTCGACCTCGCCTGTATAAGGGCTTCAAAAAGCAGGATAACCTCACGCAACATAGCCATAAACAGGATAAATACGGAGCTCATAGGTCTGACAGCAGAGACAGGCTCCTCCCCTGAAGAAGTTATCGCAGAGCATACCGATGAATGGAAGGCACGTTTCGGCAAGGATATGCCCGATGAGATAGTGTTCGTGCCTGCTGAGGGCGAGGTAGGCAGCTTCATCACCGCCGTTGACAAGAACTGCGCTGTGTGCCGTGTCTATGACAGCGAAGGCAGGCTCATGGGTATAACGGAGTACATCTACAGCAGCGTGGCGGCAAAGCGTATAATGATAGTGGGAAATGTATTCTTCGCAGTAGTGTTTCTGATTACCGCAGGAGTGTTCATATACATCTGCGCAGCCATACTCATACCCTTCCGTAAGCTTTCCGACTATCCCGAGAGACTGGCAAGGCTCAGGGACATACAGAAGCTCCCGGAGAGCAGGAGCAGGTTTTTCGGAAAGTACGTCTGGGGAATGAATATGCTCTCTGACGTGCTGGCTTCCGAGAGCAGGAAGATACACATACTTGAGGGAGAGCGCCAGAAGCTGGTTTCCACCATAGCTCACGGCGTAAAGACTCCTATCGCCAATATAAAGCTGTACACCGAGGCTGTACGCGAGGGACTCTATTCCGACGGCGGAATGACCGAGGATATTGCGGGCAGGATAGAGCGAAACGCAGGCAAGGTGGAGAAGCTGGCGGCGGAGCTCCTGGCATCATCGGACGCTTCTCTTGATGGCTTTGATACCGAGATAAGCCGTTTCCCCGTAACGGAGCTGGCAGAGCTCATACGCAGCGAGTATGCGGACAGAATGGCGATAAAGCGTATCCCCTTCACTGTGGAGCGCAATACGGACACAATAATGGAGAGCGATAAATACGCCCTTTACCGCTCAGTCAGCCAGTTACTTGAGAATGCGGTGAAGTACGGCGATGGAAGCGGCATAAAGGTGGAGATAATGCGCCATGACGAGGGCTTCGGCATATCCGTAAGGGACAGTGGGGGACTTCTTCCCGAAAATGAGATACCCTATGTGTTCAGAAGCTACTGGCGCGGTTCAAACGCCGCAAATGCAGAGGGCAGCGGTATCGGACTCTATTCCGTATATGAGACAGTGCGGGCTCTCGGCGGAAATGTTCTGGCAAGAAGACTTGAGGATACAAACGAAATGGAGTTCTTTATCTATATCGAAGACAGCACAATACAGGGACGCTGAGAGGGCGTCCCGTTTTTTTGAAATTTTTTTTGAATCAGGTGAGATTTTTTCGGATTTTATACGTCTAATATTATATAAGGTATTTATAAGCGCCGGAATTCACCTTGCTGTTTTTGATATTCTATGCTATAATGAATGCAAAGCATTCATTATAAACGATCAAAATGCCCTTGCAGATACGCAGATCAAAGATCTGCTCCCTGCAATCGGGCGATTATAGCATAACGCTTCGCTTATATGCTATAAT
>JAKPUQ010000167.1 GCA_029572815.1 Bacillota bacterium | reverse complement strand
AAAGTCCCTGCCTGTGATGTTCTTCGCTCTCCATTCCCCATAGAGCTGCCCGAACCTCGTCCAGTCGGTAGGGATAGGTTTCCGTCCCGTGTACTTGCCCTGAGCCTTAGCAATCTCGATGCCCTCACGCTGTCGCTGTTTGAGCTGTTCACGCTCCAACTGTGAGAGAACCGCGAACACGGTCAACATGAAATTGCCCGTAGGCGTATCGGTGTCGATCTTTTCTTTGTGGCTGATGAGGGTAACGCCTTTGTCAGTTAGTGTGTCGATGATGTTCAGCAAGTCCTTTGTGGAGCGTCCTAAACGGCTGATGCTTTCCACATAGAGGGTATCTCCCTCACGCACATAGTCCAACATTGCCCTGAGCTGAGGACGGTCTGCGTTCGCCCCTGACAGCTTCTCGGAGAAGATACGGTCAACCTGATAATCGCACATTATCTCCTGCTGACGGGCGGTTTCTTGGTGTTCGGTGGAAACTCTGATGTATCCGATTTTGCTCATAGTATCGTCCTTTCTTTATTCAAGAGTGTCTTTCTTTCTCTGCTGTGTGCGTTTTTTCTCTTGGTACTGCCTGTTACGTTCCTGCCGTTCCTTGTTTTGGAGATAGTTACGCACCTGTCGGGTGTACTTGTGTGCCGTGTCACGCTTAGTGACAAAGGCATTATGCTCAGGCACCAGCGCATTGTATTTCTCTTTCAGCTTGGTGAACTTCGCCTGCAAATCACTCTGCTTAGGCGGTTTTCCTTTGATGTAGTAAGCCTTGATATGCTCGGCAATGTACTTGTCGGCTTCTTCAAATGCGTCGATAGCGGCAGCATTCTTCTTGCGGAAACTCTTTTGTGTAAATGCAGAACGCTCCTGATACTCCTTGTATGTAGCATAGTTCTGGGAATGCTGTTTCATCATATTGATGAGCTTATCAATGCCCCTAATCTTCTTGTCAAGCTCGGCAAGCTCGTCCGTGTGGTCATCAGGGTGCTTGAAATTCCAGAAGAAGCCCCTGAGATCGTCAAGCGATGTGATACCGCCAGCTTCAAGGTCGGCGATCATCTTATCGCTGTCACGCATACCCCTGATCTCTGCCCACGCATCTTCTTTCTTTTCAGGTGCTTTATTCTCGGTCGGCTCAGGTGCAGGCGGTGGAGTTTCAGGCTTATCATACAGCGGTGCAAGAAATTCCTCCGCTGTAATAACTGTCCTGTCGGTATCGGGCTTTGGAGTAGTCGGCGGTGTGATTGTGGGTGTAGATGTAGACGTTTGTGAGATGCCCTTTTCCCGCATTTTTGAGCGAATGAGATCAGAGATAAGGTGTCCAGGTTCTGACGGTGGTGTTGTCGGTGCGGTGACTGCCTGTGCCGGCTTCGGCTCTGTCTTGGGAATAACAGGCTTCGGCGGTTCGATAAGCATATCGGGAGTGACATTCGCCGCTGACAGTATTTCCTGTATCTCCGCTATTTGCTCGGTGATGCTTTCGACGGTGAATCCCTCGCCCAGCGTTTCGGCTCTTGTGAACCTCTGCTGACCGTCACCAGATAGCTTGAATTTCAGCTTGTACTTGTTCTTCGGAGTATAAACATACTCAATTCCTGCGGTGGTACAGTTTTTGAGGAAGTCCGCAAAATCACGGCTGTAAAGCATGACCTCTGCAATACGGGCACGGAGCTTTTCTTTCCACGACTTGCCCTCTTGTTGCTTCAACAGTTCGAGATACGAAATGCCCGTGCCCTTCGGGTCGATAAGGGATAGCCCATGTTCAGCACATATCTCGTCCGAAATCTCACGCAGCTCTGCCCACGCTCTTTCTGACTTCCTGCCCTGATTATGTTCGGTGGTAAAGCTGAGTCCGTTATACAGATTGGTGTTGTTAAAAATAATATGGCAATGAAGATGCGACTTATCATGGTGAACAGCAATGACATACTGATAATCGCCCTTGAGATAACGGTCGCAAAGCTCCTCTCCGATCTGCATAGCCTGTTCTGGTGTGACTTCGTCAGGGGCAAAGCTCTGAATCATGTGGTAGGCAAGGATTTGGGTGCGTCCTGTGCCTGTTCCTCGGACTGTTCGGAAGTCCTCGCTTGCTCCTGCACTGTCGCTTCGGCAAGCATAAGAGTTGACATATATACCGTTGACGGCCTTATCTCCGTTTGTGATGTAAGCGATCGCTGCGCTGACTGTTGCCCTGATCGTATGGATAGAAGTGTATGCCAAATTTCATTAACCCCTCTCTTTATCTCGGTAATATCCTCGGCATAGATGTGACCTGTGCTGTATAGTAGTACAAGTATCTGATTGATGTTCGCTCCGATGCGTTTCATCAGGCGATTGGTTTCAGCAATCTCGGTGCGGTCGGGAGTGAGATCAACCCTCGCACGAACGCAGTCACGGATATACTCCGTTTTGTTTTTATAACCGTACTGCTCACACCTCGCTAAGATGTCCTGCATTTCCGATTCCGTAAAGCGTACATTCAGCGTGTAGGACTTTTTCTCCCTCTTGCGTTTCAGGTACTTGCGTTCATCGTCCGTAAGCTGGCTCTCGTCCTTGTCGGCAAGGCTCTTGTCAAGGTCTGATCTGACCTCTTGGTCAAGTGCGTGATTGATAGCTCCCTCATAAGTCATACCATCGAACTCCATAGCCTTGTGTTTGGGCGGTCTGCCACGTTTCTTTTTCTCCGTATTCATAGTGGTGTCTCCTTTGTTTTTATTTCGGCGTTAGTCGATATTTTTTTGACCGCTGTGCGGTCATTTCGGGGCTTGGGGTGTCCCCAACAAGCATTTGGTATTTTCGCTCGCCGTGCGGCGCAAAATACAATGCTTGTTATTTTTGTTGCGCTGTTGCGCGTTTTTTCGCCTGAGCTTTTCTCTCTGCTCAGGCTTTCGCTGTTCCGTCAGCGAATTGGA
>JAKPUQ010000134.1 GCA_029572815.1 Bacillota bacterium | reverse complement strand
GCAGAAGAACTACAGAGAAGCATTGAAATACCTTATCACATCCTTAAGCTATTTGAGGAAGCTGGTATATAATGTGCCTGACGAATACAAGATAAGGTTCATAAACTCCCATGACAGAAATTCGGTAAAAGAAAACCTGTGCAGGGCAGCGGATCTTATGACCGGGAATGAGCCGGGACAAAAAGCTGCAAAGGAGTATATGACAGGAAATATAAGCCTGCAGGAGATAGACAAATACTTTGATTATACAGAATACAGGGATATGTACAGATACAAGGAAGCAGACGAAATAACAGCAAGGGAGGATATGGATACAAGTACCCGGATGAAATTCCTGGGAAAGCTGCAGGAGCTGGTAAGCAGGTTCAGCGATGATGAAACCGCCAACCTGAAGCATATGGTAGATTTGTTTGCAGAGATAACACAGGCAAAAAACGCATTCATAGCGACGCTGCAGGAAGACAGCAGCCTGAATGTAATAGTATCCTACAACAGGTATCAGGAAACCCCTTTTTACAAGTATTTGATAGAACAGGTAAAGCAGAAACGGGACAGCATAATAGTAAATGACACCTTTGATTACAATGCCAGAAAAGGAGATATATTGATACCCAAGGATATAACAGCAGTGTTCTGCATACCGATAATGATACAAAAAGAAAGAAACGGAATAGGAATAGAACTTGTGGAAGAGCGGAGAAGGTATAAAGAGCCAGGGGACAACCCGATAATAGGCTACATATACCTGGACACCGACAGCATAATAAACAACTTCACCCAGGAAAGCAGCCTTTTCTGCATGATGGCGGCAAAGATAGCCTATGTACTGACAGACAATTACAACATGAAGGTAATGTCAACGGTAGACAAGCTGACAAGGCTGTATACCAGGAAGCACTTTGAATCAGCGCTGTCAAAGGAGCTTGCGTATGCGGAAAAGGAAGGGGGACAGTTCTCCATAATAATGGCGGATATAGATAAATTCAAGAGTGTAAACGACCGCTTCGGCCATCAAAAAGGAGATGAAGTGCTGCAGAGCATAAGCAGCATAATAATGAGCAGCGTAAGAAAAGGCGATATATGCGGAAGATACGGAGGAGAAGAGATAATAATACTGCTTCCGGGGACAGATGCCGAAGGAGCTTACTCCGTTGCGGAGAAGATAAGAAAGAAGATAGAGAACGCAAAGCTTCTGGGACTTAACACGCCGCTTACCATAAGTCTGGGGATATCCTCGTATCCGGAACACGGTACATGGGCAAAGGATCTGATAGACAAGGCAGACCAGGCGTTGTACCATGTAAAAGAGTCGGGGAGGAACGGGAGCAGGATATATGAAATTAACATGTCAAACAGCATAAAGAGAATAGACAGGCTTGCAGGGATAATATCTGGAGACATAGTGGAGGATCAGAGGAAAACAGAGACAATGCTTGAGATACTGGATCTGCAGAGGGACAATGATAAGACACTGGAAGAAAAGCTATTCAGCTTTCTGGGAAGGATAATAGAAGTATCGGAGGCACAGACAGGAGGAATATTCTGTATAGAAGAGGCGGGGAATGAAAAGAGGATAAGCAGAAAAATATTGAGGAAGAGACTGGCGGACCGGGAAGAGGAGGTTTACTACAACGAGGGCATAGTGCAGAAATGCATGGAAACCGGGAAGGGAGAATACCAGATAGACTGGAACAGTTATCCGGGGATAGATATACTTACGGGGATGCCTGACTGGCAATCGGTGATAGCAGTACCGATGATAGACAGGGGAAGGATAAAGGGAGTG
>JAKPUQ010000125.1 GCA_029572815.1 Bacillota bacterium | reverse complement strand
ACATTTATTATACAAAATCCGAAACATGGATCGAGAGCGAACGGCTCTATGAGGTCCTGTACACATTGGAGGTATGAATATGGCTCTGAAGAAAAACAAGGTCAAGTTCGGTCTGAACAAGGTTCACTGGGCAAAGATCACAGCATGGAGTGATGACGGTGTACCGACATTTGCAACGCCTGTCCGTCTGCCCGGTGCTGTTTCGCTGAGCATTGACGCAAACGGCGAGAACGACAATTTCTACGCCGACAACACCGTTTATTACGTTATCAACAACAACGCAGGCTATGAGGGTGACCTCGAAATTGCTCTCATCACCACCGATTTTGCAACCGATATCCTCGGTGAACAGCTCGACAGCAAGGGCGTTCTGGTTGAGCGCAACGATGCGGAGACATCGCAGTTCGCACTGCTCTTTGAGTTTGACGGAGACAAAAATCACATCCGTCATGTGCTGTACTGCTGCTCTGCATCCCGTCCCGCGACTGAGGGTCAGACCACTGAGGAGAGCAAGGAGGTAAAGACAGAGACACTGTCGCTGAAGGCTTCCGCACTGCCTTCCGGTCTGGTGAAGTCCAAGACCTGTGAAAGCACAGATGAGACCACTTACAACAACTGGTACAGCGCCGTCTATATCCCGACTGCGGCGACCACCAACAACAGCACCGGTACACGTTCGACAAGCAGCACCAAGGGCGGCAGCACAACCGCATCCACTACTACTGACTGATTCGGAGGAGAACGAATATGGCTATCAGAAAAACAATTACTGTTGACGGCATCGAAGTCCCTTTCAAGGCGAGCGCAACACTGCCTCGCCTTTACCGTGCCAAGTTCCGCAAGGATATCTTCAAGGATTTTTCGGCACTGAAGGATTCGGTTGACGAGAGCGATGAGGAGAATTCCGGTCTCGGTATCGAGAGCCTTGAGGTTTTTGAGAACATCGCCTGGACGATGGCAAAGCACGCCGATCCGGAGGGCGTTCCGGACAGCCCTGACGAGTGGTTGGAGCAGTTCAACACCTTCTCCATCTACGAGGTACTGCCGCAGCTCTTTGAGCTCTGGGGCGTAAATCTTGAGACGCAGGCGGAGTCAAAAAAAATCTCGCCCAGTTGACCGCGAGATGACAACGCCGCTGTTCCTTCTCCGATGTGTGCAGATCGGGCTGAGTCTTTCCGACCTTGATCTGCTCACTATCGGGATGGTCAACGAAATGTTCATTGAAAAGGATAATGACGATTATGATTACCCG
>JAKPUQ010000101.1 GCA_029572815.1 Bacillota bacterium | reverse complement strand
CACGCACTTGACCAAGAGGTTAAGTCCGAACTTGACAAGAGCCTTGCCGACAAAGACGAGAGCCAGCTCACCGATGACGAACGAAAGTACCTGAAACGCAAGAGAGAGAAGAAATCCTACACGCTGAATGTACGCTTTACAGAATCCGAAATGCAGGATATTCTTTCCAAGTGTGAGCAGTACGGTTATAAGAACAAAACGGAGTATATCCGTGACTGCGTTCGTGCAAGGGTTAATCTCACACCCGACCACACCGAGATTGCTGAAACCAACAGGCTTATGAAGCGTATCGGAGCGAACATCAATCAGATACTTGTCCGACTTTACAGCACAGGTCACATCTATGCCGAGGACATTTCCGAAATCAAGAAAGGAGTTAGCGGAATTTGGCATACACTTCTATCCATTCAATCAAGGCAACAGACGGGGCGGCTCTCCGCTATATCACAAACGGAGATAAGACCGTCAACGGCTTATATGTGCAGTCTTTTGCCTGCCGAGCCGATAGCATCGGTGCTGCCGCCAACTTCCGAGCAGTCAGAGCAGGCGGAACAGGGCGAACACAAATCCTCGCACACCACATAGTCCAGAGTTTCGCTCCTGATGAAGTTACACCTGAACAAGCCTTGCAGATCGGTGAGGAATTGTGTGACAGATTTTTGCAAGGCAACTACCAATATGTGCTTGCCGTTCACACAGACAAGTCCCATACCCATTGTCACATCATTTTCAATAACACTAATCTTTACAACGGACTCAGCTTTACTTACGAACACAATCAAGGCAAGGTAAATGAACGGTCATGGGCACAGTTACAGGCAATATCGGACGAACTATGCAAGGAACACGGCATATCCGTTATTGAGCCGAAGGCGAAAGGCGTTTCCCACTTTGAAAGGGATATGCAGTTGCAGGGCAAGTCGTGGAAAGACAAACTCCGAGCTAAGATTGCAGAAGTCGCATTTTACAGCAAAGACTTTGCGGACTTTTTACGCAACTGTTCTGCCAGCGGTATCGAGTATGTTTACAAGCCACAGAACAAAGTCAAGCTGAAATTCCGTCTTTCGGGCGAGGGACAGCAGAAATTCACAAGAGCCGACACATTGGGAGCAGACTACACCCCCGAACGCATTGCCGAGCAGATAGCGGAGATACAGGAAAAGCTGTCAGCGACGAATGTCACTCCCGATATGCTTACTGAACCGCCGAAGCCTGTTGCTGCTCCTAAGCCTAATCCTAAGCCGACACAAACAGTCACCGCCCCGACAACATCACCGTCAGAACCCGGACACCTTATCTCCGATCTCATTCGCTCAAAAATGCGGGAAAAGGGCATCTCACAAGTGCCTACATTTACACCCACGATCACACCGCCGACTACTCCAAAGCCTGAACCCGACAGAACAGTTATTACAGCGGAGGAATTTCTTGCACCGCTGTATGATGAGCGTGAAACTCCACCGCCTGCACCTGAGCCGACCGAGAGTAAAGCACCTGAAAAGAAAATAGATGAATGGGCAACTATCCGGGGTATGCGTGACAGCGACAAGATCATTGCAGAGCTTGAAGCCGTTGGCATCATGTCATTAAGCGAGTTTGGCGGATTCATGCACAATATTCATTCGCCCGAAGATCACACCGATGAAGTCGTAGAGCTGAAAGCACAGTACACGGCAATTGACAAGCTCCTTGCGATGATGAAGCAACGCTCCGACAATTCAGCTACATACAAGGAGTATCAGGAACGGTCAGCATTCACGCAGAAGCACTTCCGCAAGAAAAACGCTGCCGCTATTGACGCTTATGAAGAAGCCGACAAGTATATCACCGAGCATATCAAGGATTATTACATCGACGGCAAAGCACCCAAGCGGAGCGAGCTTGCAGCACTATCAAAGCAGTTGAAAGATAAGCGTAAAGCCATTATGCCCGAACACAAGGCATATCTTCTCAAACATGAAACGGCGATGCGGTACACCCGACAGTTGCGCCAGTATCTTAATGAGCAGTACATGAAGCGTGAGAGGGAGAAAAGCCGTCAGAGGACACAGGCGAAACACAGAAATAAAAATGCACTTGAATAAAGAAAGGACGATACTATGAGCAAAATAGGTTATATCCGTGTTTCTACGGAGCATCAGGAAACAGCGAGACAGCAGGAGATCATGTGCGGTTATCAGGTTGACCGCATCTTCTCTGAGAAGCTGTCAGGAGCGAACACCGACCGCCCTCAGCTCAGGGCAATGCTTGACTATGTGCGTGAGGG
>JAKPUQ010000077.1 GCA_029572815.1 Bacillota bacterium | reverse complement strand
GTTATCCTTTTCAATGAACATTTCGTTGACCATTCCGATGGTGAGCAGATCAAGGTCGGAGAGTGTCAGCCCGATCTGCACACATCGGAGAAGGAACAGCGGCGTTGTCATCTCGCGGTCAACTGGGCGAGATTTTTTTTTTGACTCTGCCTGTGTCTCCAGATTCATGCCCCAAAGCTCAAAGAGCTGCGGCAGCACCTCGTAGATTGAGAAGCAGTTGAACTGTTCGAGCCAATCATCCGGGCTGTCGGGAACATTTTCCGGATCAGCGTGCTTTGCCATTGTCCAGGCGATGTTCTCGAACACCTCAAGGCTCTCGATGCCGAGACCGGAATTCTCCTCATCGCTCTCATCCACGGAATCCTTCAGGGCGGCGAAATCCTTGAAGATGTCCTTGCGGAACTTCGCACGATAGAGGCGAGGCAGGGTTGCACTCGCCTTGAAAGGAACCTCGATGCCGTCAACAGTAATTGTTTTTCTGATAGCCATATACTTTCTCCTTTATCAGTCAGTAGTGGTTGCTGCGGCAGTGCTGCTCTTGGTTGTAGATGCAGAGCGTGTACCGGTGCTGTTGTTGGTGGTTGCTGCGGTCGGGATATACACAGCATTGTACCAGTTGTTGTAAGTGGTCTCATCCGTAGACTCACAGGTCTTGGACTTCACCAGACCGGACGGGAGTGCTGTTGCCTTGAGGCTGAGTGTCTCCGTCTTGACAGACTTACTCTCCTCGGTAGTCTCACCCTCGGTTGCAGGGCGGGATGCCGAGCAGCAGTACAGCACATGACGAATGTGGTTCTTGTCTCCGTCAAACTCGAACATGAGTGCGAACTGCGAGGTCTCCGCATCGTTGCGCTCCACAAGCACGCCCTTGCTGTCAAGCTGTTCGCCGAGAATTGCGGTTGCAAAGTCCGTGGTGATGAGAGCAACTTCGAGGTCACCATCATAGCCTGCGTTGTTGTTGATGACGTAGTACACGCAGTTGTCTGCGTAAAAGTTCTCGTTTTCGCCGTTGGCGTCAATGCTCAGTGAAACAGCACCGGGCAGACGCACGGGCGTTGCAAATGTCGGCACACCGTCTTCAGACCATGCCGTGATCTTTGCCCAGTGAACCTTGTTCAGACCGAACTTGACCTTGTTTTTCTGAAGTGCCATTTTTCATACCTCCATGATATACAGTACTTCATAGAGC
>JAKPUQ010000069.1 GCA_029572815.1 Bacillota bacterium | reverse complement strand
CTTAAATCATAATTTTGCGAAGCAAAATTTTGATTTACATTTGCAGGCCTCCAATGGAGCATCCGATTTTTAGTCAAAGTAAAATAAATCCTCAAACTTCTTATCAAGGGCTATGCACAGTATCAGCGCCAGCTTTGCCGTGGGACTGAACTGCCCTGTCTCTATGGAGCTTATGGTGTTTCTCGACACGCCCACCATCTTTGCCAGCTCGTCCTGTGAGAGCCGCTGCTCCTTGCGTATCTCCTTCAGGCGGTTGCGGAGTATGAGTGAATCGTCTATCATACAGTCACCGCCTTACGGTTTGATATTGAAAAGCTCGCATATTCCGATGAAAGCGGGGATAAGAAAGGTTAAGCCCGAGACTGCCGCCAATAAAATATCCGAGGCTTTTTTGCTTTTTATTGCTCTGTAAAGCCACATGGAGAACGACATGCAGAATTCCACAGCGATAACAGCGTAATTAACACGCTGCGTAGCGATTATGGACAGCATAGTCCATAATGCCGTGAAAGCCATACTGATTATCAGAGCGAATCTTGCAGCGCTTTTGAACTGGTCTATCTCCGCGATGTCGCGGTTCTTGTTTTCCTGTCTGCTTTTAGCAAGTATTTCTTCCTTATTCATATTTTTACACCACCTTATTTTTTAAACAGGTCCATTATTGCCACAAACGAGAACATGAGAAACGCTGCTCCCATAAGGACTGCACATACTATATGTTCGCTTTTTCTTGTTTTTATTGACTTGTACAGATAAACTGCAAACATAACGCAGGTCTCCATAGCTGCAATGCTGCTGTTAAAGGGCTTATGAGCTATCATAGTTAGCGTTGAGAATATCAGATAAAAGGCGAGACTGAATATTATGGCAAATCTTGAGGCGTCCTTTGTCTGAGATATTTCGGCAACATCACGGTTTTTGTTTTTCTGTCTGCTTTTTGCGAGTATTTCTTCCCTGTTCATAATGATCTCCTCCTATATCATGCAAAGTTTTGTTGTCAGTTTTTGACAAGTTTACTTGGTATGATTGCATTATAACACTGCCAAGTGTACTTGTCAAGGCTTTGCAAAGAAAACTTGTCGGATTTGTATGACTGCACAATTCCAACGTGCCGATATGGATGGTTTATAATCGAATATAAACAAAAAGGCGAACCATTCGGTTCGCCTTTAATTATGCATTATGCATTATGAATTATGCATTGAATATCAGCCAAGTACTACCTTGATCTCGTTTACATCAGCAAGCTTGTCCGCGGGAACATAATTGCCCTCAAGCTTTGTGCCGTTGAGGTAGAGCTCCTTTACGCCGCTCTGAACGTGTGCGGAGTTGTCGATGTCGATGTTCAGCTTCTTGCCGCGGAAGTTCTTGTGAATCTTGAAGCCGTCCCACTTTGCGGGGATAGAAGGTGCGATGGCAAGACCGTTAAGGTCGGGTCTCATACCGCAGATACCCTCTACGCAGCCTACCATTACTGTGGAAGCTGTACCTGTGAGCCAGTGAACGTGTGAGCGTCCCTCATAGGGTGAAGCCTTCGACTCGGTGAACTGTCCGTGTACATAGGGCTCCATAACTCTTATCTCAGCCTTGTTGTTCATAGCGGCAGGCGAGCTCTCGAGGAAGTACTCGAATGCGCGGTCGCCGTGACCGAGGAGTGACTCGGCAAGTATGAGCCAGCCCTGTGACTGTGAGAAGATACCGCCGTTTTCCTTTGTGTCAAGGTTGAATACCTGCATGAGCGCACCCTCAAAGTGGTGGAACTTGTAGGGGGGATCAAGAAGCTTTGCACCGTAGGGAGTGTTGAGTATATCGTGAACGCTGTTCATAGCCTTTTCAGCCTGCTCTTCCGAAGCGAAGCGTGAGATGACAGACCAGCTCTGGGGATTGAGCCACATATTTGCCTCGGGATCCTTCTTTGCACCAACGATAACACCGTTATCGCGGATTCCGCGGATAAATCTGTCCTCGTCCCAGCACTTTTCAAGTGCTGCACCAAGCTTAGCTCTTGCACCGTCGATATATGCTGAATACTCGCTGTCATTCTTCATCTCGGCAAGCTCTTTCATAACGTTCATAGCGTAGTAGAGCTGGAATGCAACGAATGTTGACTCGCCCTGTGCTCCCAGACGGAGACAGTCGTTCCAGTCTGCGTGGAGACCTGCGGGCATATCGTGACTTCCCAGACGCTCCATTGAGAAGCGGATAGCGTTCTTCATGTGCTCGTAAACGGTAGCCTCTCCGCCGCCTTCCTCTGCGTAGGTGATGACCTCGTCAAGGAAGCCCTTGTTTCCGCTCTCGCCAAGGTACTTGACGATAGTGGGGAAGAGCCAGAGTGCGTCATCGGCACGGTAGGAGGGGTGACCTGTCTCCTTTGCGTAAACGCTGTGCTCATCGTTCTCGTCGGGGCAGGTCTCGTGGCCTGCGTTGTGGTCGAACTTTACAAGGGGAAGTCCGCCGCCGTTGCTTACCTGTGCGGACAGCATGAAGCGTATCTTATCGGCAGCCATTTCAGGATCGAGGTGAATGATACCCTGGATGTCCTGTACTGTATCACGGTAGCCGTGGCCGTTTCTCAGACCGCAGTATATGAATGAAGCCGCTCTTGACCATATGAATGTGATGAAGCACTGGTAAGCGTTCCATACGTTTATCATGTTGTTGAACTCATCGGAGGGAGTCTCTACGCTGAAGTTAGCCAGCTGGCTGTGCCAGTGGTCTTTGAGCTGCTTTATCTCGGCGTCTACCTTGCCGGCTTCCTTATATTCCTCAAGGATAGCGGCAGCCTCTGAGTCGGTGCGCTGCCCCAGTACGAAGATGAACTCCTTTGTCTCGCCTGCTGCAAGAGTGATATCGCTCTGGAGAGCACCGCAGGAGTTGGAGTTGAAGTTCATAACGTTGTTGCACTTGCCCGTCTCAACGGCAATGGGGTTCGAGAATGTCCTGTAGGGACCGATGAAGTCGCTGAGGCTTCCGTTGCAGGCTGTGACGGGCTGTCCAACCATGCCGAAGAAGCGCTCCTTGCCGTTGTAGCCGTTCTCATCGAAGCCTGTGTTCTCGTTCATGTGCTGGATTATCCTGTTTCCGCCCTCAAAGCTTGTGCGTGTTATAAAGAGGGTGTACTGGAGGTTTACCTGATCCTGCTCATAGTTGGGCTCGTTGGTGAACTCTATAAGTCCGAATACGGACAGCTTTCTCTCCTTGTCGGAGTTGTTTGTGATCTTTGCGCGCCATACCTCATAGGTCTTGCCGAAGGGAACGTAGTATGAAGTCTCTGACTTTATGCCCTCGTACTCGGCAGAAATGATGGTGTAGGCTGTACCGTGGCGGCATTCGCTCTTGTACTTGTCAAGGGGCTTGCCTACGGGCTGCCAGGAAGCAGACCAGTAATCAGCGGTATCATTGTCTCTTATATAGATGTAGCGTCCCGGGAGCGCCATATCGGAATTGAAGCGGAAGCGTGAAAGTCTTCCGTTAGCTCCTGATTTAACGAAGCTGTAGCCTGCGGCGTTATTTGAGATCATAGCGCCGTACTCGGGGTCTCCGAGATAGTTTGCCCAGGGTGCGGGAGTTGCGGGGTTAGTGATGACGTATTCTTTGTTTTCCAGATCAAAATGTCCGTACTGCATAATACCAATCTCCTTCATAGCTGCCGTTGGACAGTGCTTTCCGCGGGCAGAAAATATCATTCTAATTATAGCATTTAACAGGGGATTTGGCAAGGGGGTAAAGATGAACATATCGTTAACAACTGACCAGAAATTGCGATTTATCGATACTTATAGTAATATTGAATGAGGATTGTGCGGAGAGTTTATAATAAACTGCTGTCAGACCGCCTGTATTTTGCAGTTTTTGCGTCGGGCAAGCCGAGGGAAGAAGTACGTTGCAGCCGTGTGACATTGCTTCGCTCGTCACACTGTTTCTCAGGAAGGGCGCTGCCCTTCCCCGTACCCCCTTCCTGCTCAAGGGAGAGCCTCCCTTGAGAATCCCGATGCTGCGGCTTCGCCGCTCATTTATTTTTATGGCTTATTTATGCGCTGTTTTAAGCCGCCTGTTCTGTTTGTTCAGATAGTGACAAATGTCACTGACAAAATGACAATACTCATCTTCACATTTTTCCTTATCCGAGTATAATAAAAGCATAGGGTTGCGCAACACCTTGAACAAAGAAATGAAAATATACACCGTACATCTGCATTACCATTATTTTATTTATAAGGAGAATTATTATGAAGGTTAATTTTAAGAAGATCATTACAGCAATCGCAGCGACAGCTATGTGTGCAGTTCCAATGGCAGGTGCTATGTCAGCA
This sequence comes from Bacillota bacterium, assembly GCA_029572815.1. GTDB lineage: Bacteria > Bacillota > Clostridia > Oscillospirales > Ruminococcaceae > Ruminococcus. Next base: position 45,552 of record JAKPUQ010000069.1, on the reverse strand, counting down.
AATGCAGCATCTTCCGATACATTAATACTTGCAGAGCAGGCAACATTCAAAAAGGCAGCAGTACAGAATATCGCGGAGTTTAAGAGTGAAGCAAAACTTGCCAAGGGCTGGCAGCATAGCAGTGAATATGTTGGCATTCTGGACAGTGCTTCCTTTAGCAGGATTACAGACGGAGAGGAAGGACGGTGCGGCAACGAACCGAAACCTTTTCCCGTTCCCGATGATGATCCATGGATCATTGTCATAATCCCCCCGTCCCAGACCGTCAGGTCCTGCCGGTCCCTGCTTTTACAAAGAGCTCGGCGAATTCCGCAGAGCAAATTGATACAATGATGCTTTTTGCATGATAAATGATATATAGGGATAGAACAGGGATTTAATAATATATGAAAGCTCCTCTCAGAGCCGCCGCATGGCTGATGAGAGGAGCTTTTCCGCGTATGCAGCTTTCCTTCTCATTACATAAAGGCATTGACAACGGGAAATGGCAGTGATATAATTAAAAATATGTAAACACAGGCGGTCTCCGCCTTTTTTGATCTTATAATATATTGAAAGGAGCAGGCTTTAAATGAGCAGTATGTTTGATCCCGAATTAAAAATGAGAGAGGTCGCCGAGCGAATAAAGCTCACCCGTGAGTCGGTAGGTCTGTCTCCCAAGGAAATGGCTGACAAGATAGGTGTTTCTTCCTATGAGTACCTGGCTTATGAGGGCGGCGCAAAGGACTTCAGCTTCAGCTTCATATACAAGTTCGCAAATGCCTGCGGTGTCGAGATAACAGACCTTATGGAGGGCGAGTCTCCCCATATCAGGAGCTATGACATAACAAGAGCAGGCGAGGGCCTTCCCATCGCCAGAAGAAAGGGTCTGAGCTACCTGAGACTGGCGCCCAAGTTCCGCAACAAGATAGCAGAGCCATTCCTCGTTACCATTCCCTATGTTGACGAGGAGTTCAGAGTTCCTCACCCCCATACCCATGAGGGTCAGGAAATGGATATTGTCATCAGCGGTCAGCTCAAGGTTCAGGTAGGCGACAATGTGGAGATACTCAACGAGGGCGACTCCATTTACTACGACAGCTCCGAGCCCCATGACGAGTGGGCTGTGGGCGGTAAGGAGTGCAAGTTCTACGCTATCGTATGCGGCGAGAAGCAGCCTCAGCACGCTATCTCCAACCTTGACCCCGTTATCCTTCCCGGAGTTACCAACTTCGACCTTGCTCACATTCAGGACCCCGTTGCCGATAACTTCATAAAGCTTGAGACCGACACCATGGGCTCACTTACGGGCATAAGCTTCATCAACGAGGAGAAGTTCAACTTCGGCTTCGATGTGGTGGACGCTCTTGCGGCGAAATGTCCCGACAAGGAGGCTCTCATCTATGTGGGCAACGATATGTCCGAGAGAAGGTTTACCTTCGCCGATATGAAGAAGTACTCCAATATGACCGCGAATTATTTCCTGTCAAAGGGAATAAAGAAGGGCGACAGAGTTATGCTGGTGCTCAAGAGACACTATCAGTTCTGGTTCTCCATCCTTGCCCTTCACAAGATAGGCGCAATAGTTATTCCCGCAACTAATCAGCTGGTGCAGCATGACTTCACATACCGCTTCAAGGCGGCAGGCGTCAAGGCTATCGTATGTACAGGCGACGGCGACGTTGCTCATCAGGTGGACCTTGCCGAGGAGGAGCTGGGTATCAGCCTCATAAAGATGATGGCTCACGGCGAGCGCGAGGGCTGGGCTGATTTCGACAAGGAGATGTCGGAGTTCAGCGACGTTTTCGATCGCCCCACAGACCCCGAAAAGCTCTCCTGCGGAAGCGAGCCCAATCTCATGTTCTTCACATCGGGTACTACGGGCTACCCCAAGATAGCTACACACAGCCACAAGTACGCTCTCGGTCACTTCATCACTGCACGTTACTGGCATAACGTAGACCCCAACGGTCTCCACTTCACCATTTCAGACACCGGCTGGGGAAAGGCGCTCTGGGGCAAGCTCTACGGACAGTGGCTCAGCGAGACCTGCGTGTTCGTTTATGACTTCGACCGCTTTGACGCACACAAGATACTTCCAATGTTCAAGAAGTACAATATAACCACATTCTGCGCCCCTCCCACAATGTACCGCTTCTTCATCAAGGAGGACCTTTCAAAGTACGACCTGAGCTCAATCAAGTATGCGACCGTTGCAGGCGAGGCTCTCAACCCCGAGGTATACAATCAGTTCCTCAAGGCTACGGGAGTAAAGCTCATGGAGGGCTTCGGTCAGACCGAGACCACACTTTCCATCGGAAACTTCGTGGGCATGACCTGCCGTCCCGGCTCTATGGGCAAGCCCAGCGTTCTCTACGATGTGGACATCGTTGACCCTGACGGCAAGCCCGTCAAGACAGGCGAGACAGGCGAGATAGTTATCCGCACGGACAAGAATACTCCCTGCGGACTCTTCCTCGGTTACTACAATGATGACGAAAAGACCAAGGAGGTATGGCACGACGGTCTCTACCACACAGGCGATACTGCCTGGAAGGACGAGGACGGCTATTTCTGGTATGTGGGCAGAGTGGATGACGTTATCAAGTCATCGGGCTACCGTATCGGACCCTTTGAAATTGAGAGCGTTATCATGGAGCTCCCATATGTTCTGGAGTGCGGCGTAAGTGCGGCTCCCGACCCGGTAAGAGGTCAGGTGGTAAAGGCTTCCATCGTGCTTGTCAAGGGCACAGAGGGTACGGACGAGCTGAAAAAGGAGATACAGGACTATGTCAAGAAGCACACCGCTCCTTACAAGTATCCCCGTATCGTTGAGTTCAGGGACGAGCTTCCCAAGACTATCAGCGGCAAGATAAGACGAGTTGAGCTCAAGGGCTGAACATAAAGAAAAAAGACGTTTCTTCGGAAACGTCTTTTTTTATGCTTGTTTGCAGGGACAACCATCGGGCGTCCGCTGTATATGTTGGCGCTTATTTTTCACTGACGGTGAAGTCCCATGAAGCACTGCTGTTGCGGCGGGGCCATATCCTGCCGCTCCTGTCGGTGAGGTCGTACACCACCGACCACTGGAGCCTTTCGGATTTGTCCCTGTTGTAGAGCCCCACAGCGTTGAGAAGCTCCTGACAGGTCTGCATATCAAGCCTGTTGCCGCTGTCTGTGATGACCTGCTCTACGGCTTCCTGCCTTGTGAGAGAGTCAGGGGACTCAAATATATTCTCGTTATTATAGGCGATGTGGTTGGCGGCTATCTGATGGTCCTCAGCGGAGGTAACAGCCTGCAGTGCGCCGTCGTAGTACTCCACGATAACGGAATTGCCCTCTGCGTCGCCTATGAGTATGTGGGACTTCAGATTATTGCTGAAGTAGACGTTATACTGTCCCAGAAGCTCCACCGCCTCGTCAACAGTTGCCGCCTTGTCAAGTATGAGCCTTATGGCGACAGTCTGGTTCATTGAGACCTTGTTCTCATCGTATACTGTGGATACTACGGGAACTACCAGCAGAGCCGCGGAAACGCCCTTTTCGTTCATTCCGTCGCAGGCAAAATAAGGAACTGCCAGCAGCGGTATGTTCTCCCTGGATAAGCCGTCTGTGGGAGAGTGCCGCTTGTCGAAGCCAACGGCAAGCAGCGGCACGGTGGATACCGAGGCATAGCCGTCCTTTGGGTGGGTGTATACCTGCATGAAGGGGGAGGTGTCAAAGTCGAAATTTCTGCCGAATATCACGTTGCCCTTGTCATTGCGCGCCACAAAGGCGGTGCAGGCGGCGCTGGGAGTGTCCCCGTCGGGGGAAAGGCCGTGCATCAGCTCCTTCTGAATGAATGAGTAGAGCTCCTCATCGTTCTCGGCGCCTGTTTTCAGGAACTTGTCCAGCTTGTAGTCGCCGGCGTAGTCCATGGTGTAGGCTCCGTTGCCCTCGTTTTTCACGCTGCGGAGAGTCTTTATGTCCCTGCGCAGATACAGGAACAGCGCCAGCGCGGCGATGACCGCCAGGAGGAGTATTACAAGGACTATGCTGCGTATTATTTTCAGAGCTTTCATGGTTCGCACCTCGTTTATCTTAGAATAGTTACATAAACTATATCATACAGAGACGGGATTGTCAATAGACTCTGCGAAATATCGCCTGTAAAGGGACTTTTTTGCGGCGCATGGGGACTGCCGCGGCCGGCTGTGCGATTACTGTCCGTAAAAAATCGGGAATTTTTGAAAAAAATTCCGAAAAACACTTGATTTTTGCGAAAACCGTGATATAATAGTTGATGATGATAGTAAACCCAAAGACCGGAAGCCTTCCGGTCTTTAGTATTTATATTGGGACTATTACTTTACAGAGAAAGGAGAAACCCGATATATCGGGAAAAACTGCCTATGAAATTCAAGAAATTCGGCGGTACCGAGCAGAAGGTCTATGACCTTATCAAGCCCATCACCGATGAGCTTGGCTACTACCTCTGGGACGTCTGCTACGAAAAGGAAGGCGCTATGTGGTATCTTCGCGTGTTCATCGACCAGGACGAGGGCATTACCATTGCGGACTGTGAACGCGCCAATGCTCCCATAAGCGATATCCTCGACGAGAAGGATCCCATCCCTCAGAGCTATATGCTTGAGGTGGGCTCGGCAGGTCTGGAGCGCGAGCTGGTCAAGGAGGAACACTTCGAGGTCTGCTGCGGCGACAAGGTGAAGATACGCTTCATCAGGGCTGTGGACGGCGAGAAAGAAATAGTCGCACAGCTTGCAGGTGCTGACAGGGAGGGCGTTACCGTCGTCCTCGAAAGCGGAGATGAAAAGAAATTCCCGTTATCGGATATTGCTTTCGTAAAGCTCTATCTCGATTTCTGAAATGTAAAAAAACAAAATATAATATATTGGAGGAATTTACAGACATGAACATGAATAAGGACTTTTTCAAGGCGCTTGAGGCTCTTGGAGAGGAAAACAGCGTTGAGACCGAGCTTCTCATCGATAAGGTAAAGTCGGCTATGCTCAAGGCGGCAAGAAGAGCCTATCCTCACAGCGAGGAGAGGATTTCCGTCGAGATCGACCCCAAGACCAAGAAGTTCGAGATGTATATCCGCCAGGATATCATTGACGACGAGCCTATCGATGTCAACGAGGTAAATATCGACGTTGCCAAGACAATGGACCCCAATGCCGTTGTCGGCGGAACTATCCTCAAGGAGCTGGATATCTCCAAGCTGGGCAGAATGGCAGCTCTTTCCGCCAAGCAGTCCATCAAGGGCGACCTGAGAGAGATCAACCGCGAGCAGATGCTCAGCAAGTTCGAGCAGAAGGAGCATGAGTGCATCACAGCCAAGGTTTCTCAGGTAGAACCCGGCAGAGGTACTGTTACCGTTGTTTACGACGGAACTGAGCTCTATCTCTTCCGCAACGAGCAGATCCCCGGTGAGAACCTGGAGGAAGGAAAGTCCGTTAAGGTTTACATCACAGGCATCATCGGCAAGAACAAGAAGCCTGTCGTAAAGATCTCCCGTACACACAAGGACCTGGTAAAGAGACTCTTTGAGCAGGAAGTCCCCGAGATATATGACGGCACCGTTGAGGTGAAGTCCATCTCCCGTGAGGCAGGCTCAAGAACAAAGATTGCTGTATGGTCCAAGGACGAGAACGTTGACGCTGTAGGCGCCTGCATAGGTCCCAAGCGTTCAAGAATAACCGCTGTTGTAAATGAACTCAGCGGTGAGAAGATAGACATTATCCCCTGGAGCGAGGTGCCCGAGGAATTCATCGCAAGAGCTCTTGCTCCTGCTGAGGTGCTCAAGACAGTCATCACCTCCATGGAGGAGAAGGCCTGCACAGTTATCGTTCCCAACAATCAGCTCTCACTGGCTATCGGCAACAAGGGTCAGAACGCGAAGCTGGCTGCAAAGCTCACAGGCTTCAAGATCGACATCAAGCCCCAGTTCGATAACCTCACAGGCGAGGAGGCTCCCGAGATGAGCCCCGACTTCGTGGCTCCCGTATTCGAGACAGCTCCTGCTGAGGAAGAGGAGAACACAGAGGCTCCCGCAGAGGAAACAGCCGATGCTGAGGCTGCTGCCGAGGAGACTGCTGAGGAGGCTAAGGCTGAGGAGACTGCTGAGGAAGCTGCTCCCCAGACTGAGGAATAATTATGAAGCCAAGAAAAATACCCATGAGAATGTGTCTCGGCTGCGGAGAGATGAAGCCCAAGATGGAGCTGATCCGCGTGGTAAAGTCCCCCGAGGGAGACATAAGCCTGGACTTCAGGGGCAAGGCAGCAGGCAGAGGTGCTTACATCTGCCGCAGCACGGAATGTCTTGAGAAGGCGAGAAAGGCAAGACGCTTCGAGAAATCGTTCTCATGCAGGATAGAAGAAAGCGTTTACGAGGCGATGTTGAGTGAACTCAGTGAAGGCCCGCAGGACAGCTGATCTGCTGGGTATCTGCATAAAGGCAGGCAGAGTCGTCAAGGGCTTCGACAGCGCAGTGGAAACACTGAAAAACGGCACTGCACACTGCATACTTACAGCCGCCGACGCTTCGGAGAAGACCGTCAAGGAAGTGGACTTCCACTGCAAAAAATACAGCATGAGACACTTCGCAACAGAGCTGACAAAAGCCGATATCGGCAGGCTCTGGGGCAAGGAGACCGCCGTCATAGCAGTGACGGACAAGGGATTCGCAGACGGCTTCGGAAAGATATTATCCGACGGACCGCAGTAATGCGTTGATATAGATGGTTATATGAGAACAATCTTACATTGATGCCGCCGCGGGCGGCAGACAAAACTGGAGGTAATAAAGCCTATGGCAAAAAAGATAAAGTTAAGCGACGCTGCAAAGGATTTCAACGTTCCTTCACAGGAGCTCATCGACTTCTTCGCGGAAAAGGGCGATAACAAGAAGAAAACAGGTTCTTCGCTCACCGAGGAGGAGATGAATTCCCTTCTGGAACACTATACCAAGGACCGCTATTCGGTAAGCTCGCTGAATGACTACTTCAACTCAAAGAACGATCCCCGTCCCGCAAAGGAGGAGGCTCCCAAGGAGAAGAAGGCTCCCGCAGCTAAGAAGCCTGCCGAGAAGAAGGAAGAGAAAAAGGCTGCTCCCGCAAAGAAGGCAGAACCCGAGAAGAAGCAGGAGGCAGCTCCCGCAAAGAAGGCAGAACCCGAGAAGAAGCAGGAGGCTGCTCCCGCAAAGAAGGCAGAGCCCGAGAAGAAGCAGGAGGCAGCTCCCGTAAAGAAGGCAGAGCCCGAGAAGAAGCAGGAGGCTGCTCCCGAGAAGAAGGCTGAGCCCGAAAAGAAGCAGGAGGCTGCTCCCGAGAAGAAGGCTGAGCCCGAGAAGAAACAGGAAGCTGCTCCCGAGAAGAAAGCAGAGCCCGAAAAGAAGCAGGAGACCGCTCCCGTAAAGGCTGAGGAAAAGCCTGCCGAGGAAAAGGCTCAGGAGCCCAAGAAGCAGGATAAGAAAAAGGACAAGAAGAAGGAGCAGGCAAAGGCTCAGGACAGAGGCGAGAGAACAAAGTTCAACGCCACTATCAGCTCTGAGACCGCTCAGACCTCAACTCAGCGCAGAACAGTCGACACAAGGGGAAGCTACGTTGATCTCGACAAGTACAACGAGAGATACGACCAGATGGCTACCTCAAACAAGCATAAGAACGACAACTATTCCTCAAAGAAGCAGAAGATCAATCAGAAGTCGGCTCAGAGGAACCGCCAGCAGTTCTCCAAGAAGGAGTCGGAGGCTGAGAAGCTCAAGAGACTGGAGCTGGAGAGAGCAAGAAAGCAGCAGCTGAAGGTGCTCATCCCCGATACCATAACAGTCGGCGAGCTGGCTACACGTCTCAAGGCTGCCGCTACCGAGGTCATCAAGCAGCTGATGAAGCTGGGCGTAATGGCTTCCATCAATCAGGAGATAGACTTTGATACAGCTTCTCTCGTAGCTGAGGAAATGGGCGCAAAGGTAGAGAAGGAAGTTATCGTTACCATTGAGGAGCGTCTTATCGACGATACCGACGATGATGATACAAACCTCCAGCCCCGCTGCCCCGTTGTAGTCGTTATGGGTCACGTTGACCACGGTAAGACCTCTATCCTTGACCGTATCAGAAATGCTCATGTTGCCGCAGGCGAGGCTGGCGGTATCACACAGCATATCGGTGCTTATCAGGTAAACATCAACGGTCAGGACATCACGTTCCTGGATACTCCCGGACATGAGGCATTCACCTCAATGCGTGCAAGAGGTGCAAATATCACGGATATAGCTATCCTCGTTGTTGCCGCAGACGACGGTATCATGCCCCAGACAGTTGAGTCCATCAACCACGCGAAGGCTGCCGGAGTTTCCATCATCGTTGCCATCAACAAGATGGATAAGGAGGGCGCTAACCCCGACCGTATCAAGGAAGAGCTCACAAAGTATGATCTCGTTTGCGAGGACTGGGGCGGCGATGTTATCTGCGTTCCTGTATCCGCAAAGACAGGCGAGGGCATAGATGAACTTCTGGAGAACGTTCTTCTTGTTGCCGAGGTCAAGGAGCTCAAGGCAAATCCTGACAGGCTTGCAAAGGGTACTGTCATCGAGGCACGTCTTGACAAGGGAAGAGGTCCTATCGCTACACTTCTCGTTCAGAACGGTACTCTCAAACAGGGCGATGTCCTCATCGCAGGTACTGCTGTGGGCAGAGTCCGCGTAATGACCAACGACAAGGGCAGAACTGTAAAGTCCGCAGGTCCTTCCGTTCCTGTTGAGATCACAGGTCTTGCCGAGGTCCCCAGCGCAGGCGATACCTTCAACGCTGTTGAGGATGAGAGACTGGCAAGAGAGCTTGTTGAGCAGAGAAAGCACGAGCAGAAGCAGGAGCAGTTCAACGCTTACCGCAAGGTAACTCTTGACAACCTGTTCAGCCAGATCGCAGAGGGCGAGATCAAGGAGCTCCCCATCGTTGTCAAGGCTGACGTTCAGGGCTCTGTTGAGGCTGTAAAGCAGTCGCTGGAGAAGCTCTCAAACAACGAGGTAAGAGTAAGAGTCATCCACGGTGCTGTCGGTGCCGTTAAGGAGAGCGACGTTATGCTGGCAAGTGCTTCAAATGCTATCATCGTCGGCTTCAACGTAAGACCCGATCCTGTTGCGGCTGAGAATGCCGAGCGCGACGGCGTTGACATCAGACTCTATCGTATCATCTATGACGCTATCGAGGAGATCGGCACCGCTATGAAGGGTATGCTGGCTCCCAAGCTCCGCGAGGTAGAGCTGGGCCGTGTTGAGGTACGTCAGGTATACAAGATCTCCAACGTTGGTATGGTAGCAGGAAGCTACGTTCTCAGCGGCAAGGTGACAAGAGGAAGCAAGGTACGTGTAGTAAGAGACGGAATAATAATCGCAGATGACGAGATCGCAGGTCTCAAGCGTTTCAAGGACGATGTCAAGGAGGTCGCAGACGGCTACGAGTGCGGTATCAGCCTTGAGAAGTTCAGCGACGTCAAGGAAGGCGACATCTTCGAGACCTACATCGTCGAGGAATACCGTGAAGATTAACTGACAACTATTTTCTATCAATGATAAAGGGGGAATTTCTTATGGATAACAGCAGAATGAGTACTGCGGATATGCTGCAGTACTGCAACGAGGCACTGGCATGGGACGACTTCGGACCTATCGACATATTCTTCTTTGAATCGGTAAAGAAGATACTTCTCGGTCAGTGCAGCGCAATGGAGGAGCCCGAGGAATACACAGACGACCTTATGGGCATCGAGCGCCCTGTCCGCGACGTGGAGCTGGAGCCTGAGTACGGCAACTATGCCGATATATACTACAGCGAAGAAGGCGACGAGGATATTCCCGACTACAGCCGAAGCGCCGAGGACGAGGCTTTCTCAGCCGAGATGTTCGGTGCAGGCTTCTTCGAGGAGGAGAATGCTGAGGAGCCCAAGCCCGAGGCTGTCGAGCCAAAGGCAGAGGAAGCCGCAGCAGAGCCCGCAAAGAAGGCTCCTGCCAAAAAGAGCGCAAAGAAGACTGCTTCAAAGAAGTCAGCTAAGAAGACTTCCGCGAAGAAGGAAAAAGCTGCCGAGTCCGATAAGCATGAAGAATCATCAGGGAGTGGCTTTACTGTAAATCTCTGACGACAGAAAGGAATATAATGCCTAATTTCAAGAACAGCCGCATGGCTGAAGATATAAAACGGGAAATGACCGCCATTCTCCGCGAGCTCAAGGACCCCAGGATAGACAAGATGCTCACCATCGTGAGAGCTGACCTGTCAGGGGATATGTCAAGCTGTAAGATATATGTTTCCAGCTTTGAGGGCATGGAGCGGTCAAAGGAGTCTGTTGAGGGGCTGAAAAGCGCAGCAGGCTTCATCAAGAGGGAACTTTTCCACCGCCTCAAAATGCGCAAGGCTCCCGAGCTCAGCTTCATCGCCGACAACTCCATAGAGAGAAGTGCGGAGATAAGCAAAAAGCTCCACGAGCTTCTGTAAGGAGGGCGGGGTATGTTCATCGGTTTCAGTGAGGCTGAGCTGTTCCTCAGAAACTGCCAGGACGCGGTGATAATCACTCACCGCAACCCCGACGGCGACTGCATAGGAGCAGGCTTCGGTCTGAAGGATATACTTGCTCAGATGGGTATAAGGAGCAGAGTGGTCTGCCACGACGGCTTCCCTGCACGTTACGGATTCCTCACAAGTGAGGGAGCAGGAGAGGACTTCGAGCCTAAGACCATAATCGCTGTTGACATCGCCGACGAGAACCTTATGGGCGACTATAAGGAAATCTACGGTGGCAAGGTGCAGCTCTGCATCGACCATCACATTTCAAATAAGAACTACGCGGAGAAAACTCTCCTCCGCGGCGACGCCACTGCTGCCTGCGAGATAATCTATGACCTTGCGCAGTACATGGGCGTAAAGATAACAAGGCACTGCGCTATGTGCCTTTATACAGGAATATCCACGGATTCGGGCTGCTTCAAGTACGACTGCACCACTCCCCGCGCTCACGAGATAGCGGCGGAAATGATGCGCAGCTACGATATCAACTTCGCAAGGATAAACCGCTATATGTTCGACGTCAAGTCCATGGGCAGACTGAAGCTTGAGGCTAAGGTCAACGAGCTCATGGAGTACTGCCTGGACGGAAAGCTGGCTATTGCTGCCATAACGCAGGATATGATGAAGGACATGGGAGTTTCTATGGAGGAGCTTGAGGGCTTCGCACCTCTGACCATACAGCTGGAAAACACAGAGGTGGGCATTCTCATGCGCGAGCGCGAGGACGGAGTTTACAAATGCTCATTCCGCTCCGCAAACGATGTGAACGTTTCGGCTATATGCCAGCTCATCGGCGGCGGCGGTCACGCAAAGGCAGCAGGCTGCACCATAGACGGTCCCCTTGAGGACGCGAAAAAACAGCTCATCGAAGCTGTTGAAAGGGCGCTGGGCTGATGAACGGTATCCTTTGCGTCAATAAACCGCAGGACTTCACCTCCTTTGATGTTGTGGCGAAGCTCCGCGGCATACTACGGATAAAAAGACTGGGGCACGGCGGCACTCTCGACCCTATGGCGACGGGGGTACTGCCTGTCTTTGTGGGAACTGCCACAAAGGCGTGTGATATCATGCCCGACAATACCAAGAGCTACCGTGCGGGCTTCCGCCTGGGAGCTGTCTCGGATACTCAGGACGTGTGGGGGCAGGTGCAGAACACCTCGGATATGGCGGTCAGTCAGGCGGATATTGAGGCTGTTATCCCGGATTTTACGGGAAGGATAATGCAGCTCCCGCCTATGTACTCGGCTGTGCAGGTGAACGGCAAGCGCCTTTACGACCTGGCAAGACAGGGCGTTGAGGTGGAGCGTCAGCCCCGTGAGATAGAGGTATCATCTCTTGTGCTGGAAAGCTACGACAGCAGCAGCCGTGAGGGAGTGCTGTCCATTTCCTGCGGCAAGGGCACCTATATAAGAACTATTATCAGCGACATCGGCGACAGACTGGGCTGCGGAGGTATCATGACCTCTCTGGTCAGGACATCGTCGGGGGGCTTCACCCTTGATGACTGCCACACTCTTGAGGAGATACAGCAGGCAAGGGACGAGGACAGGCTTGAGGAGCTCATTCTCCCCATTGAGCGCGTCTTTGAGAAGCTGCCCAGGCTGAGACTGGGCGAGGCTCAGACAAGAATGTACAGAAACGGCGTAAAGCTGGACCTGGAAAGAGTCCGCGGCATAAGGGACGGCATCGCAGAGTATGCGGTGTATGGCTCTGACGGGGGCTTTATCGGCACCGCCCTTGCAGAACGTGAGAGCGGACTGCTGAGAGTGGGAAAGAATCTGGGGTGACGGCGTGGAGAAGAAGTATTCCGCTGTCGCTCTGGGGCTTTTCGACGGCGTCCACCTGGGACACAGAGCCGTGCTGAAGGCGGCTTCGGAGCAGAAGCAGCAGGGACTTATGCCCTGTGCCTTTACCTTTCCGTCGCAGAGTGCGGCAAAAAAGGGCGCAGGCGGCTTTATCTACGGCGACGACGAAAAGGCTGCTATCCTCACCGGGGAGTGCGGCATCGAGCGTATATACTCACCGCCCTTCGCGGATATATGCGGCATGGACGGTGCCGAATTCGCGGAGAGGATACTCTGCGGAGAGCTGAATGCTGCATTCGTGTGCTGCGGCAATGACTTCCGCTTCGGCAAGGGAGCCTCCTGCGGCATTACTGAGCTGAGAAGCTTCGGCGAGAGATACGGCTTCCGCGTTGAGACCGTTGAGGACGTCCTCTGCGGAGACGAGAGAGTTTCTTCATCGCTTATACGCAGACTTCTGGCGGATGGCAGCATCGAAAGGGCGAACACCCTTTTAGGCAGTCCATACACCATTATGAAAACTGTCAGCCGCGGCGCTCAGCTGGGACGCACTATCGGCTTCCCTACGGCAAACCAGCTCTTTGACGAGGAACAGCAGGTCCCCGCATACGGCGTTTACGCCTCGGTCACACATATAGACGGGAAATCATTCCCATCAATGACAGACATCGGCATGAAGCCCACCGTGAACTACGGGGGAGCTCCCCTTGCCGAGACCTATATACACGGATTTTCGGGAGACCTTTACGGAAGTCCGCTGAGAGTTTTGCTGCTGCGGTTCATCCGTCCCGAGATGAAGTTCTCCTCCCTTGAGGAGCTCAGGGAGCAGATCAACCGCGATATGGAAGCGGCTCTGAATATATTGTAAAAAATTCGCACTGCTTTCACTCTGTTATCACATACAGGTATTACCATAGTAAAAGCTGTGAATATAAGCGGCTCATGCCGCAACATACGCAATAAGGAGGGTAAAACCCAATGATAGAGGTCAGGAACCTTACTAAGATGTACGGCGACAAGCTTGCCGTAAACAATATCAGCTTCAAGGTCGAAAAAGGCGAGATACTCGGCTTTCTCGGATCTAACGGCGCGGGAAAATCCACCACCATGAATATGCTGACGGGATATATCTCGTCCACCTCGGGCGCTGTTCTCATCGACGGCACAGATATCCTTGAGGACCCCAAGAAGGCCAAGGCAAATATCGGCTATCTCCCCGAGATACCGCCCCTTTATGTGGATATGACCGTTGACGCCTATCTCAGCTTCATGTACGACCTTAAAAAGTGCAAGCTGCCCAGAAAAGCTCACCTCAAGGACGTCTGCAATCTCTGCAAGATACAGGACGTAAGAGGAAGACTTATCAAGAACCTTTCAAAAGGTTACAGACAGAGAGTGGGTATGGCACAGGCTCTTATCAACAATCCCCCTGTGCTCATTCTCGACGAGCCCACAGTTGGTCTCGACCCAAGCCAGATAATCGAGATAAGAAGCCTTATCAAGAAGCTGGGCAAGAGACATACAGTTATCCTTTCTTCTCATATCCTTCCTGAGATACAGGCTGTCTGCGACAGGATAATCATTATCAACAGGGGAGAGGTTGCTGCCGACGGTACTGCCGACGAGATAGCAAAGAAGATAACCAATGAGCATAAGATGACTCTCCGTATCGAGGGCCCCGAGCACTCCGCTGATGACAAGCGCATCATTGCAGAGGCTATCAGGAACATCAGCGGCGTCAAGTACGTCCGTGCTGATATGGAGCGCGAAAAGGGCATCTACGATTACGACGTTGAGACCGATGGCAAGACAGATGTCCGCCGCGACATCAATAAGCTCTGTGCAGAAAAAGGCTGGAATATCCTTATGCTCCAGCTCTCAGACCTCACCCTCGAGGACATCTTCCTCAAGATCACCATGGGCGAGAACCTTGAAAGCTCTGCCTCTGAAAAGGGCGGCAAGTCAAAGAAGCCCAGGATCGAGATAAAGCGCTCTGAAAACGGCAAGATCAAAGCCGTTCAGGAGGACGATGACAAGGAAGATGACGGAGACGGCGACAGCATCGTTTCCGATGACAGCGAAGACAATAACGGAGGTGAGGAATAATGCTGGCTATCTACAGGCGCGAAATGGGCGCATTCTTTACATCGGGCGTGGCATATGTATTTCTTGCTGTGTTCTGGCTCGTATCGGGTATATTCTTCTATAACGGAGTCGTAGGCAATGCCACCACTGATACCTCGGCACTGTTCAGTTCAATGTTCTATATCGTTATGTTCCTTATCCCCGTTCTCACAATGAAGCTCCTCAGTGAGGAGAAGAAGAACAGGACAGACCAGGGACTCCTTACAGCTCCCATAAGTCTGTGGGACATCGTTCTCGGCAAGTATTTCGCAGCTCTTACACTGTTCATCATTGCCGAGTCTGTAGTGTTCATCTACGCTTTCATACTCAATTATCTGGGCGATGTGGTATGGACTCCTCTCATAGGCAACTACGTTGCAATGATATTCCTCGGCGCTGCATTCATCGCCGTGGGACTGTTCGTATCCTCACTGACCGAGAGCCAGATGGCATCTGCAGTGGTCAGCCTGGTACTGCTGTTCGTCATCTACCTTTCCGAGATGCTTGTTTCAAACTTTGAAAACGGCGGCAAGTTCAAGAAGGCAATATACTTCGTGGTATCAAAGCTTGCGTTCTATTCAAGATACGTTGAGTTCACAAGGGGAGTATTCAGCCTTCCCAGCATCGTTTTCTTCATCAGTGCAGCCTTCCTCTTCAACTTCTTCACCGTCAAGGTGCTTGAGAAGAGACGCTGGAGCTGATCTAACAGGAAAGGAAGGTTTTGATACAGATGAGTAAAAAAGAGATCGACAGCAAAAAGGCCGAAGAGACCGTAAAAAAGACCGTCGATGAAGCAGCAGATGTTGAGGCTGCTTCCGTGAAGGCCCCCGACAAGCACAGAAAGCTCAAGTACGGCGCAATGTTCTATGTGATCATCGCTCTCGTTATTGCAGTGGTCGTTATCCTCAACATCATGGTGAATGTTGTTGCAAAGCGTTCACCCGTCAAGATAGATATCACCCCCGACAACAGATATGAGCTCACCGACGAGTCCATAAATGCCGTAAAGGCTCTGGACAAGGACGTTGAGGTAGTTGTTACCAGCGAAAAGGATTACTTTACAGCCCTCAGAAATTACTGGGAGAGCTATTACACAGGCGGCTACGGCGTGCCCACAGAGATCCCCTACGATATGATCCCAGAGCTCCTGGACAAGTATTCCGTTTACGCTCAGCAGGGTAAGGGCGGCATAAACGTAAAGTATGTTGACCTTGACAAGGATCCCGATGCTGTTGCAAAGTTCAAGAAGAATTATAACGGCGATATCCAGCGCGGAAGCATCGTTATCGCTTGCGGCGACAGAGTAAGAGTTCTGGACGCCAACGAAGTAAATAATATGATGACTGTTGACCAGGTCGCTATGCAGAGCCAGCAGCTCAAGTTCTTATTCACAGGTGAGAGCACACTTACCTCAGCTATCACAAGCGTTACAGACGCACACCCCGTAAAGGTGGCATTCGTTAAGACCATGAACAACATCGCTGTTTATGATGAGCAGGGCTACGGCGGATATGCCGAATCCTTCGAGAAGGAGCTCCTCACAAAGAACGGCTATGACTGCACCGATATTGACATTGCTCAGGACGAGATAAGCCCCGAGGATTACGATATGGTAGTTCTCCTTGCTCCCTCCGTTGACTTTACAGAGGATATAATCAAGAAGTTCAGCGACTTCCTCTACAACGGCGGAAAGTATGACAGGAACATGATCTACGCTCCCGATGTCTCAAAGACAAATCTCCCCAATATCGACGAATTCCTCGCCGACTGGAGCATAAAGGTAGAGAATAACATCATTCTCGACGAGACCAATGCTGTGGGCAACAGTCCCTCAAACATCATCGTCTCGGTAAGCGACAGCGAGACTGTAGGAACTCTGCCCAATGACAGACTTCCCATCATCTCTCAGTATACAAGAGAGCTCACACCTATAACAAAGAACAATGAGGCTATCGTAAAAGAAGTGCTCAAGTCATCAGCTGAGTCCTATTCAGCAGACATCACACAGGATGAGCCCGAATACGGCGAAAAGGGAGAGAGAGACGTTGTTCTCCTTTCACAGAAGCAGCACTCGGAGGATTTTGCGGTATATACCAGCAGCCTCCTCGTTCTGGGTTCACCTACACTGGCTGACCAGAACTTCTTACAGCAGACATCATCGGTAAACAACGCAAGCGTGCTCCTGGGCATAGTCAACAACATGACAGGCAAGGAGAAGGGCGTTGTCATCGCAGACAAAAATCTCCAGAGTTCATTTATAGCTCCCACTGCACCTCAGCTCAAGAAGATATATGTGACAGTTGTATGGATCATACCCTTCATCATTGCAGCTGTGGGCGTAATAGTACTTTTAAGGAGACGAAATAAATGAAAAAACAGGCTAAGGGCATTATCGCTCTCAGCGCCCTCCTTGTGGCGATGCTGGGCGGCGGATATGCCTATATGAAGCTTACTCCCGAGGAGGGAGGCGGAGAAGGCAGCAGCTCATCACTGCTGCTGGCTACCGAGGCTGAGGGGCAGGGAACTGTCCTCGTCAGCGACAACGGTGAAACAGGCGTCGTAAAAGAGGCTCTCGTCACAAATGCCGACGATGAGCTGAAGGTGGTAATGAAGGACGCTCCCGATGAAAGCGGCGCCGGCGCTACCTATACCCTCAAGGACTACAAGGACCTTGATGTGAATACCTCTGTTGTGGGAACTCTCATCAACAACGGCAACGGCATACAGGCTCAGAGCCTTATAGCCCATGACTGCACAGACCTGGAAAAGTACGGTCTCGCACAGCCTAAGGCTACGGTGGAGTTCACCTATGAATCCGGCAATAAGGTGAAGTTCTATGTGGGCGACATCACTCCCTCAAAGGATACGGCCTACTTCCGCGTGGAGGGCAGCAATGACGTATATACGGTAAATCAGTCTACAGTTGCCAACTACTCAAAGACCAACAAGGAGCTCATAGAGAAAACTGTCCTGGCAAAGCCCTCCGATGAGGACTATCCGATTATAAACAGCGTCAGGATAGAGCGCAGTGACATGGAAAACGATATGCTCCTTGTTTATGACAAGGCAAGCGAGAGCGGCAAATCAGGCGGCACAACTGCTACGCATATCATGGTCGAGCCTGTGGAGAGCTACCTCGCTATCGAGAAGTCAACAGATATTACAGACGGTATGTTCGGCCTCAAGGCCTCGGACATATATGCACTTCACTGCACAGAGGCAGACATCGCAGAGGCAGGTCTCAGCGACCCATTCTGCAAGGTGACTATGGAATGTGATGACGGCAATACCTATGTGCTGCTCCTCAGTGAGATATTCACCGACGAGAGCGGCAGCAAGTGCAGCTACGGTATGCTTGAGGGCGGAAAGGTGATATACATTATCTCCGCCGAAAACGCAAAGTGGCTGACTGTTCAGCCTATCGACATCAGCTCAAGACTGCTGATAACCAATTATGTATGGAACATCACCGAGCTGACCGCAAGCGGCGGCGGCATAAAGCAGGACTTCACCATTTCCCTCAAGGATGATGTGGAGGATCCCGATTCGGCTACAGCTGCCGATTATGTTGTAAAGAAGAATGGCGATGATTTCGATACAGAGCGCTACAGACTTTTCTATTCCTTCCTGGTAAGCACTAACGGTGAGGAATTTGCTCTTGGCGTTCCCGTTCCCGAGGGAGAGCCTGCGGCTTCAGTGACCATAAAGGATTCCTATTCGGGAAGAACAGACACCTTCGATTTCTATGACGATTCGGTAATGCGTTCACTCATCGTTGTAAACGGCGAGAGCAAGTATTACTGCACTAAGTCTTATGTGAACACCCTCATAGATAATATAAAGAGAATAGACACAGGAGAGGACTACATCAAAACCTGGTAATATCCCCAAGGAGGTAAATAATGAGCGAGAAATTCAACACATACAAGGGCTACCCTCTGGTAAGAAACGGCAACCAGATATATTACGGTTATATGTCAGATCCCTTTGTTATCTTCATTCAGATACTTGAGACAAAGGAGGAGAACGGCGAGCAGGTCACCTCAAAGGTGAGAGTTGTCCAGATGGACACCAATGAGCCGAATCCTCTGAAGGCTTTTGTCAAGAACGCTGAGAGAGAGTGCGGTCTCTATGAGGCGCTTGATATTGCCAGCGTATGGCTGGAAAAGGCTCTCAAGAGCTAAAAATGCAAAAAATCCCCCGGAACGATTTATTTCGTCTCGGGGGATTTTTTATTAGAGTTGAGAGTGGAAAGTTGAAAGTGGAGAGTTAATGTGTTCGCTTCGCTCACATTATAAATAATGTCGCCGAAGGCGACACCGCAACTTTCAACTGAAAAAAGCCCCGAAGCATTTTTGAAATGCTTCGGGGAATGTTTTTATTCTACCGAGATGATGTAGTAGTAAACGGGCTGTCCGCCGTTTACCAGCATTACCTCTATCTTGTCGCTGAGCTTGGACTGTATGAACTTCTGGAGCTCCTCTGCGTTCTCCTCGGGCACATCTGCGCCGTGGATAAGAGTTACATAGCTCACATCGCCCTTTGCCAGCTTCTTCACCAGCTTGTATGTAGCCTTGTTGATGTCGCGCTCTGTGAATGAGAGCTTGCCGTTGTCAAGAGCGAGTATCTCGCCCTCCTTTATCTGGTGACCCTCAAACTCGGAGTCTCTTGCGGCAAAGGTGATAAGTCCCGTTGAGACCTTCTCGAATGCCTTTGTCATGTCGATACGGTTCTCGTTGAGGCTGTGTGTATCGTCAAATGCCAGCATAGCAGCTATACCCTGGGGGATAGTCCTGGTCTGGAGCACGCAAACCTTTCTGTCGGTGAGCTTTACAGCCTGCTCGGCTGCCATTATGATATTCTTGTTATTTGGAAGCACGAATACTGTATTTGCGGGAGTTTTCAGTATCGCGCGGAGGATATCGTCGGTGGAGGGGTTCATGGTCTGACCGCCCTTTACCACAACGTCTGCGCCCAGGTCTGTGAACATAGCCTCCAGGCCGTGACCTGCGGAAACTGCCACAAATCCGAACTCCTTCTCGGGCTCTGCGGGAGTAAGCCCCTCCTCGGCAGCTCTTGCGTCCTTGACCTTGTTCTCGTGCTGGATACGCATATTCTCTATTTTGGGGCGTGGGTCGTTGATGAAGTGACCGAATTCAAGTCCCTTCTGGAGAGCATTTCCCGGATTATCGGTGTGAACGTGTACCTTGATTATCTTCTCGTCGTCAACTACCACTACGCAGTCGCCGATGGTCTCAAGATAAGCGCGGAGCTTGGATACGTCGGGACAGTTATCGTCCTTCTCCAGCATGAACTCCGTACAGTAGGTGAATGTGATATCATCGTCATATTCGCTTACAGCCGTTCTGAATGAGTCGCTCTGGTTCTCCTGGGGAGCAGGAGCCTCATCGGGCTCGGCAATGGCTCCGCCTGCGAAGACCTCAGTCATAGCACGGAAGATTATGCACAGACCCTTGCCGCCTGCGTCAACTACTCCTGCCTTTTTCAGCTGGGGGAGCATCTCCGTGGTCTGGGCGAGAACAGCCTCAGCCTCGGTGCATATCTCCTGCCAGAAGGTTACCTCGTCGTTGGTCTCAAGAGCTATCTCCCTTGCCTTCTGAGCCGCAGCCTTGACTACGGTGAGGATAGTTCCCTCAACGGGCTTCATAACAGCCTTGTATGCTGCCTCTACGCCGAACTGCAGCGCGTCTGCGAAGTTCTCACAGCCTGCCTCTGTGCAGCCTGAGAGTCCCTTTGAAAATCCTCTGAAAATAAGGGAAAGAATAACGCCCGAGTTTCCTCTTGCTCCTCTCAGAAAAGCCGAAGCCGCCGTGGAAGCCACCTCGGATACGGGAGCCTTGTCGTCCAGCCTTTTCAGCTCGGCAACGGAATTGCCGATGGTCATGGACATATTCGTTCCTGTATCGCCGTCGGGAACGGGGTAGACATTGAGCTCGTCGACCTCACGCTTCCTGTTGGCTATGGTGATGGCAGCGGAGATAACAGCGTCTCTGAGCGTTGAACCGTTTATCACAGTAAAGTCCTCCAATTCTAAATACCTGTATGCCTTATGCGTTCATATCGTCAACGAATACGTTGACCTTGTGAACATCTATTCCTGCAGCCTCTTCGACCGCGAAGCTGACCTTGTGGGTGATGCTGCTTACAGCGGCAGTGATGTTGGTGCCGTATGTGACCTTGATATGCAGGTCGATAACGAGACCGCCCTCCTTATCGGTGCGGATCATCACGCCCTTGTTCTTTCTGAAGGCTTTTCCCGCTGTGAGAGCGGAAACTGCTGAACGGAAGGTGCTGACGCTGCAAACATCGGCAACACCGAAGCAGTCTGTGACAGCGTGCTTTACCAGCTCAGTGAGATAATTCTCTGAGATAGTGATCTTTCCGATATGATTTTCAAAGCCTACCATAGGTCATCACTCCTTTTGTAAAATGGCTGCGGTTCATAAAAATGACCGCTATCTTAATAATTATATCACAAACAAAAGTGTTTTACAATACCTATATTAAAGAATATTGTGAAAAAATGTTTATTAGCAAGGAAAAATCCACTGTTTGTATTGATTATCGCGGCGGTTTGTGCTATAATGAATGAGAATAATTATAGTTGAGAGTTGATGTGTTCACTGCGCTCACATTATTTGAATAATGTTGCCGCAGGCGACTCCGCAACTCTCAACTGTCAACTCTAAACTCTCAACTCTTAAACTTCTCTGCTCCTTGGCAGAGCGCTAAAAAGGAGGTCTTACCATGGGATTCCATTTCAGAAAGAGCTTTAAGATAGGCAAGCTTTTCAAATTCAACAAGAACAAGAAGGGCGGCAGTATATCCGTTGAAGGTCCCAAGATAGCAGGGAAAAAGGTAAAATTCACAGTAAATGACAAGAAAAAGGCTACAGTAAGCCTCCAGGGCACAGGCATCTCATATGATACCGATCTGGGCGGCAAGAAGAAAACAGGCAAAAAATAACGGAGGAATATGAAAAAACTTCTTTTTATCGGCGATGTTGTGGGCAAGGCAGGCTGCGAGTTCCTCACAGCTAAGCTTGGCGGCATCAAACGTCAGCACGGAATAGACATCACAATAGTAAACGGAGAAAATTCGGCTCAGGGCAACGGTATTACAGCTGCGTCTGCGGATATGCTTGTGAGAGCGGGAGCCGACATCATCACTACCGGAAATCACGCCTTCAGACGCAGGGAGTCCCTTGACATATTCGAGGAGGACTATATCGTCCGCCCTGCGAATTACCCCGAGGGAGGCTGCGTGGGAAGCGGCGTCAGGATACTGGACGCAGGTCCGTATTCTGTGGCGGTCATAAACCTTATGGGCACCGTGTATATGGACCCCCTGGACAACCCCTTCAACAAGATAGAACAGCTCCTTGAGGACATAGATACTCCCAATATCTTCGTGGACTTCCACGCGGAGGCTACCTCAGAGAAAAAGGCTATGGGACACTTCCTCACGGGAAGGGTCACGGGTGTTTTCGGCACCCATACCCACGTCCAGACCGCAGATGAATGTATATTGGGCGGTCATACTGCATATATTACCGATGTGGGAATGGTGGGCCCCGAGCTTTCCTGCCTGGGAGTTGAGATAGGTCCCACGGTGGAAATGTTTCGCTATCGTATGCCCGTCCGTTTCATTACTGCAGAGGGCAATTGCTTCCTTTGTGGAACAATAGTTGAATTTGATGAAAAAGAGGGCAAATCGCACAAAATCGAGAGATTAATTATAAGATAGTCTACAAAGTTTGTATCAGGTACTTGCAATTTTTTAACTTATATTGTATAATACAATTGTACAATAGTCTAAGAGATTTGGCAGTCAACGTACAATTATTTCTAACAGGAGGGTTATTGTCATGGAAATTCTGAAAGTATCATCACATTCATCACCGAATTCTGTTGCCGGAGCAATTGCCGGCGTGATCAGAGAGCAGAAGGCTGTTGAAGTACAGGCAGTCGGTGCAGGTGCAGCTAATCAGGCGATAAAAGCGATCGCCATAGCAAGGGGATATCTGGCACCTATAGGAATCGACCTTATCTGTATTCCTGCTTTTGCTAATATCACTATCGACGGTGAAGAGAGAACCGCTATCAAGCTTATCTGTGAGCAGAGATAATCGGTAAAAAACCATTGGGCGGACAGTTGTCCGCCCTTTTTTATGCTTTCGGAAATGAGCGTCAGCCGCTCATAAAGGAGAAATATATGCCAACTACACTTTTCAGCGATATAGAATATCTCAAGGGCGTGGGCAAGGCACGCGGCGAGAAGTACCGCAAGCTGGGGATAAACTCGCCCTTTGAGCTGATATACCATATACCAAGAAGCTATCTGGATTTCCGCACCCATGTGCCTGTTGCCCAGGCGGTGCTCAATGAGTATAACGTGCTGAAGCTGACCGTTTTCCGCAAGATGCCGCCTCAGCGCATAAAGGGCGGACTTGTCATATGCAAGGCTGCCGCTACCGACGGCACCGACGATATACTTATCGTGGTGTACAACAACGTGTACTACTTCCAGGCGCTGAAGGAGTGGGAGACCTACTATATGTACGGCAAGGTCGCAGGAAACTTCCTGCGCAAGGAGATAAGCTCTCCCGTGTACATCAGGGCGGACGAGCAGGTGCTCATTCAGCCCATATATCCGCTGACACAGGGACTTTCCGTGAATATGGTCCGAACCAATATGCGCCAGGCTCTGGAGATAATGCGCCGCGAGCCCTTCGAGACCCTTTCTGCGGATATACTGAAAAAATACGACCTTGCTCCCCTTATGTGGGCGCTGGAGAATATACATTTCCCCGAGAGCGAGCTTGCTTCCGAGACCGCAAGGCGGAGACTTGCCTTTGACGAGCTGCTGAAGCTCCAGATAGGAATGTCCGTAATGAAGTCCCGAAGCCGCAGGAATACTGCCTTCCGCATGGACTCCGCGGTAGATGTGGGCGAGTTCACAAGAGGGCTGCCCTTTGAGCTTACGGACGACCAGCAGAAGGCTGTGGAGGACATAGTCGGCGACCTTTGCCGCGATGTGCCTATGAACAGGCTTTTGCAGGGCGATGTGGGAAGCGGAAAGACCGCCGTTGCTGCCGCAGCCTGCTTCTTTGCGGCGAAAAACGGCATACAGTCCGCACTGATGGCTCCCACGGAGATACTTGCCACCCAGCACTTCCGCACCCTCAGCGGCTTTCTTGAGCCCTTCGGCGTTAAGGTCTGCCTGCTGACAGGCTCCATGACTGCAAAGAAAAAAGCTGCCGTCCGCGATGAGATAGCAGCAGGTGAGATAGATGTGGTTGTGGGCACTCACGCCATTATCCAGAAGGACGTGGAGTACAAGGCGCTGGGACTGGTCATCACCGACGAGCAGCACCGCTTCGGCGTGGCGCAGAGAGCTGCCCTTGCGGAAAAGGGGGGCGCTCCCCACAAGCTGGTAATGTCGGCGACTCCCATACCGAGAACGCTGGCGCTCATTATCTACGGAGACCTTGATATATCGGCGATAACTCAGCTTCCCAAGGGCAGGAAGCCCATAAAGACCTACGCGGTAACGGGAAAGCTCCGCAGCAGAGCCTTCGGCTTTGTCAGGGAGCGCCTTGACGAGGGGCGTCAGGCTTATGTGGTCTGCCCAATGATAGAGGAGAGCGAGAGTGAGCTTTTTGCGGTCAAGACCTATGCGGAGAATGCCGCAAGGAACGACCTTAAAGGCTATACCACGGCGCTGCTCCACGGAAAAATGAGGGCAGCCGAAAAGGACAAGACCATGAAGCTGTTCCGCGACGGGGAGATACAGGTGCTTATCTGTACCACTGTTGTGGAGGTAGGCGTGGACGTGCCCAATGCGGCTGTAATGGTCATAGAGAATGCGGAGCGCTTCGGACTTTCCCAGCTCCATCAGCTCCGCGGACGAGTGGGCAGAGGCAGCTTTGAGAGCAGCTGCATACTCATAACGGACAACACCACCGAGGACTGCGTTAAGCGAATGAAGATAATGTCCTCAACCTCTGACGGCTTCAAAATATCCGAGGAGGACCTGAAAATGCGCGGTCCCGGAGACTTCTTCGGCAGCGCACAGCACGGACTTCCGCCGCTTAAAATAGCGGATATCGCCTGCAATATGGAGCTCATGAACCGTGCACAGAGCTGCGCAAGAGAGCTCCTTGCCGACGATCCCCTCCTTGAAAAGCCGCAGAACCACGCCCTGAAAATGGACGTAATGCGCCTGTTCAGCAAGGATATAATAGGATAAACGCGATTTGAGTGAATAGTGATTAGTGAATAGTGAATAGTTGAGGTGTCGCCTGCGGCGACAATATTTAAATATTGTGAGCGAAGCGAACACATTAACTAATCACTAACCACTATGCACTAATCACTATTAGCGCTTGCGCTAAATTATGATTCAACTTACGGATGACATAAAAATCCGAAAGGAAAGTGATATAAATGGCAAACACAGCAGAATTATTTGAATGGAAGGGAACAACCTGCGTAAAGCTCAGCGCAGGAGGATACGAGGCATGGGTAGCTAACGAGATAGGCTCAAATGTTATCCGTCTCCGCGACAACGCAAACGGACTGGAGTTCTTCCGCTTCAGCGAGGACAACACTGCCGACACCATAAAGCAGTCCGCAGAGGTATGGGGACTTCCCACACTTTACCTGCCAAACCGCTTTGCAGACGGCGTACTGAAGACCTCCGACGCGGTATACCAGCTTCCCGTAAACGAGAAGGCTCCCTACAACAACCACATACACGGCTTCCTCCACAAGAGAGCCCACGAGGTAGTGGAGTACAGCGCCGATGACAACTGCGCATGGGTAAAGACACGCTATGTCTATGACGAGAAGGACGAGTTCTTCAAATATCTTCCCGTCCGCTTCACAGCCGAGTACACATTCACACTGTCCGCACAGGGCCTGGAGCAGAATATCCGCTTCATCAACACCGACGGCATGAAGGTGCTTCCCATGTCGCTGGCATCACATACAACTATCAATTCTCCCTTCGTTGACGGCGCCAAGGAGGAGGATATACGCCTGACAGTGCCCATCGGCAAGAGGTGCGAGCTCAACGAGCGCTGCCTGCCCACCGAAAATCTGAAGGTGCCCACCATGCACGACCTGGAGTATAAGAACGGCGTAAAGAAGCCCGTTCTTCAGGTAGTTGACAACGAGATGTATTTTGCTGAGTATGCCGACCTTGACGGCGAGAAGTTCCACGGCGTTATCGCTGAGGACATCGCCAGCGGCAAGAAGCTCTGCTATGAGGTGTCGGAGGAGTACGGCTTCTGGATAATCTGGAATGACCGCGGCTTCAACCACTACTTCTGTCCCGAGCCCATGACCGCAATGATAGACGCTCCCAACCTGAGCCTGCCTGCCGACGTTACAGGCTACCGCGAGGTAAAGCCGGGAGATGTATTCGAGACTCACGAAAGGTTTTTCACAAAGCTTTGATAAATGCAGGGACGACCGCCGGTCGTCCCTGCATTTGCGTTTTTATGTGACAAATGCATCACATCTTACAAAAAGAGGGAACGGTATTTGTACACTTCTCCAAAAGTGATGGATTTGTCACTTTTTCTGTTGACATTCTCTGATATGGGTGATATAATTGTCACAGAAAGTGATGAATAAGTCACATCAAGGAGAAAATAATATGAACATCAGATCCAACACAAAAAAGAAAATAGTTACACTCAGGACCATACACTTAGTTATAGTTATCGCGGCAATAGTGATAATAGCAGGCGGACTTATCTTCGGCGGCTGGTCTGACTGGATATTCTACGCAAGCATACTTATCCCCATAATACTGGACGGAAAATCGGAAAAAGAGGACGAGCTTGTGAAGGAGAACATGGCGAAGGCAACAAAGATCTCATTCTGGGCTCTCATAGGAGTGATGGTCTATTTTGGACTCAAAGCACGCTTCCACGCTGTATCCGCAGTATCGTTCCTTGTAGTCATATTCGGAGCTGTCGCACTGAGAAGCCTGATATTCCTTATACTGGACTTTTCACCCAAGGCAGAGGAGGAAGAATAATGAGCATAAGAAGTTTATTTGAAGCCGATACCACGGCAAAAAAGCCTGCGGTGGAGCTCCACAGCTATCATAAATTTGCAGCCGCAGGTTATCTGCTGGGTTCCTTCACATTTTTGGGCATGGCGATGATAAACAGACATAATTTTGTGGTACTTACCGTACTTCTGGCAGCTGCCGCCGTTATCGAGCTTATCATGTGCGTGAAGTTCTTCGCCATGATAAAGGGGCATACCATACAGCAGGCGGACGAGCTTGCCCGTCAGATAATGTACAAGGCAGGCAGACTTACGGCAGGAGCCCTCATAATTGTCGGCGGCATTATTGAGCTGATATTTGCCGCAACAGGAGCAAGCTTCACCATCGACGGCTCAAATGCAGCCTGTCTCCTGTTCGGGGTGTGTCTTTTTACAGCAGGGCTCAGGAGCCTGTTTTTCGTGCTTCTTGACCGCACCGACAGCGAGGAGGAAGAATAATGCCCGAGCTGAAAACAAAACTGAAGGAATACCGTGCAAAGCAGGATATGAAGCAGGGCGAGCTCGCGGAGCTGGTGGGAGTCCGCCGCGAGACCATAATCCGCCTTGAAAAGGGACTATACAACCCCTCCCTGAAGCTTGCCATGGACATAGCGGCAGTGTTCCACACCACCGTTGAGGAACTTTTCTCCTTTGAGGAATGAGCGTAAGGCATATTGCACAAAAATTGGTCAGAAAATAATACACAGCAATTTTGGAATAATCTATTGTATTATAAATGAAAATGTGGTATAATATTACAAATGTGGGCTTTTTGTCCGCTTTGTCACCAAAAATAAAGGAGTATTATTATGAAGTTCGGATTTTTTGACGACGCTAAGAAGGAATATGTTATCAATTCCCCCAAGACTCCCTATCCGTGGATAAACTACCTCGGAAATCAGGGATTTTTCTCACTTATTTCCAATACAGCAGGCGGCTACTGCTTCTACAAGGACGCACGCCTCAGACGTATCACACGTTATCGCTATAACAACGTACCCCTTGATATGGGCGGACGTTATTTCTATATCAATGACAACGGAACCATCTGGAACCCCGGCTGGTCTCCTGTGAAGACACCCCTCGATTTCTACGAGTGCCGTCACGGTATGGGCTATACCGTTATCACAGGCAAGAAGAACGACCTGAAGGCTGAGGTAACATTCTTTGTTCCCCAGAACTACGATGGTGAAGTTCAGCAGGTAGTTCTCACAAACGATAGCAAGGAAGCAAAGAGCTTCTCCATCTTCTCAATCGCTGAGTGGTGCCTCTGGGACGCACAGGACGACTGCACAAACTTCCAGAGAAACTTCTCCACAGGCCGTGTTGAGATCGAAGACTCAACTATCTACCACGTAACAGAGTACAGAGACAGACGTAATCACTACGCTTTCTATACTGTAAACGATACTATCGACGGCTACGATACAGACCGTGATTCCTTCCTCGGAAGCATCTACAACGGCTGGGACAACCCTGAGACCGTAAAGGCAGACAAGCCCGCAAACTCATTTGCTGACGGCTGGTCACCCGTTGCTTCTCACTACAAGAAGGTGACACTGGCTCCCGGCGAGTCCAAGACACTCATCTATATCCTTGGCTACGCTGAGAACCCCCAGGACAAGAAGTTCGCTGCTGAAAAGCCTGCAAACCTCCTCACAAGAGAGACATGGGTCCTCAACAAGGAGAAGGCTTATGCAATGATCGAGAAGTACAACACTCCCGAGAAGGTAGCAGCAGGACTTGAGGAGCTCCGCAATACATGGAACGATCTCCTCTCCATCTTCAATGTAAACACACCTGATGACAAGGTAAACAGAATGGTAAATATCTGGAACCAGTATCAGTGTATGGTAACATTCAACCTTTCACGTTCCGCTTCATACTTTGAGAGCGGTATCGGCAGAGGCATGGGCTTCCGTGACTCCAACCAGGATATCCTCGGATTTGTACACCAGATCCCCGAGCGTGCAAGAGAGAGACTTATCGACATCGCTTCAACACAGCTTTCAGACGGCGGCTGCTACCACCAGTACCAGCCTCTTACAAAGAAGGGCAACGCTGACATCGGCGGCGACTTCTCTGACGATCCGCTCTGGATGATCCTTTCTGTTGCAGCATATATCAAGGAGACAGGCGACTGGGGTATCCTGGACGCAAACGTTCCCTTCGACGATGATCCCAATGGCAAGCACACAATGCTTGAGCACCTCAACGTTTCCTTCTATCACATCGTAAACAATCTCGGACCTCACGGTCTTCCCCTTGCAATGAGAGCTGACTGGAACGACTGTATCAACCTTTCATGCTTCTCAGACACACCCGGTGAGTCCTTCCAGACCTACACCAACCCCAAGTTCGCAGCAGAGGGCGGCTACTCAAAGGTTGCTGAGTCCGCATTCGTTGCAGCGCTCTTCACATACACAGGTCCTGCATTCGTAGGCATTCTTGAGCATCTCGGAAAGGCTGACGAGGCTGCAAAGGCTCAGGCTGAGATCGACAAGATGAAGAAGAACGTAATGGAATCCGCATTCGACGGCGACTGGTTCATCAGAGCTTACGACGCAAACGGCGAGAAGATGGGCTCCAAGGAGTGCGAGGAGGGCAAGATCTTCATCGAGCCCCAGGGCTTCGCAGTAATGTCAGAGATCGGTAAGGACGTAGGAGCAGACATCAAGACTCTTAACTCCATCGACAAGTACCTCAACTGCGAGTTTGGTCTCGTTCTCAATAATCCTGCATTCACAAAGTACTATATACAGTACGGCGAGATCTCCACATATCCCGGCGGATACAAGGAGAACGCAGGTATCTTCACACACAACAATGCATGGATCATCTGCGCAGAGGCTTACGCAGGACGCGGTGACAAGGCATTTGAGTATTACAGCAAGATAGCTCCTGCATTCACAGAGGAGACATCTGATATCCACAAGACAGAGCCTTATGTATACGGTCAGATGATCGGCGGTAAGGACGCAAAGAACTTCGGTCAGGGCAAGAACTCATGGCTCACAGGAACAGCTGCATGGAACATGGTAGCTATTTCCCAGTACATCCTCGGTGTACAGCCTGTGTTTGACGGTCTGAAGGTAGATCCTTCCATTCCTCACGAGTGGAACGGCTTCACAGCAGTCCGTAAGTTCCGCGGCGCAACATTCAACATCACAGTCAAGAACCCCGAGCACGTTTGCAAGGGCGTAAAGACAATGACAGTTGACGGCAAGGCAATAGAGGGAAATGTTATCCCCGTATGCGAGAGCGGCACACACGAAGTAGAGATCGTAATGGGCTAAAATCAAAGGGCAGGCTTGAAGCCTGCCCTTTTTAGTGATTAGTTGTTAGTGCTTAGTGCATAGAATGGGCGCACAGTGTGCGCCCGTTTGGAGCTGTAATGATTTGTAGGGGACGCCGCCCTCGGCGTCCCGCCAAAAACGGGCGGATATTATCTGTCACCCACGCTTGACCAGTTATTTAGCCCGCTTATCAAGCCAAACACCATAGCCAGATAAATGGCGATGAAAACAACACATATACCGAGGGAGATAATGCCGAGATTTATGCCCCACCTTGCAAGCTTTCTGTCCTTCATTTTGTTTTTGATGGCAAGCTTTCCGAATATAATGGCAGCAATGGCACAGGGAATGGAAATATAAAAGGCGAGGCACGAAATTGAGATCGCTACGATACCGAGAACCAGAGAAGCGATGGAGTAGCCGTTGCTCTTTTCACTTTTATGCTTTTTTGGCGGAGATGCAGCAGGAACAGGAGTCTCCGCAGCTTCCTGCTGAGCAGGTTCTTCATTGTAATGCAGACTTTTCTTGCAGTATTTGCAGAAAAAAGCATTGTCCTCAATTTCTTTTCCGCAGTATTTACAGAACATAAGGCACCTCCCGAAATGATGTTATATTACTAAAATCATAACATATTTGCAGGTAAATGTCAACAAATCGCAGATAAAATTAGGCAAAACAGATGTATTGCCGTGTGCACTGATATTACGGTAATGGTGGAAATGCAGGGGCGTCAGCTCCATATAAATAAGTAAAAGGAGGATAACATGGACAAACTATACACATGGGCACTTGCCCTTATTCTTGTGGGCGTGATACTGATGGCATTCGGCATCGTTACCAGAATCCAGCGAAAAATGCTTGAGGGAGACCTTGAGCGCTTTGACGCGGTGGTCACGAAGCTGAAGCCCGTGACGAGAAGGTACAATTACGGCGACGCAGTCACACTTTACGCGGAGTACACCGTGAACGGAAAGCTTACAGAGGGCTATTTTTACACCAGCCTGCCCTCGAAGATGTTCCCCTACCGCCCGGGGGGACTCCATCGTCATCAAGGTAGACCCCATGCACTCAACGGTGTTCATGATCGAGGATATGGAGAACGATCCCGAGCTTGAAAGGCAGTACAAGTCGGCGCCCCTTGTGATCGGCATGGGCGCAGCAGTTCTTGCCGCAGGTGTGGTGCTGCTCATTCTTCACATTATGAAATAAACCGAGTCCCCGGGTAGTAATATCCGGGGATTTTTTATAGGTTATGCACAGAAACAGACGTTCTGATTTGTGCAGGTATACAAAGTCAAAAACTTTTTTTCAGTTATACAACGGTTTTCCATTGTTTTGCCCCCCTTTTTCCGGACTACTTATGAACGGCGTCTTCGTTCACAACCGAAAGGAGGTCATATTTTTTTGAAGAGAAACACAAAAGCAAGGCTGAACTCTTTCTGCTGCAATTATGTAACTCTGGGCAGCGTCGAGGAGGCAGCTGTCAGGGCAGGCTTTCCCCGTGAGACCGCCCTTTCCGAGGGCATAGAGCTGCTCAGGACAGAGGAGTGCCGACAGCTCATATCACAGCTTCGCGGGCTTCTTTCCGACAGCGGTACCGTAGCCGCAGGCCTGAAACGTCTTGCCTTCGGAAGCTGCACCGACGCGGTGTATCTGGTCTTTGCGGACGAGCTTCCCCCTGCGGAGGTCATCGGCAGGCTGGATCTTTTCAACGTCTCGGAGATAAAGCGCGTGAAAGGCGGCGGAGTCGAGGTAAAGCTGTTCGACAGGCTGAAGGCACTGGAGAAGCTTTTCGAGCTGGAGACCGCTTTCAATGACCGCGGCAAGGCGGAAAGTCTCATAAAGGCGCTGACTGCTGAGGGGGAGAGTGAGAACGATGATGATAACTGAGTTCTCACACAAGCAGCTCCTCGCCATGAAGTGGTGGAATATGCGCAGCTACGGGGACCGTGACGCCATAATCTGCGACGGAGCGGTGCGAAGCGGCAAGACTCTTTCCATGTCGCTGGGCTTTATATTCTGGGCGAGCAAGTGCTTCAAGGGGAGCTCCTTTGCCATGTGCGGCAAGACCATAACCTCTCTGCGCAGGAATGTGATAACGCCCATGCTGCCCCTGCTGACCGAGTACGGCTACACCATAACGGAAAAGGTCAGCAGGAATTACTTCGATATGACCTTTCTCGGCAGCACCAACAGGGTGTACCTTTTCGGCAGCAAGGACGAGGGCTCCGCGGCGCTTATACAGGGAATGACTCTCTCGGGAGTATTCTTCGACGAGGTGGCGCTCATGCCCCGCTCCTTCGTGGAGCAGGCACTTGCACGATGCTCCGTCAGCGGCTCTAAGATGTGGTTCAACTGCAATCCCGACAATCCCTCCCACTGGTTCTACAATGAGTGGATAAAGAAGCTCAGGCAGAAAAACGCCCTGTACCTTCACTTCACCATGGAAGACAATCCTTCGCTGACAAAGAGGGTCAGGGAGCGCTATGAGCGTATGTACTCGGGCACATTCTATGACCGCTTCGTGCTGGGGAAATGGACCGCCTCACAGGGCGTGGTCTATCCCATGTTCAGTGCGGAAAAGCACATTTTCAGCGGCGATATAAGCTGCGAGAGATATGTCATCTCCTGCGACTACGGCACCGTAAATCCCTCGTCCTTCGGGCTCTGGGGGCTAAGCGGCGGAGTCTGGTACAGGCTCAGGGAGTATTACTACGACTCCCGACGGGAGGGCTCTTCACGGACTGATGAGGAGCACTACGCCGCCCTTGAGGAGCTGGCAGGGGACAGAGCCGTGGAAAAGGTCATAGTTGACCCCTCTGCCGCCAGCTTTATCGAGTGCATAAGACGCCACGGAAAATTTCCCGTGGCAAAGGCGGATAACGACGTTATATCGGGTATCCGTCAGGTCAGCACAGCGCTCAAGCAGGGCAGGCTCCGCTTCCATGAATCCTGCCGTGACATCATCAGGGAGTTTTCTCTTTACTGCTGGAACGAGAGGGCAGGGGCGGACGCTCCCGTAAAGGAGAATGACCACGCAATGGACGATATGCGCTATTTTGTGGCGGATATGGTCAGGTCGCAGGGCGGCGGCGAATTAATAGCGCTGTCCGTTGCCCGATGAGAAAGTGACGCCGTTCAGTACGAAAGAAGGAGGAATTATGAAGCTTTTTCAGAAGAAGAACGCTCCGAAAAGCGCTCCGGAGCTCATAGGCGCACAGCGCGGCTGCGCGGAGGAATTTCCGCTGCCTGCCGCAGTACAGCCCTATGAGAAGGAGCTCTATGACAGGCTCCGCTGTGCAGTTCCCATAATCGACGCAGCTATCATGAAGATGATAAGGCTCACAGGCGGTTTCCGCGTCATAAGCAGCGACGAGAGCTTTCAGCAGCAGCTTGACAGCTTCCTCGGCAGCGTGCCCGTAGGTCTTACGGGGCGGTCGGTGGGCTGCTTCGCGGACAACTTCCTTGACAGCCTGCTCACTTACGGCAGGGCTGTGGGGGAGATAGTTACCGACAATGAGCAGCGCCGTATCGCAGGGCTCTGGAACGGGGATATATCGAAGATACGCATATCTGCGGGCTCAGACCCCTTCAGCAGGAGCTACACACTCAGGGCTCCCGACGGCACAAGCCGCAGGATAGCTCACCCCGAGCGAATAGTCTACGCAGAGCTGACGGGCGGCAATTCGCTGCTCAGAGGGCTTCCGTCACTCAGCGGCATCCTCGTGAGGATATACGAGTGTATAGGTCAGAACTACGACCGTGCAGGCAATATCCGCTATGCGGTGACCTACAAGCCCTCGGGAGAGGCGTCGGACATGATGTTCACCCGCGAAAGGGCTCAGCAGATAGCCCGTGAGTGGGCAGACGGCATGAACTCAGCGAAATACGGTCAGGTAAAGGACTTTGTTGCGGTGGGCGACGTTGATATAAAGGTCATCGGAGCCGAAAACCAGCTCTTTGATACCAATGTGCCCGTAAGGCAGATACTTGAGCAGCTCATCGCAAAGCTGTCCATACCGCCCTTCCTGCTGGGACTTTCCTGGAGCTCTACGGAGCGTATGTCGTCACAGCAGGCGGATATACTCACCTCTGAGCTGGAGTATTACCGCCGCCTTCTCACTCCCGTCATCTGCGATGTGGGAAATGCCTATCTCGCTTCTGTCGGAGCGGAGGCGGTCTGCACGGTGGAGTGGGACAACATCAACCTACAGGACGAAACAGCCCTTGCAGAGGCAAGGCTGAAAAACGCACAGGCGAGGGAAATAGAGCTTCGCCTTGAAAAGAATTAAAACGGAGGATGAATTATGTATAACGATATCAAGCTTGAAAAGGGTCTTTACAATCTCAGCGGCAAGTCTTTCACAGCCGCTCTCGAGGAGCTTGACCCCTCCTCGGCATATGCAGGTACTCCCCTTGAGAAGCTGGACGCCTTTGAGAGACAGCTCAAGCGCTTCAACATCAGGATAAGCGGTCAGGACTGTGACTGCGTGGAGAAGTTCTTCTCTACCACAGAGACAGCGGTCCTCTTCCCCGAGTTCGTGACACGCTGCATCAGAAAAGGCTTTGACGAGACGGTGCTGAAGTCCGTTTGCGCCGCAAAGACCGTCTGCGCAAGCAGCCAGTATCTGGGCTGTGTCCTTGACGATAGGGCAGCCTATTCCACCACCGCAGAGGCAACGGCTCTCCCCGAGGCAACAGTGAGAGAGGGCGCAGAGGCTACTGTCCTTGAGAAGTTCGGCAGACTTATCAGCGCTTCCTACGAGGCTGTCCGCCAGCAGAGACTTGACGTTTTCGGCGTCATGCTCAGAAGTGTGGGCGTGAGACTTGCCGTATCAGTTGTGAAGAAGGCTGTGGAGGTACTTGCGGAGGACGTTGAACCCATCACCACAGAGGCACTCACATACGATGACCTTGCTGCACTTTACGGCGAGTTCGACTGCTTCGATATGACTACGGTCATCGCTTCTCCCGAGCCGGCTTCCAAGATAGCAGCTATGGAGCAGCTCAAGGACTGCGCTGCAACTCCCGACGGAAGGCTTATTCTTCCCTTCGGTGCGGAGCTCATCAAGACCTCCGCTGCGGGAGCTGATACGGTTATCGGTATCGACCGCGACTTTGCGCTGGAGTTCATCACCAGTACCGACCTTGTCATGGAGACAGACAAGCTCATCGACCGTCAGCTTGACCAGATGACAGTGTCCGTGACCTGCGGCTTCAGAAAGATAACTCCCGAGGCAGTAAAGGTGCTCACTGTGGAGGCAGGAGAGTAAGGGCTGAGTTCTTAGCTGTCAGTGCTTAGTGCTTAGCGTGGACTGATGCCCACATCAGTCGGTAAATAAACGTTATATGCGGGGCGATGTGGGCATCGCCCCCTACATTGAATGTCTATTCCGAAAGGAGCTGTTATGGACAGTATCATTCTCGATAAGATAAACAGATTTACGCGGAGAAAGCTCAGCGAGGACGAGGTCTACGTCTTTTCGGTCATTCTCTGCGACAATGACATCGACCGCGACTGCGAGAGATTTTCCGACGGGGCACTTGAGTCCCTGAAGAAGAGATTTGTGGGCAAGACGGGCATTTTCGACCACGACCCCACTACCGCCAACCAGAACGCCCGTATTTTCGATACGGAGCTGGTCACCGATGACTCCCGCAATACCGTGGTCGGTGAGCCCTACAAGTACCTGAAGGCTATGGCTTATATGGTTCGCACCGAGGAGAACAAAAACCTCATCGCGGAGATAGACGGGGGCATAAAAAAGGAGGTCAGCATCTCCTGCGCGGCAGCAAAGCGTATCTGCTCGGTATGCGGCAATGACAAGGCTGTGACCTCATGCAACCACGTCAAGGGCAGAAAGTACGGCGGAAAGCTGTGCCATACCGTTCTGGACGACATCACCGACGCCTATGAATGGAGCTTCGTGGCGGTGCCTGCTCAGGTAAATGCAGGCGTCACCAAGAAGTACACCGAAGCCGACACAGTAAAGGCACAGGGAGAGGACATCTCCGCGGCAGACGATGAGCTCCGCCGCGATATTCGCAGGCTCGCTTACTTTGCAGGGGGAAGATCCGCTGCGGACATAGCTTCCCTTTCTGCGGCAAGCCTTACCACAAAGCAGCTCATCGCCCTCCGCAGGTCCTTCGAGGAGCAGTGCGGCAGAGGCAGGGCAGAGGTGCAGCTCTCGCCCGATACCGGGGAAAATGACCCCACAGAGGGCTTTTCCATGAAGTAGGAGGGATAATATGGATATTGATGAGGCTATGAAGGTCTTTGAGCTGTTTACGGGAGAGCACAACGGTGAGGAGTACTTCATGATACTCAGTCTCGCCGTTTATGAGACGGAGACCATGCTCCGCCCCGAGGCTGACCCCACGGACGTAAGACTCAATTACCTTGCCGCTGCCATCGCCTATTACAGGGTGCAGCAGATACTCGCCGCAAGAGAGCGGGCTGCGGTCACATACGCGGGCAAGGTGCTGAAGGAGTCGCAGAATTCCGCATATGAGTATTCAAAGCTGCTGCTCAGGGACTATATGCAGATATGCAGCGACCTTATAAAGCCGCAGAACTTCATTTT
The DNA here is from genome assembly GCA_029572815.1 of Bacillota bacterium. Taxonomy (GTDB): domain Bacteria; phylum Bacillota; class Clostridia; order Oscillospirales; family Ruminococcaceae; genus Ruminococcus. The sequence continues at coordinate 9,125 of JAKPUQ010000069.1, read as the reverse complement.
CAGCAGCTTTTCAGGCGGAGAGGAGGTACAGTAATGTTAAGGGACATTATTCAGGATATTATTTCAAGGCTCAGGGCGCAGGACGTCACCGACGTTTACAGCGCCTTTGACGCAAAGGCTGTGGAGCGCAAGGGCAGGAGCTTTTTCACTGTTGTGGGAATAAGTGCCTTTGAGTCCTCGGCACCCATCTATTCGCCCTATACGGTCTATGTGCCCTTCAAGGCGGAGGTGGAGATAAACGTGACGGCTCCCGAGAATTATTCTATGGTGCAGCTCTACAGCTATTACGATGAGAACATCTCAGAGGTGGTGGGAGATATGTCGGGACTTACCTGCAGGCTCACAAAGATGAGCATTAAGTTCGACAGCAATATCCGGCGTCTTGTGCTGACCGTAAAGCTGGCGGCAAGCGGTATCACAAAGATAGAAAGGAGCAGCCCATGAGCGAGGCAACTGCTTTTTCCTGCCGCAAAGCCGTTCCCGTAAGCATTGGCGGTATCACCATATACTGCGAGAGCTTCAGAGCGGCGGCGGCAAGGGTGCTCAGTGAGGAGTCCACCGCCGACGGCGGCACTGTCGTTACCAATTCCGCCTACAGGAGCACAAGGCTGGTTTTCTCGGGAAGGGTTTGCACTCAGGGTCAGCCCGAGGACTTCATTCTGGGCTTTAACGGACTTGTTCACTCCGCCGCGGACTTCACCGTGGAGTATATGGGGCTCATATACGGTGGCTGCCGTATGCTCAGCTATTCCTTCGAGGACAAGGGCGGCGAGTGGGCGGAGGTGTCGGTGACGGTGGTCACGGAACAGACCGTAGAGAGGAGAGCTGACCCATGACAGTTTCTGTTGTTATAAAGACTGCCGACGGCACCTCCCTTGCGGAGGGAAAGGTACTCAGCTTCCTTTTTCAGAAGGATATGTATACCCCCTATACCACGCTGAGTGCAAGGGTGAGGGCGGTGAGGAGCTCCTATGAGGAGGCGGCGGAGGTGCTGCTGCTCATTGATGGCAATATCATTCACCACGGTCTTGTGGACAATATCCGCTGGGAGAGGGCTGACGGGGAGCTGTTCATGAATGTGAGCTCAAGGGGATTTACCTCCCTGCTCACCCAGAACCAGATAGAGCCGGGACTGAAAATGAATATGTCCTTCAACAGGCTCATGGACAGCTTCTACACCCTGCCCTATGTCACCCATGAGTACAACGCCGACGACAGCAGCTATATCTACGTAAGACCCAATACCTCCATGTGGGACGCGGCGGCAAATCTCGCCTACAAGCTCCAGGGCACCTATCCCTATATAAGGGGCACCAATATGGTGATGATAAGCCCTGCGGCGGCTCCCGTCAGCTTTGACCTCAGGGGAGAGAAGCTGCTCTCCCTTGGTACGGAGCTCGCCGACAGCCGTCTTGCCAGCGGCTACCACATGGCGAATATGGGCGGCAGCTACGGGGATTTCGAACTGACGGACAGCGACGTTACTGCGCTGAAAATAGTCCGCCACAAGTACTTCGACCTGGATATGCGCTTTCTCTATGATCCGCCCGAAGCTCTTGCCTTCCGTGACAAGTACGACTTCCGCGGACAGAAAAGGCTTTTCTGCGCTTATTCGGGCTACAAAGGCGAGGACGTCTCCGACCTTGTCAGTTTCGGGAGCCTGACCTCTGAGCGTATCGGCTCTGTCACCGTAAGGGGCAGCAGCAGAGGCGTCATCACCGAGATAGGCGTTTACAGGGACAAGTTCCCCAAGGAGCTTCCCGAATAAAATAATTCAGCCCCTGAGCGCTTCTGAAGGCTCAGGGGCATTCTGTTTTATCCGTTCATGATATGGTCGTAAACTTCGCTTACGTCTGTTCTGCTGTCGGCAGCCTTGTCAAGCCATCTTTCTGCAAATAGTCTCACGGCTGTTTCTGCGGCAGAGGGACAGTGCTCCCTGAATTTTTCAAAGACACAGCTGCCTGCGCCCTGCTCAATATTTCTCAGTTCATAATACGCCTGTATGGTGAGCTGGAATTTTTCGGGCTCTCCGCCTTCATGAAAGCGGCTGACGTTCTTTGATGAATAGTAGGGCTCGGTCCTTGTCAGATGTGTCATTCCGCAGTAGCTGTCCGAAGCAGCATAGTGCACCCTTTTGATGTTTGACATTATTATAGTTCCCATACACATGGGACAGGGCTCCATGGTCGAATACAGCACCAGTTTTTTCGGGTCATATTCCGCAGTGTCCAGACGCCTTAAAATACCTGTTTCTGCGTGAGCAAGCCTTTTGTTCAGGATATGGGGCTCATTGTTCCTGTTGTGTTCACACATCATTATCCTGCCATCTGAGCCGCAGAGCACTGCGCCGATAGGGGGACTGCCCTGTATAAAGGCTTCCCAGGCTTCCCTGAAGGCAGCCTGCCATATTTCGGAAAGCTCGTTCCACATAAGCGTTCCTCCTTAGGGAATTATCCTTATTCTGAGATAAGTGTTCTGAAAAATGCGCACATATCGTCATTTGCCTGTGCAGCTTCGGGGAGCCGCACGTTGCAGTGAAAAACGTGTCCCAGCGGCTCATCTTCGGTGCCGTAGACCTTTGACTCGTACTTCACGCCCACCTTGCCAAGGCGCTGCTCCAGCAGAGGAGCTTCACCGCGGAGAAAGTCTCCCACAGCGGTCATTATGAAGCAGGGCGGAAAATCACGTCCTGCCAGCTCTATAAGGTTCAGCTTGTCAAGCACCCCGGGGTAGTCCTCGTCCCTGAGGAAGTCGCGGAGGGTGGTGACTGTGCGGGAGTCCTTGACCTTGTAAAGTCCGCAGCTGAGACCCAGTCCGCGGAGCTTCAGTCCCTTCGGGGGAGCAAAGCTGTAATTCTTTGCGTAGCCGGGGTCTGTGACTATAAGTGCGTATATGGCTATGCCGAGGGCTCCTGCGGAGTCTCCCACGCCGAAGATATTGTCTGTGTCAAAGCCGTAATTATCAGCATTTTCAAGGAGCCAGCGGAATACCTCATTGGTGTCCTCATAGGGAGCAGGGTATCTGTCCTCGGGAGCAAGCCTGTAGGAGTAGTTCACCACTGCGAAGCCCCGCTTTGCAAGCTCCATGCAGTAGAACTGGTACACGTTCTTGTCGCCGTACACCCAGCCGCCGCCGTGGAAGCTGACGATGACGGGTAGCTTCCCTCTCAGGTTTTTGGGTCTGTATACGTCAAGAAGGTGCCATTTGCTGTGGGTGCCGTACTGTATATCGTCGAAGCGCTCCACCTCGGGAGGCGTGGTGAGACCTGCGTCGCGCTCGGCGTCGCTGGCAGCGCACATCTTGCGGAATATCGTGCTTTTTCCGGACATGACCTGTCTCCTTAAAGTGATTTTATCCTTTCGGCAGAGTCGCTTATCTCCGCCCATGAATAGTCTATCATGTATTCTCCGTGGTAGGAGTTGAGAGCATTGGTGTCACCGGCGAAAAGGTCGTAGAGGTCGCAGTCAACAGCCTCCTTGTTCACCTGTATCTGGCGGTTCTGCTTGATGATGACATTGCTGAAGCCTGCGGCTTCCAGGTCCTTTATCAGGTCGGAGACATACTGGGATACCTTCTTTGAGGTAGGGCGGTCAAAGTCCTCAACTTCAAGGACGTCGGCTGCAATCTCCTTGCTGGTGACGGGGTATCCGCACTGGTCTATGAGGTAGGCGAATATTTCCTTGGAAATAGTACGTGAAAATTTAAGGGGAGTATTGCTGCTGCCGAATACGCGGAAATTGCCGAAGGTGCGGACCCTGAGCTTGCCGTTATCCTTGGACTCCGTCTCGGGGACATAGCGGAAATTCTCAAATTCGTTGCGAATATCCTCCTCGGTATAGGGCTTCATTATGTAGCCGCTGGGGCGCATCTGAATGGCTGCAAAGGCGTATTCGGAATAGCTGGTAACGAATACTATGTTGCAGTGAGGAGAGTATTTTTTCAGCTCGATAGCCACTTGTATTCCTGACATCTTGCCTATGCGTATGTCAAGGAAGGCGGCGTCAAAGGTGTCCTTTGCCTCGTATTCAAGGAACTGGGAGGCGCGGCGGAAGGGGATTATCTCCGCCTCGGGCCTGACCTTGTGCAGGGTCTCTACCAGCATCTGGAGGGCGTATCTTTCATCATCAATTGCCAGTATTTTCATTGCCATTCTCCTTCGGGATAAGTATGATACATTCCGTTCCCCTGTCGGGAACACTGTGGATTATGAGCTCGCCTCCGCATTCATCGCTGAGACGCTTGCGGACGTTGGCTATGCCTACGTGGGATTCGTCAAGATGTTCCAGTGTTGCAGGGTCAAAGCCTGCGCCGTTGTCGGTAATGGTTATCCTGTGGTAATTCCCCGCTTCCATGGTTATGACCTTTACGGTGCCGCAGCCGCTCTCTGAGCTGATTATACCGTGCTTTACGGCATTTTCCACCATGGGCTGGACGGTGAGTACGGGAAGCATGAACATATCATCGCGTATGTCGAATTCCACATTAAGATCTTCATCAAAGCGGAGCTTTTCAAGGGAAAGGTATACCTTTGTGTGCTCAAGCTCCTCCTTTATGGACACAAGGCCCTGACGGCTGAGGGCGTCAACGTTCTTCCTGAGATACTTTGAGAAGTCGATGAGAGCACTCTTGGTCTTTTCCGTATCCTTGTCGCAGAGGTAGATTATAGATGTAAGAGAGTTGTACATGAAGTGGGGCTGTATCTGTGAAAGAGCCAGCAGACGGCGGCTCCTTTCAAGCTCAAGCTCGCTGGTGCGGAGCTTTACCTTGGTCTCGCTCTGGTAGATGGCTACCAGGTAGAAGTAGTATATGATAACGTCAAGGGCTACAATCTCGTCCATCAGGTCAACGACTATGTAGGCAGCCTCAAGGTAACATTCAAGTATGGTGAGGAATACGATGAAGATAACCGCTATTCCCTTGCTCATCTGCTTTTCCCTGATGAACATGATGGAGTATCTCAGCAGGAGCAGGAGATAGAGCATTCCCACAAAGTAGGGAAGCAGGAACAGAAGCTCGTCATGAAAGTCAAGGTGCCTGTCGAAACGGAATATGAACTTCGGACCGAGCAGATTGACTATTTCCGCTATCGCCAGCACCAGGGCAGGCATGAAGGTTATGTATTTCTTCTTTATGGGAGCTATCATCATCAGCAGCACGTAGGCTATGACGGGGAAAAGTATATGCTCCACGGTAGAGCGCACATACATGAACCACATTGCCGCATCGCCGCGGTAGTCACGGGTGCTGTCATAGGCGGTGGCGAAAAACCACTCCTTCAGCTCCGTATTTACCACGATTATAATGAGGAAAACCACCGTTACGGCTATGTGCTCAGAGCCCCGGGGACTTTCCTTGCGGTTCTCGATGAGCATTATGATGATACCGATTATCATGGCTGCAGAGATGAAATTATAGGATATCAGATGTGAAATGACCTCCATACAGGTGCCTCCCTGCTCATTAAAAAATAATATATATTTACATTGTATCACATTGTGCACTGTTTGTAAAGAAATTTATTGCTTCTTTTTGTAGGTTTTTTTAGCGAGGTCAGGGCTGTATGCTGTAAATTTCGACGTAAAATCTGCAAATTCACAGGAATTTTACAATTTTTTCAAAAACATTGAAAAAAACAGCCTTTTTGTTGAACCGTGTGGAACAGGTTATGATATAATAATTACGGGATATGATAAGTATATATCGTGATAGTAGATAAGCGAGGGCGTTTGTGCCGCAGCACGGCAGGGGGGTTACAGTCGTGGTGCGTTATGCTGATATCGCCGCTGTGTGCCATGCGCTCTCCTTGCTACGCTATCACCCTCTTACGCTATTGATGGCTCCGTTCCTCCTCTCAGCAAACACGGGGCTTTGAATATGATAATTTCTTTCAAGGGGTTGTATTTATCTTCATTGTTCATAAGTTGTGTATGCGCAGTCAGTATGGCTGCGCACTTTTTTTATGTATATGCCCTGATGACGCCTTAAAAGTCTGTTCATTTTTCGGTTCTGCAAAATAGTATTCTCATTATATCCGATAATGTCATAACGCCGGAAATCCATTGACACCGCGGTTTTTAAATGCTAAAATGAAGTCGGAAAGCAAACATGAACGATGATTTTTCAATATAAATACAGAAAGGAAGATCACAGATGAAAGCATTTAAAAAGACTATGGCAGGAATCTGCGCGCTGTTTATCAGCGCAGGCTGTATGTCTGTTTCAGGCACTGCAAACAGACAGAACAATGCCTTTGCAGCAGCTAAGGACATCTCATCACAGATGGAATGGGGCACCCTCAGAATAGGCGGAGGCGGCTTCGTTTCAGGTATCGTGACGGGCAAGAAGGAAATGTACGCAAGAACAGACGTAGGCGGCGCGTACAAGTACAACTATGACACCGAGAGCTGGGAGCAGCTATTCGGCTTCCTCACCGAGGCTGACCGCGGTCTCCTCAGCGTTGACGCTATGGCAATAGACCCCACCGACGATAATACCGTTTACTTCCTCTGCGGCTGCGCTTACTTCTCGGCAGAGAAGACAGTTATCTTCAAAACTACCGACGGCGGCAAGACATTCAAGGAGATAAATGTCACCAACCTTATAAAGGTAATGGGCAACGGTGACGGCCGTCAGTGCGGCGAATCCATTGCTGTAGACCCCGACAATCCCAAGGTCATCTATGCAGGCGGCGACGTTACCGCCGATGAGAAGTCAAAGTCCGCGCTCATCAAGTCCACCGACGGCGGTGAGACCTGGGAGCCTGTTATCGGCTATGACGACCTGGGACTCTTCAAGGCTACCACAAAGTGGCCTACCTGGACAGAAAATATCGCACGTTCGGTTACATCTGACGCTTACAATAACCAGAACGGCGTTGCAAATATCGCTATCTCGGACGGAAAAGTGTATGTGGGTACTTCCATAAAGGGTACTGCAAACGTTCACGTTGCAAGCACAAAGGACGATAAGTTCACCGTCCTCAGCAAGGACCTTCCTACTGACCACTTCCCCTCGCGTATAAATGTTGACGCAAACGGAAACCTTATCATCACCTATATGGCAGGCCTCGCTTTCGGCGGAACCTCGGGCGGCGCTTACAAGTACGACGTCAAGGCAGGCAAGGCTGCGGATATTTCTCCCTCGGGCAACGGCTTCGGCGAGATATACCCCGACCCCAAGAACCCCGATCACCTTATTGCTACTACCTGCGGCGTGTGGGCCGGTCAGATGTACTCTGCCGATGCCTGGGACAGAGACGCTGTTGCATGGGGCGACCAGTTCTTCCGCTCTACTGACGGCGGCAAGACCTGGGAGGGCATCACTCCCGGCAAGGAAAAAGGCTGGAATCAGCCCTGTGAGGCTGACTATATCCAGACAGGCGGCTATGACTGGATAAAGGACAAGGCTATCCACTGGGTAGGCGCTACGGTCCTTGACCCCAGAGACCCCTCAAGAGCATTCCTCACCTCGGGCAACGGTTCATTCGTCTGCACCGATATATGGGGCGAGCTTCCTGTTTACACCTTCCACCCGGACGGTATCGAGGAGGTAGTTTCCCTCGACTTCACCAGTACCAAGGACGGTCTGGACCTGTCCGCTATCGGCGACTATGACGGCTTCGTTCATGAGTCCGAGGACAAGATAGGTCTTCAGTATAAGCCCAACATGGGCTCTACCTCAGCTATCGCCGTATGCCCTCAGAATACTGACGTATGGGCAAGAATCGCCGAGGGCGACAACGGCGGCGGCTACTACACCACCGACCGCGGCAAGACCTGGAACTCCTTTAATCCCGCTGCCAAGGGCGGAAAGCTGGCTATCGCTGAGATAGGCGCAGGCAAGTACCGCATTTTCAATACAGGCAAGGACGACGGCGCAGTTTCCTACAGCGACAACTGGGGCGAAACATGGAACAAGTGTATCGGTATCCCCTCACAGTACGGATCAAAGCCCACTATGCTCCTCATAGAGCCCGATGATCCCAATACCGTTTACGCCTATGCCACATATTTCAACTCCTCATGGCATTACTCCAAGGACGAGCCCGATGCTACCGACGCACAGTATAAGTTCTGCGTCAGCACCGACGGCGGCAAGACCTTTACCTCTACCGACGTTTGTATGTACGATCAGTGCGACAGCGCAGGACGTATCGCATACCTGGGCAAGGGTCGCCTTATCCTGGGCGGCGGCTGGTACGGAATGTATGATGCTGTTGTCAAGGACGGCAAGGCAACTATCACAAAGATCGACGGCGTAAGCTACTGCAAGACTGCAGGCTACGGCGCTCCCGAAAAGGCAGGCGGTCCCAATACCATCTACTTCTACGGCAAGCCTGAAGACTCCGATCCCGAGGGTATCTACCGCTCGACAGACGGCTGCAAGACCTGGGTCTGCATAAATACAGACCACCTCTACGGCGGTACAGGCAACGGAAATTACATCGTAGGTGATATGGACGAGTTCGGTAAGGTATATATGTCTACAGTTGGCTGCGGTATCGTTTACGGAAAGCTTGCAGGCAGCGAGCCTTCAACTCCCAAGACCACAACTACCACAACAAAGCCTGTGGTCACAACGACTACCACTACCAAGCCCGCAAAGACTACAACCACCACAACGAAGCCCGGTGTTACCACTACCACCACAACAGCGCCCAAGACCACAAGCAAGAACTATCTGGCAGGCGACTCAAACTGCGATAAGACAGTCGAGCTGGCAGACGCTATCCTCATCATGCAGGCTCTGGCTAACCCCGACAAGTACGGTCTCAGCGGCAGCGATAAGGGTCACCTTACCGCTCAGGGCAGAGAGAACGCAGACTGCTCAGGCGGATTTGACGGTACGACCTCAAATGACGCTCTGGCGATCCAGAACTTCCTGCTGCACAAGATAGATTCTCTCCCCGAGAAGTAATTATCAATAAGAAACGCCCCGAAGCATTCATAGTGCTTCGGGGCGTTGCGTTTTGTTTTGTTGCTAAGATAAATCATAATTTAGCGCGTATGCGCTAAGTTGATAGTTGAAAGTTGAGAGTTGAGAGTTAATGTGTTCGCTTCGCTCACAGTATTTAAATATTGTCGCCGCAGGCGACTCCACAACTTTCAACTCTAAACTCTCAACTC
>JAKPUQ010000058.1 GCA_029572815.1 Bacillota bacterium | reverse complement strand
GATAAATCAGAATTTAGCACGTATGCGTTAAGTTGAAAGTTGAGAGTTGAGAGTTAATGTGTTCGCTTCGCTCACAATATTTAAATATTGTCGCCGCAGGCGACTCCACAACTTTCAACTCTAAACTCTCAACTCTAAACTCAAATCAAAGATTATAGTTCGGGCTCTCAGCGCTGTCAATAGAAAAGCCATAGCACTTCTGACTGTCCATCAGAAATACTATGGCTGAAAACTTCTATATCAGCGCCGTACGTGCTGCGGTGCTGCTTGCATTAAAATCCTGCTATGTTCTTGAACTTCAGGTAGAATTCGCTGAGGGAATTTCTTCCCTTGAGCGTTGTCTCGTCGATGAAGCCGCCTGTGTACTCGCCGTCGCGGAACACATAGTAGCTTGTGCCCTCGCCCTTTACAAGGTCGATCTTTACGGGATCTCCCTCTGTGAAGGTGAACTCAGCTGTGAGCTCTGGATCCTTCAGCTCGGGCTTTGCCTCAACATCTGTGCCAGTGAGCTTGAGTACTGATACGGAGTTGAAGAAATTATCGAATGCAAGGTAGTTCTCGGTGGATTCGATTGAGATCTTCTTGCCGTTTACCGTACACTCGTTATTATCGATATCTACCTTGAACTCATCGCTGTTTCCGTTGTAGTTCAGGGTGAACTCCTTTGTGTTGTAGGAACGGGCTGCGATGTAGTTCTGTACGATGAAGTTATATGCGGTATAGTCTATGATGTCAAGGTCTGCCTTGTAGTAGAGCTCGACCTGCTCGCCGTCAACAAGGACTATGCAGTAGTCCGGATAATCATCGTTGAAGCAGAATTTGAGGTTGCGCTGGGTGCCGTCAAGACCCTTTACGGTCATTTCCGCATAGGGCTTGTCGAGACCGTATTTCTCAAGGTCATCCAGCTTTTCGTCCAGCATTTCCTGTGACTCAAGGCGGACAAGTCCGTTGAGCTTTGCGGTGACGGATGTGGGATCGAGCTGGAGCAGTGAGTACTCCTCGGGGAGCGACCACAGCTGAGTATCCTCATCGTAGCTGACATCGAGGGTGGTCTTGCCCTCCTTGCTGATGATTACCTCCTTTATGCTGTAGAGATCATAGGGGAGGAGCATCTTGTTTTTCAGCAGGAGCCTGTCCAGCTTGAGGACGCTGCCCTTCATGTATTCAATGGCGAAGACCTTGTCTCTGCCGTCTGCTGTTACATAGTAGTAGTCCTGCATGGGGCTCTCGTTTCCGATGTGGATAGTGTGAGTGCCCGAGGGCTCTGTGACCTCTATGGTGTCGGTGTCTCTGAGGCCGTACATATCAAGCTTTTCGTCGGTTATCTCGCCGTAGTTGGTCTCGGCGGTCAGGTCTGAAAGATAGGTGCATATGAGCTGGCAGTAATTCTGATCCAGCTCGAATTCGCCGTTATCCAGCGACCATACTTCGTCCTTCTTTTCGGCGGTGTAGGTCTCGTCTCCCTTTGAGAATACTATCTTTGTGGGAGAGTAGGGATCGAAGCTGAATATATCGTTTTCCGCAAGCACCTTGCTTGCCTGCTGTTTTTCCTTTTCCTTGCTGTTCTTTACTGCGATCAGCGTGCCCACAGAGGCGACTGCCGCAACGATCAGAACAACAAGGGCGATAATTGCTTTTTTCATCAGGAGTGTCTCCTTTTCAGCCATACAGCTATACCGATGGCAGCTATTACCAGAGGTATCACGTATACGATTATCATGGTGTGCTTGGCTTCCTCAGCGTTCTTGAAGGTGATCTTATCGTAGGAGTTGAACTTGTTTCCCACGTCGAACTGAACATCGCCGTCATAGAGCCAGGTGTTGCTGAACAGTACCAGCATCTGTGTACCTGTGGTGCTGATATTGGCGTAAGCGTCGTCAACGACAGCGCTGGTTCCCAGACAGAACATCTTTGCATTTGTCTGCTTGTTGAATGAATAGTAGCCGAAGTCAAGATCCAGACCTGTGAGCATATTGTCTGCCTGGTCGGCTGTGATCTCGTCGCCGCCCATTGCCTTGCTGACTGTGGTGTAGCCGCTGTCTGAGCTGATGTTCTTTACAACTGATGAGAGCTCTGTGTAACCTGCGCCCGGGAAGCTGTCAACAGGGATCTCCGTGATGCTTCTGGGGGAGTAGATACCTGCCACGAACTTGCCTGCGGATACCTGCTCAAGAATATCGGAGGTGAGGTCCTGTGTGAACTCGTCATTGTACTTTGCGCCTGCGGGATAGTCAACGCGGAAGTATTCCTCTACCTGTTTCCCCTCATTGTTATCGAGCATATTCTCAAAGCTTGATTCGGTAACGATGTTGTAATCAAGGATAAGTCCGAAGTATTCCATTACGGCTTCTATATTATAGAAGCGTCCCTCGGTGTCGCAGGGGTCAAGAAGGAAGGAGAGTGAGCCGCCGTTGTCGGCATACTCAAGAAGAAGGTCTTTCTCCTTGGCGGTGATGTCCTGCTGGGGACCTGCAAGGTAGATTATCTTTGCGTTGGAGGGTACAGCGCCCTCTTTGTCGAGGTCGAGCTCCTCTACGGCGTAATCATTTGCCTTGATCTTGGAGACGAAGAAAGAGAAGTCATTCTCTATGGTCTTTTCACCATGACCTGTCAGGAAATATACTGTTGGAAGTGAACCGCTGACACAGGTGGCGATTGCAGAGTCGATGAGCTGCTCGCCTGCGTACTCGTTGATGCCCTGTGCGTCCTGCTGGAATACCTTGTACTGGCTGACCTTCTTGGTGATGCCGTTGCATCTTATAATGATGTCGCCCATTTCGGGAGCGATAACTCCCTCGGGATCCAATGATTTGGTCAGAGTGGCGTTCTCATTGGGGTCGAAGCTGGTGAATTTTATATTGTCGAATTCCTTCAGCTGATTGAGGGTATGATAGAGGGGGAGAAGGTCGTTACGTTTAGAGGTGCGGAGATCCTCCAGCTCGTACAGGAAGTAAAGCTCTATCTCCTTGTCAGCGTTGTCGTTTATGAGCTTTACCGTCTTGTCGTCCAGGGTGTACTTCTTTGAGGGCGTCATGTCGAAGCCCTTGTCATAGTAGCTGACGATAAGATTTATCGGTATGAATATTACCAGCACAAGTATTGCCAGGATAAAGGCGAATGCGCCGGAAAGGTCAAGTTTTTTCTTCTTCTGCTTTTCCATTTCAGTTTACCCCCTGTTCCAGCGTCTTTTCTCAATGACTATGTAAGTCCATATGAGAAGCACGATTATTGCCGAGAGGAAGAATGTCAGATCCGAGAGGCGGATGAAGCCCTCTGAGAAGTATGAAAATCTTGGCTGAGCGGCAAATGCGTAAAGGAATTTTTTTATCGCAGGGTACTGGGAAATGAAAGGTGTGTTGGCGAAATCGTCAACGAAGAGCAGTGCGAACATCACAACTTCGCCGATGATGGCGGCGATGATGGAGTTTTCGGTAAATGCCGAGATGAGCATACCCAGTGCGATGTACATTGCGCCCCAGAAGAATATGCCGATATAGGCGCATATGAGCTGGCTCATGACCACCTCGCCCTTTATGGCGGTGATTATGGGGAAGATAACTGTGCCTGCCAGCATGAAGAGGTATACAGTGATATTTGCCAGGAACTTTGCAATGACTATCCTGCCTGTGCTGACAGGTGAGGTCATCAGCAGCACCTCGGTGCCGTTCTTCCGCTCATCGGCGAAGGTCCTCATGGTGAGTATGGGCAGCAGGAATATGAAGTAGAGTATAACGGAATAGAACATCTCGGTGAATGAGAATGCCCAGGTGTGCGAATTGTCAAGCTTTGCGATACCCGTTGAGAAGCTCAGCGAGAACAGCAGCATGAACAGCATTGCCATTGCGTAAGCGAAAGGAGTGTAGAAGAAGGATTGCAGCTCCTTTTTATAAATAGGAAACATATTACTCATCCTCCTTTTCTTCTGTTTCGTCCTCGTCCTCGGTCTCGTCACTGTCGCCGGACTCATCCGGCATCTCGTCAAGGAGCTCGCGGAGCCCGTCCTTCTTGGCGGGACGGTTGATGAGCTCGATGAACACGCTTTCGAGGTTGGGTCTGTCGGTGTATATCTCGATGATGCTGATGCCGTTTTTGAGGCATTCAGCCATTACCGAGTCTCTTACGCTGTCGGAGTCGCCCTCCAGCTGCACGGTGAAGGAGTAAACTCCATCGCCCTCGTCGTCAACGGCGGTTATCTCCCTGACGCCCTTGGTCATTTCGATAATGGAGGCTGCCTTACCCTTGCTGCCCTTTATTTTAATATGAAGGACGAGGGAAACGGTGAAGGACTTCTCCAGATTTTCGATGGTGTCGATAGCTCTGATATCGCCCTTGTTGATTATGACGACGCGGTCGCAGACCGCACTCACCTCGCTGAGGATATGTGAGCTGAATATTACCGAGTGGTCCTTCTTCAGGCTCTTGATGAGCTCACGTACCTCTGCTACCTGATTGGGGTCGAGACCTACGGTAGGCTCGTCCAGTATGAGAAACTTGGGGTCCCCCAGGAGTGCCTGTGCGAAGCCCACACGCTGCTTATAGCCCTTTGAAAGGTTGCGTATCAGCTTGCCCTTTACGTCCTTAATCTTGAGAAGCCCCATAACGCGGTCTATCTCAGACTTGCGCTTGCCCACGGGTACCTTCTTGAGACCTGCACAGAATGACAGGTATTCGTGTACCTTCATATCGGGATATACGGGAGGTATCTCGGGGAGATAGCCCAGGTTTCGCTTTGCCTTCAAAGGCTCCTTGGTGACGTCGGCGCCGTTTATGGTCACCTTGCCGTCGGACATGGGCAGGTATCCTGCGATCATGTTCATTGTAGTCGATTTTCCCGCACCGTTGGGTCCGAGAAAGCCGAGTATCTCATTATCATTTATTGTAAAGCTTATATGATTCACGGCACGGTTACTGCCGTAATACTTCGTAAGATTTTCAATAGTAATCATGAGGTGCTCCTTTCCAATCGAAAAATCTGAATTAAAAAAGTAAAAGCATGGTGCTTTTATGCCATCATAGCATACTGCTTTATTATCGCAGAATAACATTAACACAAGATGAACAAAATATGAATAGAATGTTAATTCAAGAAATAGTGCCGAAATAATACCTGCAAAATGTAAAACTGCCCTAAGCTAAATATTATAGCCAAAGTGTGAGTGTTTTGTGAGAGAATATTGTGGGTGTGATGAATGTTTAAAGGAACAGTTTAAAATCGAAACTGGTTAATAATTTGTTAACAATTCGGATTTTAAGCGGATTTTTCGGATAGACAAAATGTACAAAAATGGTTTTGGCAATGTGTGCATTGCACCAAAAATGACTTGGCACAAATGTGAAAACAATCTAAACTGTTGACACAAACTGAAATGTGGAATATAATTATCTTGAAAATAGTTTGAGAATTGTGTGCAGTCTGCGTGAAAATGCACACAGTGTACGAAGTATTTTCGTATGCGTCTCCATATCGGAGACAAATCATCCATTTTTTAACCACTATATTATTATGAGAGGGGTAAAAACAAATGATAAGCAAAAAGAATAAGGCTCTCGCAGCTGGCGTTCTTGCAGCTGCAATGTCCGCAACAGCAGTAATGCCCGCTATGGCTTCAGCAGCTACAGCTGAGGCAGCAAAGTCAAACGGTTCTTACGCTGAGATGTTCTCATCACTGTATGATGACGTTGTTACAAACGGTCAGAAGAACGGTTACCTCAGCAGCCAGAACAACGGCGGCAGCAGCTTCGGTATTCCTTACCATTCAGTAGAGACATTCATCGTTGAGGCTCCTGACTACGGTCACGAGACAACTTCTGAGGCTATGTCATACATCGTATGGATGGCTTCTATGCACGATGTTCTCGCTAAGGAAGGCAAGATCAACGGTTCTACAGGCGACCTGGCTAAGGCTTGGAAGACTATGGAAGCTATGATCCCCGGCTGGTCCGAGGCAGCAGGCAGAGACGATATCGACTACAGCTCGATCTGGAAGCTTTCAAAGCTCGAGGCTGATACAGCTGAAGAGTGCGATAAGCCTGAGGATTATCCTGCAGATCAGCCCGGCGTTAAGGCTGAGAACCCCATATTCAGCGCATTCAAGTCTGCATACGGCAGTGACAACGGTTACTACCTCATGAACTGGCTGGCTGACGTTGATGACTGGTATGAGTTCAGCAAGGACACACCCGGTGAGGGCAAGTTCACATTCATCAATACCTTCCAGAGAGGCGAACAGGAGTCTTGTTTCGAGACAGTTCCTGCTCCTTGTCTTGAGGAACTCAAGTGGGGTATGGAAAGCTCTGATAAGGATAACGGTAACGGTATCAAGGCTATCTTCAACGGTAAGGACAAGGTTCCTTCACAGTATGCGTTCACAAACGCTCCTGACGCTGAGGATCGTACAATCCAGGCTGCTTACTTCGCAAACAGATATAAGGCTGGCGATTCATCTGTATCTGCTCTCGCAGGTAAGATGGGTGACCAGTGCCGTAACGATATGTTCGATAAGTACTACAAGAAGATCGCTGAGGATACAAAGATCGGCGATCCCGCTGCAGGCATGGAAGGCAAGCACTATCTCATGTCCTGGTACACTGCTTGGGGCGGAGCTCTCACAGCTTCTTACGGTAAGTACACATGGGCATGGCAGATCGGCTGCTCACACTCACATCAGTTCTATCAGAATCCTCTTGCTGCATACGCTCTCCTCGCTGACAGCGCTATCAACGGCGGTATGAAGGCTGAGGGTCATGATGAAGACTATAAGGAGTCTCTCAAGAGACAGATCGAAATGTACCAGTGGCTCCAGTCCAGAGAAGGTCCCTTCGCTGGTGGTTGTACAAACAGCTGGAGAGGTCGTTATGAGACTTATCCTTCCGGCCACGCTACATTCTATAAGATGGCTTACGTTCCCCACCCTGTATACGCAGATCCCGGTTCCAACCACTGGATCGGTAACCAGGTATGGTCAACACAGCGTCTTGCTGAGCTGTACTACATCGTATCCAAGGACGGCGATGTTACAAATCAGACATACGGCGGCTTGAAGCTCGACGAAGCTCTCGATAAGCTTCTGGAGAGATGGATCAACTGGTTCGAGGAGAATACTCACTTCGACTATGTTGATAAGGACGGCAACGAGTTCACTTACTGTATTCCTTCAACCCTTGACTGGGGCAAGAGCGATACAGACTACACATGCACTCCCGATACTTGGGAAGGCACATATAACGAAGACGGCAACCAGAAGCTCCACTGCACAATCGGTGGTTACGGCCAGGGAGACGTTGGATGCGTATCCTCACTCTGTAATACACTTATCTACTATGCAGCAGCTAAGGGCGTAGATCCTAAGTTCGCCAAGGAAGAGGGCACATCTGTTGCTGAAAAGGGTCTCTACCTTGCTAACAGACTCCTCTCTGCTCAGTACAACCAGGGCCGTGACGATATCGGTATCACATTTACTGATTGCAATCCCAGCCTTAAGAGAGTATTCGAGGAGAAGGTTTACATTCCTTCTTACTACAAGGGCACAATGCCTGATGGTTCTAAGCTCGAGCCCGGCGCTACATTCTCATCTATCCGCGGCAAGTACGCTGATGATAAGATGTATCAGGATGCTGAGAAGTACTACAAGGGTCAGGGTACAGATAACAACGACGACGGCGTTGTTGATATCAAGGACTTCCAGTTCCAGTATCACAGATTCTGGCACGCTGGTGACGCTATCATGGCTTATGGTACAATGTCACTTCTCTATCCCGATGTTGAGCCTCTCCCTGATGGAACAACAACAACAACTACTACTACACCTCCTACAACAACAACAACAACTACAACTACACCTGTTGCTTCCGGTACAACTACAACAGCTCCCATTGCTAATGTACTCTGGGGCGATACAAACTGCGACGGCAAGGTTGAGCTGGCTGACGCTATCCTCATCATGCAGGCTCTCGCTAACCCCGACAAGTACGGTCTCCAGGGCACTGCTGAAAAGCACCTCAAGGATCAGGGCAAGATCAACGGTGACGTTGAT
>JAKPUQ010000057.1 GCA_029572815.1 Bacillota bacterium | reverse complement strand
GATAAATCAGAATTTAGCACGTATGCGTTAAGTTGAAAGTTGAGAGTTGAGAGTTAATGTGTTCGCTTCGCTCACAATATTTAAATATTGTCGCCGCAGGCGACTCCACAACTTTCAACTCTAAACTCTCAACTCTAAACTTAAATCAAAATTTAGCTCCGCTAAATTTTGATTTATGCAGTTGACAAAAGCGTACTGTCGGATTATAATTATTATGGGTATTTACAGCCGCCGTTCCCCGAAAAGTCGGGAGGTGACCAGTAAACGCCCGCAAGTGCCTCGCACATACCCTTATTAAAGCTCGTCTGTGCCGATTATCCGGGGCGCAGGAGCTCCATCTGAATAAACTACGGAGGAATTATGGATATTATTATTGTAGGCTGCGGCAAGGTGGGTACCGCCCTCGCCGATGTGCTGAATGACGAACACAATGTGACCATAATTGATAAAAAGGAGGCCCTCGTTGAGGCGGCTTCCAACGATTACGACGTAATGGGCATTGTCGGCAACTGTCTCCAGACTGAGGTGCTGGACGAGGCTAATGTGGACAAATGCAATATCTTCATTGCCGTTACGGCTTCGGACGAGGTAAATATCCTCTCCTGCCTTATCGCAAAGAAAATGGGTGCCCGCCACTGTATCGCCCGTGTGCGCAGCCCTGAATTCGACAAGCAGCTGGTATTCATGCGTGAGGAGCTGGGTATCAGTATGATGGTAAATCCCGACTACAACGCCGCTAACGGGATAGCAAAGGTCCTTCGCTATCCCGAGGCTATAAATATAGAGTCATTCGCCAAGGGCAGAGTTGACCTCGCCGAGATACGTATCACCAGCGGAAGTATCCTTGACGGCGTGGCTCTCAGCCAGCTCTCAAGACGTATGAGACTGGACGTGCTCATCTGCGCCGTTCAGCGCGGTGACGAGCTCACTATCCCCAACGGAAACTTCGTGCTCCGTGCAGGGGACAAGATACACATGACGGCTTCTCACAGCAACATAGTCAAGTTCTTCAAGAGCATAAGCGCTGCTTACCGCGAAAAGCGCGTAAAGTCCGCTGTTCTCATCGGAGGCGGAAGAGTTGCCTATCATCTGGCTCAGCAGCTCATCGAAATGGGCGTGAAGGTCAAGATAATCGAGATAGACCGCGACCGCTGCCTTGAGCTGTCAGACAGGCTCAACAAGGTGGATATCTCCTGCGCCGACGGCACCGACCACGATATCCTCGAGGAGGAGCGTGTCTACGACGCCGATGCCGTGGTCACCCTTACAGGCATCGATGAGGAGAATATCCTTCTCTCGCTCCTCGCCAAGAACAACGGCGTGGAGAAGGTTGTCACCAAGGTAAACAGAATGTCACTTATGCAGTTCTCCGACACCCTGGACCTTGACAGTATCATATCACCCAAGACTATCACCGTAAATCAGATACTCCAGTATGTCCGCGCGAGACAGAACTCAATGGGCAACAGCGTAACCACTCTCTACAGACTGGTCAATGAGAGACTGGAGGCTATAGAATTCGTTGTCCGCGACGAGAAGGAATATGTGGGAGTTCCTCTGAAGAAGCTGAAGCTCCGCAGCGGTATCCTTATCGCAAGTATAGTAAGAGGCAACGAGCTCATTATCCCCAAGGGAGATGACTGCCTGAAGGTGAACGACAGCGTCGTTGTCGTTACTACCACCAAGGGTATGCACGACCTTAGCAATATTTTCGACTGAGGAGTGCACAGCTTAAATTATGAATTACAGAATGATATCATATATTATGGGACAGATACTGAAGGTCGTGGGACTCTTCATGCTCCTGCCCATATTAGTAGGGTTTATTTACGGGGAAGACCATGTGGTCGCTTCATTCGGCATACCGTTTCTCATTACAATGGCTATCGCCATCATATTCACTATCAAAAAGCCGAAAAACAATTCAGTATTTTCAATGGAGGGCTTCGTCAGCGTTGCAGCCTCATGGGTGACCATGTCCTGCATAGGCGCTCTGCCCTTCGTTATCTCGGGCGAGATACCCGACTATCCAAGCGCTCTCTTTGAGACCGTCTCGGGCTTCACTACCACAGGTGCCACTATTCTTGAGGACGTGGAAGCCATGTCACGCTCCTGCCTTTTCTGGCGAGCCTTTACCCACTGGCTGGGCGGTATGGGAGTCCTCATGTTCGTTCTGGCTATAATGTCCAGCAACGACTCCCGAACCATGCACATGATGAGGGCTGAGTGCGCAGGTCCCAAGGTGGGACGTCTTGTGTCAAAATCAAGGTTTTCGGCACGTATCCTCTACGGTATTTACATCACGCTGACAGTTTCCGAGGCGGTGCTGCTGCTCTGCGGCGGTATGCCCCTGTATGACGCTGTTATCCATGCCTGCTCTTCCGCAGGTACGGGAGGCTTCTCAATATGGGGCGACAGCATAGGACACTATGACAGCGTGTATATAGAAATGGTCATCGCAACCTTCATCATACTCTTCGGCGTAAACTTCAACCTTTATTATTACCTTTTAATAAGGAAGTTCTCGCTGGCTACCAAGAATGAGGAGGTAAGGACATACTTCGGCGTTATCATCGCCGCTACTATCATAATCGCCATAAACGTACACAAGCTGTACGACGGCGTGGGCGATACTCTCAGGCATACCTTCTTCATGGTGGCTTCCACCATAACCTCCGCAGGTTTCTCAACTACGGATACGGCGAAATGGCCCGTATTCTCCCAGACACTGCTGCTCATGCTCATGTTCGTAGGCTCCTGCGCAGGCTCTACAGGCGGCGGTATGAAGGTATCACGTATCATGATACTCATAAAGACCGGTATCAAGGAACTGAAATACATCACAAATCCCCGTGCTGTTACTACGGTAAAAATGGACGGAAAGCCCGTGGAAAAGGACGTTGTCCGCGGCGTGAGCAACTACCTTATACTCTTTATCATGCTCATGTGCATTTCCGTGCTTCTCGTTACCCTCAACGGATTTACCATTGAGGAATCGGCTTCGGCTGTAATAACCTGTATGAACAACATAGGCTTCGGCGTGGGACGCTTCGGTCCTGCGGGAAATCTGGGCGGTCTCAATGCCTTCTCGAAGGTGGTCCTCTGCTTCGATATGCTGCTGGGACGTCTTGAGATATATCCGCTTATAATGCTCTTCGTGCCCAGAAGAAGATAAGTTTATAGGTCCTGCATATGCGTGGGGTGCTGTGCGGGGCTTTAATACGGTAAATGCTGCGGAAGGCAGTGTTTGCTGAAAGAAATATTAAAATGGGAGGAATAAAAACATGAAAAAGCTACTGGCAGCTGCTGTTTCGGCAGCAATATGCGTCACTGCCTCTGCGGCTGTCCCCGCAGGAGCTGTGGGGACCGAATTTGTCACAGGCATTT
Organism: Bacillota bacterium; assembly: GCA_029572815.1. Taxonomy (GTDB): domain Bacteria; phylum Bacillota; class Clostridia; order Oscillospirales; family Ruminococcaceae; genus Ruminococcus. The sequence continues at coordinate 22,309 of JAKPUQ010000057.1, read as the reverse complement.
TCACAGACCGCAATGTGGGCGATTCGGGACAGTGCGGACCTGACGTCTACTACGACCTCAGCGGAGGCAAGCTGACTATCACAGGCACAGGCAAGATGACCGCATGGGAGAGAGACTCCGATACGCCCTGGTACAATGTGCGCACCACCATCAACTCTGTTGAGATAGGTGAGGGCGTTACAAACATCGCCATGGGAGCTTTCGGACAGTGCTCGAACCTCAGGTCCGTCAGCATTCCAAGCACAGTAACTGCTATCCAGGCAGGTGCATTTATGGGCTGTGCATCGCTTACGTCCATAGTTCTGCCCGCAAGTGTTGCGACTCTGGGAAGAGACGCCCTGAGACAGTGCTCATCGCTGAACTCAGTCACTATCAACAATCCTCAGTGCAGTATCGTCGGCGGAACAATGACCATCAGCAACAGCGACAACGGCTCAAACGGTACCTTCAGCGGCACAGTGTACGCTCCTTCGGGCTCAAAGGCTGAGACCTTCTGCAAGAAGTACAAGATCAACTTTGCTGTTCTTGGAAACTCGCCTGTTACACAGCCCACAACAACCACCACAACTTCTACAACAACTACAACAACATCATCAACAACAACAACTACTACAACCACAACCACAACCACCACAACAACAACAACCACTACAACTCCTGCACCTGTTACTACTACTACTACGGCACCTCCTATATATACCAGCTTCTTCTTGTATGATAAAATAATAGAGGCCGGTGAGTATGCCACGTATTATACCGACGGCTGGCCCCTTGATCATATCGTATCAGCAGACCCTTCTGTTGCTGTTATCGAGAACGGCAACATGATAAAGGGCGTGGCACCGGGTACAGTCGATATCACATTCTATACCAATGAGAGCGGCTACAACACCTGCCAGCTCACTGTTTATGCTCTCGGTGATATTAACAATGACACCAAGATAGATGCTGTTGACGCAAGCGGCGTTCTTGCGGAATATGCCCGTCTCGGATCTTCTCAGCCCAGACAGTTCAACGATGTACAGGTCAAGGCTGGCGATGTTGACAAAAACGGCAAGACAGACGCAGTCGATGCTTCAAATATCCTGGCATATTACGCTTATACTTCTACCTCACACGAAGATACAAAATCATTATCGGAATTTATCAGCGGCAGATAAAATTCAGTATTAGGGGAGTGCATAGGGGAAATTAAAGGAGACTGTACATGATCAGCTCCTTGGAATGGAGAAATATGCATGAATAAACTGATAGCCGCGGTAATGGCGGCGATAATGGCGATCTTTACCTGCGTTTCCTATCCGCAGATGTTATCCGAAGCCGTTTCCTCTCAGCTCATTGAGCGGTCGGGAGCAAATGTGGGCGAATCGGGACAGTGCGGTGTGAACGCTTACTATGAGCTCAGCGGAGGCAAGCTCACTATCACGGGTACGGGAAATATGACTTCATGGGATATGGCAAGTGATACACCGTGGTACAAATCAAGAAGCTCCATCAGCTCCGTTGTCATAGGCGACGGTATCACGAATATCGGTCCCGGAGCCTTTGCGGAGTGCACCAACCTCAGATCCATAAGCATACCTAAGACCGTAACTTCCATAAGCCGAGGCGCTTTCCTGCGCTGCTCCGGACTGAGCTCCCTGGATCTGTCGGAAAATGTTACCAGTCTGGGACGTGAAGCTCTCAGAGGCTGCTCGTCGCTGAATTCTCTGACCATCAGGAACCCAAAGTGCAGCATCGTCGGCGGTACCCTTACCGTCTGCAACAGCGACAACGGCACCAAGGGCACATACAACGGCGTCATCAAGGGCTACAGCGGCTCAACGGCAGAGAAATACGCCAGTCAGTCGGATTACAGGTTCGAGAAGCTGAGCGGTACACCGCCCACGCCTGTAACAACAACTACTACCACGACGACAACAACAACTACAACAACCACCACGACGACAACAACAACTACTACCACCACAACAACAACTACTACTACAACCACTTCCACAACCACCACTACTACAACCACCACTACCTCCACAACAACCACTGAGGTGTATGTTTCAAGTGTTTCGGCTATGCTGGAGGTGGGACGCAGCCCCTTCAAGACCACCTATACCATCGGCGAGGAGCTGGATCTTACAGGCGGAACCATAAAGCGTTCATACAGGGAGTTCCTCAGCAACGGTGCTTATCTGGACAGAGAGCTTGAGGAGCTCAGCATGACGGAGATGTCCTACTGGCGGGACGGCGTCTATACCAATAAGGACGCCTTCGACAACACCCGTGCAGGTACATACAAGATAATCTTCGGCTATACACAGTCGGGATCCACTGCATATGCAGAGATAGAGGTGGTAGTGCTCCCGCCTGCAACCACTACCACAACAACTACAACCACCTCAGTGCAGAGCGTTTCTGCAAGTGTGGAAATAGGCCGCAGCCCATTCAAGACCACATATACTGTGGGTGAGGAGCTGGACCTTACAGGCGGTACAGTAGTACGCTCCTACAGAGAGTTCATGAGCGATGGCTCATACAGGGACGTCTTCCCGGGAGCTCTCGATATGACGGATATATCCTACTGGCGTGACGGTGTGTATGTGAACAAGGCGGAGTTCGACAGCAGCCGCCCCGGAAAGTACAATATCACCTTCGGCTATACCTACGGGGGCTCTGTGTCCTATACGGTGCTTGAGGTGGAGGTACTGGCACCTGTGACTACAACTACCACCACGACCACGACCACTACTACCACTACTACCACCACATCGACTACCACAACGTCCACAACTACCACCAGCACAACAACTACTACCAGCACAACAACTACCACCACTACTACTACAGAGCAGACCACTACCACCATGACCACCACAACGGTCCATGTGGTAAGCGTCTTTGCCGATGTGAGAGTGGGAAGGCCTCCTTACAAGACCACTTATACCGTGGGTGAGGAGCTGGATCTTACAGGCGGTACCATTGTGCGCTCTTACAGGGAGTATCTCAGCGACGGCTCCTACAGGGACGTTCACCCCGATGTTCTGGACATGAATGATATCTCCTACTGGCGCGACGGTGTATATGTGAACAAGACGGAGTTCGACAGCAGCCGTCCCGGAAAGTATACCATAACCTTCGGCTATACTCAGTCGGGCTCAGTTTCTTATGCGGAGATGCAGGTGGAGGTAGTTGAGCCTGTGACCACAACAACCACCACTACTACCACAACCACCACAACCACCACAACAACTACTGCAACAACTACTACAACCACGACCACAACCACGACAACTACTACCACTACAACAACGACTACAACCACAACCACCACAGAGGAAACGACTACTACAACCACAACTACCACAACTACCACCACGGAGGAGACAACTTCTACCACCACCACAACTGCGGCGGCGCAGCCATTCATCAGGATAAAGACTCTCCCCGACAGGGTGAACTACAACCTGTTTGAGTATTTCAATCTGGCAGGCGGTACTGTGGAGATCGGCCGTGTCAACAGCGACGGCTCGGAGACCTCAGAGGTGGTCCCCATGACCGATGGCAGGATAAATCGAAGGAATAACTTCCAGGGCTGGAGAAACGGTACATACACCATGTGGCTCAGCTATACCGAAAACGGCGTGACTGTCACCACTGAGTTCAATATGACAGTCGGTGCAGCTGCTACCACTGTGACTACTACCACCACCACTACAACCACAACTACAACTACCACTACGACCACAACTACGGAGGAGGCCACCACTACCACCACAACAACGTCGCCTCTGTACTCTGCGGAGATAGAGGTGGTGAAGCTCCCTGATAAGCTTACCTACGCTGTGGGAGAGGCGTTCATTCTCTCGGGCATGACCGTAAATGTATATCATGTCAGCGACAGCGGCAGACAGCTCATTTATGCAGGGGACGATGCAGCTGCTCACCCCGAAAGGTATGAGGTCCGCGGCTTTGACAGCTCTGTGAGCGGCGAGCAGAAGGTGAGCCTCATGTATAAGTCTTTCAACGAGGCAGTTGCGCAGTGGGTATACGCAAATGCGGACTTTACCGTAAATGTGCTTACAACTACAACTACCACTACAACTACCACTACAACTACAACTACTACCACTACTACTACCACGACAACTACTACCACGACAACAACTACCACTACTACTACCACAACCACAACCACAGAGCCTCAGCCTGTGACCACCACTACCAGCAATGTGCCGGCGGAGCAGCCCTTCATTCTGGGCGATGTGAACTTCGATAAGAAGGTCAACTCCGTTGACGCCAGCCAGATACTGGCAGAGTATGCTCAGACCTCTACAAACAGGCCCTCCATCTTCAGCGACCTTCAGAAAAAGGCGGGCGATGTGGACGAAAACGGCAGGGTCAATTCCGTTGACGCTTCCAAGGTGCTTGCGTTCTACGCTTACACCTCTACAGGCGGCAATATCACCGATATGAGGGAATGGCTGAAATAATAGCTAAGTCTCCACGGCGGAAATGCCGTTAATAATGGGAAAAATAACAAAAAATCAGTAAAAAGTGCGGCTTTTGAGGGTTTCCCCTTGACAAGCTGCACTTTTTTGGGTATAATATATCGGTACGCAGTTTTTATACCCTTTTGCGGGTAAGCGCGTACTATATTAATATGAAAAGGAGGAAAAATATGCCTACATTTAACCAGCTCGTTCGTAAGGGTAGAAAGGACCTCGAGACCAAGTCTACAGCTCCTGCTCTCCAGAAGGGCTACAACGCAAAGAAGAAGGTACAGATCAACCTCAGCTCACCTCAGAAGAGAGGCGTTTGCACAGCTGTAAGAACTGCTACACCTAAGAAGCCTAACTCAGCTATGAGAAAGATCGCAAGAGTTAAGCTCACAAACGGTTACGAAGTTACTTCTTACATCCCCGGTATCGGTCACAACCTTCAGGAGCACAGCGTTGTTCTCATCAGAGGCGGACGTGTAAAGGATCTCCCCGGTGTGCGTTACCACATCATCAGAGGTACTCTCGATGCTCAGGGCGTTGCTAACCGTAACCAGGCTCGTTCCAAGTACGGTGCTAAGAAGCCTAAGCAGAAGTAAGAGCTGCTTCACATCAGTCGGCGGCTGACTGACTATCAAAGCCGTACATTCATTATCAATAGGATAACTACTACCGCAGGGTAATGCGGAGATCATATAGATTTGGTTCGATTGATCCTCTGCATTGGCTCCTGACACACCTATCGGCGAAGCAATGCCGATATAAAGGCAGTAACCGATATGGTTTGAGTACCTATGAATTCATCAATCTATATGAAGGAGGGAAGCGAAAATGCCAAGAAGAGGTAAAATCGCAAAGCGTGATGTATTACAGGATCCTGTATACAATTCAAAGCTCGTTACACGTCTGATCAACAATATCATGTTAGACGGTAAGAAGGGCGTAGCGCAGAAAATAGTTTACGGTGCATTTGAGATCGTAGCTGAAAAGACAGGCAAGGACGCTCTTGAGGTGTTCGAGCAGGCTATGGAAAATATCATGCCTGAGCTCGAGGTAAAGGCTCGCCGTCTCGGCGGTGCTACTTACCAGGTACCTATGGAGGTAAGACCCGAAAGACGTCAGACTCTCGGACTCCGCTGGATCACTAAGTACTCCAGAGAGAGAAACGAGAAGACAATGAAGGAAAGACTCGCTGGTGAGATCCTCGACGCTCTTAACGGAACAGGCGGTGCCTGCAAGAAGCGCGACGACACACACAAGATGGCAGAGGCAAACAAGGCGTTTGCTCACTACCGCTGGTAAGCGTCATTGTAAAAGGAGTAAATTATGTCAAGAGATTGTTCACTTGAAAATACAAGAAATATCGGCATAATGGCCCACATTGACGCAGGTAAGACCACTACCACAGAGCGTATCCTTTTCTACACAGGTGTTAACCACAAGATTGGTGAAACACACGAAGGTTCCGCTGCTATGGACTGGATGGAGCAGGAGCAGGAGAGAGGTATCACAATCACCTCTGCTGCTACAACTTGCTACTGGGCAGGCCGCAGACTTAATATCATCGACACCCCCGGCCACGTTGACTTTACAGTTGAGGTTGAGCGTTCACTTCGTGTACTCGACGGCTCTGTAACAGTTCTCTGTGCTAAGGGCGGCGTTGAGCCCCAGTCTGAAACCGTTTGGAGACAGGCTGATAACTATAAGGTACCCCGTATGGCTTATGTAAATAAGATGGACATCATGGGTGCCGACTTCTATCGTGTTATCGACATGATGAAGGACAGACTCAAGTGTAATGCTGTTCCGATCCAGCTTCCTATCGGTGCTGAGGACGAGTTCAGAGGCATCATCGACCTTGTTGAGATGAAGGCTTACATTTACACTAACGACCTCGGTACAGATATCAAGGTTGAGGATATCCCCGAGGATATGAAGGAACTTGCTCAGAAATACCACGATGAGATGGTTGAGCACGTTGCTGAGCAGGACGAGGCTCTCATGGAGAAGTACTTTGAAGAGGGCGAGCTCACACAGGAAGAGATCAAGACCTGCATCAGAAAGGCTACTATAGCTAACCACATGGTACCTGTTACCTGCGGTACTTCATATAAGAACAAGGGCGTTCAGAAGCTCCTCGATGCTATCATCGACTATATGCCTTCTCCCCTTGACGTTCCTGCTATCAAGGGTGTAAACCCCGATACAGAGGCAGAGGAAGAAAGACCTTCCTCAGACGACGAGCCCTTCTCAGCTCTCGCATTCAAGATCGCAACAGATCCCTTCGTTGGTAAGCTTGCGTTCTTCCGTGTATACTCAGGTGTCGTAAATCAGGGTGATACAGTCCTCAACGCTACTAAGGACACCCGCGAGCGTTTCGGCCGTATCGTTCAGATGCACGCTAACCACAGAAAGGACCTGACAACAGTTTACTCAGGCGATATCGCTGCTGCTGTTGGTCTCAAGAACACCACTACAGGTGATACACTCTGTGATGAAAAGCACCCCATTATCCTCGAATCCATGGAATTCCCCGAGCCTGTTATCCAGCTCGCTATCGAGCCCAAGACAAAGGCAGGTCAGGAGAAGATGGGTATCGCTCTCGCAAAGCTTGCTGAAGAGGATCCTACCTTCAAGACATGGACTGACGAGGAAACAGGTCAGACTATCATCGCAGGTATGGGTGAGCTCCACCTTGACATTATCGTTGACCGTCTCCTCCGTGAGTTCAAGGTCGAGGCTAATGTTGGTGCTCCTCAGGTTGCATATAAGGAAACTATCAAGGGCAGCGCAGACATCGACTACAAGTACAAGAAGCAGTCCGGTGGTTCAGGTCAGTACGGTCACGTTAAGATCCGTGTGTCTCCTAACGAGTCCGGTAAGGGCTATGAGTTCACTAACGCTGTTGTCGGCGGTTCTATCCCCAAGGAGTACATCCCTGCTGTTGACGCAGGTATCCAGGGCGCTATGAAGGCCGGTATCCTTGCAGGCTACGAAGTAGTTGACGTTAAGGTAGAGCTCTACGACGGATCATATCACGAGGTCGACTCCTCTGAAATGGCATTCAAGATCGCAGGTTCTATCGCGTTCAAGGAAGCTCTCAAGCAGGCTAATGCAGTTCTCATGGAGCCTGTTATGAAGGTTGCAGTTATCGTTCCCGATGAGTATCTCGGAACAGTTATCGGTGACCTCAGCTCACGTCGCGGACAGATCCAGGGTCAGGAATCCAGATCCGGTTCAATCCAGGTAGACGCTCTCGTTCCGCTTTCAGAAATGTTCGGTTACACAAGCGACCTCCGTTCAAATACTCAGGGTCGTGGACAGTATACAATGGAGCCCCACAGCTATGAGGAAGTTCCGAAGAGCATCGCTGAAAAGATCATGGCTAACAGAGCTAAGAACTAATTGCTATTTCCGCCCGTTTTATGCGGAAAACTGTGTGAAACGGGCATAATTTACAAAATCATGTGCTTCAGCTAATATTTTTTTACTGAAACACTTGAATTTACCAAAATAATCTGGTATAATAATATATACAGATTTCTGAAATCTATTCTAAGGAGGAATTTCCCAATGGCTAAGGCTAAATTTGAAAGAACCAAACCCCATGTAAACATTGGTACAATCGGACACGTTGACCACGGTAAGACTACTCTTACTGCTGCTATCACAAAGACTCTCGCTATGAAGGGTCAGGCTCAGTACGAGGCTTACGATATGATCGATAAGGCTCCCGAGGAGAGAGAGCGTGGTATCACAATCAATACAGCTCACGTTGAGTACGAGACAGACAAGCGTCACTACGCTCACGTTGACTGCCCCGGTCACGCTGACTACGTTAAGAACATGATCACAGGTGCTGCTCAGATGGATGGTGCTATCCTCGTTGTTACTGCTTCTGATGGTCCTATGGCTCAGACAAGAGAGCACATCCTTCTCGCTCGTCAGGTTGGCGTTCCTGCAATCGTTGTATTCATGAACAAGGCTGACCAGGTTGACGATGAGGAGCTCCTCGAGCTCGTAGAGATGGACATCCGTGACCTTCTCTCAAGCTACGATTTCCCTGGCGACGATACACCTATCATCAAGGGCTCTGCTCTTGCAGCTCTTAACGCTCCTGATGATCTCAGCGATCCCGCTTACAAGCCCATCCTCGACCTCATGGATGCTGTTGATGAGTACATCCCCAGCCCTGAGAGAGACGATGCTAAGCCTTTCCTTATGCCTATCGAGGATACTATGACAATTTCCGGTCGTGGTACTGTTGTTACAGGTAGAGTAGAGCGTGGAAAGCTCAACGTTAACGAGCCTGTTGAGATCGTTGGTCTTTCTGACGAGAAGCTCAACGCAGTTGTTACAGGTCTTGAAACGTTCAGAAAGACTCTTGACTTCTGTGAGGCTGGTGATAACGTAGGTGCTCTTCTCCGTGGTATCACAAGAGACCAGGTTGAGCGTGGACAGGTTCTCTGTAAGCCCGGCTCAATTCACTCCCACACAAAGTTCAGCGGTCAGGTTTACGTACTGAAGAAGGAAGAGGGCGGACGTCATACTCCTTTCTTCAACAACTACAGACCTCAGTTCTACTTCAGAACAACTGACGTTACAGGCGTTGTTACACTTCCCGCAGACAAGGAAATGTGTATGCCCGGCGATAACGTTGCTATGGACGTTGAGCTCATCACTCCTATCGCTATCGAAGAAGGACTCCGTTTCGCTATCCGTGAGGGTGGTAGAACAGTTGGTTCAGGCGTTGTTACAAAGATCAACGAATAATTCTTGATTTTTAAATAATAACGACTTCAGGCGGTCGTACTTCTGGCATGACCGCCTTTTTACATAATAAACATCGTTATAAATTAAACAAAAAGCAGGGTAAACATTATGGAATATATTCTCCAGACCCAGAAGCTTTGCAAGCAGTACGGTAAATTCAAGGCCCTCAATGACCTTACTCTCAATGTGCCCAAGGGCTCTATCTATGGTATGGTCGGAAGGAACGGTGCGGGTAAAACTACCCTTATCCGTATAATTACAGGACTTAATAATCCTTCATCAGGTGAATTTACACTCTTCGGCGTGAAGAGCAATGACAGCAAGCTTCTTGAGGTTCGCAGAAAAATGGGCGCAGTTGTTGAAACACCTTCTCTCCACCCGAATATGACAGCAAGGGATAACCTTATCCAGCAGACTAAGGCACTCGGTATCTCTGATGAAAAGATCGATGATGTACTTAAGCTTGTCGGCCTTGCTGATACAGGAAACAAAAAAGCAAAGAATTTCTCTCTCGGTATGCGACAGAGACTGGGCATTGCCTTTTCTCTCGTAGGCGATCCCGAGTTTCTCGTCCTTGACGAACCTATAAACGGTCTTGATCCTCAGGGTATCATGGAGGTAAGAGAAATGCTCATCAAACTCAACCAGGAGAAGGGCGTTACTATCCTTATCTCAAGCCATATCCTCGACGAGCTCTCGCGTCTTGCCACTCATTACGGTTTTATAGAGCGGGGACGCGTTATCAAGGAAATGAGCGCGGAGGAGCTGGACAAGACCTGCCGCACTTCTATCCATGTAAATGTAAACGATACGGCTATTCTTGCCGAAGTTCTCAATGGCATGGGCGCTGAGTACAGACTCTATTCTCCAAATGAGGCGGATATTTTCACTCCTATGCAGGTAACTCCGCTGGTTCTTGCTCTCAATGAGAAGAACTGTTTCGTTAATTCCATGACCGAGCGCCATGAGAGCCTCGAATCATACTTCATGGGTCTTGTAGGAGGTGTTCATAATGGTTAATCTTCTTGCTGAGGGTTACAGACGACTTTTCAAAGGTAAGAGATTTTATATCGTTCTTATAGTTATCATTGGCATTGCACTGCTTTTCACGTTCCTTTACTATCTTCTGAATAAGATCCTGTTCAATTTTGAATCAGATGCTCTTAGTGAGGCTGATATGCAGGAGCTTTCAAATCTAAAGTATACTGCGGATTCGCTACTGTTTACCATGAAGGGCGATATGCCACTGCTCATCGGTATTGCAGCAGGTATGCTCATTGTACAGGACTTCAGAAACAATACGATCAGAAACAAGATCATCATCGGCCATTCAAGAACAAACATCTATCTGGCAAACTTTATCGTTTCAGAGTCTGTAATGCTTATATATGAGCTTGCATACTTTGTAGTTGCACTGATCGCAGGCGGTATAGTTCTGGGCTTTGAACAGTTCCCGTCAGGTGGTATAATAGGTGTTCTGTTTATGACACTTGCTATACAGATGGCGATAACCTCTTTGATCGTATTCTTCTGTAACACCATGAAGAATGTGGGCGGCTTTGTGCTTTCCATTACCATGACATATATAGTAGGTATTTTCTCTATCGCACTGGCACTTCTTAACAAGTACCCCAAGGCTCAGGAGCTGGTGGGGGATATTATTCCTACTCTTCAGCTGAATAAGCTGATAAATGTTCAGGAGTATGTTGTACCGGACAATGCTCCGAGAATGATAGTGTTTATGTTTGCTATTACGATCATATCTACAATAAGCGGCATCCTTCTCTTCAGAAAGGCTGACCTCAAGTAAATACGAAAAGCTCCCCGAGGGGAGCTTTTTTTATCGGAGCTTTATGTCAAACCGCTCCAGCCAGTAGTTCAGCTGGAGGAAATAGGCGATGGTCTGGGGCAGGTTCATGAGCTGACCGTACCACTGTACATGGTCCTCATGGGCGAGGAGCCGTTCAAGCTCTTCAGGATTAACAAGCTCCGTGAGCCTGCCGCCCTCCTTCAGCACACTCCTCAGCTTCTCCGTGACTATGTCAAGAAATACGGGATCGTGAGTCTTGGGGTAGGGACTCTTTTTCCGCCACAGTACCTTCTCGGGGAGCCATTCCTTCATGGCTTCCCGGAGAAGCCCCTTTTCCCTGCCCATGTAGTCCTTGTACTCCCAGGGCACGTTGTAGAGGTACTCGGCTATGCGGTAGTCGCAGAAGGGGACTCTCACCTCCAGTCCGCTGTACATGGACATTCTGTCCTTGCGGTCAAGAAGGGTCTGCATGAACCAGTGGAAGTTGAGCTGTGTCATCTCTCTCATGCGGTACTCAAGGGGGCTGTCCTCAGGCAGCTTCATGGCGTAGTCTGCGGTATTCCGGTAGGCGGAGTAGACATAGTTCCCGGCGTTTATCTCACGGGCGTACCTGTGGCAGAGGAAGCGGCTGCGGTAGTCGGTGCTCTGCGCCCAGGGGAAGCCGTCGGTCATGCGTATATCCTCGTCCCTGTACCAGGGATAGCCACCGAATATCTCGTCGGCACACTCTCCCGAAAGGGCGACGGTGCCGTATTTTTTTATCTCGCGGCAGAACAGCAGCATGGAGGAGTCCACATCTGCCATACCCGGAAGTCCCCGCGCTTCCACGGCGTCACAGAGAGCGTCGGCAAGGTCGGTGGTGTCGATGACGATGTTGTGGTGGTCTGTTACCAGATATTCCGCCATACAGGCGATGTACTCAGGGTCGCTGTCAGGCTGGAAATGGCTGCTGCGGAAGTAACGCTCGTTGTTGCGGTAGTCCACGGATAGGGTGGTGAGCTGCCTGCCCTGCTTTTTCAGCTCCGCTGCCGCCACGGAGGAGATAAGGCTGGAGTCAAGCCCTCCCGACAGGAAAGTACACACAGGCACGTCGGAGACCAGCTGACGGCGTATGGAGTCCAGCACAAGCTCGCGGACGTGTTCGGCGGTGTCCTCAAAGCTCTCGCGGAGCTCATAGGCGCGAAGCCGCCAGTATTCGCGCAGGTTCAGCCCCTCCGCCGTGTAGTATCCGCACCAGCCGGGCTTTACCTCCTTTACGCCGCGGATAACTCCGCAGCCCATGGTACGTCCCGGCGCCATGAGGAGAAGTTCCGCCGCGCCCTCTGCGTCTATCTCATGGGGGACGAGAGGATGCTCCAGCAGGGAAGGGAGCTCCGAGGCAAAGATGAGCCTTGTGCCCGTATCGTAGTAAAACAGGGGCTTTACGCCTATCCTGTCACGGGCAAGGAACAGGCAGTGCTCTTCCTCGTCCCAGACGGCAAGGGCGAAAATCCCGTTGAACCTGTCAACGCTGGAGCTGCCCCATTTTATGTAGCTTTTCAGAACTACCTCGGTGTCGGAATGAGTGGTGAAGTCGAAGTCCTCTGCAAGCTCACGGCGGAGCTCATCGGTGTTGTAGAGCTCACCGTTGTAGACTATGGTGTACCGCCCGAAGCTCATGGGCTGTCTGCCGCCGTCTATGTCGATGACCGCCAGACGGGTGTGGATAAGGGCAGCCTCCCGTTTCAGCACCATGCCCCTCTGGTCGGGGCCCCTCCGCAGCAAGGCGTGCTGCATCTTTTCGTATATCTTCATGTCCTCGCGCATATCCTCGATGAAGCTGACAGCTCCTGCAATTCCGCACATATCTCTCCTCCGCCGCTTTCCGGCATACGGTACGCCGTTTTATCAGGGGCTCTGCCCCCTGCCCCCGCACGAGGCTGTCTGCCTCATGGCTCCGACCAAAGGAACACAGTCCCTTTGGAATCCCCTTCATGGGGTCAGCAGCTTTTACAGGTTCCGACTTCATTATATGAAAAAGGCCTCCGTTTGGTTACGGAGGTCTCTGTGTTTATTCACTTCTGCTTGCGAAGTCCCGATTTTATGCCGTCCATGATGATGTCGCGGGCTTTTATGGCTTCCTCCTTGGTAAGGGGAGGAGTGTCGCCCAGGGGATATTCAAGCCCCAGCTCGGCGTATTTCGGCTTTGCCATATCATGATAGGGGAGCACGTCCAGCGCCTTGATATTGCTGAGAGTGGAGAGAAATTCTCCCAGCGCGAAAAGCTCCTCATATTTGTCGGTTATCCCGGGGACTACCACATGGCGTATCCATACGGGTATGCCCAGCTCGCAGATATGCTCCGCAAAGGCAAGTATGTTGCGGTTTCCCTTGCCCGTCAGTTTCCTGTGCTCCTCATCGTCTATGTGCTTTATGTCAAGCATGACAAGGTCGGTGTACTTCAGGGCTTCGTCTATCTTTTCGTGATGGGCAGGGTCATATACTCCTGCGGAGGTGTCAAGGCAGGTGTGGACTCCTTTGCTCTTTGCCAGTGCAAACAGCTCCGCCAGAAACTCGGGCTGCGCCAGGGGCTCACCGCCTGTTGCGGTTATTCCGCCTGATTTCAGGAACTCCTTATAGGAGTCGTACTCCTTCATGAGCTCCTCCGCCGTTACCTCTCTGCCGCCTGAAAAGTCCCAGGTATCGGGATTGTGGCAGTATTTACACCTCAGTGGACAGCCCTGAAAGAACACTACGAAGCGGACTCCCGGTCCGTCTACTGTTCCGAAGCTTTCCGTTGAATGTATGCGACCTTTCATCTGCTGCACCTCTGTCTCATGTATTCTGTGAGAGTGCGCTTGTCATTGGGCAGGCGCTCCTCCATTACAAGCTCAAGGAGCTCGTCAAGGGTGGAACCTATCTCCTCTCCCTCAAGTCCGAGAGCCATAAGGTCGGTGCCTTTGAGGGCAAGTCCCTTTATGCTGCGGCACTCGTTGTTCGCTATCATGTCCCGTCCCATTTCAATGTAGCTGTCAAAAACGTGGTTCTCGTCAGCTACAAAGGGATTTTTCGCCGAGTTATCGCACTTTTTCAGTTCCATGAGCCTGAAGAAGAGCTTGTCGCCCATAACAGACAGCGTTTTCTTAACATCTATCCTGTTTTTCAGCTTCTTGCTGTGGTTGGCTATGAGCTTTACGGTGTCGGCGATGGTACGTTTATCGTAGCGGAGCCGTTTCATTATGGTCTCGGTCATTTCCGCGCCCACGCGGTCATGCTGCTTGAAATGACCTCTGCCTGTCTCGTCCAGCTTCATGCAGGGGGGCTTGCCTATATCGTGGAAGAAAAGAGCCCTGCGCAGGAACAGGTCCTCCTGAGGGGCGGCAGCCATGGCGCGGATTATGTGCTCCCATACCGTGAACTTATGATAGGGGGAGCGCTGGTCAAGTCCGATACAGGGCTTGAATTCGGGGATTATGGAGGAAATAACATTGCTGTACTCCATAAGCACCTCCACGGCGTTACTGCCGCAGATAAGCTTGTCAAGCTCCTCACGCAGGCGCTCGCGGGAAATGTCGCTGAGCTGGGGGTGCATATCGTAAATGGAGCGGGCTGTTCTTATATCAATGCGAAATCCAAGCTGTGAGGAGAAGCGGACCGCTCTCATTATGCGGAGAGCGTCCTCCGCAAAGCGGTGCTCGGGAGCGCCTACACAGCGGATAATGCGGTTTTCTATGTCATTTATGCCGCCGAAGGGATCAACTATATTACCCTCTCTGTCCATAGCGATGGCGTTCATGGTGAAATCGCGGCGGGCCAGGTCATCGGTTATATCCGTAGTGAACTCCACGGTGTCGGGACGGCGGTGGTCGGAGTACTTCCCGTCGATGCGGTAGGTGGTTATCTCATAGGGAGTGTCACCGCAGATAACGGTGACGGTACCGTGCTTTATGCCTGTTGGTATGACCTTGTAGCCGCGGAAGACCTCGGTTATCTGCTGTGGGAGGGCGTTGGTAGTGATATCGGTGTCATGTATCTCTCTGCCCATTATCATGTCGCGGACGCAGCCGCCTACCATATATGCTTCAAAGCCGTTTTTTTCAAGCTCCGAGAGTATTTTACCGGTGTTCATGTCAAGCTCCATGCAGCTGCCTCCTTTCTGTTAGTCGAAAATTATACTTTCCCTATGGAAGGGTTCCCTAAGGGTCATCATAATTATTATACAACAAATCGACTTTTTTTGCAAGCTGTGAGGGGAGAGTAACAAAAAGGCTGAGCATAATCACTGTACTCATATAGCAGTTTTATACGTAATTCTGAGGGGAGAGCCTTTTTGAAAAGTGTTTCCTCTATTCATTTTCTGAGGACCTTGTTTTAGTTTTTCTTCGGACAGGGCGCTTAATAATGCTTGACATTTTATTATTTTCAGAGCGCCCTGTCCGGAGAAAAACCAGCCAAAAGTCTTTGGAAAAAGGGGTATGGGGGAAAGAACCTTTCCTCAGAAAGGTTTTTCCCCCATAATTATGCATAAACTTTTTTATAAGCACCACGGTTATGTTCAGTCTTTTGCTTTTACAGTGCTTTTTCTACGGCTTCTCTTACTGACTTCATGGAGTTGGTGGGCTCAAATCTGCCGATGATATTGCCGTCTCTGCCGATGAGGAACTTGGTGAAGTTCCACTTTATCTTGCTGTTGTTCTTGTAGTCCTTATCCATGACCTTCATGACTCCGCTCATGGCAAGCGCCTTGGGACCCTTTCCGAAGCCCTCAAAGGTGCTGTTCTCCACAAGCCACTTATAGAGGGGGATAGCGTTCTCGCCGTTTACGTCTATCTTTGCGAACTGGGGGAAGGTTATGCCGAATCTGCCTGTACAGAATGAGTGTATCTCCTCATCGCTGCCGGGAGCCTGCTCGCCGAACTGGTTGCAGGGGAAGTCAAGTATCTCAAGTCCTTTGTCATGGAATTCCTCATAGATGTCCTGAAGCTCGTCGTACTAAGGTGTAAATCCGCAGCCTGTTGCGGTGTTGACGATGAGGAGCACCTTTCCCTCGTAATCCGAGAGAGCCGCCTCGCTGCCGTCCTGTGCCTTTACCTTGAAATCGTAAACTGACATAAACAGTCCTCCTTAAAATAAATTATGTACAATTAAATTGAACTCAATCTTATTTGCGCTTATATTATAGCGCAGGTTTTATCTTTTGTCAAGACCTTTCACACATCTTTTTTTGTTTTAACTTATTTTTCACACTTTGCGGAGTTGTTATTTTTCATATTATAATGTATAATTATAATTGACAGATATTTACAGCAGAGGCGTGCTAAAATAATAATATAGCTAAGTTATACTACCTGTTTTGGTAAATTTAAATCTATTTTAAGCCGATTTTAAGATTATTTTAAGGTCATTGCACTATAATAAGACCATGATCTAAGAGGATCGGATACCAAAAATCAGGTCGGTATTAAAAAAGGAGATTGATATTTATGAAAAAACATGGCTTAAAAAAGCTGATCGCAGGTCTTTCTGCGGCTTGCGTGATGGGCTCTGCTCTGCCTGCTATGAGCTTCGCAGCAGAGACAACTCCGTCCAAGATACTGGGCGACTCTAACGGAGACGGCATCGTTGAGCTGGCTGACGCTATCCTCATCATGCAGGCTCTGGCTAACCCCG
Source organism: Bacillota bacterium (assembly GCA_029572815.1). Taxonomy (GTDB): domain Bacteria; phylum Bacillota; class Clostridia; order Oscillospirales; family Ruminococcaceae; genus Ruminococcus. Next base: position 5,587 of record JAKPUQ010000057.1, on the reverse strand, counting down.
ATAAGTTCGGCAAGGGCGGCAGCGACCCCCACGCTTTTTCTGAGCAGGGCTGGTACAATGCAGATGTAAACGGCGAGCTGGGCATCACTACCGATGACGCTCTCACTATACAGCTTTACCTTTTAGGCATGGGTAAGCTGACTCCCAGAGCAGGCTCTGAGGATCCTGTTGCTGAGGCTACAAAGATCCACCTGAAGAACACCGCTATCGAGGTAGAGGGTGAGAACGCTACAGTTGAAGGCACAAAGGTGACTATCACTCACTCAGGTGAGTTCTATATCGATGGTACTCTTGATGACGGTCAGATCGAGGTAAATATCCCAGATGAAGCTGCTGATCCCGAAACAGTCAAGATATTCCTGAACGGCGCTAATATCACAGGCAAGAGCGCTCCTGCTATCCTTGTCACTAATGCAGAGAATACCTCTATTAATATAGTGGACGGCACTACTAACAGTATCTCCGACGGCGACACAGCTTATGCAGGGGACTTCCTCAAAACTGCTGTTATCGAGGCTAAGGACGATATTACCTTCAAGGGCGGCGACAAGGGCGACGGTGTCCTTGAGATAACCGCAAATACTCAGGACGCTGTATTCAGCAACAATGACATCAAGTTCAACGGCGGTACAGTCAATATCACCACCCTGAACTCCACAGACGGCACCGACGGTGTAAAGGCTAAGGAAACCATTACAGTCAAGGACGGTACTCTCAATATCGATTCCGAGGGCGACGGTATCAAGTCCAGCAAGGACGCTGTTGAATTCTCGGGCGGTACTACAAATATCAAGGCGGCTAAGGACGCTGTACAGGCTGAGACCTCTATCAGCGTCAGCGGCGGTACTCTCATTGCAGGCGGCGACCGCGGTCTTACAGCTGTAACTGCTATCAATATCACAGGCGGTACAGTTATCGCTACTGCTACTGATAATCAGGCAGACGAGAAGCTCATGGCAGGTACTACACAGACCACAGTTCTCCTCAACTGTATCAATGACGCGACTAATGAGAAGGACGGCACATGGAAGAAGGCTAATGCCCTCGTTTCCGGCAGCCTCGATGCCAAGTACACCAAGAAGTACAAGTTCGTGCTCTACAGCGATGCTGCTATCAACGGCGCTAAGTCATGCACCTTCAAGAACCTTGCAACAGGCGCTTCTGTAACTCATACAGACGGCAAGCAGACTCAGTTCCAGCTCGGTCTCGTTACGACCTTCAACAACGTTGACCCCGCAGGCACGGGCGGCGGTACAGTGGTCGAGCCTACACCCGCTCCCGAGGGACTTACCATCACCCTCTCAGATTCGGGCATGACCACAAATGCTTCATCGGAAGCCAAGGTGGAGAATAACGTTTGCACTATCTCTCAGCCCGGTGTTTTTACAGTAACCGGCGGGATGACCGGCGGACAGATCGTAGTTGATGTAGACAAGACTGTCTATCCCGACGGCGTCGTTGAGCTCGACCTCAGCGGCATGAGCCTTACAAATACTAATACTTCCCCTATATATGTAGCATCTATCGCAGACGAGGTCGTCGTTGTCGCCAAGAACGGTACTGAGAACACTATCTCGGACGGAGAGAGCTACACCAACGCCGACGGCGATACGGGAGCCGTCTACTCCAAGGACGATATAAAGTTCAAGGGCAAGGGCAAGCTCACTGTAAACGGCAACGCCGCAGACGCTATCGTCGGCAAGGACGATATAAAGATATACAACGGTACTCTGGTTGTGAACGCTGTTGATGACGGTATCCGCGGCAAGGACAGCGTTACTGTCGGCAATACTTCAGATGACGGCACAGAAGTGGACTACTCCGCTCTCAGCGTAAGCGTCAATACCAAGGCAGGCGACGGTATCAAGGCTACCTCAACTGAGGCTTCCTCAACAGCTAAGCAGGTGGGGATCGTTACCATTAACGGCGGCGCTGTGGATATTGACTCATACGCCGACGGTATCTCGGCAGAGCAGTTCTTCGTTATGAACGGCGGAGACCTTAACATCAAGACCTACGAGGGCAGTGCCTACGGCGGTACAACTGCTACCACAGGCGGCACTACAGGCGGCTGGGGCAGCAGACCCAGCGGCAACCCCGGCGGTCCAGGAATGGACGGCAATGCCAACAAGACTGATATTTCTGCTAAGGGCATAAAGGCTGTAGGTCTCTACGATGAGGCAGGCACTACCTGGCAGAGCGTGGGTGATATTACTGTCAACGGCGGTACTATCACAATCGACTCCTCTGATGACTGTATCCACTGCGGCGGCAGTATGCAGCTCATCGGCGGCGAGCTGAAGCTCTCATCGGCTGATGACGGCGCTCACGCTGACCATGACCTCACTATCGGCACCAAGGACAGCGGCAGATATGACGACATCGTTATAGCTGTCGAGAAGTGCTATGAGGGCATAGAAGCTCAGAAGATATATCAGAACAGCGGCTCGGTTATCGTAAACGCCACCGACGACGGCTATAACGCAGCAGGAGGCAGCGACGGCTCGGGCACAGGCAATACAGGTATGCCCTGGGGGCAGGGCTTCGGCGGCTTCGGAGGAGGCGGCTTCAGCGGCAACTCGGGAGATTATGTTATCGAGATAAACGGCGGCTTTGCTATCGTGAACTCTGCCAACGGCGACCATGACGGCTTTGACTCCAACGGCAATATAGAGATCAACGGCGGTTATCTGGTATCAAACGGCAATGAGCCCTATGACTGCGGCGACAGTGGCAGCACTATCAACGTAAAGGGCGGCGTCTGGGTATCGGATTGTCCTTCCGGCGGTATGTCAATGGGCGCAAACCTCATGACAGCAAGCGTTTCGGCTTCGGCTAACGTAAACGCAAATACTCGCCTTACACTGGTTGGCAGCGACGGCAAGGTCATAGTTTCCTTCATCGTTGACAAGTCCGTAAGTCAGCTCAAGGCAGGCGGCACAGGCGTATCGGGAGCTTCCTTCTACACAGGCGGAACTCTCAGCGGCTCCACCTATTTCCAGCAGTTTGACCAGACTCAGCTGGCAGCTTACGGCGGAACACTTACAGGCGGTTCAAAGGTTTGATATATCCGTTTCTCCATATGGAAAAAGGCAGCTTCGGCTGCCTTTTTCTTTTGCTTATTGATATAAAAAAGCCATAGTACTTCGTTTTCAGAAATACTATGGCTTTGTGTTTTTAGTGGAGCGGCTTATTCTTCTCCGCCGCCTTCACCGCTGCCTTCTATGGGCTGCTCGGGAGGAGCAGGAGGATCCGTTGCGGGAGGATCCGTCGGAGGCGGATCTGTCGGTGCAGGAGCTGCTGTTGTAGGTGCCTGTGTAACGGGCTCTGTTGTTGTAACGGGAGCCTCTGTTACCTGAGGTGCAGCTGTTGTGTAGTACTGAGTGTTTGCGTTTTCGGATACATAGAAGACGGTAAGCTTCTTGCCTTCCTTATTGCTGAAGTAGTCGCCTGCATGAACGACCTTGCCGTCCACCTGGAGCTCTACGATAGAATTTGCCTTGCCGTAGCCGGTCTTGGACTCGATGAACTGATAGTTGAAGTCCGTGATGCCGGCCTTATCAAGAGCGTTCTTGTACTGATCCACTGTAAGTCCCGCATAATCGGGGATATAAGCGGCTTCCTTGCCCTTGCTGACCTTGACCTTGATGACCTGTCCCTGAGAGATCATTTCTCCCTCTTCAACAGCCTGCTCGAAGATCATGTCGTTATCGTAATCGTTGTTGTATTCGTATTCAGCGTCAAGCACGAAGTAATCCTTCCACTTTTCCTTGACAACGTCATAGAACTTGCCGACCAGATTGGGCATCTCGGTATCCGCAGGCTTTGTTGCCTCGGTATCGTCCGCCACACTGGTGCTGACGGAGGAACGTCTCGGTCTTGAGGAAAATGTCTCTTCCTTTTCGGGAGTAAGTATAGTGTAAAAGATGACGGAAAGGACAAGGAGTATAGCCAGGAGAAGGAGACCGATGATTATGGGCACCTTTATCCTGTCAACTGTGTTGACCTTTTCGTACTTATAGCTGTCATCACGTCTTGGCTTTTTGTAGGGAGCTGCACTGCGCTGGTGGAGCACCTCCTGAGGCTGCTCATAGCTCTGCTGCTCATGCTGATATGCGCTCTGCTGATATACGGGCTCCTCGGGAGCGGCAGGTGCTGTTTCCGCGGGAGCTCCGCTGCTGAGGAGGACTGTGCTGTCGATGTCCTCTTCCTCGTCCTCGGCAGGCTGCTCGAAAAGTCGTGTTACCAGCTCTGTGATGGTCTGTATACGGTCTCTGCCGTTGAGGTTCATACCCTCCATGATGACTCTGGAAACGTGGCGCGGTATGCGTGAATCCAGCATATGAGGCTCATGGAGGTCATCGTGCTTCTGGCGGCTCACAGAGTCAACGGGCATACAGCCTGTCAGTGCACGGTAGAGAAGTGCGCAGACTCCGTAAACGTCTGTCCACGAGCCCTGACGGCTGCTGCTGCTTGCAGAATACTGCTCAGGAGCGGCATAGCCCTTGAAGAGCTCATACTCAAGGCCTGCGTTTGCTGTTCTCACAGCGGACACACAGAAGCCTGAGAGCTTCAGCTCGCCCTTGTCGGTGATATATACCGTATCGGGACTGATTGCACGGTGTATGATACCTGCGTTATGCAGTATACCTATAGTCGTGAAAAGGGGCGGGAATATCCTTGAGACCTGATCCCAGCTCAGCTCTCCTGCATTTTCCTTGAGATAGTCCAGCATTTTCACGCCTTCGATATTTTCAAAAATGGTATAGGTGGTATTGTTCTCGGCGAACATATCCAGCACAGGCGGGATATTAGAATTGTTGCGCAGTCTTGCCAGCGACTTGTTCAGCTCTGTATACTCAGCCATGAAGGCCTTGTACTTTGCAAGGTTGTTGTAGTTAACGCTGATGATAGCCTTGCCCTTTACCCTTGTACAGAGGTTGATGGGCATATATTCCCTGATAAGGACCTTTTTCCCTGTGGATATATCGCAGCCGATATATGTGGCGCCTTCGCCGTTATATTCCAGAAGAATACCGCAGAGGTACTTGCTGTGGAGTATAGTACCGGGTGGGACGTACATGGGGTCATATGAAGCAGTTTCTACGTATCCGCATGACGGGCAAACATGAAGCTCCTGTCCGTATGGTTCCATGCATTTAAAGCAATATTTACTGTCTCCCAAAGCAGCTCCTCCTCCTAAAGAAAAGTCAATGCCCAAAATAGGCATCATATCTATTTTAACAGCAAATCGCCGAAATGTCAACTGTTTAAGGGCTTATAATGCGAAAACATATGAATTTGTATTTTTTTTGTAACAATTTCAGCGCTAAATTTTCTTAATTGTAACCTTTTGCGGCTGATATAAATCATAATTTATTGTAATACCTTGCGGCAACTATGAATGGGATTCCAAAGGGACTGTGTTCCTTTGGCAGAGTCCAGAGGCAGCGCCTCTGGCGGGGGTCAAGGGGCAGAGCCCCTTATTACGTCAGGCGCCTCGCAAGGGGTGAATCCAAAAACAGTCCGGTGGACTGTTTTTGGAGAGGGGACGCCTTGTAAGAGAAGGCGTCCCCTGGTTGAGCGG